>CANGPN010000003.1 GCA_947456305.1 Comamonadaceae bacterium | reverse complement strand
GATAGTTCATCCCCACACTGTGCCATAATTCGGCTCCCTCTCCTGCCGGAGTGGCGAAATTGGTAGACGCAGCAGATTCAAAATCTGCCGGTGCAAAACACCGTGCCGGTTCGATTCCGGCCTCCGGCACCAGCCGATGGCAACAAAAATACGACCCCACAAGGGTCGTTTTTTTTGGTCTGTGCGCCTGCAATTAAGATGCTGCTTTGTTCTTTCATCACAACACCATGAGCCTGCTCTTCACTCCCATCACACTCCAATCCCCACGCGGCCCGCTGACTTTGCCCAACCGCATCGTGGTTGCACCCATGTGCCAATACGCTTGTGATCTGGACGGCAAGGCCAACGACTGGCATTTGATGCACTGGGCCAATCTGCTCAACAGTGGCGCCGGTGTGTTCATGATCGAAGCCACCGCCGTGACCGCGCAAGGCCGCATCACACCGAATTGCTTGGGTATCTGGAACGATGCCACCGCCCATGCATTGGCAGACACATTGGCTAGGGCACGAAAACTCGCACCTCCCATACCTGTGTGCATGCAAATCGCTCACTCCGGTCGCAAAGGCTCTAGCGCACAGCCTTGGCACGGCGGCATGTTGATAGACAAAGCGCATGGCGGTTGGGAAACCGTTGCCCCCTCTCCCATCAACCTGTTGCCCGGTGAAGAACCACCGCATGAAATTGATGCAACCGGTTTACTCGATATTGAAAAAGCCTTTGTCAAAGCCGCAGAACGCGCCCAAGCCATGGGCTTGGAAATGCTGGAACTGCACGGCGCACACGGTTATTTGTTGCACGAGTTTTTGTCACCGATCGCCAACCAACGCAACGACAACTACGGCGGCAATTTCGCCAACCGCGCGCGCTTTCCATTGCAGGTATTCAAAGCAGTACGTGCGGCATTCAACGGCGTACTGGGCATGCGTTTGTCTGCCAGTGACTGGATAGAAGGCGGCTGGGATTTGGAGCAAACCACGGACTTCACCAAGCTGTTGAAGCAAGCCGGTGCCGACTTTGTGCACGTGTCTTCCGGCGGCATTTCACCGCAGCAAAAAATCACCATCGGCCCGGGCTACCAGGTGCATTTCGCCAAACACATCAAGCAGCAAACCGGTTTACCCACCATCGCTGTCGGTTTGATCACCGAACCCAAACACGCTGAAGAGGTGTTGCAAGCCGGAGAAGCCGATATGGTGGCGCTGGGCCGCAGCTTTTTGTACAAACCGCGTTGGGGTTGGGAGGCAGCCGCCGCGCTCGGCGGTCAGGTGCAAGCCACGCAACAGTATTGGCGCAGCCTGCCGCGCGAAGCCAACGGCATCTTCGGTGACGCCAAAATCGGCATGCGTTAAAACACCGGCTTGCCCTGCAAGCCTTCGCGCACCGTGGGATAGCGCAATTTCATGCGCAATTCGGTTTTCAAACGTTGGTTGTGCATGCGCCGTGATTCGTTCATGAAACTCAATGTCATTGCGGGCAATGCAGTCTGCGCTTGTGCTCTGCTAATGCGCGGCGGGCGCGGCAACTGCCACAGGTCTGCAGCCATGTCCATGTAGTCACTCATCAACATATCGCTGTCATCACTGACATGCAAAGGCCGCAAGCTTTTGCCGCGCCACACCGCAAGCACAGCGGCGCATGCCAAATCGTCTGCATGGATATGGTTGGTGTACACATCATCCAAGGCTTGCAACACCGGCGTGCCACGTTGCAAGCGTTCGCGTGGTGTGCCACCTTCGCGGTCAAGTGCGTAAATGCCGGGAATTCGTAAAACGTGGATGCGCGGAAATCCGCGCGAGCCCCAGGCGTTCAACCAAGCTTCAGCATCCACACGTCGCTGCGCGCGCTCAGTCTGCGGGTTCAAAGGCTGTGTTTCATCTATCCACGCGCCGCTGCAGTCGCCATACACGCCACTGGTCGAACCGTACACCACAGACTGCGGTGATGACCGCAACATCAAAGCCTGCACCAATGCGCGGGTGCGCGGATCGGTGTGGCCTTGCAAAGGCGGTGGTGCCATGTGTATGAGGTGGGTAGCCACACCTGCCAGTCGTTGCAAGCTGACTGCTTCGTCTAAATTGCCTTTGATTGCAGTGATGCCGTGCTGGCGTAATTCGCTGACTCGCGACTCGCTGCTGGTCAATGCAAAAACACGGCTGCTGTGTTTGAGCAAAGCGGCAGCACGCATGCCCACGTCCCCGCAACCGACAATCAAGACACGGGGTCGTCTGAATCGCGCGGGCAACGCGCCAAGTGGGCTTTGGTTTGAAGGCAAAATCCTGTCTTTCGTTGTTTTTCAATATACAAGGATAACAAGCATGGCGTTTCAAGTGTCGGTACAACCCAGTGGCCGGTCTTTCAATGTGAATGAAGGCGAGACGCTGTTGAGCGCAGGCATACGCCAAGGCATCAGCCTGCCCTATGGGTGCAAAGACGGCGCTTGCGGCTCCTGCAAATGCCACAAGTTATCCGGCGACATTCAAATGAGCGCCTACCAAAGCAAAGCTTTGAGCGATGAAGAGTTGGCCAAAGGCATGGTGCTGACCTGCCGCGCCACAGCCTTGAGTGATGTGGTGATTGAGTCCAGACAAGTGACCAGCGCAGATGCTTTTCCCATACGCAAAATGCCGGTGCGCATCATGTCGCTTGAAAAGCTGTCAGCTGATGTCATGCGCATCGTGCTGCAATTGCCGTCCACAGAAAACATGCAATACCACGCGGGTCAATACGTGGAGTTTTTGTTGCGCGATGGTTCGCGCCGTGCTTATTCCATCGCAAATGCGCCGCACACAATTGCTGCAGGTGCGCCCATGGTGGAATTGCACATACGGCATATGCCCGGCGGCAAATTCACCGACCATGTGTTTGGAGCCATGAAAGACAAAGAAATTCAACGCATTGAAGCGCCGTTCGGCAGTTTTTATTTGCGCGAAGACAGCGACAAGCCCATGGTGTTGCTGGCCTCGGGCACCGGTTTTGCACCCATCAAAGCGCTGCTGGAACACATGCAGCATAAAAATATTCAGCGCCCGGCGCGTTTGTATTGGGGCGGTCGCCGCCCTTCAGACATTTACATGAGCGACTGGGTGACAGCGCAAATGGCGCTGATGCCGAATCTGCAATTCATCCCTGTGGTATCAGACGCTTTGCCCGAAGACCACTGGACGGGCAGAACCGGTTTTGTGCATGCAGCTGTGTTGCAAGACCTGCCCGATTTGTCAGCGCATCAGGTGTATGCCTGCGGTGCGCCGGTGGTGATTGAATCTGCCCAACGCGACTATGCGGCGCATGGTTTGCCCGCTGAAGAATTTTTCGCTGACTCGTTCACCAGCGAAGCCGACAAGCTTTAAGTTTTTTTGGCTTGCGTGTTTTTGTCACGCAGCAAACGCATTTTTTCTGCGATCTTGATTTCCAAACCACGCTCGACCGGCTCATACAACACCGGCGGCTTCATGCCATCCGGCCAATAGTTTTCACCGGCGGCAAATGCATCAGGCTCGTCATGCGCATACCTGTAGGCTCGGCCGTAGTCCAGGTCTTTCATCAACTGCGTCGGCGCATTGCGCAAATGCATGGGCACCGGGCGTGTGCCATCGCTCTTGATGAGTTTGCGCACATTCTTATAAGCTTTGTAGACCGCATTCGATTTCGGCGCAATCGCCAAGTACACCACGCATTCGGCCAATGCCAACTCGCCTTCAGGTGAACCCAATCGCTCATACACCTCGGCAGCGTCTAGCGCGAGCCGCAACGCACGCGGATCTGCCAGTCCAATGTCCTCTGCCGCCATGCGAATCATGCGTCGCGCCATGTATTTGGGTTCTGCGCCACCGTCGAGCATGCGCACCAGCCAGTACAAAGCCGCATCAGGGTCGGAACCGCGCACCGATTTGTGCAGCGCACTGATGGTGTCGTAAAACTGTTCGCCGCCTTTGTCGTAACGGCGCATGCGTTCGCCCAGTACTTTCATGAGCCATGCATCAGTCACCAACGACAGTTGTTCGCGTTGCGCGGCCACCGCCAAGGTTTCCAAGGTGTTGAGTAAACGTCTGGCATCTCCATCGGCATACGCAATCAATCGCGCTTGTGCTTGGTCTTCAAGTGCAGGTATGGCATCGATGGCGCGCGCTTTATGGACGATTTGCGTCAAGTCATCTTCAGACAAAGGCTGCAACACATACACCGCAGCACGCGACAACAAGGCCGAGTTCACTTCAAACGACGGGTTCTCCGTTGTCGCGCCTATGAAGGTGAACAAACCCGATTCCACATGCGGCAAAAACGCATCCTGCTGGCTTTTGTTGAACCTGTGCACTTCATCGACAAACACTATCGTGCGCTTTTGCTCCAACGAGTCACGCGCCGTTTGCGCCATCTCCACCGCTTCGCGTATTTCCTTCACACCACCGAGCACCGCGCTGATGGACAAAAACTGCGCATCAAACGCATCTGCCATCAAACGCGCGATGGTGGTTTTGCCCACGCCCGGCGGCCCCCATAACAAACAACTGTGCGGTTGCCCGGATTCAAACGCCACGCGCAGCGCCATGCCTTCGCCCAGAATGTGTTGCTGGCCGACGACCTCGGCCAAACTAGTCGGTCGCAAGCGCTCGGCCAGCGGTGAATGGATGTGTGGCGGTGATGTGGTCATGGTGGCGGGACTATTGTCTCCCTACTACGGGCAGACCGGCTAGTGTGAACACCTCGCGCCATGCGTGCAGCTTGCGCTCAAACGACCAACTTGCATTCGCCGGACTGCTGGAGGGTAATCGGTAAACCGGCACACCCAGATGGCGTGTATGCGTGGCGTGCTTGAAACTTTCGCCGCCGTTGTGCGCAATAGCTTGTAACTGCGGACACGCTGTTTGCACAAGCGATAAATCATTGAGTTGCGCATCTCGGATATTGCTGTCCAGACTGCCCTCGCGTTCGCAGGCCGCATACACATCCCATAAACCTACGCCGTGTTCAAGCAACCAATTGCAGCGCTTGTCGTAGTCCAAGGCCAGCACATCGGACGCAACAGGCGACAACAGGGTGGCAGTGATTTTCCAAAAATGGTTTTGCGCGTGACCGTAGTACTGTTGTTTTTGCAAAGAGGCCACACTCGGAAAACTGCCCAACACCAGCAAACGTGTACGGGCTGAATACAACGGAGCCAGGCCTTGCAACACCTCAGGGCTTGATCAAATCTGCACCTTTGGGCGGCACAAAACTGAATTGCGCCAGCGTCAGCGATTTGGGATTGATGTCAGTACGCTCAAACTTAATCAAGGAACGCGTACCAAATGCATCCTGTATGTCCAATTGTGACAAAAACACCTGATCACCTTGCACCCGCATACCGATACGTACTTTTTGCAAACTACCCTCCTGGGCTTTAGGCGTGGCACTGACCCATTGCAAACCCTCAGCATTGGTCTCGGCTTGCAAATCAAACTCTTTTTCAAGGGTGGCTATATCACTTGCCGACGCAATCAAAGAAGCCGGCGTGCTGCCCAAAGCTTGCAATTGGTTACGTTGCGTGACCTGGTTCATGTCAGCGTCATAAAGCCAAAGGTGTTTGCCGTCAGCCACAATGTTTTGCAAAAACGGTTTGGCGTAATCAAACCTAAATACGGTAGGCCGAATGAAAGAAAAGCTGCCATTAGAAATCTTGATCTTGGCAGGTCGGCTGTCTTTGGACGGCGTGGTCACTGTTTGGGTGAATTCAGCGCGCATGCTGCGCGTTGTAGACAAGAATTTGGCCAAACTGTCTAAGCTGTCAGCGTGGACCGCTGTACACCAACTCAGGCAAGCCATTGCCAGCCAGGCTACTAGCCTGCGTGAAATGTTTGCTGTCAAAGTATTGTGATCAGTTTTCATGTTGAGACATTTTGAAGCGGGTGAATGCATGAAAAATCTCGTACTTATTCCTGACGCGTAGGCACCAGAATTTCGCGCTGTCCGTTGCTGCTCATGGCGCTGACCATGCCGGCCTTCTCCATGTCTTCCACCAAACGTGCCGCGCGGTTGTAGCCGATTTTCAAATGCCGTTGCACCAAGGAAATACTGGCCTTGCGATTTTTTAACACCACTTCCACCGCTTGGTCGTACATCGGGTCTTTTTCGCTGGCCGTCTCACCAAACAAATCCGGGCCGTTGGCTTCGCCGTCAACGGTGCCACCTTCAAGCAATCCTTCAATGTAGTTGGGTTCGCCTTGTGTTTTGAGGTAGCTGACGACACGGTGCACCTCTTCGTCACTGACAAATGCGCCATGCACGCGAATCGGAAAACCGGTGCCGCTGGGCAAATACAGCATGTCACCCATGCCGAGCAAGGCTTCTGCGCCCATTTGGTCGAGGATGGTGCGGCTGTCAATTTTGCTGCTCACCTGAAACGCGATGCGGGTCGGAATGTTGGCTTTGATCAAACCGGTGATCACGTCCACACTGGGGCGTTGCGTGGCCAAAATCAAATGGATACCGGCGGCACGTGCTTTTTGCGCTAAACGCGCGATCAGCTCTTCAATTTTTTTGCCGACCACCATCATCAGATCGGCGAGTTCATCAATCACCACCACGATATGCGGCAATCGCTCCAGCGGTTCCGGGTCATCCGGCGTGAGGCTGAACGGATTCGGAATGGAGTGACCGGCTTCTAAGGCTTCTTCAATTTTGTGGTTATAACCGGCCAGATTACGCACACCCATTTTGCTCATCAGCTTGTAGCGGCGCTCCATCTCGCCCACACACCAATTCAATCCGTGTGCGGCCTGACGCATGTCAGTGACCACCGGTGCCAGCAAATGCGGAATGCCTTCGTACACCGACATCTCCAGCATTTTGGGGTCGATCATTAAAAGGCGCACATCGCGCGCTTCAGCTTTGTAGAGCAGGCTCAAAATCATGGCGTTAATGCCCACCGATTTGCCTGAGCCCGTGGTACCGGCCACCAACACATGCGGCATCTTGGCCAGATCAGCCACCACCGGGTGTCCACCTATGTCTTTGCCCAAACCCATGGTGAGCAACGATTTGGCTTCGTTGTAAACCTCAGAGCCCAGAATTTCACTCAAGCGAATCGATTGGCGTTTGGCATTGGGCAATTCCAACGCCATGAAGTTTTTACCCGGTATGGTTTCCACCACGCGAATGGACACCATGCTGAGCGAGCGGGCCAAGTCTTTGGCCAGGTTGACGATTTGCGAACCCTTGACACCGGTGGCTGGCTCAATTTCATAACGTGTCACCACCGGACCGGGGGCGGCCGCCAGGACTTTGACTTCGACACCAAAGTCGCGCAATTTTTTCTCAATCAAACGACTGGTGAATTCAATCGTTTCCGAATCTACCGGGTCTTGGCGCACTTGCGAGTCGTCGAGCAAATCCACCTGCGGCAAGCGTGAATCCGGCATGTCGTTGAACAACGGTTTTTGCCGTTCGCGTGCCATGCGCTCGCTTTTGGGCTGCGCCAGTGGTTCCGGGTCGACCACAATCCTGACAGGATGCGGTGCAGTCTCTTCGATCTCCACCCTGTCCGTTTGCATGTCTTCTTCGCGTTTACGGGCAGCAGCCTGACCCACTGCCAAGTCTTCGGCCATTTCGCGTCGCTCGCGCCAGTTGGCAATCGACTGGTCAATCCCGGCGCCTATGTTTTCAGCCAGCTGAACCCAGGAAAAACCGAAAGTCCAGGACAAACCGATCAGCATGAAAACAATGAATACCAGTGCTGAGCCATTGAAGCCCAGCCATTTAGCCGCAGCGCCGCCGATCAAGTAGCCCAGGATACCGCCTGCGTGGTGGCCGGGTATGTGGGCGTCAAATCGGTACAAACGGGTGAATTCCAGCCCGGTGCTGGAAAGCATTAATAAAACCAATCCGCTCCAAAAAGCCCAGCGACTCAAACGCCAGATGTGGTGCTCAATCAACGGACTGTCTTCGCTGCGCATGCGTGTGGCCAGCGCCTTCAACCAGCTCACCAAACTCGCCAGATAACACCATACGATGGAGTAGCCGGCGATAAAAAACCCCAGGTCGCTGATGGCCGCTCCTATGCGCCCGCCCCAGTTGTGCGGCACCGCGCTAGATCCGGATGTGGTCCAAGCCGGGTCTTGTGCAGAATGGCTGAGCATGGACACCAGCCAAAACAGCAAAAACACAAAACCCAGGGACAACGCAATTTCCTGCACAAAGCGTCGCCAACCGCTGACTGCTGGCGGGTTGTCCTGAGTATTTTTGAGGGTGTTTAAAGAATATGTCATTGCCGGACGTAAGCTTAACAGGCGCGACGCGGGCATTATTCGGACCAGCGCCTAAAATCAGAGGCTGTGAAGCGCAGTGTTTGCCTTCTTTGAACTATTTATATAAGCGCACCATGACATCCCCCCAACACAGCAAAGTTCTCATTCTGGGCTCAGGCCCTGCCGGTTACAGCGCCGCCGTTTATGCGGCCCGCGCCAATTTACAACCCACATTGATCACCGGCATGGCGCAAGGCGGCCAATTGATGACCACCACCGAGGTAGACAACTGGCCTGCCGATGTCCATGGCGTGCAAGGCCCGGACTTGATGCAAAGGTTTCAAGAACACGCTGAGCGCTTCAATACCAAGATGGTGTTCGATCATATTAATAAGGTGGATTTCAGCCAGCGCCCTTTTACCTTGACCGGCGACAGCGGGACTTATACCTGTGACGCGCTCATCATTGCCACCGGCGCATCGGCCAAATACTTAGGTCTGACTTCCGAACAAAGTTTCATGGGTCGCGGTGTTTCCGGTTGTGCGACTTGCGACGGTTTTTTCTACCGCGACAAAGTGTGTTGCGTGGTTGGCGGCGGCAACACAGCCGTTGAAGAAGCTTTGTATTTGTCCAATATCGCCAGCAAAGTGCATTTGATACATCGCCGCGACAAGTTCAAAGCCGAAGCCATCATGATTGACAAGTTGATGGACAAAGTCAAAGCAGGAAAAATCGTGCTTGAACTCCACAGCGTGCTGGATGAAGTATTGGGCGACCCCTCTGGTGTTACCGGCGTGCGTTTGAAAAGCGTGCAAGACAACCAGACCCGCGAACTGGCGGTACATGGCTGCTTTATCGCCATCGGTCACCAGCCCAACACCAGTATTTTTGAAGGCCAGCTAACCATGAAAGACGGCTACATCGTCACACAAAGCGGTTTGCAAGGCATGGCCACACAAACCAGCGTACCCGGTGTGTTTGCTGCCGGTGACGTGCAAGACCATGTGTACCGCCAAGCCATTACCAGTGCAGGCACTGGTTGCATGGCTGCCCTGGATGCACAGCGGTTTTTAGAGCAATAAACCATTTACACGCGTGCCCACTCAAGCATCTTTCAAAGGCAATAAGCGCAGCTTGCCTAGCAAGCTGTGCAAAGTATGCGCACGCGAAATGACCTGGCGCAAAGCCTGGGCAAAAAACTGGGAACAAGTGCTGTACTGCTCTGAGGCTTGCCGTCAACGTAAAGCGACCCCGGTCGCTGCTGCGTGAACACGGTGTCTTTGCGCGACCCAGCTTTGCCCCTCAGACACTTGGTGTTGGTGCTGGGCGATCAGTTGGACGAACAGGCATCCTGCCTCGCAGACTTCGACCCAATGCAAGATGCCATTTGGATGGCCGAGGTGGATGAAGAGTCCACGCATGTGCTGTCATCCAAAAAAAGAACCTGCGTTTTCCTAAGTGCCATGCGCCATTTCGCGCAAAGCTTGCGGGAGAAAAACTGGCCTGTCATCTACAGCCTGCTGGATGCCAATGAGAACACGGGCACACTGGCCGGTGAACTCGACAAAGCCATCAATAAACACCGGCCACAACAATTGGTGATGACTGCACCGGGCGATTGGCGTGTGTTGCAAAGCCTTCGCTCTGTGGCCCATGCGCATGGTCTGAATGTGGACATTCGGGACGACAGCCATTTTTTCAGCACGGTGCGTGATTTCGTGCAACACATGGCAGGACGCAAACAAATACGCCTCGAGTATTTTTACCGTGAACTCAGGCAAAACCACGGCATCTTGATGGATGGCAAAAAGCCTGTCGGTGGTCAATGGAATTTTGATGTGGACAACCGGGGCAGTTTTGGCAAACAAGGTCCCGGCCAGATACCCGCACCCACCCGGTTTGAACCGGACGCGATCACCCGTTCGGTGATGGCTCTGGTCAACCAACGGTTTGCCAAACACCCGGGCAAGCTAGAGAGCTTTGGCTGGCCGGTCACACGGGCTCAAGCATTGCAGGTGTTGGCAGATTTCGTTCAACACCGGTTGCCGCATTTCGGTCAATACCAAGATGCCATGTGGGAAGGCGAGGTTTGGCTGTACCACTCGCACCTGTCGTGCTCGCTCAATCTCAAACTGCTCAACCCCAGAGAAGTGGTGGCTGCAGCAGAAAACGCTTTTCATGCGGGACTGGCGCCGATTGAGGCTGTGGAAGGTTTTGTGCGTCAGGTATTGGGCTGGCGCGAATACGTGCGCGGCATTTACTGGACGCAGATGCCAGACTATTTAGAGCGCAACAGCATGGAATCGTTTGCCAAGTTGCCCGGTTTTTTCTGGACCGGTGACACCGACATGGCTTGCCTGCGGGATGCGATTGGTCAAACACTGACGCATGGCTACGCCCACCATATTCAGCGACTCATGGTCACAGGTTTGTACGCGCTGTTGTTTGGCGTGCATCCTAAAGAAGTACAAGAATGGTATTTGGCGGTGTATGTGGATGCCGTTGAATGGGTGGAGTTGCCGAACACTTTGGGCATGAGTCAATATGCAGACGGCGGCCTGATGGCCAGCAAACCTTATGTGGCCAGCGGCAAATACATAGACCGCATGAGCAACCATTGCAAATCTTGTCGTTTCAACCCGGCGCAATCCACCGGAGAGACGGCCTGCCCGTTCACCACCTTGTATTGGGATTATTTGGACAAACACGCAGACACTTTGGCCAAAAACCCACGCATGTTGATGCAATTGAAAAACCTCAACCGCCTGTCTGACGCAGAGCGCGCGGCAATCCGGCAACAGGCGCAACACCACCGTCAAGCCTCGCTTGTGTGAGCATTTTGGCTTCCACTTGGTGGCTGGATGGACTAGAATTCAATCAAGTTATACTATTTGGCTCTGTCGGATACGCAGCTTCGCGCTGCACGTCCAGGGATACCGCCCCCTCAAAGGCGAGGTCAAGCCGGTCATACCGGCTGTTTACTTAGGAGTGTCTGATGGCACGCGTATGTGAAGTAACGGGCAAAGGCCCGATGGTGGGCAACAATGTTTCCCACGCCAACAACAAAACCAAGCGCCGTTTCCTGCCCAATCTGCAACACCGCCGTTTCTGGGTGGAAAGCGAAAACCGTTGGGTGCGTTTGCGGGTGTCCAGCGCTGCACTGCGCTTAATCGACAAAAAAGGCATTGACGTTGTGCTCGCAGACATGCGCGCTCGCGGCCAAGCTTAATTTTTCACCGACTTTTAAAGGACTTTCACCATGGCTTCCAAAGGCGGACGCGAAAAAATCAAGCTGGAATCAACTGCCGGCACAGGTCATTTCTACACGACCAGCAAAAACAAAAAAACCATGCCCGAAAAAATGTCGATTATGAAGTTCGACCCCAAGGCACGCAAGCACGTCGAGTACAAGGAAATCAAACTCAAGTGAGTTTGTCTTGACCGAAAAAAAACCGCCTCACGGCGGTTTTTTTTCGTCCGATGATTTAATTCGATAGTTACTTCACAGCGGATGCGCTAGCTGCTGCTGCCGGTGCGGCTTCTTTTTTGGCGGACTTGTGTGCGACTTTGTGCTTTTTCACTTTATCAACCGCTGGCTTGGCTGTGATTGGCGTTGCAGCAGCCGCTGTGGTTGCAGCCGGGGCAGAGGTAGCTGCTGGTGTGGCTGTTGGAGATGCAGCAAAAGAAGCGGCAGCGAAAACGGTGGTCATTAAGAGGGCAGCAAAATTTTTCATGAAATACCTTTCAGTGGTTGAGGAAGAAAACCTCCAAAGCCTTGGAGTGATTCTTCAACGGCCAGCAGATACAAGTTGTTGACTGAAATAAATATTTATCTTGGTCAACCGTCGCGGCCGCTTTCCGTTAATGAGCCGCTTAAAAACCGCCGCGGCATTCTTTTATGACCAGGCTCAAGTCAGCGGAAATCACTGCGCCTTAGCAAACGCGAGTAACTGAGGATCGACAAACTAAACCCGCGCAGCGCGCAATTGCATAGAGAAATCGCGCAACGCATCAACGCCGCTTTGCTCGGCACGCAAACACCACTGCTGCAAATCCATCGCCAACTGGGCACGACTTGCATGGGTGTTCAACCACATTTGACGCAGCTCTTCACGCATACGCACCATGGTGTCTACATTCGGCAAAGCATCCCGGGCTTGATTAAGTAAAGCTTGAAATTGAACCGGCACTTTCACTTCATCGCGATGCATCCAGCGCTTGGCCGCGCTCAATACCGCATCAGCAGGCAGTTTAGGCAAGGAATCGATTTCCTGTTTCAAAGTGATTTGTAACTGTCGCGCAAAGCCCGCCATCACTTCATAGCGATTGGCGATCAGCGCTTCCAGTGTTTGCTCGTTCGCCACAGCTTGCACTTCGGCGTAATGCAATTTGGGCGGTACCTTTTTCACTGTGGCCAAACCACAAATTTCAAGCAGGCGTATGTATAACCAACCGATGTCGAACTCGTAAGGCTTGACCGACAACTTCGCCGACGTGGGGTAGGTGTGGTGGTTGTTGTGTAACTCTTCGCCGCCGATGATGATGCCCCAAGGCGAGATATTGGTGCTGGCGTCCGGCGCTTCAAAATTGCGGTAACCCCAGTAATGCCCGAATCCATTGATCACCCCGGCGGCGGTGACCGGGATCCACAGCATTTGCACCGCCCAGATGGTCAAACCGATGGCACCGAACAAAGCCAAATCGATGATCAACATGATGCCCACACCTTGCCATGGGAAATAGGAATACACCTTGTTTTCTAGCCAGTCGTCCGGCGTGCCATGACCGTATTTGCGCAAGGTTTCCGCGTTATTGGCTTCGCGACGGTACAACTCGGCACCCTGCCAAAACACCGTTTTGATGCCGATGACTTGAGGGCTGTGCGGGTCTTCTTCTGATTCGCATTTGGCGTGGTGTTTGCGGTGTATCGCTGCCCATGCCTTGGTGGTCATACCGGTGGTCAACCAAAGCCAGAGCCTGAAGAAATGCGCTGGCAACCAATGCAAATCCAGCGAACGGTGGGCCTGGTGGCGGTGCAGGTAAATCGTCACCGAGGCAATGGTGATGTGGGTCATCACCAGCGTGAACGCCACCAATTGCCAAGCGCTCAAATGCCAAGTGCCGTAAGCCAGCCAATTGAGCAGCGCATCCAACCACGGCCATGCAGGTAAGACCATATGCATCCTTAGAAATTCAATGTCGAATCAATTTTAAAACGGGCTTATGACAAAGACCAAGCAGCCGCAAAGAATCCGTCGGTAGCGTGCACATGCGGCCACAAACGCAAATACAAACCATCGGGCGTGCACAAATTGTCCGGCTGAGCCACGCCATCAGCGGCCAGCAATTCACTGACAGAAAGCGGCCTGAACTGCGGGTGCACCAAGCTGAACGCTTCAGCAATCATTTCGTTTTCTTCGCGCAACAAACTGCAGGTGGCGTACACCAAGCGTCCGCCGGGTTTGAGCAAGCGAGCGGCTGCGGCAAGGATGGCGGTTTGTTTCACCACCAGTTCAGCCACGGCCTCAGGGGTTTGCCGCCATTTCAAATCCGGGTTGCGCCGCAAAGTGCCAAGACCCGTACATGGCGCATCCACCAGCACCCTGTCCATCTTGCCGCGCAAGCGTTTGATGCGGTCGTCGCGCTCATGAGCAATCGCCACCGGGTGGATATTAGACAAACCGCTGCGTGCGAGCCGGGGTTTGAGCGCGTCCAAGCGGTGCGCCGAGGTGTCAAATGCATACAAGCGACCGGTGTTGCGCATGCTCGCGCCCAAGGCCAGGGTTTTGCCGCCGGCACCGGCGCAAAAATCGGCCACCATTTCGCCGCGTTTGGCATCGACCAACAGCGCCAGCAATTGCGAGCCTTCGTCCTGCACTTCGATGTGACCTTGCTCGAACAAAGCCAACTTGCTGAGGTTAGGTTTGGCCGGCATGCGCAAACCCCAGGGCGAAAACGGGGTGTCAAACGCTTGAATACCGGCGGCTTTCAACTGCGCCAACACATCGGCACGCTTGGCCAGCAAGGTGTTGACACGCACATCCAGCCCGGCGGTTTGCTGCAAGCTGTCAACCAGCGGCCAGAAGTTGTCGCCGAGTTGCGCTTCCAAGGCTTCAGCCAACCAAGGTGGCAAATTGTGTTTGTGCGGAGCGAGGAAATCATCTTCGGTGGCGGCATCGCAATCGCTGAGCCACTTGAACTCCATCTCGCTCATGGCGGCTTTCATGAAGCCACGGTCACCGTGTTTGAGTTGCGGTTGCTGCTGTCTTGCTTGCGCGTCCAAATGCGCGGCCCAGCCCAGAATGGCCAGTCGGCGCTCGCGCACGCCAGTGCCGGATTTGGCCAAATGCTCAAACCGCAGCTTTTGGCGCAGCACGTTGTAAACAGTTTCGGCCAGCACGCTGCGCTCGCGCGGGCCCAGGTCCATGGATTTGCGTTGCTCTCTAAAGTATTTGGACACCACGCTGTCAGCGGGGTGTTCAAAACGTAACAACAGGCGGGTGAGTTCGGTACAGGCGTCGAGCAGGGCTTTTGGGTGCATTCGGCCATTGTCCCACCTATGGGGTTATCTCCTATCCGGTGGGAAAAGTCTCTGCTGGCGCAAAATTTTTTTTAAGTATTATGAATATATTTTTATTTTTTAAATAAATAAATTGATTTATATTTGATTCTTGTTTTCATCTTGGAGCCTTAAATGTTGAGCAGAATGATTCAATCCTTCCTGCTGTCTGGCATGACAGCTTTGTTGATCGCATGCGGTGGCGGTGGTGCAAGCACCAGTGCAACCACGCAGTCCTTGGCTGGTGTCGCCGCCATTGGCACGGCTTTGGCTAACGCTACTGTCACGCTCAAAGACAGCACTGGCAAGACAGAAACAACAACGACAGACGAATCCGGCAATTTCAGTTTCAGCAATGTCAGCAGTTTCACTCCGCCGCTGATGCTACAAGTCAAAGGTTCTGCAGCAGGCACAAGCTATGTACTTCACAGCTTGATGACTACTACGCCAGCACAAGGTACTAACACCCTCAATGTGACCCCAGCCACAGACGCAATCGTCACTCAAACGCTGGGGGCTGACCCCGCAGTCACTTTCAACGATGCATCCAAAATCAAAAATATTGACCCTGCAAAACTGGCTGATGCCAAAGCCAAACTATTAGCCGCGCTCAAAGATGCTATGTCTAATTTGAATATTGACAACATGGATGTGATGACGGGCAAATTTACAGCAGACAAGACAGGCATGGACAAACTGTTTGACCTTGTGGAGTTTTCTTCCAATTCAACAAATGGTGAAATTCAATTAACCAATAAAAATACACGTTCATCAACCACTGTCAATTCAAACACAGCAACCAATTCGGTAACCAAATTAGTACTGTCAAAAGAAGAAGCGTCATTGGACTTGTCAGGCATCGATAAATTTGTGCAGTCGTTAATCAATGCTTATAACAATAAAGACCAAAATGCTTTTAGTCAGCTTACGGATAGCGCTTACTTGAATCAAGGCGAAAATTTAGAAATGGCGAAAGCTGGTTTTTCCACAAACATCGCAAAACTGTCAGGTGCTGGGTATGCTGTCAAAAAATGTGATCCCAACACCAAAGTTTGCAGCGGAATACTGAACATCAAAATTTCCGGTGTCACTTATCCACAGTTCATGCCTATCAAGCTAGGCGCAGATGGAAAATGGAGAGCTTATGGCAATCAAGCCCCATTTGATATTGATTTTTATCCGATATATATACACAGCGAATCCATCAACTCAAGTACAAAGATTGCCACACAAACTAAAGATACCGTCGGTATTGCGCTTAATTTTTCAGGAGATTCATGCGGAGAGTGCAACGATAAAAAATACAAAAGCTCTGTTTTTGAGATGAGTATCGATGGCGGGCAGAGTTATTCTTCGCTCTTTAAACTCAAAAGTAAAACCATCACTAATACTAATAACAGCACTTACACCATTTCAATGGGCTTGGTCGATGGAAACGGGAATGTCAATGCACTTGAATGATTTGGTGGTTTAAGCCCGAATTTCTTGGAGATTACGAACAGTCAAACAATTAGTGCCTACAACACAGCTTTCCACTCTGGCCAATTGAAATTGCGAATTACGGCATACACCAATGACGATTACTCAGGCACAGCTGCGACTTGGGAACCGCAGGTACTGGCTCCTCTCTTTGAACGGCCCAATTCAGACTCCGTCCTCAAAGCGCATCAACTGACGATTGACGAAAAAACTTTGGGTTCGGATAGCCTTACTTTCACCGGAAAAAATCTCGTTGACAGTTATTTCAGCGCCTACAACCCGAATTCCCAGCCATACAGTAATTACGGAGAATATTTTTCTTTTGAAGAGGCTACGGCGCTTAACGGTGTTGTCACCCCAGCCAAAATAAAAGCACAATGCGACAAAACATTGCCTTTTATGACAAAACAGGCAGACAAAGATTGGAAAAATACTCAATGCCAAGCACTCTCAGCGAATGGGCTGAAAATTAATCAAGCCGTTTTGATGTCCCAAAACCCACAAGGCGGGCGTATTTATCTGGCGAAAAAGATTCAATAATTTAAAAAATTGTATGCAAGCGCCCCTATTTAGCGCTGTGTTTCAAAGATATGTTTAAGCTGCAAATCCCACTTGGGATTTGCAGTATTTTTTACACACATGTGCAGGATTCAATTTACGGCTACGCATGCGCTAAAGCCATACACACGATGTCTAGGCTCCTAAATACATCTTTAATAGATCAAGCAAAAACGCCTGCCGTCTCCTGCATATGGGCTGACACCTGCCCCAAGTGGTGCAGGCTGTCGCCGAAAGTCATTTCCATTTGAGTGAGGCGCTTAAAGCAATGGCTGACGATGTATTCATCGGTCACGCCTATGCCGCCGTGCAATTGCACCGCCTCCTGTCCAACATGGCGGGTAGACCGGCCCATTTGCAACTTGGCACGCGACATGGCCAGGCTGCGTTCGTCGGCAGGTGCATTAAGTTTGAGCGTGGCGTAGTAGCTCATGGAGCGACCCAGCTCAAGTTGCATTTTCATGTCCGCTGCGCGGTGTTGCAGCGCTTGAAACGCGGCGATGGGCACACCAAACTGCTTGCGGGTGTTCATGTACTCGGCGGTGATGGCCAGTGTTTTTTCCATCAAACCCACAGACTCGGCGCACAACGCGGCTATGCCCACATCCACACCCAATTGCAATGCCGCCAAACCTTGCAATGTCAGCAACTCGGCCGGGGCGTTGTTCAACAGCAATTCGCTCATGCGGCTGCCGTCTTGCGCGTGGTAACTGCGGCTGGTGTCGGTGGCATCACTGCGAGCCACTAACAACATGGCAAGCTGCCCTTGGTACATGGCGGGCACCAAAAACGCGTGCGCATGGTCACCGACGGCGACCAGACTTTTGTGACCGCTGACATGCCAAACGCCATTGTTTTCACTGGCTGTAGCGTGGCATTTTTCCAAGTGATAGCGGGCACCGCGCTCTTGCTGAGCCAGCACCACCAAAGCTTCACCACTGGCAATGCGCGACAGCCATTGCTGTTTCAATGCTTCAGGTGCAAAACCTTGCAGCACCGCACTGCTGATCCATGCATGCGCCAAGGGTTCGAGCAACATGCCGCGCCCAAGCTCTTCCATGACCACCATGCCTTCGACCGGGCCCATGGCCATACCGCCGTAGGCATCTTGCACATACAAACCGGTGAGGCCTAACTCTGCCAATGCTTGGTAGATAGAGGCAGAGAAACCGCCGTTGGCCACGATGGCTTTGCGCTCGTCAAAGCTATAGGCCTTGTCCACCCATTTGCGAACTGCGTCGCGCAGTTGTTCTTGTTCGTCAGAAAAATCGAAGTCCATGTGAATCCTTGGTGTGTGTTCAGCCGAGCACGGTTTTGGCGACGATGTTTCGTTGCACTTCGTTGGAGCCGCCGTAAATCGTGGTTTTGCGCATATTGAAATAGGTGGATGCCAACGGTGCGCAATGCGCTGCGCCTACATGGTCGCCTTGCCAGCCTGCATCCATGGCTTCGAAAATGAACGGCAGGCTGAAGGGTCCTGCGGCCAGCATCATGAGTTCGCTGTAACGCTGTTGAATTTCCGAGCCGCGAATTTTCAGCAAACCTGCAATGTCCAGCGATTGCTTGCCGGACTTCTCGGCGCTGAGCACGCGCAACACCATCATTTCCAAAGCAATGATGTCGACTTCGAGCTTGGCGATTTCATCGCGCAAACGCATGTCGTCATACACACCTTCGGCTTTGGCTATGCGCTTTAAGCGCTCAAGTTCGCGCTTGGCGCGGTTCACATCAGCAATATTGGTGCGCTCGTGCGCCAGCAAATATTTGGCGTAATCCCAGCCCTTGTTTTCTTGGCCGATCAGGTTCTCTGCGGGCACTTCCACGTTGTCAAACCAAACCTCGTTGACCTCGCATTCACCATCAAGCAACTTGATGGGCCGCACGCTGACGCCAGGCGACTTCATGTCAATCAATAAAAACGAAATGCCGGTTTGCGGCTTGCCCTCGGTGCTGGTGCGCACCAGACAAAAAATCCATTCACCGAACTGGCCCAAAGTGGTCCAGGTTTTTTGGCCATTGACAATAAATTTGTCGCCAACGCGCTCGGCACGGGTTTTCAACGAAGCTAAATCGGAACCTGACCCCGGTTCGCTGTAACCTTGGCTCCACCAGACTTTGCCACTGGCGATGCCGGGCAAAAAACGTTGTTGTTGTTCGGCGTTGCCAAACGCCATGATGACGGGGGCCACCATCACAGGGCCAAACGGCACCACTCGCGGTGCACCTGCCAAGGCACATTCTTCTTCGAACAAATGTTTTTGTACCGCGTTCCAGCCCGGGCCGCCGAACTGCTTAGGCCAGCCATAACCCAGCCAGCCTTTGGCACCCAAAATTTGCGCCCAAGCTTGCATATCGTCACGCGTGAGTCGCAAGGCGTTGTGCACTTTGTGGGCAATCGCTGATGGCAAATGGGCTTTCACCCAAGCGCGGACCTCTTCGCGAAATGCCTGTTCTTCAGGCGTGAAAGCCAAATCCATGTGAAATCTCCGTAGGCACTGAGGTGGCCTTGATTGATTGAATCCGTGTTTTAGCACGATCGTGCGATTTTGCCTCATGACACGGCACAGGTTGCCGCAGTGGTCATAATGGCTTGCATGAAAACTATTGTCATCCTGATTTCCGGCGGCGGCTCCAACATGTTGGCGATTGCGCGCGCCGCCTTGCTGCATGAATGGGAAGAAAAGCTAAATGCGCGGATTGCCGCCGTGATCAGCAATCGCCCGGATGCGCGCGGCTTGACACTCGCCGCAGACATGGGTTTGACCACGCAAGTGGTGGACCACACTGCGTTTGCCGACAGAGCAGATCCGCGCACCGCGTTTGACGATGTGTTGCGGCAAACAATCGACAGTTATGAGCCATCGCTGGTGGTGTTGGCGGGTTTCATGCGCATACTGACACCGGGTTTTGTGGTGCATTACGAGGGACGGTTACTGAATATTCACCCTTCGCTGCTACCCGCGTTCCCCGGCCTGCATACGCACCAACGCGCTATAGATGCTGGCTGCCGTTTTGCCGGTGCCACCGTTCATCAGGTGACCACCGAACTCGACCACGGCCCGATACTGGCGCAAGCCGTGGTGCCGGTGTTGGCGGATGACACAGCGGACACTTTGGCGGCACGCGTGTTGACGCAAGAGCATGTGATCTATCCGCAGGCGATTGAGGCATTTCTCAAGGCCATAGGCTGAGTTGCCGAGCAACCAGTGAATGCCTGCAATTCGACCGGAATCGTTTCTTTATTTGAATGCACCCCATGTCTGACACCGACCTGCCGTCCTTGCCCAGCCTGCCCACAGGGCGATACCGTCATTACAAACAACTGGACTACGAGGTCTTAGGCGTGGTGCGCCACAGCGAAACGCTGGAACCGCTGGTGCTTTACAAAGCGCTGTATGGTGAACAAGGTGTGTGGGTCAGGCCGTTTGCCATGTTCACCGAAGAGGTGGTGATTGATGGGGTGAGCAGACCCCGATTTCAAAAACTCAACAACTGAATTTTTAAGCCACCAACCGTGAATTGCGCGGCAAATGCGCCATCAAAAATTCCATCTGGTCGGCCAGTATGCGGCGGTTGCGCAAAATAAAGTCTTCCCAAAGCGTCGGTGTGTACGGCGTGTACAGCAATGGCATGCGCGCTTGCTCGGGCGTGCGGTTGGCTTTGCGGTGGTTACAGGTTTTGCAGGCGGTGACCACGTTCATCCAAGTGTCCTGGCCGTGCTGGCCAAAGGGAATGATGTGTTCGCGGGTTAAGTCGGTTTCGTGGAAATCGTCGCCGCAGTAAGCGCACAGGTTGCGGTCACGGGCGAACAATTTGCTGTTGGTCAAGCCCGGTTTCAAATCGAAGGGGTTGATGCGCGGCACGCCCTTGGTGCCGATGATGCTGTTGATGACGATTTTGGACTGAATGCCTGTGACGGCGTTGTAGCCGCCACGGTAGACCGCGACTTCCACGCCGGCTTCCCAGCGCACCTCGTCCGCCGCGTAATGGGTGACGGCTTGTTCAAGTGATATCCAGGATTGCGGCAACCCTTGGGCAGACAACTTCAAGACCTTCAACATTCACCTCCAATGAGATAAGCGAGCACTGACGTCAATCCATGACAATATACCTTGTTTCCAAGACAGCTCTTTGACATACCCACTGCACCCATGCAAATTTTCAGAGGCATTCACCACCCCGGGCTGGCCCCGGCCTGCGCACTGACCATCGGCAATTTCGATGGCGTGCACAGGGGTCACCAAGCCATGTTGGCTTTGTTGCAAAACGAAGCGCGTCAGCGCGGCGTACCGTCATGCGTGATGACCTTCGAGCCGCATCCACGCGATTTTTTTGCATCGGTGTCAAACAAGCCCGACATGGCCCCGGCACGCATCGCCACGTTGCGCGACAAATTGGCTGAACTGCAAGCCTGCGGTATCGCCCAATGTGTAGTGCTGCCGTTCAACCAATCACTGGCTTCGCTCAGCCCGGACGATTTCGTGCAACAAATGCTGGTGCAAGGCTTGGGCGTGCGTTATGTGCTGGTCGGCGACGACTTTTGCTACGGTGCCAAACGCGCCGGTGACTACGCCTCGTTATCGCGCAGCGGCCAAGCACTGGGCTTTGAGGTCGCGCGTATGAACAGTTATGAAATCTCCGAGCCGCCATCTGCCGACAAGCCGGGCACCACCGGCGTGCGTGTCTCTAGCTCGGCGGTGCGCCAAGCCTTGGCAAACGGCGATATGCGTCAAGCGGCGTTGCTGCTGGGTCGCCCCTACGCCTTGTCCGGCCATGTGGTGCACGGGCGCAAACTCGGGCGCGAACTCAATTGCCGCACATTGAACATCCGCTTTGCCCATGACAAACCTGCGGCCAGCGGGATTTTTGTCGCGCAAGTGCACGGGCTGACTGAGCAAGCACTGCCTGGCGTGGCCAATTTCGGTGTGCGTCCTTCGCTGGACGCCAACGATGTGAACGGCGGGCGCGTGCTCTTGGAAACCCACTGCCTGGAGTGGCCAACATCACTGGGCGCTGAAGGGGGCTACGGTAAACTCGTGCGCGTGGAACTGCTGCATAAATTACACGACGAACTCAAGTACGACAGCATGGATGCCTTGGACCAAGGCATACAGCGCGACTGCGACGATGCACGCGCCTGGCTGAGCAGCCGAATTTGACAGGGCCTGCACGACGCACCTTGCCCCGCGTCTCCTACCCCACAGTCAGCTGCACCCGATGAAGCAGCAACACCCTTCGAATACTTTGATCTCTGAATTGCCATGACCGAACCGAACACCACCGATTACCGCGCCACACTCAACCTGCCGGACACGCCCTTCCCCATGCGCGGCGACCTGCCCAAACGTGAACCGGCCTGGGCCAAAAGCTGGACCGAGCAAGGCCTGTACAAACAATTGCGCGTGGCGCGTCACGGCCAGCCGCTGTTTGTGCTGCACGACGGCCCGCCGTATGCCAACGGCAAATTGCACATCGGGCACGCGCTGAACAAAGTGCTCAAAGACATGATCGTCAAGAGTCGGCAACTCGCCGGTTTTGATGCGCAATACATCCCCGGCTGGGACTGCCACGGTTTGCCGATTGAAAACGCCATCGAAAAACTGCACGGGCGTAAGCTCTCGCGTGACGATATGCAAGCCAAAAGCCGCGCGTTTGCCACCGAGCAAATCGATCAGCAGCGCGAAGACTTCAAGCGCTTAGGCGTGCTCGGCGATTGGGAGCGGCCTTACCGCACCATGGACTTTGCCAACGAAGCCGGTGAAATCCGCGCGTTCAAACGGGTGATCGAGCGTGGCTTTGTGTACCGTGGTTTGAAGCCGGTGTACTGGTGTTTCGATTGCGGCTCGTCTTTGGCTGAATTTGAAATTGAATACGCAGACAAAAAAAGTGACACGCTGGATGTGGCGTTTTTATGCGCACAGCCCGACAAACTGGCCAAAGCATTTGGTCTGTCTTCTTTGAACAAAGAAGCTTTTGCAGTGATCTGGACCACCACCGCCTGGACCATTCCTGCCAACCAAGCACTCAACCTCAACCCCGAGTTGAACTATGCCTTGGTCGACACCGAGCGCGGTTATTTTGTGTGTGCTGAATCATTGGTTGAAAAGTGTTTAGAACGCTGGCAACTCAGCGGCAAAGCCGTAGCAAGTTGCAAAGGCCAGTCCTTGGATTTGATTGAGTTTCATCACCCATTGGCTCATGTGGATGCAGCCTACGCACGCACTGCCGCTGTGTATTTGGCCGATTACGCCACCGATGCCGACGGCACCGGCATTGTTCACAGCGCGCCTGCTTACGGCGTGGATGACTTCAACTCCTGCGTGGCGCACGGTTTGAAATACGACGACATCTTGAACCCGGTGCAAGGCAATGGCGCGTATGCCGCCGACTTTGCGTTGTTCGGCGGCCAGCACATTTGGAAAGCCGTGCCGAACATTTTGGAGACATTGAAAAACGCCAATCGATTGATGGCGACGCACGGCATCACCCACAGTTACCCGCATTGCTGGCGGCACAAAACCCCTGTCATCTACCGCGCTGCGGCGCAATGGTTTGTGCGCATGGACGAAGGCGCGGGCGTGTTCACCAAAGACAAAGCCAGCAAAACGCTGCGTCAATTGGCGCTGGACGCGATTGAGCAAACCCAGTTTTATCCCGAGAACGGCAAAACCCGTTTGCGCGACATGATTGCCAACCGGCCCGACTGGTGCATTTCGCGCCAACGCAGCTGGGGCGTGCCAGTGCCGTTTTTGCTGCACAAAGACAGCGGCGAATTACACCCTGACACCATGGCTATTTTGGATATTGCAGCAGCCATGGTGGAGCAAGGTGGCATCGAAGCCTGGAGCCGCGCAGAGGTGAATGACATTCAAGCATTGCTGACAGCACAAGGCAAAGGCCAGACCGCCAAAGCCGACGATTACAGCAAGAGCACCGACATTTTGGAAGTCTGGTTTGACTCCGGCTCGACCTTCGAGCACGTGCTACGCGGCAGCCACAAAGATGCGTATGACCGCGCGCCGTTTCACGACACCGGCCCAGAAGCGGATTTGTATTTGGAAGGCCATGACCAACACCGGGGCTGGTTCCACAGCTCGCTGCTGCTGGGTTGCGCGCTGTACGACCGCGCACCTTACAAAGGTTTGTTGACCCACGGTTTTGCCACCGACGGCCAAGGCCGCAAGATGAGCAAGAGCTTGGGCAACACCGTAGTGCCGCAAGAAGTGACCGACAAGCTGGGCGCAGAAATCGTGCGTCTGTGGGTGGCCTCCACCGACTACTCGGGTGACTTGAACATCGACGACAAAATTCTGGCGCGTGTGGTCGACACCTACCGCCGGGTGCGCAACACGCTGAAGTTTTTACTCGCCAACACCAGCGACTTCGACCTGCACAAAGATGCGGTGCCGCTGTCTGACATGCTGGAAGTGGACCGCTACGCCATCAGTCGCGCCGCGCAATTGCAAGCCGATATCGTCGGCCACTACAACCCGCAAACCAAGGTGTTTGAAGGCGGGCATTTCGGGCGCTACGAGTTCCATCCCGTGGTCTCCAAATTGCAAATTTATTGCTCGGAAGATTTGGGCGCGTTTTACTTGGATGTCCTCAAAGACCGGCTCTACACCACTTCCGCCGGTTCGCATGCGCGGCGCAGCGCGCAAACCGCGTTATGGCAAATCACCCAAGCCATGTTGCGCTGGATGGCACCGTTCTTAAGCTTTACCGCTGAAGAGGCATGGGGCGTGCTGGGTTTGGGCAACACGATTTTCAAAGACAGCTATGTGCAACTGCCCGAGCCTGATACCGCGCTTTTAGACAAATGGTCACGCATTCGTGAGATACGCGAGCAAGTGAACAAAGACATTGAGGTCGTGCGTGGCCAAGGGCTGGTCGGCTCGCCACTGCAAGCCGAGGTCACACTGACGGTGAATGCCGCAGACATGGCTTTGTTGCAAAGCTTGGGGGCGGATGTGAAATTTGTGTTCATCGTCTCGTCATTGCAACTGTTGGCAGGCAATGAACTCTCAGTGAGTGTGGCGCCTTCTGCGCATACCAAGTGCGAGCGTTGCTGGCATTACAGCCCGGACGTGGGCAGCGTGTCGGCTCACCCGACTTTGTGCGTACGTTGCGACAGCAATTTGCACGGCGGCGGTGAACATCGGGCGTTTGCCTGATATCTCTGGCCTATCCACATTCTTTGACTGCGACACACTGACCATGACCAGAAACACACCGCGTTCATTGTTTTTGTGGCTGGGCATGGCCTTGGTGATTTTGCTGGCCGATCAATTCACCAAGGTGTTGATCATCAGCAGTTTTCAGCTGGGCGACAGCCAAACTGTCACAGAGTTTTTCAACCTGGTGCGGGTGCATAACAGCGGCGCAGCGTTTTCGTTTTTGTCGTCAGCCTCCGGTTGGCAACGCTGGTTTTTCACTGCCATCGGTGTGGGCGCAGCCGGTTTCATCGTGTGGCTGTTGCGCAGTCATGCAGACCAGCGCTTGTTTTGTTTTGCCTTGGCGCTGGTGCTGGGCGGCGCAGTCGGCAACGTGATTGACCGCGTGCTGTGGGGCTACGTCATCGACTTTTTAGACTTCCACTGGGACTGGTTATCGCCAGTGTTTTACCAAGGTCATTTCCCTGCATTTAACGTGGCAGACAGCGCCATCAGCGTGGGCACGGTGTGTTTGATATTGGATGAGTTGTTGCGAGTTCGAACAAGCAAAGACTGAACGCTTTAACGCGGCGTTACTTTGTACACACTGAAATTCTCCAACGGCGCACGCCCTGCTGCCAGTTCAATTTGTCTGGGCAGTGTTCCGGTTTTGTGGTCCACCCAATCGCCCGACAACACGGGTGTCATCGCACCAGTCCGCACTGAGACTGCATCCGCATCCGCTGTGCGCATCAACAAAAAATAACTGGCGCCGGGCGGCGGTAAATCTTCGGCTTTGTCTATGCGCAGCACAGTCGCGGTTTGACGGTACAACCCCAGTTCATAGGCCACTGGCGGGTCAAGCTGATACACCACCACAGGCGCAGCTGGTTCGCTCGCCATCGCCGACACCACGTTGTAGGGAATGCTGTAGCGCGTGTGTGCAATCAGCGTCATGCCTTCGAGCACCAGATACAACAGATTGACTGCGATCACCGGGTAGACCAGCACGCTCAAACCATGCCATTGCTTTTTTTGCAGCCAAGCGTAAATGATTCCGCCCAGCAGAACAACACCGGTCAACCACTGCAAGGCAAGGTGTCCTATCTTCACACTCAGCCACACGGCCAGCGTCAAGGTGAGCAAGCCCATGGCGTGTTGCGCTCTGCGAATCCCTGCAGCACTGCTGTCAGCAATGGCCGACAACAGCCAAGGCGCAATCAACACGGCTGCAAACGGGTAGACGATGACGGTGTAGTAATCCAGCTGAAAACTGGTGAGGCTGAACATGACGAAGCTGACGAAAAAGCTGCCGAGCAAATACACCTGTTGAGCGCGGCTGTTTGCGTCAACAACACCAGCCGGTCGCAGCGCGCGCCAGCAAGCCCATGCAAACGCCGCCACCCAAGGCAGAAATGCCCACAAGAACACCAACACAAAAAACAGTTTGTTGCCGTCTTTGTTGGTGATGGGACCGACGTTGAAAAAACGCCCGAACTGGCTGTCCCACAAGAAGAACCGTATGCCTGACACACCAGTGTGATCGAACACGGTTTTTTCAGGATGCATGTCGAACTGCCGGTACAAGGCGATGACTTCGGGCATGACGCACAACAAAGTCACGACCAAAGCGGCCAGCCATTTCCAGCGCAACAGTTCGCGCCAGCGGCCTTGGTAAGCCCACATGCACAACAAACCGCTGCTGATGGTGATCAAAGTGAACACGCCTTTGGTCATCACCGATATGCCGCTGAATAAGCCACCGAGCAGCACATATTTCCAACGGAATTGCGCATCCAACCGCAGCCAGTAATAACACGCGGCCATGATGCTGGCGGTCAAAAACGCTTCTGCTTTCAAAGCGGTGGTGGTGTACATCAGGTGATAAGCAGACACATACACCAACACGGCGATCAAAGCTGCATCACGACCGTGAAACAAGCGCGCTATTCGGTAGGTGTAATAGCCGCCGAGCAGATGACACAAGTACCCGGGCAACATATAAGCGAACACGCTGACACCAAATAGCTTGAACGACAAAGCACCCAACCAAAACGGAAAATGCGGTTTGTCCAACCAGTCGCGGCCATCCAATACCAAATCATTCCAATTGCCGCTCAACACCATGTGTTGCGACAAGGCGGCATATAACACCGAGTCGCCTTCATTCAGTATGGGTGTGAACAAGGGCAAAGCGTTGACCAGCAAGCTGATCAGCACCCATGCCAGCAGATGCGGGCGCAATGAAGAATCCAAGTATCTTGCGGTGCTGTTATTCACTGATAAACCTGTTGAACGGACATGAAAAAGCCGCCAGCTTTCACCGGCGGCCATTGAACTGAAGCATCACACGGTCAGCAAGGTGCTGCCGGTGGTTTTGCGGGCTTCCAGATCGCGGTGAGCTTGCGCGGCCTCAGCCAAGGGGTAACGTTGGTCAATGTGAATTTTCACCTTGCCGCTGCCGACCACGTCAAACAAATCTTCGGCCATTTGCTGGTTGGTTTCGCGCGTGGCGATATGGGTGAACAAGGTTTGGCGGGTGACATAAATGGAACCCTTGGCACCCAGTGTGCCGGGGGCAAACGGCTCGACCGGACCGGAAGCGTTGCCGAAGCTGGCCATCAAACCAAACGGCGACAAACAGTTGAGTGATTTGTCCCAGGTGTCTTTACCGACCGAGTCGTACACCACTTTCACGCCTTTGCCGTTGGTGATGTCTTTGACACGCGCTTCAAAATCTTCTTTGTTGTAGTTGATCACGTGGGCTGCGCCATTGGCTTTGGCCAGTGCGCATTTTTCATCGCTGCCCGCCGTGCCTATGAGTTGCAAGCCCAGTGCCTTGGCCCACTGACAAGCGATCAAACCGACACCACCGGCGGCGGCGTGAAACAAAATCAAATCACCGGATTGCAAACCGGCTTGCGGCAAAGTGCGTTTGAGCAAATATTGCACCGTCATGCCTTTGAGCATCATGCCAGCTGCCGTCTCGAACGGGATGTTGTCCGGCAGTTTGCACACGTTTTTGGCCGGCATGACCCGCGCTTCGCAATAGCTTCCGGGCGGGGCGCTGGCGTAGGCAGCGCGGTCACCTGCTTTCAAATGAGTCACCCCTTCGCCCACCGCTTCAACGATACCTGCGCCTTCCATGCCTAAACCGTGCGGCATGGGAAGCGGATACAAACCGGTGCGGTGGTAAACATCGATGTAGTTCAAGCCGACGGCTTTGTGTGCGATGCGTACTTCGCCGGGACCGGGGTTGCCGACCGTGACATCGACGAGTTGCAATACCTCGGGTCCGCCGGGTTGTTTGAATTGAATGGCTTTGCTCATGCCTTACTCCTAGGGTGTGGGTGTGAAATCCGCCGGTCATCTGCCGGACAGCCAAAGCTGATTGTCTACGCAACTGGGTTAGAGTCGCTGTCATGTCTGATACTGCCTCTTCCCCACCCAAACCCGGTCTTGATCTGGCCACTGCCGGTTTGCTGTTGCTGCCGCCGCTGGTCTGGGCGGGCAATACCATTCTTGGTCGTGTGGTTGCCGACTTGGTGCCGCCGATCACGCTGAATTTTTTCCGTTGGCTACTGGCTTTTCTGCTGTTGCTGCCTTGGGCGTATCCGGTGCTCAAACCCTCCAGCGCGATGTGGCCACACTGGCGTCGCTACGGCTTGATGAGCCTCTTGGGTGTGGGTTGCTACAACAGCTTTCAATACTTGGCACTGCACACCTCCACACCTATCAACGTGACGCTGGTCGGTGCCAGCGTGCCGGTGTTCATGCTGGCCATGGGCGCGGTGTTTTACAAACAACGCGTCTCGCTGCGGCAAATTCTGGGGGCTGCGCTGTCCATCGCCGGTGTGTTGTGTGTGTTGGGTCGCGGCGATTGGCAAAACCTGATGCGCTTACAGCCGGTGATTGGTGACATCTACATATTGATTGCAGTGATTTGCTGGGCCTGGTACAGCTGGCTGGTGGCGCAACCGGTGGACCCGCCTGAGATACGCGGCAACTGGATGTATTTTTTGACCGCGCAAATGGTGTTTGGTTTGTTGTGGAGCGGCGCATTCACAGCAGCCGAATGGCAATTCAGCGACAACCCGCAGATCACTTGGGGTTGGCCGCTGGCCGCTACCGTGTTGTATGTGGCGCTGGGCCCAGCCTTGCTGGCCTACCGCAGTTGGGGCTTGGGCATTCAACGTGTGGGCCCGACCATCGCCGGTTTTTTTGCTAACCTCACACCGCTGTTCGCCGCTGTGCTGTCTACCGTCACCTTAGGTGACGCGCCGCATGGCTATCACGCAGCAGCGTTTGTGTTGATCGTCGGCGGTATCGTGGTGTCTTCGCGCAAGCCTTGATCAGTCGGTGTACATCACGTTGATGCGGGCCACATATTTCGACACATCACCACTGACCACGCAGCCCACATGGCGCACCGAATCGCGGCCAAAGCCATGTCTGAAAAACAGCGCCGAGCCTTTCACCGGTGACACATCTACCCAAGTGCCGTCGGGTTTGTACAAACGGGTGTTACCGCCTTGCACACCGTCAGCTGCACCATTGAGGTAGAGCAACATGGTCAGGCCGGAGCGAATCGCCGGGTCCCACTCCAACATGTGCGCTCTGTCTTCGCTCAAGCTGTAACCCGGCCAACTGCCGTCAGTGTGCAAATTGAACACATCTTGATCGTCATAACGGTACATATTGATGCGGTGGCTCAAGGCTGGCAACAATGAAGCGCCCGCCAATGTCTGCGGTAACAAATGCGCCATGCGTGCAAACAAGGGCTGCATCATGGCTTCATCCGCCATCCAATGCACCGACTTGTTCATGCGCATGCCGGGCGGTGTGGCAATGCCCGGCGCTTCATCACGGTAGCCCATGCGTTCGCTGGCTTGCACGATCGCATCGGCTTCAGCCGCTGTGACCAAGTCGTCGATGGTGAATGCCAGCAAGCCGTCGAGTTCAATGTCGCGCCGCTTGGCCTGCAAACCTACGTCAACAGGCCAACGCAATGGCTCGGGCGTTTGCGCAAATGCATGCACCGGTGTCATCGGCACCACGCCGCCCATGGGCAAGGAACCGGGCAAATGCGCCACCGCATGGTGCGATGGCCACAAGGCTTGTGCTCTGTCCATGTGTCAGTTCCTCAAAATGCGCCCGGGTAAGCCCCGCCGTCTATCAATATGTTTTGGCCATTGATAAAACCTGCATGCTGGCTGCATAAAAACGCACAGGTGTTGCCGAACTCTTCCGGCGTGCCGAAGCGGTTGGCCGGCGCACTGGCACGGCGAGCTTGCGCCAGCTCATCCACGCTTTTACCGGTTTTTTCGGCCGTGCCTTTCAAAATACTTTTCAATCGGTCGGTATCAAACGCACCGGGCAACAAGTTGTTGATGGTCACGTTGTGTTTGGCAATCGCCGGGTTGCGCGACAAACCGGCGACAAAGCCGCTCAAGCCACTGCGTGCGCCGTTGGACAAACCCAAAATATCGATGGGCGCCTTCACCGCACTCGACGTGATATTCACAATGCGCCCGAAACCGCGGGATGCCATGCCGTCTACGGTGGCTTTGATCAACTCAATCGGGGTCAGCATGTTCGCGTCAACCGCTTTGATCCATGCTTCGCGGTCCCATTCGCGGAAGTCGCCGCTGGGCGGGCCGCCTGCGTTGGTGACGACAATGTCAAAGTTTTTACCGGGCCCACCGGCCACTGACCAAATAGCGGCGCGTCCGGCTTCGGTGGTGATGTCTTGCGCCACAGTCAAAACCGTCACGCCGTGTTGGCGCAAACCGGCTGCCGATGCTTCGAGCACTTCGGCACCGCGCGACACCATCACCAGATTCACACCGGCCTGCGCCAGCGCACTGGCACAGCCCCAGCCCAAACCCTTGCTTGCGCCGCCAACCAGCGCCCATTTGCCTTTAATGCCTAAGTCCATTTTTTTCTCCTGATTGCGAAGCCAAATACACACCGCTGAGCACCAACACAGTACCCAGCACGATCCACACATTCACCGGTTCATTCAGCACCCACACACCCAGCGTGATGGTTGACATCGGCCCGACCATCCCTACCTGCGATGTGAGTGCCGCACCAATACGCTCTATCGCCAACATGATGAACACCACCGGAGCCACCGTGCACACAGTGGCGTTCAACAAAGCCAGCCACAACACTTCTTGCTGCACCAGCGCAGTCGACATGGGACGCAGTATGACAAATTGCAGCAAACAACACACACAAGCCACGACGGATGCCAAACCCACCAGACGCAACGCGCCTATGCGCTTGACCATCTGACCACTGAACATCAAATACAGCGCATACGACAAAGCACTGGCCAGCACAAAAGCCGAGCCCCAGACCACGCCGCCACCGCTGAAGCTGACCTCATGCCCGAACACCACCAGCACACCGGCGTAACTGATGGCCATGGCCACTGCACGCAAAGGCTGAATGCGGTGTTTGTAAATCAAAGCACTGAGCAACATCACCAGCGTCGGGTTCAAATAAATGATCAAGCGTTCCAAGCTGGCGGTGACGGTTTGCAAACCTAGAAAATCCAGAAAACTGGCCAGGTAATAACCGAGAAAACCCAAACCACTGATGGCCAGCAGATCGCGTCGGCTCAACGGGTTGGCGATGGCATGCGGCTGGCGTGACGCCCACCAGGCCATGGCCACAAAAAACGGTAAAGCCAACAGCATGCGATACATGATGACGGTGACCGCATCCACACCATAGCGGTAAGACAGTTTGACAATGATGGCTTTACCGCTGAACGCAATCGCCCCGGCCAGCGCCAGCAACATACCGCTGGCATGCGGTGACAAATGGTTAAACCTAAGCGCCAGTGAGCCCACTGATTAAAAACCGGCCACCAGTCCATCGCGGCGCGAATCGCTGGCCGCCACATAACCTTGTACCTTGGGGTTGCCCATGCGCCAGATGAATTGGCCGGAGCCGAAATCCTGGTAGCTGTCGTTAATCACTTCCATGGCGTGGCCGCGTTGTTGCAAACCTTGCACCGTGTGCGGGTCCATACCGGCTTCGACGTTGATGACCAAGCCTTCGTTGTAGCGCCAGCGCGGCGCGTCACAGGCGGCTTGCGGGTTTTGCGCGTAATCGAGCATGCGCACCAAGGTTTGCACATGGCCTTGCGGCTGCATGTTCGCGCCCATCACGCCGTAGCTCATCACCGGTTGACCGTCTTTCATCAAAAACGCAGGGATGATGGTGTGAAATGGCCGCTTGCCAGGAGCCACCAAATTGGCCGGGTTCAATCCACCGGTACGCACCGCGAATGCGTGGCCTCTGTTTTGCAAACTGATGCCGTATGTGGGCTCGACACAGCCCGAGCCAAAACCCATGTAATTGCTTTGAATGAAGCTGACCATCATGCCGTTTTCATCCGCAGCGGTGAGGTAAATCGTGCCGCCCTTGGCCGGGTTGCCTGCTTTGAAATCTTGTGCGCGTTGCATGTCAATCAACTTGGCGCGTTCTTTCAAATACGACTTGTCCAGCATTTGCGCTGCCGTGACTTCCATGCTGCTTTCTTCGGCCACGTAACGGTAGACATCGGCGAAGGCCAGTTTCATGGCTTCGATTTGCAGGTGCTGCGAATCCACGCCATCACGTTGCAATGCGGCCAAATCAAAGTTGTCCAAGATACCTAAGGCAATCAACGCGGCAATGCCTTGGCCGTTGGGCGGGATTTCATGCAGCGTGTGGCCACGGTAATCCATGGAAATCGGCTTGACCCATTCGGCCTTGTAAGCAGCGAAGTCAGAGGCTTTCAATGAGCCGCCATTGGCGTTTGAAAAACGCTCCAAAGCCTGGGCGATTTCACCGCCGTAAAACGCCTGGCCTTTGGTTTTGCCAATCGCGCGCAAACCTTTGGCGGCAGACGCAAACTGGAACAACTCGCCGACTTCGGGTGCGCGTCCATGCGGCATAAACGCTTGTGCAAAACCGGGTTGGTTTTTGAGTTCATCCACCGGTGCTGCCCATTTTTCTTGCACCACCACACTCAGCAAAAAACCGCGTTCGGCAGTTTCAATCGCCGGTTGCATCAGGTCTTCAAACGGCAGTTTGCCGAACCGCTCGCTCAACGCCACCCAACTGGCAACTGCGCCGGGCACGGTGACGGAATCGATACCGCGCTTAGGCGGGTTCATGGCGTTGTCGCCGTATTTGCGCTGGAAATACTCTGGGGTCCAAGCCTGCGGTGCGCGCCCGGACGCATTCAAGCCATGCAATTGCTGGCCGTCCCACAAAATACAAAATGCGTCCGACCCCAAACCGCAGCTCACCGGCTCAACGATGGTCAACACCGCAGCCGCCGCGATGGCTGCATCTACCGCATTACCGCCGCGCCACAGCATACGCAAACCGGCTTGCGCGGCCAACGGGTGTGAGGTGGACACGATGTTGCGGGCGAACACGGGCAAGCGGGTACTGCTGTAGGGATTGTTGAAGTTAAAGGACATGGTTTGAGTGAATAAACGAAGAAAAACCGCACAAGCGGCACGAAATACACCTTGTCAGGTGTCAGGCCTGAGCACCTTGTAATGCAAACGCCGGGTGATCCACCAGACCACCAATGCGATCAAAGGCACGGCGACCGCTGTGAAGATGGTCGGGTCGTTGATCCAGCCTTTGGCTTGCAAACCTTCGGCTACGTAGTGAATCAAACCGGCGATGTAATAAGTGATGGCCGCGACCGACAAACCTTCCACCGTGGTTTGCAATTTCAATTGCAAGCCTTGGCGTTTGTTCATGGCGGTCAATAGCGCCTGGCTGCTTTGCTCTTGCTGGAAATCCACCCGGGTACGCAACAAGTTACTCATACGCGACACCCGCTCGGACAAAGCGGTCTGGCGTCTGGCCACCCAGTCGCAGGTGCTGCGCGCAGGCGACAAACGCCTATCCATGAATTCGCCGATCGACTGAAAACCTGGTAAACGGGTTTCGCGAATATCTTGTATGCGCCTATCCACCAATTCGAAATACGCTTTGCTGGCAGAAAATCGTGAATGCTGTGCGGCGTACTGTCCTTCAACCTGACCGGCCAGCCGTGTCAAGCGCTCCAGCAGCTCTGCTTCCTCGTCCTGGTGTGCACTGCGAATCGCCTGGGCCAGATCGGCAAGCTCCTGCTCGGCCAAAGCCAGTGCCGGTGCTGCGCTACGTGCCAGCGGTAAACCCAGCAAGGCCATCATGCGGTAGGTTTCAATTTCCAACAAGCGCTGCACCAGGCGCCCTAATCGACGTTGCGACAACTGCCCGACGCGCAACAGCATGCGCGAACAACCGTCAGGGCCGATTTGAAAATCAGTATGTAAAGTGGCAGACCCCTCAGCCAATTGACAAGCCACCAAACTGTCTTCGCGGAATTGCCGGTGCAATTCATCGCGGTCAGCCAAATCCTCAGTCAGCTTGGCCCGCAAGTTGATACGGGCCAAACATTCACCCGGTAAGTCTTTGAGCCATTGCTGCGGCAGCAAGTTCAACACCATGCCGTAGTCATCAGCGCGGGGCAGGCCTGGCGGCGCATCGGCCATGAAGGTCCAGGTAACGAATTCGGTGTGCAATTCCCAGCGCAAACGCCAACCGCCTACATCCACCCGCAAATGGTTGGCATGTGCATCCGGCACCGGCAAATGCTGGTCACGCAACAAGGCCAAGAGATGAACCCGGCTGGCTTGGCGGGCGTCAGCATCAGCCAGCATCACCACATGGCTGATGGCCACGGGCGCGCGCATGGGCTCAGGAGGACGGGCGTGAACCTCGTTGTGCAAAGCGCGTCTGAGAGTGTGTTCTTTCAACGTGTGACCTCAATCTTCGACAAAGGCTTGTTCGCGCTTGGACTTGATGGCCGGCAACAACACAAGCAACAACAAGGCGACGGCCAGCGCCAGCAATGCTGCCGATACAGGCCGGGTGATAAATACCGACCAATCGCCGCGTGCCAGCTTCAAAGCGCGTTTCAAATACTCTTCCATCATGGGTCCAAGTATGAAACCGAGCAACAGAGGAGCCGGTTCGCAGCCGAGTTTGGTAAACACATAGCCTGCCAAACCGAACAATGCCACCAGCCAGATATCAAAGATGGAATTATTGGTGGTGTAAACACCGATGGCGCAAAACAAGACGATGGCAGGAAACAGATAGTGGTAGGGCACGGTCAGTAATTTGATCCAAATACCGATCATGGGTAAGTTCAAAATGATCAGCATCAAATTGCCGATCCACATGGACACGATCAAGCCCCAAAATAACTCGGGGTTGACCGTCATTACCTGCGGGCCGGGTTGTATGTTGTGAATGGTCATGGCGCCAACCATCAAAGCCATCACTGCATTCGGCGGAATTCCCAGCGTCAACAAAGGAATGAAGGATGTTTGGGCGCCAGCGTTATTCGCTGACTCGGGCGCAGCCACGCCTCGGATATTTCCCTGTCCCAGCGCCACTTCACCGTCTTTGAGCTTGATTTTTTTCTCCAGCGAGTAAGAAGCGAAAGATGCCAGCAAGGCGCCGCCACCTGGCAGCACACCCAGCACCGACCCCAAAGCTGTGCCGCGCAATACCGCTGGCATCATGTGTTTGAGATCTTCGCGAGTGGGAAACAAACCCTGCACTTTGGCGGTAAACACCTCGCGCTCCAAATCGCTTTTTGCAAGGTTGCTAATGATTTCGCCGTAACCGAACACACCCATGGCCACCGCCACAAATCCAATACCGTCGGTTAATTCGGGAATACCAAACGTAAATCGTGCCATGCCCGAGTTCACGTCAGTGCCTACCAAACCAAGCAGCAAGCCGAGGATGATCATGGCAATCGCTTTGAGCAACGAACCGGATGCCAAGACCACCGCACCGACCAGCCCAACGACCATCAAGGCACAGTATTCAGCAGGTCCGAAAGCAAAGGCCAACTCCGTCAATGGCGCCGCAAACGCGGCCAACAGCAATGTGCCTACGCATCCCGCAAAAAACGAGCCCAAACCGGCGGCAGCCAATGCGGGCCCGGCTCTGCCCTGGCGAGCCATTTGGTAGCCGTCAAGTGTGGTGACCACCGAAGAAGACTCGCCCGGCAAATTGACCAGAATGGCTGTGGTTGAACCGCCGTATTGCGCGCCGTAATAAATACCAGCCAGCATGATCAGAGCCGAGACTGGCGGCAGTGCATAGGTGGCCGGCAACAGCATGGCAATGGTGGCTACCGGGCCTATGCCTGGCAACACGCCTATCAATGTGCCTAGCAAACAGCCGATCAAAGCGTACAAGATATTGACAGGCGTACCGGCTACAGCGAACCCGGTGGCGAGATTGGCAAGTAAGTCCATGCGCAGCCGGTCAATACGTGGTGATGAACTCTGGCCACACAGGCAGCGTGAGTTTCAGCAATTCAATGAACACCAGATAGCTACCGGCAGCTAACACACTGCTGAGCACCAACCAGCGGCGCAAAGTGAAAGCGCTAGGGTCGGCCAATAAAGCCAATCCGCACAAGGCATAAATAGCAACAATCAATCCCATCGAGGGACAAGCCAGGAATGGCAAGCCTCCCAGCAACACGCCGAACGACAGGTTGGCACCCAACACACAAAACAAGGGACGCCAGGCCAACTCGCCAATCAGACCGCCGTCAGGAGTTTCCACGACCAGAGAAAAAAATAAAATAAACCCGCCCAGCAATACCAGGACCGAGCCCAGCACCAGAGGGAAAAAACCGGCACCCATTTGTGCAGCGGATCCCACGCTGTAAGAGGTGGCAGCGTTCCAGGCGAACGCTGCACCGGTCACAGTGAACATCACGCCTGAAGCAAAATCTTTTTGACTTTTGATGGACAAGCCGGAACCCCTGAAAAGAGCAGAAGAGCGATTGTCACCTAAGGCGACACCGGCTTGAACATGCGCAACCACTGAGGCGCGGGTAAACGCCAATGCTTGTGAATGGCAGCCGCGCGCGCTTGCAACACATCTTCCGCAGGAAACTGCGGGGTTCGCAGCGCCAACACCACCGTATTGCCTTCACGCGTGGGCTTGAACGCCCAGATCGCATCGGCCCCGAAAGCCTGACGGATATGCCCCAGGCTGCGTTCATAACTGGACGAACGGCCGAACAAATTCACCAACATGGCGCCGCGAGAAGTCAGCAAGCGGCGGCAATCGGCATAAAAAGCGGGGTCGTCCAGCACCGGCGCGGCGGCTTCGTCGTCGTACAAATCCACATGCAACACATCGACCTGACCCTGCCAGTGTTCATGCGCCGCGACCTCGGCGGCATCGCCCAACACCACATTCAACAGTGCATCGTCAGCGCCGAGTTCAAACCAAGTGCGGCACGCAGCAATCACTTGCGGGTTGAGCTCAATGGCGGTGGTGCGTATCTTTAACACTTGGTGGCAGTTTTTGGTGAGCGCAGCCGCACCCAGACCAAACTGCATGGCGTGCATGCCTTCGACCTCATCTGCGTCATGAAACAACAACCAAGCCTGCATGCGCTGCACATAGTCCAACTCGATGTCATTGGGTTTGTTGAGCAACATAGAGCCCTGCACCCATACCGTGCCCAGATGCAAATAACGCACCTTGCCATGTTCGGACACATTCACTGAGGGGAGTTTGGGAGAGACGGAGGACATAGGGGGATTGTCGCAATTAATCAATTGCTCCCTGCGTATTGGCTAGCAGCAGCTCAAAGCCTGAATACGCTTGTCACATTCCGCGTCGTCACCTGCTGCACTTCCTCGACTGACACGCCGCGTAATTCAGCCAGCACCTGCGCGATGCGCGGCACTTGGTCCGGCGTGTTGCGGCCTTGCGCTGCTCCAGCCTCGCGCTGCTCGGCGGTCACATACAACCAATGCGGCGGTATATCCGGCGAGTCGGTTTCCAACACCAGCGCGTCCAGCGGCAACTCGGTTGCCAGACGGCGTAATTGCAAAGCCCGCGCATAGGTGAGCGCGCCGCCAAAACCCAGCTTAAAACCCATGTCAATGAATTGCTGCGCTTGTTGCAAACTGCCGTTGAACGCATGCGCGATGCCGCCCTTGACCGGCGTTTGCCGCAAGCCTTTGAGCAGCAAATCCGCGCTGCGGCGCACATGCAAGATGACGGGCAAATCGTGCTGTTGCGCCAATTTAAGTTGCGCTGTGTAAAACAGTTGTTGACGCGCCATGTCCAAGCCGGGCACAAAACCATCCAACCCGATTTCACCCACGGCCACCAGACGCGGGTCGCTGCGGTGTTGCTGCAATTGCGCGTCAAGCGTGCGCAAGTCGGCCTTAGCCGCTTGCGGCGTGTACATCGGGTGTACGCCCAGTGCATACACGTCGCTGTGTTGGTGCGCCAGCAAGCGCACGGTGTCAAAGTTGCTCATCTCCACCGCCGGAATCACACAGGTCGCCACACCGGCTGCGCGTGCAGCAGCGCGCACCGCGTCGCGGTCGGCGGCAAATTCGCTCGCGTCTAAATGGCAATGGCTGTCTATCCAGGTCATGGGGGGATTGTGGCGAATACAGGCAAACAGTATCGACCTGCCCGGTTTGTCATCATCCGTGACCAACGATCAGTCTAAGATGGGCAATGCATCCGGATCAAAGGACCCAAGCCATGAAACACACACTTGCCAAACTCAGCCTGGCTGCGGCCATGGCTGCAACGCTCGGCGGCTGCGCTACCGAAACCTCCAAAGCTTTGGACACGCCCAAAGTCGAATCTGCCGGCAGCCCCTACAACGGCCCGCGCTACGCGCTGGCGGTCGGCAAGTTTGAAAACCGCTCGGCGTTTTTGCGCGGTCTGTTCTCTGACGGCATAGACCGGCTGGGCAACCAGGCCAAAACCATACTCATCGGTCATTTGCAACAGGCCAACCGGTTTTCCGTGATGGAGCGCGATAACCTGGGCGAAGCCAAATTTGAAAAAGACATCAACGGCCAAAACCAGGCGCTTAAAAGCGCTGACTTTTTGATCGTCGGCGATGTGACCGAGTTCGGTCGCAAAGAGGTCGGCGATGAACAATTGTTCGGTTTGCTCGGACGCGGCAAAACCCAGGTCGCCTACGCCAAGGTGACGCTCAATGTGGTGAATACCAGCACCTCCGAAGTCATGTACTCGGTGCAGGGTGCGGGTGAATACGCTTTGTCTAACCGCGAGGTCATAGGCTTTGGCGGCACCGCCAGTTATGACGCTACCCTGAACGGCAAGGTGCTGGATTTGGCCATTCGCGAAAGCGTGCAAAAACTGGTCAAAGGTGTTGACCAGGGCCAATGGAAACCGGGTTCATGACCCGCGCTACGGCCCTGACCGCTTGTCTGCTATTGACGGCCTGCGCCAGCCACGACAACGCGCTCTACCACTGGAACGGCTACCAGGAACAGATTTACGAAGGCTTTCAAATCGAGTCGAGCAACACATCTCCGGACAAGCAACTGCAAAAACTGCAAGAAGAACAGCAAAAGGCCTCAGCCAAAAACAAGCCCTTGCCGCCGGGTTACCAGGCACACATGGGATTTTTGTATTTCCAGACCGGGCAGGCTGACAAAGCAGTCTTGGCATTTGAAGCTGAAAAAAAACAATTCCCTGAATCTGCGGTCTATATGGACCTGGTGCTGGGCAAACTCAGGCAGAAATAAACCATGTCACTGCGTCTCACCTCAGTTTTAAGCGCCGCTTGCATGTTATGGCTGAGCGCTTGCAGCACGCCTTCGGCCAAGCCCGATCAAAGCGATTTCAGACACAGCAAACCGGCGTCTATTCTGGTGCTGCCGCCGGTCAATCAATCACCGGACATACGCGGCAGTCTGACTTTTTACGCCACGGTCACCCGCCCTTTGTCAGAAGCCGGTTATTACGTGTTTCCGGTGGCCATGGTGGATGCGACCTTCAAGGAAAACGGTTTGTCCATGGCCGATGACATCCATCAAGCGCCGCTGTCCAAACTGCAAAGCATCTTCGGCGCGGACGCGGTGCTCTACATCACAGTTCAAAAATATGGCAGCAGTTATGTGGTTTTAGACAGCCAGACCGAGGTAAGTGCCCAAGCCCGGTTGGTTGACGCCCGCACCGGCACCCTCTTGTGGGAAGGCCAGGCCAGTGCTTCCGACGCGGAAGGCCGCGACAACAACAACGGATTGGCGGGTATGCTGATTAACTCGGTCATTCACCAACTGGCCAGCAACATCGGCAACCCGGGGCACCAGGTGGCTAAGCTGGCCAGTGCTCGATTGTTGTCACCGCACAGCGGAGGCATGTTGTACGGGCCGCGCTCGCCCTATTACGGTAAAGATTGATCAAGCCTGTAACCGACCGCTGACCAAGCGCAATTGCCGGTCGCATTGCGCGGCCAGAGTTTCATCATGGGTGACCACCACAAACGCCGTGCCTTGCTGGCGAGCCAGTTGCAACATCAAAGCAAACACGCTGTCGGCCGTGCTGCGGTCCAGGTTACCCGTGGGTTCGTCGGCCAATACACAAGCGGGTTGTGTGACCAGCGCTCGCGCAATCGCCACCCGTTGGCGTTCACCGCCGGATAACTCGGAAGGTGTGTGCTGGGTCCGTGCGCCCAGACCGACGGCTTGCAACATGGCCAAAGCTTGTGCTGCAGCCTCAGCACGCGGCATGCGGCGTATCCACAAAGGCATGGCGACATTGTCCAACGCACTGAACTCAGGCAGCAAATGGTGGAACTGGTAAATAAACCCCAGGTGTTGGTTGCGCAAGCGTCCCAAGGCAGTGGGGCTAAGACCTGCCAAAGCCTGATCCAGCACATGCACGCTGCCGGTGGTCGGCGTGTCCAAGCCGCCCAGCAAATGCAGCAAGGTGCTTTTGCCCGAACCGGAAGCGCCGACCACAGCCAGTGTTTCACCGGCGTGGATGTGCATATCCACATCCTGCAAGACGGTGACATCAATCTCGCCATCATGGAAACGCCGGCCCAGGCCACGGGCCAGTAACACCGGATTATTCATGGCGCAATGCCTCCGCCGGGTCGATGCGGCTGGCGCGCCAGCTTGGGTAAAGGGTGGCGGCGAGCGCCAGCACCAACGCAATGATGACCACCGGACCGATATCGGCCCATTGCGGATCGCTGGGCATGCGGCTGATCAGGTAAACATCTTTAGGCAAAAAGCTGGCTCCCAAGGCGCGCTCAATGGCGGGGACGATGCTGCCAATATTGAAAGCCACCAGCAAACCCAGCAGCAAACCCGACAAGGTGCCGATCACACCGACCAACGCGCCTTGCACCACGAAGATGCCCATGATGCTGGCCGGGCTGGCCCCCAGTGTGCGCAAGATGGCAATGTCGGCGCGTTTGTCGGTGACCGTCATCACCAGCGTGCTGACCAGGTTGAACGCCGCCACCGCAACAATCAGGGTGAGGATGATGAACATCATGCGCTTTTCAATTTGCACGGCAGTGAACCAGGTGCGGTTGGCGCGGGTCCAGTCGCGCACCAAGACATCGGCGCTGAGTAAAGGTGTAAGTTCGGCGGCAACTTCGCGTGCGCGTTGTGCGTCTTTCAATTTCACGCGTATGCCGTTGGGGCCTTCCAACCGGAAAATGCGTTCGGCATCCTGTATGTGCAACATGGCCAGGCTGGCGTCGTACTCGTAATGGCCGGTGTCGAGCAGGCCAACCACATGCAATTGTTTCAATCTAGGCACCACACCGGCCGGTGTGACCTGCCCGCCTGGCGCGACCAGCGTCACCCGGTCACCCGTTTTGACACCCAGGTTGCGCGCCAGTTCCGAGCCCAGCACCACACCGAAACCGCCGGGCGTGAGTTGCGAAAGAACGCCGGGATCCATGCCGGCCACCACATCGGTGACTGACGTTTCCTGCGCTGGGTCTATGCCGCGCACCAAGGCGCCGCGCATATCCTCGCCTTGGGCCATCAACACCTGAGACAGTACAAAAGGCGCACTGGCCATCACTTGCGGATGTTGCTGCAACTGCTGCTGTAAAACGGTGACGTTGTCCAACGAAGCGCTGCTGTAGGCCAGCACTTCAATGTGCGACAGCACACCCAGCATACGGTCGCGCACTTCCTTTTGAAAACCGTTCATGACGCTCAACACAATGATGAGCGCGGCCACGCCCAGCGCAATTCCGAGCATGGAGACGGAAGAAATAAACGAAATGAAGCGGTTGCGGCGGGCGGCCCGGCCGGCACGGGTATAGCGCCAGCCGATCAGTAATTCATAAGGCCATTTGGAATCTGTCATCAGGGGAGATTGTGGCATCTTGGACAATGCCCGCATGCTGACCTCAGATTTCATACCGGTGAACGTGTTCGCCTGCGCCTTGTGGCCGGATGCCACGGACTTCGCTGACGCCCGCAGCGCACAGCACTGGCTGCAGGCCTTGCGTGCGCTGGAATACCACCCGGTGCTGCAGTCACTCGCGCGCGCCAAGCTGCAAGTGTTGCCAAACCTGCCACCCGACAGCGGCTGCAGCAGCCACGAATGGGCGTATGCACGCGCTTTAGGCTGGCTACAACACAATTTCTTGATGCCGTTTGCCGCCCAAACAGCACAGCAACTGCAACTGTCTTGCCCGCCGGATCATGGCTGGGCTTTTGTCGATCTTGTGAATGCGCAATACAACCAGGGCCAAACGCATATCTCGCTGCCAGACAGCCTCAGCGGCGCGGAATCAGACGGCTTTATGCAAGCCATGCAGCCGTATTTTGAGGAAGACGATATCAAGCTGTACCCCCTGAGAACCGGCCGATTTCTGGCGCACGCAGGCGTTTTCAAACAATTACCTGTTGTGTCACTGGACCATGTATTGCAACACGGCGCGCACGCCGACACCGAGCCACTGGCCTCACAAAGCCCGGCGCAGCGCTTGCTGCGGCGATTACAAAATGAAATGCAAATGCTGTTGTATACCCATGCACTGAATGAAACACGCACCCAGGCCGTCAACTCTTTCTGGCTCAGCGGCACCGGCGATCTGCCCGCGCCTGCCGGTCGCGACGTGAAAATTCACGCCGGATTACGCGAGAGTTTTCTGGCGCATGATGCCGACGCTTGGGCGAATGCGTGGTTGAGCTTGGCAGAAACATCCATGCTGCCGGCTTTAGAGCAAGGCCAGGCAGTGGTGCTGTGCGGTACGCAGCGATGTCTGCAATTGCGCGCGGGCAATGCCCATTGGCTGCAAGCACTCAAGCACCGATGGTTTCCGCCATCACTGACCGGTTTGCTGTCATGAAATTCATCACACGCGATGTGCCACCGCGCGCCGCTTGGGCGCTGGAACAAGCCGGTGTGCATCCGCTATTGGCGCGCTTGTATGCCGGACGCGGTGTCAGTGAAGCCAAAGACTTGGATACAGGTTTGTCACAACTGTTGCCACCCGCAGGACTGAAAGGCATGACTGACGCAGCACGCTTGCTGGCCGATGCGATTCATACACAACAACGCATGTGCATCGTTGCTGATTACGACTGCGATGGCGCGACCGCATGCGCAGTGGGCTTGCGCGGCTTGACACTCTTGGGTGCGCAGCATGTGGACTTCATCGTGCCGGACCGCGTGGTCGATGGTTATGGCCTCACGCCATCAATTTCGCAACGCGTACATGCCACCGGCGCACAGCTCTTGATCACCGTGGACAACGGCATTGCCAGCGTCGACGGCGTGGCCGAAGCACAGCGACTGGGGTTGCAAGTGCTGGTCACCGACCACCATTTGCCCGGTCCAGACATTCCCGCCGCTGACGCGCTGGTCAACCCGAACCAACCGGGTTGCAACTTCGAGAGCAAATGCATTGCCGGTGTCGGTGTCATGTTTTATGTATTGCTGGCCTTGCGTGCCGAACTGCGACAACGCGGCGTGTTCAGCAAAGACACCGAACCGCGCTTAGACGGACTGCTGCCCTTGGTGGCGCTGGGAACGGTCGCCGATGTGGTGAAACTGGACGCGAACAACCGGCGCTTGGTGGCGCAAGGTTTGCAACGCATGCGGCGCGGCCAGTTGCCACCGGGCATGTCGGCGCTGTTTCAAGTGGCAGGGCGCGATGCGTCTCAAGCCATCAGCCAGGACATGGGCTTTGCGCTGGGGCCGCGTATCAACGCCGCCGGACGTTTGTCCGACATGCGCTTGGGCATCGAATGTTTACGCACCGACGACACCGCGCTGGCTTTGCAACTCGCGCAAGAACTCGATGCCATCAACCGCGAGCGCCGCACGCTGGAGACCGGCATGCGCGAACAGGCGTTGCAGATTGCCGAATCGCTGATGGACAGCGAGGATGAACCGCCACCCGCCTTGTGTGTGTATGACGAAGAATTTCACGAAGGCGTGGTCGGCATCGTTGCCGGGCGTTTGAAAGATTTGCACTACCGCCCCTGTTTTGTGTTCGCTGCCAGCGAGTCCGAGGGCCTGGCGGTGTTGAAAGGCTCGGGCCGCTCTATTCCCGGTTTTCATTTGCGCGATGCACTGGACGTGGTGGTCAAACTGCACCCGGGCTTGCTGCTGCGTTTTGGCGGTCACGCCATGGCTGCCGGTTGCACTTTGCTGGAAGACGACCTCGCCACCTTCGAAGCTGCGTTGCAACACATTGCTGCGCAATGGCTGGACGCGGCCACATTGGCGCAATCACTGGAAACCGACGGGCCGCTGCCGGCTTCGCATCTGCGACCCGATGTGGCGATTGAATTGCAAAACCAGGTCTGGGGCCAAGGCTTTGCAGCCCCCCTGTTCCATGACACCTTGGAAGTGATCAGCCAGCGTATCGTCGGCGAAAAACATTTGTCGCTGAAACTGAAAATGCACGGCCAAGCCATAGACGGCATTTGGTTTGGACGCACCGAAGCATTGCCCGCCTACGCTGAACTCGCTTACCGCTTGGTGCTCGACAGTTGGCAAGGCCAGCGCAAACTCAAACTGCATATTGAAAACATGCGCACCGCCTAGAATGGGACCGTGAACATACTCAACGCCGATTTGCATTGCCACTCCGTCATCTCTGACGGCACGCTCACGCCCGAGGAACTCGCTGCACGCGCGCATGCCAACGGTGTCGAGTTATGGGCATTGACCGACCATGACGAAATCGGCGGCCAACGACGGGCTGCTGCTGCTGCCAAAGCATTGGGCATGGGCTACTTAAGCGGCACCGAAATTTCTGTGTCATTCGCCGGGCACACGGTGCATATCGTCGGTCTGGGTTTTGACATTGATGACCCGCGCTTGGTCGAAGGTTTGAAAAGCACACGCGGCGGCCGACACGAACGCGCCAAAGACATGGCAGCCGGTCTGGCCAAAGTCGGCATTCACGGCAGCTTTGAAGGCGCACTCACTTATGCGGGCAACCCGGACTTGATTTCGCGCACCCACTTCGCCCGCTTTCTGGTGGAAACCGGAGTCTGCAAAGACACGCACGAGGTGTTCCGACGATTCCTCACCGAAGGCAAACCCGGCTTTGTGCCGCACCGCTGGGCATCGCTGGGCGACGCGGTCAGCTGGATACGCGACTGCCAAGGCATTGCCGTCATCGCCCACCCGGCGCGCTATGGCTTCACACCGACCGAAGAATTCGCTTTGTTCACCGAATTCAAAAACCACGGCGGTCAGGCGGTCGAAGTGGTGACTGGCAGTCACTCCGCGCAAGAGGCGATTGAATACGCAGACATGGCCAGAGAATTTGATTTGGCAGCATCGCGTGGCAGCGATTTCCACAGCCCGGATGAAAGCCATACCGATCTCGGCACCCTGCCCTGGCTACCCGGCGACCTGACCCCTGTGTGGGAATTGCTGGCCGACCGTATCCAATAACTTAGCGCTTAGATTCATGGCCCAATGGCTGCAAGTCCATCCCGACAACCCGCAACCGCGCTTGCTGAAACAAGCTGTGGTGATGTTGAACCAAGGCGGTGTGTTGGCGGTACCCACGGACTCAAGTTACGCACTGGTCTGCCACCTGGACGACAAAACCGCGGTTGATCAAATGCGTCGCCTGCGCGGGGTAGACGACAAACACCACCTCACGCTGTTGTGCCGCGACCTGAGCGAGTTGGCCTTGTATGCCAAGGTGGACAACCGACAGTTCAGGTTACTCAAAGCCGCCACGCCGGGTGCCTACACCTTCATCTTGGAAGCCACCAAGGAAGTCCCCAGACGCGTTTCCCACCCACAACGCAAAACCATAGGCCTACGCGTGCCTGACCATGTCTGCCTGCTGCAACTACTCGAAATGCACGGCGCACCTCTGCTGGCTACCACCTTGATTCCCCCGGGTGAGACCGAGCCTTTGAACCAAGCCGGGGACATTCGTGATCGCTTTGAACATCAACTCGCTGCCGTCATAGATGCCGGTGCCTGCGCCATGCAAGCCACGACCGTGGTTGACTTAACACCAATGGCTACAGGGCAGGCGCCATTGCTGATCAGACCGGGCAGCGGGGATACCAAGCTTTTAGGGCTCTAAATTTTGCCGGCTGATTGCCTTTAGATGGATTGAGTGTGACAGTCTTACACGAAAAAGATTACTGATAAATGTTATTTTGATATTAAATTTACCAATTTTAGTGAGAGAATAGAAGAGTGAGTTTCAATGAAATAGTTCAAACAATCACCACCCATGCTTTGCCTGTGTTACTGGCAATCACTTTGCATGAGGCGGCGCATGGTCTTGCCGCCAAGCTTCTGGGCGACAACACCGCCTGGGCCTTGGGTCGCGTCACCATCAACCCGTTTGCCCATATTGATCCTGTAGGCACCATAGCCATGCCGCTCGTGCTTTACATCGCCACCGCCGGTCACTTTTTATTCGGTTACGCCAAACCTGTTCCAGTAGATTTTTCACGTCTGCGCAACCCTAAACGTGACATGGTTTGGGTGGCCTTGGCAGGGCCCGCCACCAATCTGTTGCAAGCCGTGGTTTGGGCTATGGTTATTTATCTGTTGAATGGTTTCGGCGCTGAAGAGCGTTTCTTTTATGAAATGGCCCAAGCCGGATTGCTGACCAATCTGGTGATGTTTGCTTTCAATCTGTTTCCCATTCCTCCCATGGACGGCGGACGCATCATGGTCGGTCTGCTGCCGCTGCGCATGGCCATCGGTTTTGCCAAGATCGAGCGATTTGGCTTCTTCATTGTCATGGGCCTGGTGGTTCTTGGCGTGGTCAATGCGCTGTGGATGCTGCCTATCATGACGGCTTCCATGTTGTCTATTCAGTGGTTACTGCAACCCCTGGCCAATTATTTGCAATTACCTTCCCCATGACCGATCGCGTTCTATCCGGCATGCGCCCCACCGGCGCACTCCATCTGGGCCACTACCACGGGGCCTTGAAAAACTGGGTGCGTCTGCAGTCGCAGATGGAATGCTTTTATTTCGTCGCCGACTGGCATGCGCTGACCACGCATTACCAAAGCCGTGAAGTGATTGAAAAAAATGTGTACGAGATGGTCATCGACTGGCTGGCCGCCGGTTTGGACCCGGACAAATGCACCTTGTTTTTGCAAAGCCGAATTCCCGAACATGCCGAATTGTTTACTTTGTTGGCCATGGGTACGCCCATCAGCTGGCTGGAACGCGTTCCTACTTATAAAGACCAGCAGGAAAAGCTCAAAGACAAAGACCTGACCACTTACGGTTTTTTGGGCTACCCGTTGTTGCAAGCCGCCGACATTCTGATTTACAAAGCCAAACATGTGCCGGTGGGCGAAGACCAGGCAAGCCATGTGGAACTCACCCGCGAAGCAGCGCGCCGCTTCAATCATTTGTATGGCCGCGAACCCAACTTCGATGCGCTGGTGCAAGATTGTCTGGCCAAGCTGCCTAAAGACAGCGTCAAGCGGTTTGAGAAATCCCGCAAACAATTTCAAGAAACCGGCGACACCAAAGCGCTGGATGGCGCCATGGGCTATTTGCAAACCGCTCCTGAATTGACAGACAAAGACCGCGAGCGGTTGGAAGGCTATTTCAAAGGCACCGGCAAAGCCGTGTTGACCGAGCCGCATGCGCTGCTGACTGAAGCCAGCAAATTACCTGGGCTGGACGGCGCCAAAATGAGCAAAAGTTATAACAACACGATTGCCATGCGCGAAGACAAGGTCAGCATCGAGGCCAAGGTCAAACGTATGCCGACAGACCCGGCACGCGTCAAACGCACCGACGCTGGCAACCCGGACCTCTGCCCGGTCTGGCAATTTCACCTGGTGTATTCACCGGAAAGCACCCGCCAATGGGTAAAAACCGAATGTACCAAGGCAGGCATCGGCTGTCTCGAATGCAAGCAACCCATCATCGATGCCATCATCGCCGAGCAACAACCCATGTTGGCACGCGCCGAGCCTTTTGTTTCCAATCCCCGCCTTGTTCGTGATATCGTAGATGCTGGAACACAGCGTGCACGTGCCACGGCGCAAGACACCATGCGCGATGTGCGCGAGGCCATGGGCCTGAACTATTGACACCCGGAGAATAACTATGAGCTTATATGTGATCGACGACCACCCTATGGTCCGCCAGATGATCGGCATGCTGCTGCGTCGCCTGCGTCCCGCCTCTAAGGTTGTGGAACTGGAAAAATACAGCGAACTGCAAGCAGCGCTCATCAAAAACGGCGAGCCCGAATTGTTTGTGCTGGACTTGCTGCTGCCAGGCGTCAAAGGCGCCACAGCCATTTCTGATGTTAAAAAAATGTACCCCGAAATTCCCTTGGTGGTGCTCTCGGCCATGCCTTCAGGCGAAGCGCGTGATGCTTGCCTGGAAGCTGGTGCTGATCTCTACATTGAGAAATCCACTGATACAGCTGAGATTTCAGCCGCCATCCAGGATATTTTGAAGTCCGACGACGAAGTCGACGGCGATGCAGTGGTGATTGGTGATATCAAATTGTCCAAGCGCCAAAAACAATTGATTCTGATGCTTGATCGCGGCTTGTCCAACCGTGACATCGCCGCAGAACTCAACATCAGCGAACATACGGTCAAGGTTCACCTGTGGCGCTTGTTCCGCCGTTTAGGTGTGAAAAGCCGCACCCAAACCCTGCACTTTGCACGTACCCACGGTTTGTTGATGGGTTGAGGTTTTCACCACGCAAAGAAAAACCGGCTCTAAGCCGGTTTTTTTATGTGTATGTCGTCGCTGCCAAAGACATGAATAGACACGAACATCGATTGGTACGCCACCTTATTGCGTCGCATCCGTTCTTATTCAAAAAAACGGCTCTTCTTCATTTCCAATAAAAAATCTATGAACACACGGACTTTTTTAGCCTGTTGGTTTCTGCTGGCAAAGTAAATTTTCACGGGCAAGGGTGCACGCTTGTATTTTTTCAACAGTTGCACAAGCTCGCCTTTTTTGAGGGCATCCTTCACCAGCCACCTTCCCACACTGCCGATGCCCAAGCCGTTTTGCACACACATCACCACAGCTTCAATATTGGACACAGTTAAATGGCCATCGGGCGAAACAGTGACTGTATCCTGACCGTTTTTATACCTCCAGTTGACAATGCGCCCCGATGACAATTGTCTGTAGCCCACCAAGCTGTGATGGGATAAATCGGCGGGCGTTTTCGGTGCTGAATGTGTGTCTAAATAAGCAGGCGAGGCGATGGTGACCAATTCGAGTTGGCATAACTCTCTTGAAACCAATCCGCTGTCTGTGTCGTCTAGGTTACCAATACTGATGTCATATGCTTCGCTGACAGGATCAATTTTTTTGTCTTGCAAATGGATATCCAATTCAATCAACGGGTACCTGCGTAAAAACTCGGGCAATAACGGCAGAATGAATTTTTTACCAAAGCTTTCCGGGATATTGATTTTCAATTTACCGGTTGGCTTTAACTCAACACTTTTGGATTGACTCAAGGCCTGCTCCAAGGTGTTGAGAGCGGGTGAAATTGCGAGCAGCAACTTGCGACCGTCCTCGGTCAACGACAGGTTTCGGGTGTTGCGATGAAACAGCCGGATGCCCAGCGTTTGCTCCAGCTCGCCAATCGATTTGCTGACCGCAGCAGGTGTCAAACCCAAAACACGTGATGCAGCTGAAAAACTTTTCAGCTCCGATGTCATAAGAAAGGCGTTAAGTGATTTCAGGTGCATATTTTCAACTTTGGGTTGAATCAAATTCTACGGGTGAGCTACTTGTCACCAACCAGCTGAGGAAGAAAAATCCTCCTTGTGAAACAAAAGGAGCATCACATGAAACGGGCATTGATCATTGGTTCCAGCGGATTGCTGGGATCGGCCATCGTCCATCTTTTAAAAGCAAACTATGAAGTCATCCAGGCTTCGAGATCCAGCCAGTCTCATCCGGTCAACATCGCTGATATCGAATCATTGCGAACATTGATGAGTAATGTCGGCAAAGTTGATTCAATCATTTGCACCGCAGGCGTAGCGCAATTTCGCGGCTTCAGTGATGCGACAACCGCAGACTGGGATTTTGGTTTGGCGAATAAATTGATGGGCCAAGTCAATATCGTTCGGCTCGGCGCTGAACATATCCAGCCCATGGGCAGCATCACTTTAACCACGGGCGTGCTGTCCATGTACCCCATGCCGGGCAGTTCCATCGTGACCACTGTCAATGCCGCAGTGGAAGGCTTTGTGAAATCAGCCGCCTTGGAGCTGAAAGACAAAGTCAGAGTGAATGCCGTGTCCCCGGGCTGGATCACAGAAACATTAGAAAAAATGAAGATGGACACATCGCCCGGCTTACCTGCCGCTGAAGTAGCCAAGGCCTATCTTGGGTTGATGGAGTCAGTCTCAACAGGGCAGGTTCAAATTGCAATGAAAAGTTAAGACCGCTGATTCGGCCATGCTGCGCTGGCCATGCCTGAATAAGCATGAAACCAGCGCACAGCCTTCAAGGTGTCAACGCCTTGGATATCGTCAACTGCAATTTCTCCGGGCTGCCAGGCGTGACCGGTCCGACGCTGGCACCGAAGTCACCGGCTTGCGGCATGGCATTTCCAGTTTTGGAGATGCGCGCGCGCACCATCACCGACTTGACCTGCGAGAGCTTCATTTGCGGGTTCATGGCCAGGCTGTCGTCCAACACAAAGTCATACGGCAGTTTGTCCACGGTGGTGCGAATGATGGCCAAGGGCATGCGCGGGCCCTCGGCAGCATTGGCATAAATAAACACCGTGTCTTTGGGCGACACCTGCGCAGCCAGTTCAGGGGACAACACCACCCGACCGCTTAAGCGTTCAGTGCCGTCAGACTGAGGTTTGGGCATGGCACCGGCGCTGGCCGGTGCATTGCCAGCTGTCGCCGGAGCCAAAGGCGGCAAGCCCAGGCGCTCACGGGCTTTATCTATCGCCTCTGCCAAGGCCGGGCCGTCAGGGGAAGTGGCCGGCAACAAACCCCTCACTTTTTCCCAGTACACCAACGCCTCTTTGAACCTGGCTTCAGAAAACGCCGCACTACCGGCCAGCAACAAGGCATTGCCGTTTTGCGGATCGGACTTGAGCACACTGTTGATGATGGCCCAAGGCTCGCCTTTGAAACTGCCATTGTTTTTTTGCGCCAGCACCTCTGCACGCTCAATCAGTACATCGTCATTGCGTTCGAGGGCTAGCGCTTTTTGCAGTGCGGCATCGGCCTGTTCGTAACGCGCCAAGGCACGCTGTATTCTGCCGAGCATGACCCAGGCTTCAGCGTTTTTCGGTTCTTTTTCCAAACGCTGGCTGAGTTGTTCTGCCATGGTCTCAAGCTTTTGCGGCGTGATTTGCTCTTCACCATTGGCCTGTGCCAGCAAAGCGGGATCTAAAGCGACAGGCGTACCGACAAAGAAGTAAATCACAAACGCCAGCACCGGTATGCTCAAGGACAGCAAGCTGATCAACAGCTTGGTTCGTGCAGTTGCAGGCTCTTCAGTGGCTGCCGCGGCGGCAGGCGCATCTTCCATCAACCGCTGGGTTAATTCCTGCTGCGACAAATCAAAACCCTGCTGGTCCAGACTACCTTGGACCAATTCGCGCTCTAATTCAGCGAGTTGCTCGCGGTATACCGTCACATGCGACATCACATGCGCACGCTCCGCGCCTTTGCCGGCTGCTCGGGCAGATCGCAACACCGACCAGGCCAGCACCAGCACCACCAGCAAACACAAGGCCAGCGACAGCAGCAAAAACAGTTGGGCGTTATTCATTCAATCCTTGTGGGTTGTCGCTTTGTCGATAGTGTCATGGCCGGTTGCTGCTTGAGTTTGACCTAAAGCGTTTTTACGCAAGCGCAAATAGCGCCACAAGCCCCAGACGGCCGCCAGCAGCATGAAAAACGGGCCAAACCATAAAGGCCAAGTAAGCGGCTTGACTTGCGGTCTGTATAAAACGAAATCACCATAACGATCAACCAGGTAGGTTTTGATTTCTGCGTCGCTTTTGTCTTCGCGAATCAACTTGCGCACTTCGCGACGCAAATCTTCAGCCAACTCGGCATGAGACGAGGCCAGCGATTCGTTTTGACACACCAGACAACGCAGTTCCTCGGCGATAGCCACCAAGCGCGCTTCCACTTTCGGGTCTTCGGCCATAGGCACCGCCTCGCCTGCCCAAACTGCTGGCGCCCACAACATCCAGCACAGCCATAACTTCCAATTCATGAGGCTTCCAATGTCTGAATCAAGGGCAATACTGTATCTATCAGTATTTGCGGCGTCAGCGGACCGACGCGCTTATAACGAATGACGCCTTGCTTGTCGATGAGATAGGTTTCCGGCACACCGTACACGCCATAGTCAATGCCAACACGACCATCTAAATCGAGCACTGACAAACTGTAAGGATTGCCTTGGCGCTGTAAAAAACGCAGGCTACGTTCGCGCGCCATTTGCAATTTCTCAGCGTCTTTCAACGGGCCGTTGGCCATGTCCTGCGGTTGTATTTCCTTGTAGCTCAAACCCACAACAGGTATCTGACTGCTTTTGGCAAAGTCAACCAGCAGTGGATGTTCTTCACGGCAAGCCACGCACCAAGTGGCCCAGACATTGAACATCCAGACTTTGCCTTTCATGTCCGCCGGCCTGAACGGTTTGTCACCCGCCAGCGTGGGCAGACTGAAGTCCGGCGCAGGCTTGCCCACCAGAGGAGAGGGGATTTCACGCGGGTCGCGTGTAAGGCCTACCGCTAAAAACACCACCAATGCGGCAAACAATCCCAGAGGAATCAAAAACTTTTTATTCATGGCATCAAGACGCGGAAGATAAAGCTTCACCTGCGGTTTGCAAGGGCGACACCGCCGCCCGGCGGTAGCGACGGTCCAAGGCAGCCAACACTCCGCCTAGCACCATCATTAATACACCGGCCCACAGCCAAGGCACGAAAGGCTTGTAATACACCCGCATGCTCCAACTGGGTGTGTCGCCTGGCAACGGGTCACCCAATGACACATACAAGTCGCGCATCACGCCTGAATCAATGGCGGCTTCGGTCATGGGCATGGCGCTGGAGAAGTAACGGCGTTTTTCCGGATACAGCACTTCAATCACTTTGTCGTTTTTCAAGACCTCGACATGGGCTTGCATGGCTTTGTAATTTTGGCCATTCACATCGACCATATCGACCAAGCGGAAGGTGTAAGGCGCAATGCTGACGGTGTCGCCCAGCGCCATGCGCACATCGCGCTCTACCTCAAACGATTTGACACCGGTGATGCCCAGCACCACCACGGCCAGCCCGAAATGCGCCAAATGCATGCCCCAGAACGAGCCGCCTATACGACCGGGTTTGCGAATCCGCTCGACCACATGTTGCAAGCTGCCCAGCGCCACCCACATGCCCAGAAACACACCGAGTGCTGTGCCAGCCGACCAATCGCCAAACACGAAGGGCAAACCGATGGCCAACAACACAGCAGCCAAACCGACCCAGCGCAAACGCAGCACCATGTCATTCAAACGGGCTTCACGCCAATGCGCCACCGTGCCGGGCACGAGCACAAACAACAGCGGCACCATCAGCGGTGCGAACACCAAATTGAAATACGGCGGGCCTACCGACAACTTGCCCAGATTCAAAGCATCAATGATGAGCGGATACAGCGTACCCAGCAACACCGCGCCGGTGGCCACCACCAGCAACACACTGTTGAGCAGCAAAAACGATTCACGCGACACCAGGCCCATGCTGCCGCCCAAAGTGACCGCAGGCGCACGCCAGGCAAACAAGGTAAGCGATGCACCGATGACCACTGCCAGAAAGCACAGCACGAAAATGCCGCGCGCCGGGTCCGAGGCAAACGCATGCACTGAGGTGAGCACACCGGAGCGGACTAAAAATGTGCCAAGCAAAGACAAAGAAAAAGCCGCAATGGCCAACAACACAGTCCACGCCTTGAAGCTGCCGCGTTTTTCAGTGACCATGAGTGAATGAATCAAAGCTGTGCCGACCAACCAAGGCATGAGCGAGGCGTTTTCCACCGGGTCCCAAAACCACCAACCGCCCCAGCCGAGTTCGTAATACGCCCACCATGAACCCAAGCCGATACCGAAGGTGAGGAAGGACCAAGCGATCACCGTCCACGGGCGTGACCAACGCGCCCACGCCGCATCCAAGCGACCGGAGATGAGCGCGGCAATAGCAAAAGCAAATGCCACCGACATGCCGACATAACCCATGTAGAGCATGGGCGGGTGAATCACCAAGCCCGGGTCTTGCAGCAAGGGATTCAAATCCCGGCCGTCAGCGGGTATGGGGAACAAGCGGTCAAACGGGTTGGACGTGATCAAGATGAACGCCATGAAACCCACGGCCACCAAACCCAGTACGCCCAGCACACGCGCCACCATATTGAGAGGCAGACTTTGCGAGAACACAGCCACTGCCGCCGTCCATCCGGTCAACATCAACACCCACAACAACAACGAGCCTTCGTGGCCGCCCCACACTGCAGCAAACTGGTAGGCGCGTGGCAATAAACGGTTGGAATGTTCAGCCACATATTTGACTGAAAAATCATTGCTTAAAAACGAAACTGCCAAACACGCAAACGACAACACCACCAAAGCGAACTGCAACAAAGCGGCCGGGCGGGCCAGCGACTGCCACACCGTGTTGCGCGTGGCTGCCCCCCACAAGGGCAACACGCCAAGCAGCAAGGACAGCACTGTGGCCAGTACCAACGCAAATTGACCGAGTTCAGGAATCATTCAGAGGTTTGCTTTCAAGGTTTGACAGATTGGGCGGCGCGCGCCTGGGCCGCTTTGTCCAGCGCGTGCTGGGCTTCGGGGGGCATGTAATTTTCGTCGTGTTTGGCCAGCACTTCACTGGCGGTCATCACACCTTGTTCATCCAACTTGCCTTGGGCAACCACGCCCTTGCCTTCTTTGAACAAATCGGGCAGCAAGCCAATGTAATGCACTGTCATGTCGTTCATGGTGTCGGTGACGACAAAGGACACGCTGGTGCCATCGCGTTGCAAGCTACCAGTCTTGACCATGCCGCCGATGCGAAAGGTTTTGTTGCGCGGTGCTTCACCGTTGAGCACTTGCGTGGGGGTGAAGAAAAACACCAGGTTGCTGTTGAACGCATTCAATACAAACGCCGCAGCAATGCACAACACCAGCACGCCGCCAGCAATGAGGCCAAAACGTTTTTGACGCGGGCTCCAACTCATGCGGCCTCCTGCACTTCACTGCGCGCCAGCGCCAAGGCGTTGCGGTGCGCTTGTCTGGCCTGCCAGATTTCAAGCAGGATGAACAAGGCCGTCATACCCATGCTGCCCCAGACATACAGACCGTAGCCGCCCATGTCCCAAAACTGTGACCAACTCTCCCACCTCATGCTTTGGCTCCGGAGACTTCAGGCAGAGCCTGCACCCATTCGGTATGGCGTTCACGCTCAACAATGAGGCTGCGCACCCGGTAACACACGATGGCCAACGTGTAAGCCCAGAAGGACAAAGCCATGAGCAACATGCCCCACAACATGAGTTGCGCCATGCTGGGTGAACGCGTGAGCGACACCGACGCGCCCTGATGCAAGGTGTTCCACCATTTGACCGAGAAATAAATGATGGGCACGTTGATGGCGCCGACGATGGCGATCAACGCTCCGGCGCGGTCTGCGCGGCGCACATCGTCAATCGCAGATGTCAACGCCATGTAGCCGAGGTAGAGAAAAAACAAAATCAATTCAGAGGTAAGACGTGCGTCCCACACCCACCACGCGCCCCACATGGGCTTGCCCCACAAAGCGCCGGTCCACAGCGACAAAAAAGCAAACATCGCACCGGTGGGCGCAAGTGCGCGGGTCATCATGCCGGACAAACGGGTGTTGAAGGTCAAACCCAGCACGCTCCAAAAAGCCATGGCGAGATAAATCACCATCGACATCCAAGAAGCAGGCACGTGCACAAAAATAATGCGATAGCCCTCGCCTTGCTGGGCATCAGTGGGGGCAAGTGCAAAACCTATCCATAAACCTGCCAAACCCAACACCGCAGCCAGTGCAGCCAACACGGGCCACAGCCGTGCCGCCAATGCATAAAAGGTTTGCGGTGCAGCGTAATAAAACCAGCGAATAGCCATTCATTCATTCCAAAGCAATGCGCAAACCGGCGCTGCAAGCCCAAGGGCTGAAAAACAGTGCGGGCAACAACATGGCCAGCAAAATCGACACATGGGCTTGTGCACCCACACCAGACTCAAGGGCTTGCACCGCACCGGCACCAAACACCAGCACCGGTACAAACAAGGGCAACACCAGCAAGGAGATCAACACACCGCCGCCACGCACACCAAGTGTGAGTGCAGCGCCAATCGCACCGACACAGGACAACACTGGCGTACCCAACAACAAAGAGAGTGAAAGCATGGACAGCGCGTCAGCGCTTAAATCAAACTGCAAACCCAATACAGGTGCCAATATTACCAAGGGCACCCCGCACAACAGCCAATGCGCCGTGATTTTCCCCAGCACCATAAGCCCTAGCGAATGCGGGGACAACAACATATGTTCCAGGCTGCCGTCGCGGTAATCGGCTTCAAACAAGCGCGGCAAACCCAGCATGGTGGCCAGCAATGCGCCGACCCACAACACACCCGGTCCGATTTGGCGCAGCATGGCGGGCTCAGGCCCAATGGCCAAAGGAAACAATGTGGCCACCACGGCAAAGAAAAACACGCTGTTCAACACCTCGGCTTTGCGTCGCATGGCCAAACGCAAATCGCGCTGCACCACCGTGAAAAAAATGTTCATAGCTGCAGCCTCAGCGTCTGCACGCTGTCACCCAAGGCCAGCGGCTGGTGACTGGTGAACAACAACATACCGCCTTGTTGAATATGCGTTTGCAACAACGTGGTCAATGCGAGTTGCGCCGCGCTGTCCAGCGCCACCATCGGCTCATCCAACAGCCACAAACGCGCGGTAGAGACTTGCAAACGCGCCAATGCCACCCGGCGTTTTTGCCCTTGCGACAAGACGCGCAACGGCAAATGCATGCGACTTGCCAGGCCTTGTGCTTTCAATGCGTTCACAGCTGTAGGCGTGTCCAGTGGTTGACCGGCAATCGCAGTGGCGGCTTGTAAATTTTCCAAAGCACTGAGCTCGTCTTTCAATCCGAGTGCATGGCCCAAATAAAACACCTGCTGCAAAAACATGGCACGCGCTTGCGGCAGCGGCTGGCCACACCAACTCAGTTGACCTTGCGACAGGGAAGACAAACCACACAGAGCGCGCAGCAAACTGGTTTTGCCTGCACCGTTGTCACCTTGCAAATGCAAGACCTGTCCCGGCTCTATGGAAAAACTGGTTGGCTTAAACAACTGGCGGCCGCCGCGTTCACAACTTGCATTCAACACCTGCAAACCGTTTGAGCTCATAGCAGGTAACTGCCTGCCAATTGTTTGACCACGCCGCCGGTAGCCATTTTGAAACGCGCAATGCCTGCGCTTCGCTGCGTATTGACACCGCCCAGGTCCAGGCTGCGCACACCGCGCTCGCGCAGTTCTTCGATGGCACGCCACAGCATGAGGTTGTGCGCATGCAAATCGCGCCCCACATCCGAGGTCCAGCCGACTTGGTAAGTGGCCGCCTCGCCGTGGATCAAAAACATCATGCCGGCGACACGGTCACGACCGACATCGGCACGCAACGACAACAGATTGCGCGACGGTTGTTTGCGCGATTCGGCATAACGCTCGAACCATACCAAGGGCAATCCTTCCAAACCACGGTCTGCGCGTTGCTGCATTTCGGCATCCAGCAACCAACGGTATTGGCCGGGGTTGGTGCCCATGCGTTGCACATTGAGTTCGGACTTTTCCGCGCCGCCCAAACGGTGTCGCCAGCGTTTGTCCAATTGCGCACGCAACACATCCATAGGCTTGGCGATGTCCATCATCACCGTGCTGTAACCCGACATGATGCGGCGCACCGCAGGCAAACCGAGCGGGTCATTCAGCGCTTCGTTGGGCGTGACCATCATGAATCGCAAACCGCTCAAGGGCAGTGTTTTGCGCATTTCTTTGTAAGCAGCGGCTTTGTCTTTGCCGCTCAGGTCTTGCAGCCACAAGGGACCGCGTGTGCACAAAGCCAATGAGATGTATTTTGCAAATTTGCGCACAATGAACTGGGCTTGCGCGACTTGCACGCCCTCGGCTTCTACGCGTGCACGCAGCACCCGCGCACCCAGCGACACCAAGGTGGAGCCATAGGCCCAGTCTTGTTGCAAGGGCGCGGCCGCAGCGGCATGCGCCCGGTCCCAGGCCGCCATGTCTTGCGTGCCCCAGTCGACCTTCATGCGGCCAGTCCTGTTTTGGTTACCATGCAGCCATGTGGAAAAAATTGTTTAAGCGCCACCCGGTGCAAACCGTGATGGGTCATCGCATTCCCGAACCGCGTCTGACATGGATGGCGGTGCTGTGGGCGCTGGTGTATTTGGGTTTGCCGTTGTTGGCCATAGGCATGTTGATTGACGGCCTGGTACAGCTGGCCACCGGTGTATGTACCGGTTTGTGGTGTTATTTCTAAAACGTTGAACTTCATGGTGTGGGCATCTTAGCGACTGGGGTTGACGCTTTATCACTCTCCGCAGGGATGTCGCTCAGACCATGACAGGACAGTGAACCTTAAAACTGACACAGAGTTTTGCAGTCCTGCCGGCCATTGGCCTTCAAGACCGGCGCAATCGCATTTCTGCTGCTCTGGCATGGGCTTGCAAACCTTCACCATGCGCCAGCACGGAGGCCGTTTGCCCCAGTGTTTGCGCACCGGCCTCAGACACTTCAATCAAGCTGCTGCGCTTTTGAAAATCGTAAACGCCTAAAGGCGATGAAAAACGCGCCGTGCCAGACGTGGGCAACACATGGTTGGGCCCGGCGCAATAGTCGCCCAGGCTTTCGCTGGTGAATGCGCCCAAAAAAATCGCGCCTGCATGAATCAGCAGCGGTTCCCATTGGTGCGGGTTGTTGCTGCTCACTTCTAAATGTTCGGGTGCGATGCGGTTGCTGATGTCGCAAGCCTCTTGCATGCTGCGTGTGTGTATCAATGCGCCGCGCCCGTTCAATGACGCAGCGATGATGTCGCGCCTAGGCATCTCAGGCAAGAGTTTGTCGATGGACGCTTGCACTGCGTCTATGTAGGCCGCATCCGGACACAACAAAATGCTTTGAGCGAGTTCGTCATGCTCGGCCTGGCTGAACAAATCCATGGCCACCCAATCGGGCGGAGTGCTGCCGTCGGCCAGCACCAAAATTTCTGACGGCCCGGCGATCATGTCAATGCCCACCGTGCCGAACACGCGCCGCTTGGCCGCAGCCACATAAGCATTGCCCGGGCCGGTGATTTTGTCCACGCGCGGCACGGTGGCTGTGCCGTAAGCCATGGCGGCCACTGCCTGCGCGCCGCCGATGGTGAATGCGCGGCTGACACCGGCCACATAAGCCGCTGCCAATACCAATTCGTTGCGCTCGCCACGTGTGGCCGTGGTGCCGCTACCGGCTGCGCCGCCGGTGGCAACGCTGCCACGCACCGGCGTCGGGACCACCATGATGATTTCGCCGACACCGGCCACATGCGCGGGAATGGCGTTCATCAACAAGCTGGACGGGTAAGCCGCCTTGCCGCCGGGCACGTAAATGCCTGCGCGGTCCAGCGGTGTGACTTTTTGGCCGAGCAAACTGCCGTCTGCATCCCGGTATTGCCAGCTTTCACCACAAGCTTTTTTCTGCGCTTCGTGGTAGCTGCGTATGCGAGCGGCGGCATCTTGCAAAGCGCGTTTTTGCGCTTCGGGCAGGCCGTCAAACGCGGCTTTGAAATCGGATTGCTGCAATTCCAAATCAGCCATGGAAGCCGCCTGCAAACCGTCAAAGCGTGCGGTGTAGTCGAGCACTGCCGCATCGCCGCGTGCCTTCACATCGGACAAGATGTCGGCCACGCGTTGCTCTATGGCGGCATCGGTATCAGCCGACCAATGCAAGCGCTGTTGAAACAAAGTTTCAAAGTCAGATTGCGTGGTGCTCAGGCGTAACGGACGTGCGTTCATCTGCTTCAAGCCTTGGCGCGTGCCGCAGTGGCGCGGTCGAAGGTGTCTATCAATTGACGGATGGCAGCGGTTTTGAGTTTGAGCGACGCCTGGTTGACCACCAGCCGCGAACTGATGTCCATGATGCGCTCGACCTCAATCAAATGGTTGGCCTTGAGCGTGCTGCCGGTAGACACCAGATCGACGATGGCATCGGCCATGCCGGTCAGCGGCGCGAGTTCCATGCTGCCATACAGCTTCACCAAATCCACGTGCACGCCTTTGGCGGCGAAAAAGTCACGCGCTATCGCCACGTATTTGGTGGCCACCCGCAAACGCGCGCCTTGTTTGACAGCGGCGGCGTAATCAAAACCCTGGGGCACGGCCACGCTCATGCGGCAACGCGCGATTTGCAAATCCAACGGCTGGTACAAACCGGCGCTGCCGTGTTCGATCAAGGTGTCCAGACCGGCGACACCCATGTCGGCGCCGCCATATTCCACATAGGTGGGCACGTCAGACGCACGCACCAGCACCACACGCAATTGCTCGTTGTTGGTCGGCAATATCAGCTTGCGCGACTTCTCCGGGTCTTCCAACACGGTAATGCCTGCGGCTTGCAGCAACGGCAGGGTTTCGTCAAATATGCGTCCCTTGGACAGCGCCAGCGTGATGCTCATCGGGTTCTTTCGATGTCAGCGCCCAAGGCGCGGAGTTTGTCTTCCATGCGGTCATAGCCGCGGTCCAAATGGTAAATCCTGTCGACCAGCGTCTCGCCTGTGGCCACCAGACCGGCAATCACCAGACTGGCCGAGGCCCGCAAATCGGTGGCCATGACGGTCGCACCCGACAACTGCGGCACGCCTTCGACCATGGCCACTTTGCCGTCGATGCTGATGTGTGCACCTAAGCGCAACAACTCGTTCACATGCATGAAGCGGTTTTCAAAAATGGTTTCCGTGACTTTGGAACTGCCTTGCGCCACGGCGTTCAACACCATGAATTGCGCTTGCATGTCGGTGGGGAAACCGGGGTATTCGGTGGTGCGAAAACTTTGTGCTTTCAAATACTGGTGCGCCGGTGCAGTTGCACGCACCCGCAATCCGCCTTCCACGGCTTCGATTTGTACGCCTGCGTCCCGCAGTTTGTCGATGACGGCTTCCAAATGGTCGCCGCGCGCATGGCGCAACACCGCGTCGCCGCCGGTGGCAGCGACCGCGCACAAAAATGTGCCGGCTTCAATGCGATCCGCCACCACTTGGTGTCGCGCACCATTCAACGCATCAACACCTTGTATGTGAATGCGGCTGCTGCCGTGACCGCTGATGCGCGCACCCATAGAGATCAGCAATTCGGCCAGATCAGGGATTTCGGGTTCTTGCGCAGCGTTTTCCAACACGGTTTCGCCGTCGGCCAGACAAGCAGCCATCAAAAAATTTTCGGTGCCGGTGACGGTCACCATGTCGGTGGCAATGCGTGCGCCTTTGAGTCGTGTGAGACCGGGCTTGAGACGCGCCACCATGTAACCATGTTCCACATCAATCACTGCGCCCATGGCTTGCAAGCCTTTGATGTGTTGATCCACCGGGCGTGTGCCTATGGCGCAACCGCCGGGCAACGAGACTTTGGCATGACCGAATCGCGCCAGCAAAGGACCGAGCGCCAGCACCGAGGCGCGCATGGTTTTCACGAGTTCGTAAGGCGCTTCAGGCGTGTGCAAACCGCCTGCGTTCAACACCATATCGCCGTTGTCTTGGCGCTCGGCACTCACGCCCATGTGGCGAATCAGCTTGAGCATGGTGCTGACATCTTGCAACTGCGGCACGTTGCTTAAAGTGACCGTGTCTGCGCTCAACAGCGCGGCACAAAGCTCGGGCAAAGCAGCGTTTTTGGCTCCGGCAATCGACACCTCGCCGTGCAATTGCCGGCCTCCGCGAATCAGTAATTTGTCCATGCGCGCGCGACAGCGACCCTCAGGCCTGCGCCTTCCATTCGGCAGGGGTGAATGTTTTCATGGACAGCGCATGCACTTCGTCATTCGCCATCTTGTCACCCAAAGTGCCGTACACCAGTTGGTGACGCTGAATCAAACGCAAGCCTTCGAATTGCGCCGACACAATGGTGCCGAACCAATGGCGACCATCACCTTCGATATGCACATGTTCACACGGCAGTCCGGTAGCAATCATCTGTTGGATTTGTTCAGCATTCATACATCACCCCCGGATTTTGTAACCTGTGCGCAGCAAATGCAGCGCAATGCCAGCAACAATCAAATTTGCACCGCCGACCAAACCCAGACTGGTCCAGGGCGACACATCGCTGACACCGAAAAAGCCATAACGGAAACCGTCGATCATGTAGAAGAACGGATTGAAATGGCTGACCTGCTGCCAGAACGGCGGCAAGGAATGGATGGAATAAAACACGCCACTCAAAAACGTCATGGGCGTGATTAAAAAGTTTTGGAATGAAGACATCTGATCGAACTTGTCGGCCCACAAACCGGCGATCAAACCCAGCGTGCCCAACATGGATGCACCCAGCAGCGCGAACACCAGAATCCACAAGGGCGCAACTGCGGAGAGTGGCGCAAACCACATGGTGACCAGCAACACGCCCAAGCCCACCGCAAAACCGCGCACCACCGCCGCCAACACATACGCCGCAAACCAACTCCAGTGGCCCAAGGGTGTGAGCAAAATAAACACCAGATTGCCCATCATCTTGCTTTGCACCATGGAGGATGAACTGTTGGCGAACGCGTTTTGCAACACGCTCATCATCACCAGCCCCGGCACCAAAAACGAGGTGTAGCCTACGCTGTCATACACCGTGACTTTGCCTTCGAGCAAGTGGCCGAAGATCAACATGTACAGCAGCGCTGTCAACACAGGTGCTGCAATGGTTTGTGCGCTGACTTTCCAAAAGCGCAGCACTTCTTTGTAAAACAGGGCGCGCCAGCCGGTCATGCGTGGGCTCCCATGACATCCAAAAACACATCTTCCAAATCGGCTTTGCGTATTTCCACGTCTTCGGCAACCAGTCCGGCACTGCGCACCGCCGCCAAATAATGTTCGATTTGCGTCGCGTCATTCGCCGGGAATTGCACGATGCGACCGGTGACCCGCGCTTGAGCGGCTAGCTCGGGCGGCAGCTGCGCATCGAGTTTGAAACGCAGCACATTGCTGGACGCATTTTTTAGCAAGGTGCTGGTGTTGTCCAAAGCCACCACCTTGCCCAGCTTCAACATGGCGATGCGCGAGCACAGGGCTTCTGCTTCTTCAAGGTAATGCGTGGTCAGCAACACGGTATGGCCTTCGCGGTTCAAACGGGCGATGAATTGCCACAGGGTTTGGCGCAATTCCACATCCACACCGGCGGTAGGCTCATCGAGCACGATGACCGGTGGTTTGTGCACCAGTGCTTGTGCCACTAACACACGCCGCTTCATGCCGCCGGAGAGTTGGCGCATATTGTGGTTGGCTTTGTCGGCGAGACCCAGGTTGTCCAACAACTCATCGATCCATGCATCGTTACCAGAAACACCGAAATAACCGGATTGGAAGGTCAAAGCTTCGCGCACGGTGAAAAACGGATCAAACACCAGTTCTTGCGGCACCACACCCAACAGTTTGCGTACTTGCTGCGATTGGGTTTGCACGTCCAAATCCTGCACTTTGATGCTGCCGCTGCTGGACTTTAATAAGCCGGCCAATATGCTAATGAGGGTGGTTTTACCGGCGCCATTGGGGCCGAGCAGACCGAAAAATTCACCGGCCTGGATATCGAAAGACACCTGATCCAATGCGGTGAACGTGCCACGGGCATTGGTGAATGTTTTGGAGACAGATTGGAAGGAGATAGCAGCCATGGCAAGCTGACTATTCTAAGGCTTGCAATACTGCCTGCCGCTAAAGGGTTTCAGGAAGTCGATGAGGTGTCAGCAGAGACTTGCAGTAAGTCAGCCAAACCATAGACCTGAGCGAGTTGCTGAGCCCTGGCGGGCAAACCGCGTAATTGCAAATGTATGCCTTTGGCTGCCGCGGCACGCAAACCCGTGAGAAGCACCGACAGTGCTGAAGAATCAAATTGCTGCAAGGCGCTGGCATCCAGTACAAAACCTGTGGCACGGGTGTCGATAGCGCGTTCGAGCTTTATGGCTACTGACCTTGCCTGCGCCTGGGTAAGCACAGCCGGCAGGACCATGTCGGCGGTTTGTGTCATTTGCGGTTATTGGATTTGTTGCGCTCACTCAGCGTGGCGATCAAACCGTCAACGCCTTTGGCATTGATTTCCTGTGAAAACTGGGTGCGGTAATTGTCCACCAACCAAATACCCAGGATATTGAAGTTGTAAATCCGCCAGCCTGAGTCTGAGTCCGCACTTTTTTCCAGCCTGTAGTCTAGCGATACCGGCTCGGAACCGCCTCGGATTTCGGTACGCACCACGACTTCATTTTCAGTCACCGCGCCGCGCAAAGGCTTGACGGCAATGCTGTAATTGTCTTTGACTTGAGACAAAGCGCCGGAGTAACTGCGCATTAACAGCATTTTGAATTCTTCCTGCAAACGCTTTTGCTGCTCAGGGCTGGCTTGGCGCCAGGCCGGACCGACAGCAGCAGCGGTCATGCGCTGGAAATTCACATGGGTCAACAGTTTGGTATCGACCAGCACACCGATTTTTTGCAAATCCCCTGCCTTGAGCGCGGGGTCTTTGCGCACCATGTCCAGAATTTCATTGGACATGGCTTGAATGAACTGGTCCGGAGCCTGTTCAGCAGCTATCACTGGGGCTGCGCCTAGACACAGCAACAGACCGGTGAGCAAAGTAATTGAAAAAACTCGACGAGGTATCTGGCGTGATGTCATGGAATGGCCACCGGTGAAATTAAGAAACGATTCCTATTATTCGCTATTTTGCGGTTTGTCAGTATGGCTGCTGTCTTGGGGTTTAGCGCGCTCATAAGTCACAGGCGGTCCCTGAATAATCGAAGGCTTATCCCCCGGCGAGGCTGTGTCAGCGGCCACCGGTTCATCGGCAGGGATAGAGCCATCGCCGTCAGAACCGTCAGAACCGTCGTTTTCCTGCATGTCAACCGGCAGATTACGCCGCCAGCCCTTAGGGTTACGCCGCTGCAAATAAGCGTCACGCACGAAACTGTATTTGTCCAGCGCTACTTCGTTCAAACTGGTGTCCATGCTCAGGTATCCGGCGCGTATGTCCACCACCCGCAAGGCAGTGCCGCTGTAGCGCAAACCTATAGGGTCTACCCCGTTCCATAAGTTGTAGTAATTGTCAAAGGTCCAACCCACGGTGTCCCGCGCGGTCGACGGGCCGAGTAAAGGCAGCACCAGGTAAGGGCCGGAGGGCACGCCCCACACGCCCAGGGTCTGGCCGAAGTCGGCGCTGCGTCGCTGCAAACCGGCCCAAGTGGCAACGTCAAACAAGCCATAAATACCAAACACCGTGTTGACAGCGACCCGCAAACCGGTTTCAGCGGTATCCATGGGTTTGGCCTGCAAAGCGTTATTCACAGTGGACCAGATGTCTTTCAAATTACCAAAAAAATTGCCCACACCGGTTTGCACAGGCTCGGGGACATTGTTTTGGTAACTCACCGCTACCGGACGCACCAGCTTGGCATCGACTTGTTCATTGAAGTTGTTGATGCGCCGGTTGGTGGATTCATAAGGGTCTTGCGGATTGGCAGCGGGATCAGCAGCGCAACCAACCAGCAATGCCGCAGTCAGCAGCGCTAAACAGCTCCGGTTGTCACGGGTCTTTGTCAATGCAAACGTCACTTGCTGCCCGAAGTGCTCGGGCCGTCGGCCGCCTTGTTATAGAGAAAGCGGCTGATCAGATTTTCCAACACCACCGCGGATTGGGTGGACTGCAGCTTGTCGCCAGCGGCCAGATTAGCCATATCCGATCCTGCTTCAATGCCTATGTATTGTTCGCCTAGCAGGCCGCTGGTGAGGATTTTCAGCGAACTGTCTTTGGGGAATTGGTATTGGACGTCCAAAGCCAACTCGACCTTAGCCTGGTAATTCTTGTCGTCAAAGCGTATGTCCTGCACCCGCCCGACCACCACGCCTGCGCTTTTAATGGCCGCCTGTTTTTTCAAGCCGCCGATATTGTCAAAGTAAGCGTAAACAGAATAGGTTTTTTGCCAACTGATGGATAGCAAATTAGCCGATTGCATGGCCAGAAACAACAGCGCTGCCGCACCCAGCAGCACCAGCAAACCTACCCAGACATCGGTATTCGAACGTTGCATTTTCATGAATCCTTTTTCAAAGCGAGAACATCAATGCGGTCAACACAAAATCCAGCGCCAGCACCGACAACGAAGCCATGACCACGGTACGGGTGGTCGCACGGGCTACGCCTTCAGGGGTGGCTTGTGCCTCATAGCCTTGCCGCAAAGCAATGAAACTGACGGTGAATCCGAACACCACGGTTTTGATAAAGCCGTTGCCGACATCTCTCCAGACATCGACACCGTCTTGCATTTGACCCCAAAACGAACCGGCATCTACACCGATCATCACCACACCGACCAGCCAGCCGCCCAAAATGCCGACCGCGCTGAAGATCGCACCGAGTATCGGCATGACCAGCACACCGGCCCAAAAACGCGGCGCCAAGATGCGGCGCACCGGGTCAATGGCCATCATTTCCATGGCGCTGAGTTGCTCGCCCGCCTTCATCAAACCGATCTCCGCTGTCAACGAAGTGCCTGCACGTCCGGTGAACAACAAGGCAGACACCACCGGCCCGAGTTCGCGCACCAGACTGAGTGCTACCAACAAACCCAAAGCAGATGCAGAGCCGAAACGCTGCAAGGTGTTGTAACCCTGCAAAGCCAACACAAAACCTACGAACAAACCGGAGATAGAAATGATGGCCAACGAATAATTGCCCAAGAAGTGCATGTGGTCACGCACCAAGCCGAAGCGGCGCAGACACGCCGGGGCAAGCAGCACTAGGCGCACAAACAATACCGTGGCTTGGCCGATATCAGCGACACGCTCACGCGTCCAGGCGCCGACGCCGCCAACAAAATCTCTCATGAGCACGCTCCCTGCACACCAAAGTCCGTGGCCGCATCGGTTGCAGGGTAATGGAATCTGACCGGACCATCGGGCGCGGCGCTAACAAACTGATGCACCAGCGGGTCGGTGCTGTGCTGAACTTCTTGCGGCGTGCCTTGGGCCACGATGCGTCCATTAGCCAAAATAATGACCTGATCAGCGATGCGAAAGGTTTCTTCCAAATCGTGGGACACGATGATGCTGGTCAGCGCCAGGGTGTCGTTCAACTGGCGTATCAATCGGGCGGCAGTTCCGAGCGAAATCGGGTCAAGACCCGCGAACGGCTCGTCGTACATCATCAATTCGGGGTCCAAGACCATGGCGCGCGCCAAAGCCACACGTCTGGCCATTCCGCCGGAAATCTGAGAAGGAAATAAATCACGTGCGCCGCGCAAACCCACGGCTTGCAATTTCATCAACACAATATCGCGCACCATGTCCGGTGGCAGTGTGGTGTGTTCGAGCAAAGGGAAAGCGACGTTGTCAAACACGCTCATGTCGGTGAATAAAGCGCCAAACTGGAACAACATGCCCATGCGGCGACGCGCCCGGTACAAACCGCTGCGGTCCAGCGCGGACACTTCTTCGCCATCAAACTTCAAAGAACCCGATTGTGCTTTGTATTGGCCGCCAATCAAACGCAACACTGTGGTCTTACCGCCGCCGGAAGCCCCCATAAGTGCAGTGACTTTGCCGCGCGGCACTTGCAGGCTGACACCTTCAAGCACAGCCCGTTCGCCATAACCGAAATGGATATCTTTCAGAACGACCAGCGGGGCATTTTCAAGACTCATTAAAAAATCACCTCGATGTGAACTCACACCTGTAAAGGCATTCTATGTCTGCTCTGACACCCGGCTGTACGATCCCCGGCATGCATTCCAGCGAAAGCCTTGCTGGGGTTAGCGCGGCAATTCGCTGTCACCCATCAAAAACTGGTCAATGGTGCGGGCAGCTTGTCGGCCTTCACGGATTGCCCAGACCACCAGTGACTGACCACGGCGCATGTCACCTGCAGCAAACACTTTGGGCACATTGGTGATGTAGCCGCTGCCTTCTTCGGTGTGGGCTTTGGCATTGCCGCGCGCGTCTTTGTCGACACCGAAAGCGTCCAACACGGTGGCTACCGGATTGACAAAGCCCATGGCCAGCAACACCAGATCGGCTTTGTGAATTTGCTCGGTGCCTGGCACTTCGGTGAGTTTGCCGTCTTTCATTTCCACATGCACGGTTTTCAAACCGGTGAGCTTGCCCTTTTCACCGATGAACTCTTTGGTGGAAATTGCGAACTCTCGCTTGAGCACACCTTTTTCAGTGCCTTCGTCGTGGCTGGAACTGGTGCGCATTTTCAGCGGCCAATAGGGCCAGACCAATGGTTTGTCTTCGTGCTCGGGCGGCATGGGCATGACTTCAAACTGCTCCACGCTGACAGCACCGTGGCGGGTGCTGGTGCCCACGCAATCAGAACCGGTGTCGCCGCCGCCGATGACGATGACGTGTTTACCGTCTGCGCGCAATTGGCCTTTGAAGCTGTCGCCTGCATTCACTTTGTTTTGCTGTGGCAAAAACTCCATGGCGAAATGCACGCCGTCCAAATCGCGCCCGGGCACCGGCAAGTCGCGCGATTGCTCGGAGCCGCCGGTCAACAACACCGCGTCAAATTCTTTTTTCAATTGCTCGGCGGTGACTGTTTCTTTGGCCCAGTTGGTGACCTTGCTGTCTTTGGGCCAGGCACCGACCATCACCCCGGTTTTGAAGACCACGCCTTCGGCTTGCATTTGCTCCACACGGCGGTCGATATGGGTTTTTTCCATTTTGAAGTCGGGTATGCCGTAACGCAGCAAACCGCCGACACGGTCGTTCTTTTCATACACGGTGACTGCATGACCGGCGCGCGCGAGTTGCTGTGCTGCGGCCATGCCGGCAGGACCGGAGCCGACCACGGCCACTTTTTTGCCAGTCTTCTTCGACGGCGGCAAGGGCTTGACCCAGCCTTCGGCCCAACCCCGGTCAATGATGGCGTGCTCGATGGATTTGATGCCGACCGCGTCATCGTTCACATTCAAGGTGCAAGCGGCTTCGCAAGGTGCGGGGCAAATGCGGCCGGTGAACTCAGGGAAATTGTTGGTGCTGTGCAAAACGGTCAAGGCGTTTTGCCAGTCGTTGTTGAACACCAAGTCGTTGAAATCGGGAATGATGTTGTTCACCGGGCAACCGCTGTTGCAAAACGGTGTGCCGCAATCCATGCAACGCGCGCTTTGCGTTTTCGCCTGCTCGGGGCTCAAGCCGATGACAAATTCTTTGTAATGTTTGAGCCGCTCGGGCACGGGCTTGTAGCCCTCTTCGACGCGCTCAAATTCCATGAAGCCGGTGATTTTTCCCATGACCTTATCCTGTTCTTAATCTGTATTTAAACGGGTGCGTATTTGCGCACGCCAATCTCGACACCATCACGCACCGATTGCTCTGCCATTCCCAGCAATTTCGCACCGATCGCTTCATCCACATAAGCCTCACCGCAATTGGTACAGACCTGCGCTGGCACTTCTTTGAAAGCCACTACGGCACCCCCGCGTTCAAGCGTCATGGTGGTAGTAGACAACTCGGTTTCCCCGTGTTTACAAATCACACACTTCATGGCTTTCTCCTCAAAAAATCCGGTGTCCACAGTGCAGCATCAGGCTGGTAAACCGTGATGATGATTGTTTCACCATCACTTGTTTTTGCCGCCAAAACGTGCAGCGGCTTTTGCTCAACCAAAGCGAAATACAAGGCGCTTGCATAAGGCTTGTCATCCGCATACTCTGCAACAACCTGGGCATTTTCCAGTACAGCACGTACTGATTCCGTGCTGATTCCTCGCTGAAACATGCGCTTTAACGCATGTGATGAAAAAACCAGTTTCATGCATCAAGACTTGACGACCGCTTTTTTGGCTTTGGCGGCGGCCGGTTTGGCATCCGCTGCAGCCATGTCGCCGAGTGCGCGTTTGTATTCGTTGGGGAACACTTTGACAAACTTGGCGCGGGCTTCGCTCCAGTTGTCCAACAACGCACGGGCACATTTAGAGCCGGTCCAGCGGTGGTGGTCTTCCAGCAGTTTCTTCAACTGCGCTTCATCGGTTTGACCACGGTGCCACAACGCCTTGGGCAGATTGTCGGTTTGCTCTTTGTCGCTCAGCACTTTGTCCATGCTGACCATGGCGGTGTTGCAACGCTCGGCAAACAAACCGTCTTCGTCATACACATAGGCGATGCCGCCGCTCATGCCAGCCGCGAAATTGCGACCGGTGTTGCCCAGCACAGCCACCGTGCCGCCAGTCATGTATTCGCAACCGTGGTCGCCGGTGCCTTCCACCACCGCAGTGGCACCGGACAAACGCACCGCAAAACGTTCACCGGCCACGCCGCTGAAAAACGCTTCGCCGCTGGTCGCGCCGTACAACACGGTGTTGCCGACGATGGTGTTGCTGGTGGCTTCGCCCCGGAAATCGATGCTGGGGCGCACCACCACGCGGCCACCGGACAAACCTTTGCCGGTGTAGTCGTTGGCGTCGCCTATTAAATAAAGCGTGATGCCTTTGGCCAGAAACGCGCCAAAAGATTGGCCGCCGGTGCCTTCAAGCTGGATACGCAACGTGTCGTCTGGCAAACCTTCGGGGCGGACCTTGGTGAGTGCACCGGACAACATGGCTCCAACCGAGCGGTTGACGTTGCGCGCGACTTCCATGAACTGCACTTTTTCGCCTTTGTCGATGGCGGCGCGGCTTTTCTCGATCAGCACTTTGTCCAGCGCTTTGTCCAAGCCATGTTCTTGTGTGGCCACATGGAACAGCGGTGTGCCTTGCGGCATTTGAGGCATGGCCAACAAACGGCCGAAGTCCAAGCCTTTGGCTTTCCAATGCTCCACGCCTTTTTTCATGTCTAGCAAATCGGCACGGCCAATCATGTCGTCGAATTTGGCGATGCCGAGTTGCGCCATGATGTGACGCACTTCTTCAGCGATAAAGAAGAAGTAATTCACCACATGCTCGGGCTTGCCGGAGAATTTTTTGCGCAACACCGGGTCTTGCGTGGCCACGCCCACCGGGCAAGTGTTGAGGTGGCATTTGCGCATCATGATGCAGCCTTCCACCACCAGCGGTGCGGTGGCAAAACCGAATTCATCCGCACCCAGCAAAGCACCAATGGCGACATCGCGACCGGTTTTCATCTGGCCGTCGGTTTGCACGCGTATGCGTCCGCGCAAACCATTCAACACCAAGGTCTGCTGGGTTTCGGCCAAACCGATTTCCCAAGGACTGCCTGCGTGTTTGATGGACGACCAAGGTGAAGCACCGGTGCCGCCGTCATGTCCGGCGATGACCACGTGGTCTGCCTTGCACTTGGCCACGCCTGCGGCAATCGTTCCCACGCCGACTTCAGACACGAGCTTGACGCTGACATCCGCATGCGGTGCCACGTTTTTCAAATCGTGAATGAGTTGAGCCAAGTCTTCGATGGAATAAATGTCGTGGTGCGGCGGTGGAGAAATGAGGCCGACACCAGGCACCGAGTAACGCAAAAAACCGATGTACTCAGACACTTTGCCGCCGGGCAGTTGACCGCCCTCACCCGGCTTGGCACCTTGCGCCATTTTGATTTGAATCTGGTCTGCGCTTGACAGGTATTCAGCGGTGACACCGAAACGCCCGGAAGCGACCTGCTTGATTTTCGAGCGCAGTGAATCACCGGCCAGCAAAGGCATGTCGACTTCAACTTGCTTGTCGCCGATCACGCTTTTCAACGACTCGCCTTGTTTGATAGCAATGCCTTTGAGTTCGTTTCGGTAACGCGCCGGGTCTTCACCGCCTTCGCCGGTGTTGCTTTTGCCGCCGATGCGGTTCATGGCCACGGCCAAGGTGGCGTGCGCTTCGGTGCTGATGGAGCCCAGTGACATGGCACCGGTGGCGAAACGTTTGACGATTTCTGATGCGGGTTCAACTTGCTCGATAGGTATGGCTTTGGCCGGATCGATTTTGAATTCGAACAATCCGCGCAGCGTCATGTGGCGGCGGCTTTGGTCGTTGATGATTTGCGCGTACTCTTTGTAGGTAGACCAGTTGTTGGCGCGTGCACTGTGCTGCAATTTCGCAATCGCGTCGGGTGTCCACATGTGGTCTTCGCCACGGGTGCGCCAAGCGTATTCGCCGCCGGTGTCGAGCATGGTGGCCAATACGGGGTCGTTGCTGAACGCACTGGTGTGCATGCGAATCGCTTCTTCAGCGATGTCAAAAATACCAATGCCTTGCACACGGCTGGGTGTACCGGTGAAGTATTTGTCAATCGTTTCGCTGTTGACACCGATGGCTTCAAACAACTGAGCGCCGCAATATGACATGTAGGTGGACACGCCCATCTTGGACATGATTTTTGACAGGCCTTTGCCAATGGCTTTGACGTAGTTGTAAATCGCTTTGTCAGCAGACAAATCACCGGGCAACTGCGCATGCATGCTGGCCAGAGATTCCATTGCCAAATAAGGATGAACAGCTTCAGCACCGTAACCGGCCAACACCGCAAAGTGATGCACTTCACGCGCACTGCCGGTTTCCACCACCAAGCCTGCACTGGTGCGCAAACCTTCTTTCACCAAATGCTGGTGAATGGCGGACAAGGCCAGCAGCGCGGGAATCGCCACTTGCGTGGCATTCAAGGCTTTGTCACTGATGATGAGAATGTTGTGACCGCCTTTGATTTGGTCGACCGCTTGTGCACACAGAGAAGCCAGCTTGGCTTCCACACCTTCATGGCCCCAGTTCAAGGGGTAAGTGATGTCCAAGGTGGCGCTTTTGAATTTGCCGTTGGTCATGCTTTCGATATGGCGCAGCTTGGCCATGTCCTGGAAGTCCAGCACCGGTTGGCTGACTTCCAAGCGCATGGGAGGATTCACCTGGTTGATATCGAGCAGATTGGGTTTGGGGCCGATGAATGACACCAGCGACATGACGATGGCTTCGCGTATCGGGTCGATGGGCGGATTGGTCACTTGCGCAAACAACTGCTTGAAGTAGTTGTAAAGCGATTTGTTTTTGTTGGACAACACAGCCAAAGGACTGTCGTTGCCCATAGAGCCCAGTGCTTCTTCGCCGTTGGCGGCCATGGGCGCCATCAGGAATTTGAAATCTTCCTGGGTGTAACCAAAGGCTTGTTGGCGGTCCAACAAAGACAAATCGGTGTGCTCGGGTGTGCCGACCGGATGTTCTTCCACATCATCTAAACGGATGCGCAAGTTTTCAATCCATTGTTTGTAAGGCTTGCTGTTGGCCAGACCGGATTTCAACTCTTCGTCGTTGATCATGCGGCCTTGTTCCAAGTCGATCAAGAACATCTTGCCGGGCTGCAAACGCCATTTGCGAATGATCTTGCTCTCGGGCACGGGCAACACGCCGGACTCGGAACCCATGATGACCAGGTCGTCATCGGTGATGCAATAACGCGAAGGACGCAAACCGTTGCGATCCAAGGTCGCGCCGATTTGTCTGCCGTCGGTGAACACGATGGAGGCCGGGCCGTCCCAAGGTTCCATCATGGCGGCGTGGTATTCGTAAAACGCACGGCGACGCGGGTCCATGTGGCTGTGGTTTTCCCAAGGCTCGGGGATCATCATCATCATGGCTTGGCTGATCGGGTAACCGGCCATGGTGAGCAACTCAAGGCAGTTGTCAAACGTGGCGGTGTCGGATTGGTCAGCAAAACTGATGGGGTAAAGCTTTTTCAGATCTGCGCCGAGCACTGCTGAAGACATGACGCCTTCGCGTGCTTTCATCCAGTTGTAATTGCCTTTGACCGTGTTGATCTCGCCGTTGTGCGCCACATAGCGGTAAGGGTGAGCCAGCGGCCACTCGGGGAAAGTGTTGGTAGAGAAGCGCTGGTGCACCAAACCCAATGCAGACACGCAACGCGCATCTTGCAAATCTTTGAAATAGGTACCGACTTGGTCGGCGAGCAACAAACCTTTGTAAATGACCGTGCGGCTGGACATGCTGGGCACGTAATATTCTTTGCCGTGCTTGAGGTTCAAATGAGAGATGGCAGCGCTGGCGGTTTTGCGAATGACATAGAGCTTGCGCTCCAGCGCGTCTTGCACGATGACATCGTTGCCGCGGCCGATGAACACTTGGCGGATCAGCGGCTCTTTGGCGCGCACCGTGGGTGACATGGGCATGTCTTTGTTCACCGGCACGTCGCGCCAGCCTAACAACACTTGGCCCTCGGCGCGGATGGCGCGCTCGAGTTCTTGTTCACAGGCCAAACGCGATGCGCTTTCTTTGGGCAGAAACACCATGCCGACACCGTATTCACCAAAGGCCGGCAAGTTCACACCTTGTTGGGCCATGTCTTCGCGGTAAAGCGCGTCGGGCAATTGAATCAGGATACCGGCACCGTCACCCATTAATTTGTCTGCGCCGACCGCGCCACGGTGGTCCAGGTTTTCCAAAATCTTCAAAGCCTGCGCCACGATGTCATGGCTTTTCTGGCCTTTGATGTGTGCGACAAAACCCACGCCGCAAGCGTCATGCTCTTGGTTGGACTGGTACAAACCCTCGGTAAACGCGTGCTGCATTTCGCCATCCTCTGTGTAAATCGTGCAAGGGGCGTAAGCATAGTCCACAGATTAGGGTTTACCAAACAAATTAATTGGGGTCAGGTTCCAATTAATTGTTGATTAATTAATTCAGGTATTTAATTGGGGACAGATCAAATCTTCAGTCTGGCTTGAACGGCCTCCCGGCTTTGCTCTTGCTGACCCGCCGTTTGGCCATGGGTTGCAGGTTTTGCATAAAGTCATCTTCGCCCAGTGCCCAGCCACCGAGCACCGATGATGTGAGCGCGTGCTTCTTGCTTTCTTCAATGCCAGCTTGAACCAATTCCGCATACGCTTTTTCTCTGGCGAACGGCGTATTGCCCAGCGCCCAGTACACATCGTGCGCCACCAGCCAGTTGTCCAGACGCGCGCCCACGTAATGCGCGTGGCTGGACCACGGGTGGTCCAGCGGCTGCGCCACCATGCCAGCGCGCACCGGGTTCAAATCGATATAGGCCATGCAAGCCAAAAAATACCTGTCGGTTTGTATCAGCGAACTGCGAAACCGCCCTTCCCACAAGGTGCCGGTGCGGGTGTGGCGCTGATTGAAATAGCGGACATAGTCGCGGCCCAGGTCCTGCATCATTTTGGACAAAGCCTTGTCGGCTTGCGGGGTCAGCAGCAAATGCAAATGGTTGTCCATCAACACAAAGGCATGCAAATCCACCAAATGCTTTTGACAAAACCCGACCAACAGCGCCAGCAAGGTTTGCCTGTCGCTGTTGTCTTTGAAAATTGATTGACGGTTGTTGCCACGCAATATCACATGGTGCGGATAACCGGTAAGCGTGAGTCTGGGCAGTCGGGCCATGCGGGGATGGTAATGCGAGCCGCGGCCTGCGGTTTGTGAAGAGTGCACCGTTATCATGCGAAACATGAACAAGTCAGTGTTATCCCCGCCCGCACCAGGGCATGCCATGCATGTGTTTTGCCTGTGCGCGCAATGGTGCGGAACCTGTCGTGAATACCAACCCATCTTCGATCAATTGGCAGCGCAATGGCCTGACGTACGGTTTGTGTGGGTGGATATCGAGAGCCATGATGATTTGCTGGGCGATCTCGATATCGAAAATTTTCCAACCCTGTTAATCGCCGATGCCCAAGGCCAGGCCAGATTTGCGGGTACCGTGTTGCCACACGCGGAAACTTTGCAGCGCATGTGCCAGGCGGCATTGGCCGGGGATTTCCCGCTGATCAGCGACCCTGTTTGGCAAAACGTGATGCCGGAGTTGATGAGGTTAAGTTAGGGACTTGGGAAATGGGAAATTGGGGTCAGGTTCCAATTAATTCGCAGAATTAATTGGAACCTGACCCCAATTTCGGGACTTGACCCCAATTTCCCATTTCTTCCAAACCAAATTCCTTTAACAACGCCTGCAATCTATCCGCCGACGCCTGCTTGCGTTGCCCGGTGAATTTCGCCAGTATCAGTTCGTTTTTCATGCTGTGTTCCCAGCCGACCAACTCGGTCACCGTCACTTGGTAACCGTTCGCCTCTAAATACAAACAGCGCAATACGTTGGTTAATTGACTGCCGACTTCGCGCGTGTGCAGCGGATGCCGCCACAACTCGGCCAGCGGCGTGCGCTGCAAATTCAGCGCTTTGTTTTTGTTCAACACACGCGCCAATTCCGCCTGACAACACGGCACCAACACCATGTACTTCGCCTGCTTTTGCAAACCGAAAGCGATGGCGTCGTCGGTGGCGGTGTCACACGCATGCAGCGCGGTGACCACATCGATCTGCGCGGGCATGGCGTCACTTTGTACAGACTCGGCCACGCTGGTGTTGAGAAACTGCATGCGCTCAAAGCCCAAACGCTTGGCTAAAGCAGCGGACGAGTCCACCAATTCGCTGCGGGTTTCAATGCCGTAAATATGGCCTTGGCCTAGGCTTTTGAAAAACAAGTCGTAAATGATGAATCCCAAATAAGACTTGCCCGCGCCATGGTCGGCCAACGTGGGGCCTGCATCAGCGGCAGGTAATTCTTTGAGGATTTTTTCGATGAACTGAAACAGGTGGTTAACCTGTTTGAGTTTGCGGCGTGAGTCTTGGTTGAGCTTGCCGTCGCGCGTGAGTATGTGCAGTTCTTTCAGCAAGTCGATGGACTGGCCGGGGCGCAGGTTGAGTTGATCGCTTGGCGTTTGGACCTTAGGGGCGGTATGTTTGGATTTGGGCATGGGGAGATTGTGCCTATCAAAGAGGGAGGCTGTGACTTCGTCAGATGGACTCTTAGTTTGCTAACCCCAAAGCCTCCCACCCCTCTCTCCCCAACGCCTCCAGCACCTCCACATTCCTTTCATAAATCAGCGACGCATCCGGGAACGCAGCCACGGCCTTATCCATACTTTCTTCGCGCAGTAAATGCAACGTGGGAAATGGCGCGCGATTGGTGAAGTTGCTGATATCGTCCGTTTGTGTGCCCGCAAATTGGTAGCGCGGGTGAAAGTCGGCGATTTGCAGCACGCCCTCTAATTCCATCGAGGCCAACACCGAATCGCAGTCAAACAAAAACTCGTTGAAGTCTAAAAAATCCGGCAACAGATTGGGCGCAATCAACAGCGTGGTGTCTATGACTGCGGCATCGGTGTCTATCAACAACTGCATTTCTTGTTGCAGCATCTGCAACACTTGCTCGGGCTCGCTGTCCATGCACACCACCATGCGCACTTGCTGTTTGGCCACCACGGCTTTGGCAAACGGGCACAGGTTCAGGCCTATCACCGCTTTGTCCAGCCAATGTTGCGTGGCTTGAATCACATCGCGCTCTTCATCGCTATTCATATCAAACTTTCTTAATGGTCACCGCTTGTCCAATGAAATACGCCAACACCATACCGGCGGCGCTCAGCACCGCAGTCACGCCCCAGGTGAGTTGCCAACCACCTGCCATGACCGCCACCCAGGCCACGAGCGGCGGGCCTGCAAACTGACCCAGCGCAGACCATTGCTGCATGTGGCCGACGGTGGTGGAGACGGTAGCTTCGTTCGGTGCCAAGCGCAACGCGCATGAAAACAAAGTGGCGGGAATCAGTCCGCCTATGGCTGAAAACATCAGCACGCACACAAAGCGCAATGCAGTTGGCAAACCAGCGCCTTGCCATTCTGCATACGCGCCGACCGCGCCCAGTGTCATGCCAACAAACCCTATGAACAACAATCGCTCTGCCGCCCAAGCACGTTGCAACAAACGCCCGGCCATGATGTTTCCACTGACATTGGCCAGCGCAACGCAAGCTGACAACACGCCGCCCTTGCCTGCGCTCACACCGAGTTGCGCGTAAACAGAAGGTAAAAAACCAATCACCGCCAACCACTGGGATGAATACGCAGCAAAAGTGAATGCGACCAACCACGGGCCGGGGCTTCGCAAGGTCAGTGTTAAACGTTGTTGCCAAGTATGGCTGTGTGAAGACACCGCAGTTGCCGCCACATTCGGCACGCACCACCACACAACCAAGAATGCGATTGCAGAAACAACACCAAGCAACCACCACCAGGCTTGCCAATTCAAACCCGCGATCACCCACGGGCCGCAGAGCAAAGCCATGGCGTTGCCGGTCGGCATGTAAGTGCCCCACCAGCCCATGCGGCCGCTGAGTTGTGACGAATCCACCGTGCGGCGAATGAGTGCAGGCGCGGGCATGACGACGAGTAAAAAACCCAGTCCTTCAAGCGCACGCAAGGCCAGCAAGCTACTGGCATCATTTGCAAACCCGCCGCACAAACTGGCGAATGACAACACGGCCAAGCCACTCAACATGCTGCGGCGCAAGCCCAAACCATCGGCACTCAAACCAACGGCCAGGCCCAGTGTCATGCCAGCGATTTGCACGGCAGACAACAAAAACCCTGCTTGCACCAAACTGATGTGCAACGCGTCTTGCAACACGGGCAAAGCAGGCGACAACTTGCCCACATGCAAGGCAGCGCACACACCGGCCCACACAATGACCCATGAAGGGTGTATGCCAAAACGGTGTGTATGCATTCAGCGGTTCACGCTGTCAAACGCGCGTGCTCTTTGGTGGCAAACCTATCGGTCATGCCAGCGATGTAGTCGGAGACAGCACGCGGCAGGTTGCTGCGCTTGGCATGGCGCTCGGGCATGTCTTGCGGTTTGTTCATATAAGCGTTGAACAATTCGCTCACCACTTGGCGTGCCCAATCGGTGGTTTGCAACACCTGTGGATGTCTGTACAAGCTGTGCAGCAAAAAATGTTTGAGCTCGGTGCTGGCCGCACGCATGCCGGGGCTAAATCGCACCAAGGGCGGCGAGCGGCGCACATCGTCCACGCAAGCAGGCGCATGCTCTTGCAATAAAGCACGTGTGCTGTCCATCACGTCATACACCTGATCGCTGAGCATGCGGCGTATGGTTTCATACAGCAATCGTCTGCCGGAGAGTTTGGGAAATTCATCTTGCACACGCAAACGGTAGGTGTTGAACAACACCACTTCTTGCAATTGCTCTAGCGTGATCAGGCCGGAGCGCACACCGTCGTCTATGTCGTGCGCGTTGTAGGCCATCTCGTCGGCGAGGTTGCACAACTGCGCTTCCAGCGACGGTTGCTGGCGTTGCAAAAACCGCGCACCCACGCCGCCGGGCTCGGCCTCCTCCAGCATTTGCGCATTGCGCTGAGAGCAGTGTTTCAATATGCCTTCGCGGGTTTCAAAGCACAAATTCAAACCGTCAAACTGCGGGTAGCGCTCTTCCAGCGAATCCACTACGCGCAGGCTTTGCAGGTTGTGCTCAAAACCGCCATAGGGAGACATGCATTCGTTCAACGCATCTTGTCCGGCGTGACCAAACGGTGTGTGACCCAGGTCGTGCGCCAATGCAATGGCTTCAACCAAATCTTCATGCAAACCCAAAGCCCGCGCGAGTGAGCGACCGAGTTGCGCCACTTCCAGCGAATGCGTTAAACGTGTGCGAAACAAATCGCCTTCGTGGTTGAGGAACACTTGGGTTTTGTAAACGAGTCGGCGAAACGCGGTGGAATGCACGATGCGGTCGCGGTCACGTTGAAACAGATTGCGCGTAGGAGCTTCAGGTTCTGCAAAACGTCTGCCGCGACTTGCGTGTGGATGGCAGGCGTAGGCTGCCAAACCTGTAGCGGCAGTGGCAACCGGCTCACCAAACAAAGCGCTCATGCGCGGCAGCAGGCTTGCACCACCTCGGCGACCAGCGCATCGGGTGCGCCACGCACCACAGCTTTGCCGGGCGGGTCTATCAACACAAAACGTATGTCACCCGCCTCGGCTTTTTTGTCGACACGCATGTGATGCAAATAAACGTCTGCGCCCAGATCGGGGCCGGTGACGGGCAATCCGGCTTTGGCGATCAAAGCGGTGAGTCGATCGACAAACGACATGTCCACCAAACCCAAACGCTGCGACAAATGCGCGGCCATCACCATGCCGCAACCCACTGCTTCGCCATGCAACCAAACACCAAAACCCAAACCGGCTTCAATAGCATGACCAAAGGTGTGGCCGAAATTGAGAATCGCGCGTATGCCGCTTTCACGTTCATCCTGGCCGACCACCCAGGCTTTGATTTCGCAACTGCGTTTGACCGCATACGCCAGCGCTTGCGGGTCGCGCGCCAGCAGTTCATGCACATGCTGTTCTATCCAATCGAGAAACGCCATGTCGGCGATCGGTCCGTATTTGATGACCTCGGCCAGTCCGGCGCTGAGTTCGCGCGGCGGCAGGGTTTGCAAGGTGGCCAAGTCACACACCACACGCTCGGGTTGGTAAAACGCGCCGATCATGTTTTTACCGATGGGGTGGTTGATGGCGGTTTTGCCGCCCACCGATGAATCGACTTGCGACAATAGCGTGGTGGGCACTTGCACAAAAGGCACGCCGCGCATGTAGCAAGCGGCGGCAAAGCCGGTGATGTCGCCGATCACACCGCCACCGAGTGCGAACAACACGGTTTTGCGGTCGCAGGCTTTGCCCAGCAGTTCATCAAATATCAAGTTCAAGCTGTCCCAGGTTTTGTAGCTCTCGCCATCAGGCAAGCTGCACACATGGATGACCGGGTAATGCGTCGCCAAGCTGTGCTGCAAATGGGCCAAGTACAAAGGTGCGACTGTGTCGTTGGTGACGATGAGCGCGGCCCCTGCTTTGGGCAAACCTTGCCAGGCCGCAGCACTGTCAAGCAAGCCGCTGGCGATGGCAATCTCATAACTGCGCTCGCCCAAATCTATGTGTACGGTTTGTGTGGTCATGGAGATGCGGTTTCTATGGGCAGCAGGCCGGCGAGTTCGAGTTGGCTGACGATCATGGTGATCATGGTGGGAATGCGCGGGCGGCTGGTCTCGATGACGAAATGCGCCGCCGCCTGGTAATGCGGATCGCGTTCTTCAAACAGTTGTTTGATTTTGAGCTTGGGGTCGTCGACTTGCAGCAAAGGACGCTGGCTGTCATGACGCAAGCGGCGAAAAATTTCATCCGGCTGCACCCGCAGGTAAATAACGTGGGTGCGTTCTCGCAGCAATGCTCGGTTGGCTTCGCGCAAAACCGCGCCGCCGCCAGTGGCCAGCACGCCGCAAGCGGTGCGTGTCATGTCATCAATGACTTGGGTTTCTATGTCTCTGAATGCGGTTTCGCCTTGGTTGGCGAAATAGTCTTTGATAGAGCAACCGATGCGCATTTCTATGACCTGGTCGCAGTCGACAAAACCCACGCCAAGTTTGCGGGCCAATTGCCGACCGACTGTCGATTTGCCGCTGCCCGGCATGCCCACCAATGCCAACACGATAAATTTTTCCTCAAGGTGCGAAGGCACTTTGCTCAAGCATTTTAGGGCTTAGAAATATCAGCAATTCCTGTCTGTTGCGCTTGCTCGATCTGTTGCCGAACATCCAGCCGAACAAAGGGTTGTCGCGCAAGCCGGGCACCCCGGCGCGGTTGACGCTGTCGTTGGTTTCGTAAATGCCGCCGATCATGACGGTGCCGCCGTCGGGCACCCGCACCTGCGTCATCACATGTTTGGTGTCAATCGCAAACCCGGCCGGTGTGTTTTGACCCACGCTGTCTTTGAACACTTCCAAATACATGGTGATGCTGCCGTCTGGCGTGATGTGCGGCGTGACTTCAAGGCGCAAATTGGCTTTGCGAAAAGCGATAGAGGTGCTGCCATTCGCCCCGGCTAATTGGTAGGGCAATTCGGTGCCTTGCTCGATCAATGCCTTGGATTGGTTGGCAGTGACCAAACGCGGGCTGGCCACCACCCGCCCCAATCCTTCGGCTTCAAGTGCAGACAACTCCACACCCAAGCGGCGGCTGTGCGCGGCATCAAAAAAAGTGAAAGCCACAGAAGCCGGGTCCGCGCCCAGCGCTTTCACTGCGGGCAGATTCACGTTAAAACCTTCGGCTTGCGTGGACAGTCGCACGCCCAGCGATGACGCAAAGTTATCCAGTGCTTCCACGATGCGCGCCTCGATCAACACCTGACGCTGCGGCACATCGACCCGCTCAATCCATTGCGCTACCTGTTGCATGCGCTCGGTAATGTCGGTGACAAACAACTGGTTGGTGCGGGCATCCGCCATGGCGCTGCCGCGCGGGCTGAGCATGCGCGGCGTCGCACCCGGGGTCACACTGCCTTGCTGTAGCAAAGTGGGCAACAACTCAGCAGCCTTGGCATAACTAAGCGCAAACGCCCGTGTTTGCACCGGCTCCACCACTTGAATGGCCTGGCGTGTTTCGAGTTTGGCTTTTTCTCGTGCAGCCAGTTCTGCCTGTGGAGCCACCCAAATCACGTTGCCTGTTTGCTGCTGCCCCAAACCGCGTGTTTGCAATATGGTGTGCAGCACTTGGTCCCAAGGCACATCTTGCAAACGCATGGTCAATTGACCGCTGACGTTGTCAGACATGATGATGTTGACCCCGCTGAACTCGGCCACCAATTGCAAAGCAGTGCGCAAATCTATGCTTTGAAAATGCATGGACATAGGCGTGCCTTGAAACACCGGCGGTTCTTCTGCCTTAACAGCAGGGGTGGCGGTTTGCGGCCAGGCTTTGGAAAAACACACAACACAAGCAAGCCACAGCCAGAAGCGGTTCATTTCATATCCCCGACGGGTATGCGTCTGGTCAACGCTTGCCACTCGCCATTGGTGTGTGCATGCCATTCGCGCAACAACATGTGATCGCGGGCGATGCCGGTGACCTCACCCCAGTCCTGTCCGATGTGATCACCCAACTGAACGCTGTACACCAAGCCGTTGAAAGCCAGTAAGCCCTGGCCTTGTCCGGGGCGCGACAAACTGCCGACCCAGCGCATTTGCGTCAGCGGCTGGGTTTGCAAAACCGGCCAGCCACGCGACTGCCTGTGGGCTACTTCAGTTGGCAAGCCGCTGCGCAAAGCATTAACAACAAAGGGGTTGTAAAGCTTGGCAAATGCCGGTTCGGGCAGCACCACGAGTGCTTTCGCGTCAACCGATACAGCGGATTTTTCCTTGGGATTTTTGCCGGGAGCAGGCAGGGGCGGCAACGGCGTATCGCGCGCCCGGGTCCATTGCAACTCGAGTTGCAGGCTATCCGTTACTTGACCCGGCTTGTTAGTCGAGAACGGGGTTGGCGCCGCTTGCCAGTCCCAAGCACTTAGACGCATGGAGGGAAACTCTTGCGGCGCGCCATGCAAAGCAGCCAGCAATGCAGGCAGCGTCCCGCTCCATTTAGCAGCGGTTTCACCGGTCAACGGCATGGCTTGAGCAGCCAAACCGTGCTGTCGGCCCCAAGCCAGCCATTGCTGTAAGACCTGGTTGTCATCCGACGGCGTTTGGGGCCAGTTTTGCCAGGCGGGCACTGCCCAGCCGGATGGATGCGGCAATGCCTGAAGCTGCTGTATTCGTTCTCTCCATTGATTGACTTGCTGTCTGTGCCTATAGATTTCTTCATCAAGTTGCTGCAATTTCTCCTCGGCCTGCCACCAGACCTGCCACGCTTCAGCCGACCACCACACACTGCCTGCGATAGTCATGCACACGCTCAGTAGCGATAACAACAACCACTGTGCTCCCCGCGGCCAGGCGTGCATCAACTGCCAATGACTGCGCCATTGCGGCCACGGCGTCTGCCAGCGCACAGTAGTGTTCATGGTGTGGATGGGGCGGGCGTGCTGGACTGCAAGCTGAACCGGCGGCGTTTGGCCGACAAGCCGTCCGACTGCATCCACTGCGGCTCCTCCAGCTTGGGCCGGGCGTCACGTGCGGCCAAGCCGCCTGCCTGCAAACGTGACAACCAGGCTTGCAAATGCCCTTCGCTGAGTGTCCAGCCGTTGACCTGCAATTGCTGATCCCGCCAGACCAAGCGATCTATCTGCACGCCACGCGGCGGCACCGACAACAGGTGCTGCAACAACTGCCAGGCTTGCCATTGCTGCGCACGCCAGACTTGCCACGCAGCTTGCACTTGTTGCACCTGAGACTGACGGTTTTGCCACACAGGCACTTGCTGCAACTCGGTCTGGAGTGCTTGCAAAGTGTGTTGGCGCTGCGCCACCTGAGACTGGTGTTGCTGCACCCAGTCGTCCCACCGGCGGTCCAGATGCCAGACAGCTGCCAGCGTCAAACTGAAGGCACACAGTGAAGCCAGGCGCCAGTGGCGCATGCGTTGTGCGCGACGACGCTCGCGCCAAGGGTGTAAATTGAAATCACTCATGCGGCAACCACACCCAACGCCAGGCCGCCGACCACAGCCTGTTCTTCCTCGCTCAAACCTGCTTGATAAAAAGCCGGGTTTTCTTGCAACAGCCCAACACTGTGGTTTTGCGCATAGGTTTGCCAGCGCATACTGGCTTGCCAAGGCGGTTCCAGCCTGACCAACTGCAAGCCGACCTGGCTGCACCATTGCTCGCATTGCGTCGCCCAGTCCCTGGGTATGGCCAGCACCTCGATGTATTGCACCGCTTGCTCTTGCATGGCCTGACTCATCCAAGCAGGGCGCCCGGTGTCAAGTTGCGCGGCAGGCTGGGTCCGGACCGGTGACATCACTTGAAAATCCCACAAACATTCAGCCAGGGGCCAGGGCAAACTGTCTTGCAGCTGCTCGATCAACGCCGCCCGCATTTGGCGCTGCGAAATACCGCTGTCCATTTGTACGTGCAAGGAGTAAAGCTGCTCGCGCGGAATCGCCATGGCCAGCAACTGCGCTTGAAAACCGCTTTGTAGCCTGGCCTGTTTGACCCATTTCGGGTCCGGCCAACTGCCGTCAGGCATGACTTCGTCAGCCAAATGGCCCAAAGCCTGCCAATGCCACAAAGGTGGGTCTGTTTGGCAGTCGTGGGTTGGCGCGGTTTGCACCATGGCCAGGCCTTGCGGTTTGATCAACAAACCCAAGCCCGGTGACTTGCGGCGGGCGATCCGGCTGGTTCGCATGGTTTGGTCCTTTCACGGCGGTTGAGGTGTGCCGTGGTTGTAAATCCTGCTTAAGGACCACCAGTTAAGCTGCAGTGGCGTTTTTTTTACAATCTGCTTCCAAACTGTCACCTGGCCCAGCGCCAAACTTCTCACATGCCTCCTAAGCCAACCGCTCCCGAACGCCTTGAGGCAGATTCGCAGTCACCTCCTGCCAACAACCTCTGGCGACTGCTGGGCGTGTTTTTCACCTGGGCCATAGGCTTATCCGCGGCAGGCCTGTTAACCATCCTGTTGCTGGTGGGCGTAGCACTGGTCATGGCTTATCCGCAACTGCCGGACATTTCGGATCTGGCCGATTACCGCCCTAAATTGTCCATGCGGGTGTTATCGGTTGAGGGCAAGGTCATCGGTGAATTCGGCGAAGAACGCCGCAAGCTGGTGCCTTTCAAAGACATTCCTGTCATTGTCAAACAAGCGGTTCTCTCTATTGAAGACGCGCGTTTTTACCAGCATGGCGGTGTGGATTACATCGGTCTGGTGCGCGCCAGTCTGGCCAATGTGGGGCGCGCCAAAAGCCAGGGCGCGTCAACCATCACCATGCAGGTGGCGCGCAATGTGTATTTATCGTCTGAAAAGACCTTTACCCGCAAGATTTACGAGTTGTTGCTCACCTACAAACTTGAGCATTTGCTCAGCAAAGACCAGATTTTTGAGATTTACCTGAACCAGATTTACCTGGGTCACCGTGCTTACGGTTTTGCAGCTGCTGCTGAGACTTATTTCGGCAAACCGATTCAGTCGCTCAGCATTGCCGAGGCCGCCATGCTGGCCGGTTTACCCAAAGCGCCATCGGCTTACAACCCGATCAACAATCCCAAACGTGCGCGTTCGCGCCAGCTCTACATCATTGAACGCATGGAAGAAAACGGCTTCATCACCTCGGCACAAGCCAAGGCGGCAAAAACCGAAGAACTGAAAATCCGCAGCGTCAACACTGCCAACACCACCCACGCCGAGTACGTGGCCGAGATGGCGCGCCAACTTATGTTTGCACAATACGGCAACGACATTTATACACGCGGCCTCAATGTCTACACCACCATCAAAGCCGAAGACCAGGAAGTCGCTTACCAGGCCTTGCGCCGCGGCATTCTGGACTATGAATTGCGCCAGGTTTACCGGGGACCTGAAAAATTCATCACCTTGCCCACCGAAGCACGCGAGCTTGAAGAAGCGATTGACGATGCGTTGATCGAAGCCGGTGACAAAGGTGATTTGCTGAGTGCAGTGGTACTGGAAGCCACGCCCAAAAAGGTGCGCGTGGTCAGACAAAACAGCGAAGTGCTGGACATCACCGGCGACGGTTTGAAACCGGTCACCTCGGGCTTGTCAGACAAGGCGCCGCCCCACATCAAACTGCGTCCTGGTGCCGTCGTGCGTGTCAGCAAAAACGCTAAAGGCGATTGGAGCTTGACCCAACTGCCTGAGGTTGAAGGCGCGTTTGTGGCGTTAGACCCGGCCGATGGCGCCATACGCTCGCTGGTCGGCGGTTTTGATTTCGATAAAAACAAGTTCAACCACGTGACCCAGGCCTGGCGCCAGCCGGGTTCAAGCTTCAAGCCTTTTATTTATTCGGCGGCGATTGAAAAAGGCTTTACCCCAGCTACTCAGGTCAATGATGCGCCGCTGTTTTTTGACGCCAGCGTCACAGGCAGCCAAGCCTGGGAGCCGAAAAACTACGACGGTAAGTTTGAAGGCGTGATGAGCTTGAAAACCGCCTTGGCCAAATCAAAAAATATGGTGTCTATCCGCATACTGCAAGCCGTCGGACCGCAAAACGCGCAAAACTGGATCAGCCGCTTCGGTTTTGACCCGGAAAAACACCCGCCCTACCTGACCATGGCGCTGGGCGCCGGTTCGGTCACACCCATGCAAGTGGCCATGGGTTATTCGGTGTTTGCCAACGGTGGCTACCTGGTCAAACCTTATCTGATCACCAAAGTCACCGACCCGCTGGGCAAGGCGTTGTCCAACTACACACCGATTGAGCTGGATGAGCGCTCTCGCGCCATCGAGCCGCGCAATGCTTTTTTAATCAGCCATTTGTTGCAGGAAGTGACCCGCGCAGGTACCGCCATGCGCGCGCAAGCCACGCTCAAGCGCAGCGATATTTACGGCAAAACCGGCACCACCAACGATTCCATGGATGCCTGGTTTGCCGGTTATCACCAGACTTTGACCGCAGTCACCTGGATAGGCTATGACACGCCGCGCAAACTCGGTGACCGCGAAACCGGTGGCGGTTTAAGCCTGCCGGTTTGGATCAGCTATATGCAACACGCGTTGAAAAATACACCGGTCAGCGGCATGCCTGTACCTGCGGGTGTGGTGTTCGAGGGCAACGATTGGTTCTACCAGGAGTACACCCACAGCACAGGTGTGACGAGTCTGGGCATTGAAGCCAAACCAGCCGAGCCGGATGCCGCCGACCCGGAGAAGAAAAAAATACTGGAGTTGTTCAAGGAATAAGCCTGTCAGCTCCGGCCTTTCATGCCTTGAATTGCAAATCCTCGCCGTATTGGCGGCTGGCGTCCCGGCTGAGCTGGCTCCAAAACTCACCTTGACCTTTGGTGTCTTGCCAGTGAGTACCGTCAAAGCGGTAGTGGTAACCGCCGCTTTGCGCCGCCAGCCAGACTTCGTGCAGCGGTTTTTGCAGATTCACAATCAACTGGCTTTTGTTGGGAAAACTCATGGTGACCATGCCGCCGACGCGTTGGTTGTCAATGTCAAAACCGCCCTCATCGTTGAACTGGTCGCACAAGGCTTCGAGGCGCTGCAACAGAGTTTCAGCTTGGGTCATGAATTCGTTGTCTGTCATAGTGGCGGGATTCAAAGTAATCGCTTGTCGGTGCAAGCTGTGACACAAAGGGGCTGGGTACAATTTCCCCATGAAAACATCGATTTTAGGCAGCCTGGCTGTGTTTGCATTAACCCTGCTATGCGCCTGCGGCTACAAAGGTGCGCTGGAATTACCGGACGATCCGGAATTCAAATCCAGAGCCAAATTCCCCGATGTGCTGCTGCCCTCCAAATCCGCCGAACCCCCTGCCAAGCCCTGAGCTTGTGCCACTGACAGGCCCCGACCATGAACGCAACTGATTTGCCCGGCGCACCTTTTTTCTCCTACCAGCATCAACAGTTATGCGTTGAACAACTGCGTTTGCAAGACCTTGCTGACACCCACGGCACGCCATTGTTTGTGTATTCCAAAGCAGCCATGTTGCATGCGCTGGCGGCTTACCAGCGCGGTTTTGCCGGGCGCAAAGCCAAAGTGCATTACGCCATGAAAGCCAATTCCAGCCTGGGCGTGTTGCAAGTGTTTGTCCAAGCCGGATGCGGTTTTGACATCGTGTCGGCTGGCGAATTGGCGCGCGTGCTGGCAGCGGGCGGGCGCGCGTCCGATGTGATTTTTTCCGGCGTCGGCAAAACCCGCGCAGAGATGCAAACCGCTTTGCAAGCAGGCATCTCTTGTTTCAATGTGGAGAGTGAACCTGAATTGGATGTGCTGAGCGAAGTCGCCGTCTCCATGGGTAAGGTCGCACCGGTCAGCATTCGCGTCAATCCTAATGTTGACCCGAAAACCCATCCTTATATTTCTACGGGTCTGAAAGGCAATAAATTCGGTATCGCCCACGAACGCACTTTGCAGGCTTATCAGCACGCGGCTTCGCTGCCAGGCTTGAAAGTCACAGGTATCGATTGCCATATCGGCTCGCAAATCACCACCACCGAACCTTATCTGGATGCGCTGGACAAAGTGCTGGATCTGGTCGAGCAAATTGAAGCGGCAGGCATAGCGATTCACCATTTGGATTTCGGCGGCGGTCTGGGCATTAATTACAACGGCGACACCCCGCCTGCGGCAGATGATTTGTGGGCCAGATTATTGGCGCGTTTGGATGAACGCGGTTTCGGCCAACGGCAGTTGATGATCGAACCCGGCCGTTCGCTGGTCGGCAATGCAGGCGTGTGTGTGAGCGAAGTGCAGTTCATCAAACCCGGCGAGCAAAAAAACTTTTGCATCATCGATGCCGCCATGAACGACTTGCCGCGTCCAGCCATGTACGAAGCGTTTCACCAGATCGTGCCTTTGTCACTCACCAATGCCCCGACTCAGGTGTACGACGTGGTCGGCCCGGTATGCGAAAGCGGTGACTGGATAGGACGCGACCGGTCGTTGAATGTGCAAGCAGGCGATATGGTGGCTGTGTTGTCAGCCGGTGCGTATTGCATGAGCATGTCCAGCAACTACAACACACGCGGGCGGGCCACTGAGGTATTAGTTGACGGCGACAAAGCGCACGTGATTCGCAGCCGTGAAACGGCGGCAGATCAAATGCGCGGGGAACACTTGGTTTAAACAGGGAATTTTTTCTGCAGCCATCGCAAAACTTCACGTTGATCCTGTGCGGTTGCACGTCTTACTTGAACCAATAATTTCTGTAAATCAGGTCGCGTCAATGTGACATTGGATGCGCCTTCATTACACACTGAACAAATGGCTCTCAAATTTGCAGGTTCATCATTGCCGCCCATGCTCTTATCGATGATATGTCCCAAATGCAATCGTGTTTTTCGTGTTGCGTCATAGGGATGCTCTTCACCGGCGACTGCACCACACATCTGACAAGTAAAGCCATTTCGATCAAGAACAAATGCACGTGTCTCTTTTGATATTTGTCTTGCAAAAGCAGGCAGGGGCTTGTGGGTCTCAAGCAGATATTGACCCGGCTTAAGTTCACTTCGGTCGTGATGCGTAAGGATTTGGTAGCCCTCTTCGTTCCGCAACTCGCGTACACGGCGAGCCCATTCAGATTGATTATTGGCAACCCGTCTTAATTCATCGCTGTCCATCACCTTACCGAGATTCGCAAGAAAGTGGGTGCGCAAACGCGCTTTGGCGCTGCTTGGTAAAGGCTTTGAGTCTTTAGGCGATTTTGAGTTTAGGTTTGGCGGCTTCATTCAAAGCCATTTTGATGCGAGTTCCTACAGCGCAAGCGACGGGCGGAGGAAACGCATTACCGATTTGCCGATAAGCAGAAGTCTTTTTTCCGCTGAATTGCCAGTCATCTGGAAAACCTTGAATGCGTGCTGCCATGCGAACAGTCAGTCGAGGCATGCCAATGAATCCAGGCAAAGGAACATCGTCGGCAATTCCTTTTCCATCAACACCCAATGTTGCCCAAGCCTTCTTGGCACGGGTTGGACCTAAATCTGGTCCGCCGTGTTTTTTGCTTCCGCCCACCAGCGTAGGGGCAATATCGCACGCTTGTTCACGCCATCTGGATGCGCCCTTCCAACCATTGGATGCCATTAAATCAAACAAGGCATTGCCGACCGTAGGCGCGGGTTCGATTGAAGAAACCGGCCAATTGAAAAACCGAGATGCAGAACTTTTGAGCGCCACGATGATGACTCTAGGGCGCAATTGAGGCACACCAAAATCGCTAGCGTTCAGCAATCGCCATTCAGTGATGTATCCCAATTTTTTTAAATCGCTGATCAGCTTGGCTCTGTATTCATCGAACACTGCATCCAGCAATCCCCTGACGTTTTCCAGCATGACCGCCTGCGGCTTGCACTCTGCGATTAAGCGCAATGCTTCGGGAAAAAGATCTCTGTCATCTTCATTACCCAATTGCTTGCCGGCCTTTGAAAAAGGCGGGCAAGGCACACCACCGGCAAACAGTTCGAGGCCGCGCCATTTGTCGGCATTGAAATGACGTAAGTCACCTTCGACCACCGTCCACGATGGACGGTTCAACATCAGCGTTTGGCAGGCAGGCTTGTCAATTTCCACCAAGCAATCATGTTCAAACCCTGCATTTTCAAGACCTAAAGCTTGCCCGCCTGCTCCGGCACAAATTTCGATTGAATGGAATGACATGTTTCAAGTTCCGTCAAAATATCTGTATGAATATACAGTATTTAGAGATGATTTTGTTTTTCTAAACGTCTGGATCTGATCAAACGCCACACTCGGTAACCCAGCAAAACACCAAAAATAAAAGCATAAACCCACACCTCGGCAAAATTGTTTTTGCCGGCGCGCATCCAATAAAAATGCAGCAATGCAAACAGCGGCAAGGCATAAACCAGTTTGTGAAGTTGTAACCAGCGTTTACCGCCCAACCAACGTATGGCTGCATTGCTCGAGGTCAAGGCCAGCGGCAACATCAACACAAAACACAGCATGCCCAGCCAAATGAAAGGTCGTTTCACTAGGTCTTTGGCGATATCAGCCATATCCAGGTTTTGGTCAAACCAGGCGTAGCACAGCAAATGCAAACAGCCGTAGAAAAATGCAGCCAAACCAATGCTGCGGCGAAAACGGATCAACTCGGGCGTACGGGTAATGAGACGCAACGGGGTCACAGCCAGCACCAGAACCAGAAAACGAAGCGTCCAGTCGCCGGTGGAACGGCTCAATGCCTCAGCAGGATTGGCCCCGAGTGCATCATTGAAAACTGCCCACACCAGCCACGCCAAGGGCAGAGCCATGACCAGATTCAATATCCACTTGGCATTTGGAGACAGTAACAGCGGACGCAAGGTCATGGTGTTCACAGCAGTGGAGTGGATTTGTTTTCAGTCTTAGTGAAGTCAATATGCATTCAGAAATTTTTCGTCAAGTCCATGCCGGCATACAACTGCCCCACTTGCGCCTCGTAGCCATTGAACATCAATGTCTTGACTTTCTTTGCGAGCAAACCACCGTCGCCTATGCGCCGCTCGCTGGCCTGGCTCCAGCGCGGGTGGTCCACATTCGGATTAACATTGGAATAAAAACCGTATTCATGCGCCGCCGCTTTGTTCCAGGCGGTCGCCGGTTGGCTTTCAGTAAAGCGGATTTTCACAATGCTTTTGCCGCTCTTGAAACCGTATTTCCAAGGCACAGTCAAACGCACCGGTGCTCCGTTCTGGTTGGGCAAGACTTCGCCGTACATGCCAAAGCTCAGCAAGGTCAGCGGATGCATGGCTTCGTCCATGCGCAAACCTTCCACATACGGCCAACTGAGTACGCGCGAACCGACATAAGGCATGGTTTTGGGATCGGCCAAGGTGACGAACTCCACATACTTGGCATTGCCCAATGGCTCGACCTTTTTAATCAGTTCAGCCAGCGAATAACCGACCCAGGGAATCACCATGGACCAGCCTTCGACACATCGCATGCGGTAGATGCGCTCTTCCATGGGGCTGAGTTTGAGTAAATCTTCCAGATTGAGCTTGCCGGGTTTTTTCACTAGGCCCTCAATCTCCACCGTCCAAGGCTGCGTTTTCAAGGTGTGGGCCGCTTGCGCCGGGTAGGACTTGTCGGTGCCGAACTCATAAAAATTGTTGTAGGTGCTGGCGTTTTTGTAAGGCGTGACAGCGTCCGTCGCCTGCGCACCGGGCAAGGTGGAGACACGGCTGTTCAAAGGGCTTAATTTGCCGGGTCTGGGTGTCGCTTGGGCCCAGGCAGCCGCGCTGCCTGCGAGCATGCCGGCAGCTGCCATCTGCTGCAGGAAAGTGCGGCGCTGTGCGTACACATGTGCAGGCGTGATCTCACTGGCAATGCTGTGGTCGAAACCTTGGTCTTGTCGTATCAACATGGTGTTGTTCCTGAAAAATAAAAAAGGCTGACACACGGTCAGCCTTGTTTGGTGAGAAGTGAAGCGAGATCAGTTCAAACCGGCGATGTAGTCAGCCAAAGCCTTGATTTCGCGGTCATTCAATTTTGCAGCAACCTGGCCCATTTGTAAGCTGTTTTTACGAATACCGTCGCGGAATTGGGTTAATTGAGACGCGGTGTAGTCAGCGTGCTGGCCGCTCAAGCGCGGGTATTGCGCTGGAATGCCAGCGCCATTGGGGCTGTGGCATCCGGCACAAGCTGGGATTTGTCTGTCTGCAATACCGCCACGGTAAATTTTTTCACCGAGGGCTGCGAGTTCTTTGTCTTTGGCGAAACCGGGTTTGGCCTTGGTGCCGCCCAAATAGGCGCCGACATTGCGCATATCGTCTTCACTGAGTGCGGATGCAAAACCCATCATCACCGGATTGGCACGCTTGCCGGATTTGAACTCAGCCAGTTGCTTGGCGATGTATTCGGGGTGTTGCTGTGCCAGTTTAGGGTTGACGGTGATGGCTGAGTTGCCTTCAGCGCCGTGGCAGGTAGTACAAACGCCGTTAAAAATAGCAGCGCCTTTGGCCGGATCCACTTTGGGGATAGCAGGGGCATGATCTTCGGCATGCACTTGCAAAAAAATGCCCGTCAGGCTGACGGACAACAACATACGGACGAATAAAGTCATGGCAGTCGGGTATGAATAAGTCAATCGGGGATTCTACAATGCACATCCGCACCCGCCCCGGGTTGCACGCAAAGAAACACCATGGCCCACCCCCCTATTGAAGTTGACCCCCAGCGGGCTGAGCGTGTCAAACAAGCTGTTGGCTGGCTGCATACCGCCAGGTTTTTAACCACTGCCGCGCAATTGCACCACTTACCCGCCTACGACCAGCCTGAAATCGCATTTGTCGGCCGCTCCAATGCCGGTAAGTCCACTTGCATCAATGTGTTGACGCAGCAGCGCCAATTGGCCTACGCCTCCAAAACACCGGGGCGCACCCAGCACATCAATTTGTTTGCGCTCGGGCGGCAAAACCAAACCGACACCGTGCTGGCCGACTTGCCCGGCTACGGTTATGCAGCGGTTCCCAAGTCCGACAAGATCCGCTGGCAACGTGTCATGGCCAATTACCTGATGACCCGCGAGAACCTCAAAGGCGTGGTGCTGATGTGCGACCCTCGACTGGGTGTGACGGAGCTTGACGAAATCCTGCTGGAAGTGATTCGCCCCAAAGTCGAAGAAGGCCTGAAATTTTTGATGCTGCTGACCAAAGCCGACAAGCTCAACCGCAGCGAAGCCGCTAAAGCTTTGTCTATCGCCAAATTGCAATCCGGTGGCGGCGAAGCGCATTTGTTTTCTTCGCTGAAAAAGCAAGGCGTAGACGATGTCAGTTTGAAACTGTGGGAATGGACGCACCCGCCCGTGGAGGCCGCATGATCCGCACTGAACACATCGCACTGCCCCACGGCATCACGCTGGATTGCCGCATGGCTGGTCAAACCGGTCAACCGGTGATGCTGTTTTTGCACGGTTTTCCCGAAGCTGCCTTTGTCTGGGATGAATTGCTGCTGCATTTCAGCCAAACCGAGAACGGCGGTTACCTTTGCGTCGCGCCGAATATGCGCGGCTATGCGGGCTCTTCGTCACCGACAGATGTCAAGGCTTACCGCGCCAAAGAGTTGGTGAAAGACATAGCCGCTTTGAAACACCACTTTTCAGCGAATTCACCTCTGGCCGCGCTGGTGGCGCACGACTGGGGCGGTGCCGTGGCATGGAACGTCGCCAACCAACACCCGGCATTGATGCACGGCTTGGTGATCATCAATTCACCGCACCCGGGCACTTTTTTGCGCGACTTGAAACACGACCCGGTGCAACAAGCCGCCAGTGATTACATGAATTTTTTGATTCGCCCGGACGCAGAAACGCTACTGGCTGAAAACGATTACCGGCGCTTGTGGGCGTTTTTCACCAACATGGGCGCGGTAGATGGACCGCATGCCTGGCTGACAGAGGCTGTGCGCCAGCAATACCGCGATGTCTGGCAACAAGGCATCACCGGCGCATTGAATTACTACCGGGCTTCGCCGCTGCGTCCGCCGCGCGAGGGCGATCCTGCCGCGTCTGATATCCATTTACCGTTGGAGATGCTGCGTATCTCTGTGCCCACGCTGGTACTCTGGGGCATGCAAGACATCGCTTTACCGCCTGGCTTGATCAATGGACTGCAAGACTATGTGCCTGAGTTGGAACTGCACCGGATTGCTGACGGCTCCCACTGGCTGGTCCATGAACAACCGGCATTGGTAAGCGGCTTTATCGGCAACTGGATCCGCAGATAACAGAGTTTTGTTCCGTTATTTTGCCGCTGGGGCTTACAACACACCATGTTTATGGATGAGGCCTAGTGCCTTTTTGTCGAATCATGGCTACTTTTCTGCATGTCGGTTGCGGTCACAAACGCAAAAACGCCACCACCCGCGCTTTCGATCACCCGCAATGGCAGGAAATCCGCTTGGACAAGGACCGGCGCGCCAAGCCGGATGTGCTCAACAGCATCACCCATATGCATGGTGTCGGCAGCAACAGCGTGGATGCCATTTTTTCCAGCCACAACCTGGAGCATTTGCACCCGCACGAAGTACCCGCTGCACTGAAAGAGTTTGTCAGAGTGCTCACGCCCGAAGGCTTTATGGTGCTCACTTGCATGGATCTGCAAACCATAGCCGGGTTGATTGCGGACGACAAATTGATGGAAATAGCCTATCACTCGCCGGCCGGCCCTGTCACACCGCTGGACATGGTTTATGGTTTGCAAAAAGCCCTGGCCAAAGGCGATATGCACATGGCTCACCACTGCGGTTTCACCCGCAAAGTATTGGTAGCGACCCTCAAGGCTTGCGGGTTTGCTGCTGTGGCATCCATACGCCGCCCGCATGCATTTGACCTGTGGGCCTTAGCCAGCAAAAGCCCGCGCACGGCAGAAGAAATCAAAGCCTTGGCGCTGGACCATTTTCCCCAGGTTGCGGCTGCTAGCGGTACAACTCAGGCTGACCCGGTGGACGCGTCTTGAATCTTTTGTGCACCCAGTAATACTGGGCCGGTGACTTCAAAACCCAGGCTTCAATCTCATTGTTCATGGCTTGTGTAGCCGCTTGCAAATCGGCTTGCGGGTAGTCTTGCCAAAGCGGTCCGAGATCTATGCTGTAGCCATCAGGCGTCAGCCGGGTAACCAAAGTGCAAATTCGCGCCTGTGATAGCTTCACCAAACGCGGTAAAGAATTGGTGGTAGCAGCAGCCACGCCGAAAAAATCCGACCACACCGCAGCTTGTATGCCGAAGTCCATGTCAGGCGAGAAATGCAAACGCATACCCTCACTCAGTATGTGCAACAAGGGTTTAGCACCTTCGTTGCGTGCCACCGAGCGCACCCGCCCTGAGCGGTTACGGCCTTGCATCATCCAATCTTCGATGTATTTGTTACGCAAGGGCACATACACGCAAGCCATGGGAATTTGCTTAAGCAAGGTCATGGCGACGCCGCCTGCGTCCAGGCCGACAAAATGCGGCGCCAACACAATCAATGGCGACCTATCGTCAAAGACCGAGAAGTCGCCGGTAAAGCGAATGCGCTTTTGTAATACATGAACCGGTGCATGCCACAACCAGGCCCTGTCCCACAGGGATTGACCGAGAAGCACGAAATGCGTTTTGGCCATATGACGCAATTCGCGTTCATTGAGTTCTTTGAAACACAAGCGTAAATTGGTTAGCACTACATTGCGCCTGCGCGCCGACACCCGGTAAAACACATGACCGGATAACCAACCCAGCCAGCGCAACACGCCCAACGGCAAAACGGACAGCACTTGCATGCAACGGGTCACAGGGTTGAACACAATCAGACCTCTAGTCGCGGTTGTTTGAAACGGGCGTAACCCCAAAGGTATTGCTCTGGACATTGCCTGATCAATTCCTCCATGGCTTGGTTGATTTGCAGCACCAAAGCGTCAACCTCACCGGCCAGCGCTTGTTGCATAGGCTGCACGTGTATGCAATAGCCTTCCCCGCGCGCTAACCGCTCACCCCAGGCCAGAATGATCACCGCGCCGGTTTGCATAGCCAGCCTGGCGGCCAGCGTCATGGTGTAAGCAGGCCTGCCCCACATGGTCGACCATATGCCCATACCCTCTGGCGGCACCTGGTCGGGTAACAGACCTACCGCTTCGCCGCGTCGCAATGCCTTCAACATCTGACGCACACCGTCCATATTGGTAGGCACAGCTTTTAAATAAGGCTTGTCTCTGGCATTGAGCAACAGTGCTTTCAACCAAGCCTGGCGCGCAGGTCGGTACAACACCGTCATGGGGCCGAAGCGGGGGCCGAAAGTTTGGGCCTGCGAAGGCGCGGTAATTTCAAAACAACCCAAATGCGGAGTCAAAAAAACGATACCCTTACCAGCAGTAAACGCCGATTCAATATGTTCTTTACCGTCCCATTGCACCGGCATGTCACCGTCGAACCATACTCGAAAAGCTTCCAGCGCCTGGGTGCCGGCAGCACCGATGGCGGCTCTCACCTGCGCGTGGCTGTAACCCGCCTGCTGTGAATGTTGCCTGAATTGCAAACGGTAACGCGCAGACGCCCACCAGGTCAGCCAGCCCAATGCATAGCCGATACGCTGCACCCAATGCAAAGGCAAGCCGGACAGCCAGCGCATCAAAATTGCCATAAGTTTCTTGTCAATACTTGTTTAGAATAGCTATTGTCGCTGAGTTAATGAAGCAACTTGCAGGGCGACACACTCGAAAGAGTCGGCTGTTTACCAGCCTTCTGCTAAAGCGTTCGCCAGGCTCTTTTGGTATGGCAACGCGTCAACCAACAACAGGAGTTTTTCATGGCGAACGATTATCTTTTCACATCCGAATCAGTCTCTGAAGGTCACCCCGACAAAGTCGCTGACCAGATTTCAGACGCCATCTTGGATGCCATTTTCAAACAAGACCCGCGCAGCCGCGTTGCCGCTGAGACGCTTACCAACACCGGTTTGGTGGTGTTGGCAGGTGAAATCACCACCAACGCGCATGTGGATTACATACAAGTTGCACGCGACACGATTCAACGCATAGGCTACGACAACACCGAGTACGGCATCGACTACAAAGGATGTGCTGTCATGGTTTGTTATGACAAGCAATCCAACGACATCGCCCAAGGCGTGAACCATGCGTCAGACGACCACTTGAACACCGGCGCCGGTGACCAGGGTCTGATGTTTGGTTACGCGGTCAACGAAACCCCTGACCTGATGCCTGCGCCTATTTACTATGCGCACCGCTTGGTCGAACGCCAGGCGCAATTGCGCCGCGATGGCCGCATGCCGTTTTTGCGTCCTGACGCCAAAAGCCAAGTGACCATGCGCTATGTCGATGGCAAGCCGCACAGCATTGACACCGTGGTCCTGTCTTCACAGCACAGCCCTGACCAAAGCGAAACACCAACCAAGATGAAAGCCTCTTTCATTGAGGCTGTGATCGAAGAAATCATCAAACCCGTGTTACCCAAAGAATGGCTGAAAGACACGCGTTACCTGATCAACCCGACCGGACGATTCGTGGTCGGCGGCCCGCAAGGTGATTGCGGCTTAACCGGTCGCAAAATCATTGTCGACACCTACGGCGGCGCCTGCCCCCACGGCGGCGGCGCATTCAGCGGCAAAGACCCGAGCAAAGTAGACCGCTCAGCCGCCTACGCTGCCCGCTATGTGGCGAAAAACGTGGTGGCCGCCGGACTGGCCACCCAGTGCCAGGTGCAAGTGGCTTACGCCATCGGTGTGGCCAAGCCGATGAACGTTACGGTCAACACTCACGGTACTGGTGTCATCAGCGACGAGAAAATCGCTGCTTTGGTGAATGAGCACTTTGACCTGCGTCCTAAAGGCATCATTCAAATGCTCGATTTGTTGCGTCCCATTTATGAAAAAACAGCTGCTTACGGCCACTTCGGCCGCGACGAGCCCGAGTTCACCTGGGAACGAACCGACAAAGCCCAAGCGCTGCGTGCAGCGGCCGGGCTGTAAGCACGGCACCCGCGAAGCGGTCTAGAAAAAACAAAGCCTTGTGCAGTCATGCACAAGGCTTTTTATTTGAGTAACCCAATACAGTGTCTATGACACCGCAACAGTAAACACGATCAGTTCAACCCTGCAATATAGTGACCCAGATTTTCAATATCCTCATCACTCAAGGTACTGGCAACGCTGGTCATATTGCCTGCGTCATTGGTGCGGTTTTTAGCTTTGAAATCCTTCAGGGTTTTAATCACGTAATCAAAATTTTGGCCCGCTACTTTGGGGATTTCATTTTGTCCGCTGAACTCCCCCAGATGACACATGGCGCACAAAGTTTCATCGGCTTTGGCCAGCCCTTTTTTGGCTTTGTCAGGATCGGCTTTGAAATTTTTGCTTGTCAGTTTTTGTTTGGAAAAGAAATCAGCGATTTCACGCATATCGTCTCGGCTTAAACCAGCGGTCATAGGCGTCATCATGTCATTGTGACGACGACCCTCCTGGAAATCACGCAACTGCAAATAAATATAGCGGGCGTTTTGCCCGGCCAGACTGGGCGTATTGGGCATGCTTGAATTGCCATTCGGGCCATGACAGGCCATACAAGTAGCAGCTTTCTCGGGTACCTGCGCTTGCGCCAACGCCGGCACAACAGAAGTGAGCAACACCAGTACAACAGAGGAAAAGAAAGAGATGAGTTTCATACAGTTTTCAAAGGTCTGATATCAAAAAGGCCTGGGTGCACTTGCATGCACACAGGCCTCGGCTTAACGCTCAGTCAGCTCAGGGCAGTGCGAACACAACCACAGAGTTACCGCGCTTGGCATCGATCTGGTTATTACCACCAGCTGCCACTGCAATGTACTGCTTTCCGCCCACTGTGTATGACACGGGGGGTGCATTCACGCCTGCGCCAGTCTGGTATTCCCACAGTTTCTTGCCGTTCTTGGCATCGAAAGCGCGGAACAAACCATTGGCTTCGCCGTTGAACACCAAGCCGCCGGCTGTAGCCAGCACGCCGCCGATCAAAGGCTCGTCAGTGTCGAATTTCCATGCCACTTTGCCGGTGTCCAAATTGACAGCAGACAAACGACCGGATTGCTTTTCGCTAGGGATGGTTTTGAACGCACCGCCCAACCACAGCTTGCCGCCGGGGTACTTGGAAGCTTCGACGTGGTAAGTCATGGGTTGCAGCAGATTGGCTGCATACACCAGACGGGTCTCAGGGTTGATAGCCATCGGGCTCCATTCCACACCGCCGTTAGCGCCCAACATCATCTTGGCGCCTTCTTTGGTAGGCAGGGTCCACATGCCGTCGATTGGCACCATAGGCTCAGACAAGCGGATCAGCTCGCCGGTAGCACGGTCATGCACATACACAAAACCGGTTTTGCCGCCATGGATAGCCACTTTGACCATCTTGCCGTCTTTGCCTTTGGCTTCAGTCAGAATGACTGGAGACACCGCGTCAACGTCCCACACATCGTGTGCAACGTACTGGTAGTGCCACTTGTACTTACCTGTGTTCAGATCAACAGCGACGATAGAGTCTGTATACAGATTGTCTCCAGGACGCTCTGCACCGTACAGGTCAGGGCTGGGGTTACCGACCACGAAAAACGCGGTATTGGTTTCCAGATCGACAGCAGGTGTCATCCATACGCCACCGCCCAGGGTTTTGTAGAAGTCGCCGCCGTGTTTGGCCAACTGCTCTTTTTCGGCAGCGATATCGCGGTGCATATTGCGGCCGCTGGCATCGTTCACAGCCCAGACGCCTTCGTGGCCTTTGTCAGGGATGGTGTAGAAGGTCCACTGGAGTTTGCCGTCTTTGGCGTCAAAGGATTTGACAAAGCCGCGGATGCCGTATTCGCCACCGTTGGTACCAATCAGGATGCGGCCATTGACAGCCACAGGTGCCATGGTTTCTGAATAGCCCAACTCGGGGTCAGCAATCTGGGTATCCCAGACCAGCTTGCCTGTTTTGGCGTCCAGAGCAACCAATTTGGCGTCCAGAGTACCCATGAACACATGGCCGCCCATGATGGCGACACCACGGTTGTTAGGACCGCAGCAGTAAGTGGTGACCGGGCCCATTTTGTGTTTGTAGTGCCACTTTTGCTTGCCGGTGACGGGGTCAATGGCGTAAACGTGGTTGTAAGAAGTGGTGATGTACATAGTGCCATCAACCACCACTGGTGCTGTTTCCATGGATTCCAAAACTTCGGTCTGGAAAGTGAAAGCAGGACGCAATGAGGCTACGTTAGAAGTGTTGATCTGCTTGGCGGGGTAGTAACGGCTGTTAGCGTAGTTTGCATTGGTATGCAAAAAGTTATTGCCGTCTTTGTCAGCAGCACTCAGTTGAGCCTGGCTGACTTCCGCCTGGGCGAACCCAGCTGACAAAACACCGACTGCGATGCAGGCGATGGTTTGGGAAAGTTTCTTTCCAAATTTGTGCATTTGTGCTCCTTATGCCTTGCGGCCATGTTTGAAAAACCAGTTTGAATTGAAAAAAATGCTATCAATCCTTCTCCAGTACGCTGGGCATTCCACTTGAGATAACCTTGTGCTGTCTGAAACACTTATCACCTGCAAGGAAAATTTCCCATGGCCCATCTTAACCACCCCATATGGAATTGCACTAGGTTGCAATACGCCCAAAGGGAAAACCCTTAAGATTTCAACAGCCTAAGCTTTTTACCTTCACAGCCCATTCACTATGTCAAAACCAAATTTATTTCTCAAATTGTTGACTGCAGGACTTGCCGGGTATGCAGCCGTGTGCATACCGGTTGCAGCCCAAATCAGTCCGCACCAATCCGTCAATGCGCAGTTATTGGTGGCGGCACGCCAAAGCGATCTGGAAGGCATACAAAAAAGCCTGGATCGGGGCGCTTCCCCGAACTCACGCAACCGGGAAGGCAAAACCGCTTTATTCATGGGAATAGAGAAAAATCAGTTGGCCATAGTGCGCACGATGCTGGCCGCAGGTACCGATGTGAATCTGGCGTCGCTGGAGAAAGTCACGCCATTGATCGCAGCGGCCTATGCCGGGAACACCGAAGTCGTTACGCTATTGCTGGGCAAAGGCGCCAAACTTGAAGAACAAGATCGGCTGCACAAATCTGCTTTGGTATACGCCGCCGGCATGGGACACACAGCAGTGGTCGACCAGTTGCTGAAAGCCGGTGCTTTGACAGATGCAGCCTATGCCGACGGCCTCACCCCCCTGATGTGGGCTGCGGGACAAGGACATGTCGACACAGTTAAACGGTTGCTCGCTGCTGGCGCTAACCCGCATTTGAAAGACGAGCGTGGCCTGAGCGCCGCGGCCATAGCCAAAGAAGCGGGCCACAGCAGCATTGCCGACTTGTTGCAATAAGTTGACAATATTGGCAAATTTGATAATTTCCCGGATATCAAAGGGTTTTGTTTATCGATTCGTATCGCTTCTTAACCTGTTTCACTGGTTAGGTTCATTGAAGCAGCTTTTTTCCACCTCGTCGTACATAGCAGCGCGCTGTGTATCGCTGTGATAAATGCGCCAGATCTCGTCTGCAATTGCGCGGGTGATTTGCTTGAATTCAGGGTTGCAATGGTGTTTGAGTTGGTCTTGAAACGTAGTCTGACCGCGCCGCCAGTGGTTTTCTCTCAGTATGAAAGCGTAATGCACCAGTTCATGGCCGATACCCCATGACACCATTTCCTTGCTGTACTGCTCTATAGTGCGTGGCGCTACGCTGATCTGCATGGCGTATTCAGGGAATTTTTCGGTCGGGTATTGAAAGCCCATGCGGGCAAACGGGGGCACATGCCAATCCAGTACCAAGCGGGGCGGCGGCAAATCCGCTGGCGCTTCGGTCGACTGTTTGACAAACTCCCACATGCGGGCGATCACGTCGTAGTCAATGTCGGGGGGCGTGTATTCAATCTGCTGAAAGTCAATGGCCGCCGAGGCTGTGCATGAAAGCCAGACAGTTGACAGCGCGAGGAGTAAAGATTTGAACCGCATGACTTGACCCATGGTTAAGAATCAAAGTTATCACCAAGCGATCATCGGTGACCAGCACTGCAATCAAATCCCTAGCCGCTACGGGGTGGTGAAGCGTTTAAAGTTGGTCGCGTCTGGCCAGCGCCGGGAACAGTTTTAACCAACTGACTGCGATCAGCACCGTGCCCATGCCGCCTGCCACCACCGAGGCCACAGGTCCCCACAAGGCCGCAGTCAGGCCCGATTCAAATTCGCCCAATTCATTGGATGCACCGATAAACACGCCGTTGACCGCCGCCACGCGTCCGCGCATCTCATCCGGCGTTTCCAATTGCATCAAGGTCAAACGGGTGACCACGCTGATGTTGTCAGCCGCGCCCGTGACCGCCAGCGCCGCCAGCGAAAGCACAAAACTGTCTGACAAACCGAAAGCCACCGATGCCAGACCAAATACGGCAACAGCCGCCAATAGTTTGTAACCAACCCGCCGTTGTATCGGCCAGCGTGTGATGATGATGGACATGCACAAGGCCCCGGCGGCAGGTGCAGCGCGCAGCAGCCCTAGGCCGTCAGGTCCTACATGCAAAATATCTCGCGCAAAGATGGGCAGCAAAGCAGTGGCTCCACCTAAAAGCACCGCAAACAAATCCAGCGAAATCGCGCCCAGCAGCACTTTTCGCTCCCAGACAAATGCCACGCCAGCAAATAGCGAGGACCAACTCAAGCTGTTTTGACGCGCGACATGCTCATAGCGCACCCACAGCGTCAACATCATCGACAGACTGAATAAGACCGCGCACACTGTGTAGACCGTCAATGCGCCTGAGAGGTAAAGCAAGCCGCCGAGTGCAGGTCCGCAAATCACTGAGACCTCTACGCCAGTGGAACTGAGTGCAATAGCTCTTTGAAATAAATGCTTTGGCACCAGCGATGGTGTGATGGCTTGTTGCGCAGGCATTTGAAATGCGCGTGTCAAACCCAGTACCCAGGCGACGGCAAATATCAATTCACGGCTGGCCTGTCCGCGCCACGTTGCTACACCTAGCACCACAGCAACCAACGCCAAGACCAACATGCAAGTGGCAAATATGCGGCCGCGATGCAACCGGTCAATCACATGGCCTGCAGGCAAGGCCATGATCAGCGCAGGAATAAACTGAAACAAGCCCACCAGACCCAAGTCCCAAGCGCTGCCGGTCAATTCATACATGTGCCAGCTGATGGCCAGCATCAGCATTTGATGACCTGAAATGCCAAAAATACGCGCCAGCCAAAACCGCATGAACTGGCGTTGCGCCAGCAGTTCAGAAAAAGTAGATGTCATGCAGACATTGTCAGCGCAAAAAACTGCGGTGCAGACAAACAAAAGCCCCCGGCATTGACACCGGAGGCCAGATCAACAAGCTGGGGAACAAGCCAGCTTAGAAGACAGCTTTTAAGCCGCCTGTCGTTCATCAACAATATGTTTACCGGTGCCGCCGATCAAAATTTTGCGCGGCAGTTTTTCTTCCGGGATCACGTTTTCCAAGCGAATGACCAACAAGCCATTGACCATGTCAGCCGAGCGCACCACCACGGTTTCTGCCAGCGTGAACTGGTGGCTGAAATCGCGTGTGGCAATGCCTTTGTGCAGGTAGTCGCCCTGGGTGCTGGCTTGCACTTTGCCAACGATGCTGAGCTTGCTTCCTTCTGCGGTGATGGCGATGTCTTCTTGCTGAAAACCAGCCACGGCGATTTCGATCAGGTAATCGTGCTCGCTTTGTTTGACGATGTTGTAGGGAGGGTAAGTTTGTGCCCGTGAGGCCGGGTCACCGGTTTCGAGTTGCTGAAAAGCGTCGATCAATCGCTCGAAGCCGACTGAGTTGAGAAGAACGTTGCGTCCGAATGCATAAGCCATTTGAAATCTCCTTGAATACAAGCAAGTGAATGAACCACCAGAGCCCCGCAGGCACTCCGGTAGAACTTACTTTTGGTTCAGTCGGGAAATTTCAAGAGGCGTTGATCATCAAATCGTCATGCCGCCGTCGACTGAATAGGCATTGCCAGTGGCGAAGCGGGATTCATCTGAAGCGAGAAACACAATGATGGGCGCAATTTCATGGGCTTGCGCCAAGCGGCCCATAGGCTGTCTGGCGATGAAGTTTTTGCGTGCCTGCTCCGGGTCCGCATGGCTGTTGATGCGGTCTTGCAAAGAGGGCGTATCCACAGTGCCGGGGCAAATCGCATTACAACGAATGCCTTGCGCCACATAGTCAGCCGCAACAGCTTTGGTCAAACCAATCACCGCCGCCTTACTCACACCGTAAACAAATCGGTTGGGCAAACCCTTGATGCTGGAGGCCACGCTGGCCATGTTGATGATGCTGCCGCCGCCATTGGCCAACATCTTGGGCAGCACCGCTTGAATCATCCAGAACTGGGAACGTGCGTTCAGGTTCATAGCGAAATCCCATTGTTCGTCGGTGGCATCCAGCGCGGTGTTGCTGTGCACATAACCGGCGCAATTGAACACCGCGTCAATTTTGTCTATGCGCTTGACCAGCGCGTGTATGCCCGCCTTGTCCATCACGTCCAGTGTGGCGGTATGAATGTTGGCGTGTCCTGCAAATGATGTGAGCAAATCGGGATTGACATCGGTGGCCCACACGACGGCACCTTCGGCAGCCATGGCCATGACGGCGGCATGCCCGATACCCTGACCGGCGGCGGTGACGAGAACGGTTTTATTGGCAAGGCGCATGGCTCATCTCCTGAAAAACCCATAGCTTAATCATTTAAACACTGCGCTACGGGATTTCAGGGCTAGGCATGAGGCCAGGTCAAAAGGCAAAAGGCAAAAGGTGATTTTCAAGCGCTGATAATGACTTGATGGACTTTCAGGAATTCTTTGCAACGCTGGTCTACCTGACCTACAGGCTGGCGAATTTTGTCAATAACAGCTTGTTAGATGACCCCGCCTATCTGGCGTTGATATTTACATGACACACACCACGCATGTGCTTTACCTGCACGGTTTTCGCTCAAGCCCGCTGTCTGCCAAGGCGCAGTTAATGGCGAAATGGCTGGCGCGCGAGCATACCGGCGTGTATTGGGCTTGTCCTCAGTTACCCGTTTCACCGCTAGAAGCCGCAGCCGCCATTCGCCTCATACTGAAGAACTGGCCTGCTGACAGCAGCACAGTCATAGGATCGTCGTTAGGCGGTTTTTACGCCACTTGGGCAGCCTCAGAGCACGGGTCTGCCGCTGTTGTTCTCAATCCGGCGGTACATCCCGCTCGCGACCTGGCGGCTTACATCGGTATCCACCCTTGTTGGCACGACCCTGCACAACACATTGAGGTCAAACCTGTGCACATAGAGGAGATGAAGACCTTGTATGTAGGCAGCGGACTGGATTTTTTAACCGAGTCTGAGAAATCAAAGTCTCTAGCCTTGGTTGATCCCGAACGTATCCTGGCGGTGATTGCCAAAGGCGATGAACTGTTGGACTGGCAGGAAATGGCCATGCGTTACGCCCGGGCCCAAACCTACGTGCTGCCTGGCTCGGACCACGGCCTCAGTGACTTTTCCAGTCATTTGGCCGTGGTGTCGGATTTTTTGTTCCCGCCGCTTTGACTGTGACTAGCTGACAGCCTGCTCAGCACAGATCAATACAAAGACAAACTCAGAGCATAAGCCACAGCAGCCACAAACGCGCTGGCGGGGATGGTCAAAATCCATGCCCAGACGATGGTGCCTGCGACTCCCCAACGCACAGCACTGGCCCGGCGGATCGAACCGACACCAACGATGGCACCGGTGATGGTGTGAGTAGTGGACACGGGTATGCCCATCGCAGTGGCCAGGAACAAAGTCAAAGCACCGCCGGTTTCGGCGCAAAAGCCGCCCACCGGTTTGAGTTTGGTGATGCGTTGGCCCATGGTTTTGACAATCCGCCAGCCGCCCATCAAGGTGCCGCAGGCAATAGCTACATAACAGGCAAATATCACCCAAAACGGCGGCATGCTGTCTTGTGCCGACACATAACCGGTGGCGATCAGCAACATCCAAATAATGCCTATGGTTTTTTGCGCATCATTGCCGCCATGCCCCAAGCTGTAAGCGCCGGCAGATAGAAGCTGGAGACGACGAAACCACTTATCAATGTAGGACGGTGTGGAACGAACAAACACCCAACTGACCAGCAGCATCATCAATGAACCCAACAAAAAGCCGAGCAAGGGGGAAACAAAAATAAACACCACGGTTTTCATGACACCGGCCAACATCAATGCCGAGGTGCCGGACTTGGCCATCACGCTGCCCAAAATACCACCTATGAGTGCATGTGAAGAGCTACTGGGGATACCGTAATACCAGGTCACGAGGTTCCAGGTGATGGCTCCGACCAGCGCACCGAACACCACGTGTATGTCCACCACACCGGGCATAACTATGCCTTTGCCTATGGTGGCAGCCACGCTGAGATGAAACACAAACAGGGCGATAAAGTTGAAAAACGCCGCAAACACCACGGCTTGCGTGGGTTTCAATACGCCCGTGGACACCACGGTGGCAATCGAATTGGCCGCGTCGTGAAAACCATTGATGAAGTCAAACATCAAGGCCAGAAAAACCAGCAGGACAACAATCCAGACAGCAGTTTGCATCAGTTTCTTCCGCCCAGATCAGGAGTTTTCAAGAATGATGCCTTCAATCAAATTGGCCACATCCTCGCATTTGTCAGTAATGGTTTCGAGCAATTCGTAAATGGCTTTGAGTTTGATCAGCTCACGCACATCGGCTTCTTCGCGAAACAATTTGCTCATGGCGCTGCGCATTACGTGATCTGCATCGGACTCCAACCGGTCGATTTCCTGACAGGTTTTCAGCGCACCTTCGGCGGCTTTCGGGTCGGCCAGTTTGCCGATCAGCTTGATGGCGTCGTTCACGCGGCTACAACACTTCACCCCCAGATCTGTCAGGATGAAGATTTCATCGGTCATTTTTTTCACGTCATACAAGCTCATGGTTTCCGCTGAATCCTGAATCAGGTCAGCGACATCGTCCATGGTGTTGATCAAGGAATGGATTTGCTCGCGGTCAATCGGAGTGATAAAGGTTTTGTGCAGCGCTGTGCTGACGTCGTGGGTGATGCGATCGGCCGCGCTTTCAGCCTTATCCACGTCCAGCGTGTATTTTTCGCGCAGACTCAGGTTGTCATAGTTTTGCACCAGGTTGGAAAAAGCCTGTGAAGCCTCGACGATACGGTCTGCATGGCGGTTGAACATGTCAAAAAAATCAGCTTCACGGGGCAGTAGTTTGGAAAAGAGCATAGGTATCTTCCGGATTAAAGCGATGCCACAGAACATTTCTGTCACAGTATTGTCACAAATTTTCAACTGCTTACTTTGTGAACTTGAAATTTTGAGTACGCCTATGCGAATGAGTAAGTTTGGTTGACACCTTTTGCAGCCCCCTCTTTTTAAAGTAGCCAGTATGAATAACCGTTTGACCACCGGCGAAAGACCGTCACCCCAGGATGTGCAAGCCGTCGAATGGCTGTCACAACTGTTCCTCAAAGGCCTGGAACTCAAGGCCTCCGACATACACCTCGAGCCTTTTGAAAACCTGTTGCGTGTTCGGTTCAGACGTGATGGCGTGTTGTATGAAATGCCCTCACCCCCGGCTGCTTTGAGGGAACAAATCATCTCGCGCATCAAGGTGCAGTCGCGGCTGGACATTGCTGAAAAACGCCTGCCGCAAGACGGCCGCATGCAGCTGCCGCTGGAGCGGCGCCAGGTTGATATGCGGGTCAGCAGCCTGCCCACGCTGCACGGCGAGAAAATTGTCCTGCGCATACTAAATCTGCAAACAAACCAACTCGGCTTTGAGGCCTTGGGGCTGGCAGACGCCGAGCGCGAGCATTTATTGCAAGCCATCGCCAAACCTAATGGGTTGGTGTTAATCACCGGGCCCACTGGTTCAGGTAAAACGGTCACCTTGTATACCTGCCTGAATCATTTAAACACCACAGGGGTGAATATTGCCACGGTAGAAGACCCGTCAGAGATTGTGCTGCCCGGAGCCAACCAGGTGAATGTCAATGAGCGCATAGGTTTGACATTTGATACAGCGCTCAGGGCCTTGCTACGCCAAGACCCGGATATTCTGATGGTGGGAGAAATCCGCGATCTGGCTACGGCTGACATAGCAGTCAAAGCCTCTCAAACCGGCCACCTTGTTTTGTCAACGCTGCACACCAACGACGCCCCCTCAACCTTGACTCGCCTGAACCACATGGGCATAGCCGGTTTCAATCTGGCTAGCAGCGTGGTTTTGATTTGTGCACAACGGCTTGTCCGCCGCTTGTGCCCGTCCTGCAAAAAGCCGCAGCAGGATAGCAGCGGTTATTTAGCCATAGGCTGTGCTTCCTGTATAGATGGCTACAAAGGCCGGATCGCTATTCACCAGGTCATGCCTATCACTGAGGGTCTGCAACAGTTGATACTGGAACAAGCCAGCGCGCAGGCATTGGCGGCGCAAGCCGCGCTTGACGGCGTTCGCACGCTGCGTCAAAACGGTATGAGCAAAGTTGCCGCCGGTGAAACCACTTTGCAGGAAGTCCTGGCGGCCACCCATGGCTGATGTGCATGCGCCCGAGCGTGCTTTGTTTGTCTCAGGCAAGCGCGCATCTACACACCCGGGCTTGACCGCTTTGCAGTTGTGCGACTTCACTCGCCAACTAGCGACTTTGGTGGGCGCTGGCGTTCCCTTGTTGCAATCCCTGGACACCATTTACAAAGGTGTGTCTACACAAGCCCTGGGCCCTGTGGTGCGTGAATTGCGAATACAAATTGCCGCAGGCAAATCTCTGCAAGCCGGTTTGCAGTCCACTGGCGTGTTTGATTCGCTGTATTGCCAGATGGTGGCTGCTGGTGAATTGGCAGGTAACCTGGACGACATGCTTAACCGGCTCGCCGCCCACACTGAAAGACACCACCAATTGCGCCGCAAAGTGCGCATGGCCCTGGTCTACCCTTGCGCGGTTTTGGTGATCGCACTGTTGGTTGTTGTAGTGATATTGGTCTGGGTGGTGCCGGTGTTCCAATCCATTTTTGCGTCTTTCGGCGCGCAACTGCCGGCGCCCACGCGATTTATTCTGAGCTTGAGTGCAGGATTGATGCGATGGGGCTTACCTATGCTGATCCTGACTGCTATGTGTCTGAGCGGCTTTCGCTGGCTGTACCTTCGACAGGAGCAATGGCAATGGCAATGGGCCCGCTGGCAATTGCAATTGCCCTTGTTCAGTGGCTTGGTGCGCTGCAGCAACCTGGCTGCCTGGACGCGTTGCCTGTCCATGCTGACCCGCGCTGGCGTACCCCTGCTGGATGCTTTGGAGGTGTTGTCCGGTGTTTGTCGCAACCGCATCTATGCCCGAGTCAGCTTGCGCATACAACAAGCGGTGTTACGCGGTTCAAGCCTGGCCAGCGCCCTCGCTGATCAGTCAAGCTTTGCCCGACTCAAACCCGGCCTGTTCCCTGATTTGTTGGTGCAAATGACAGATATCGGCGAGCAATCCGGCACGCTCACCGTCTTGTTATCTAAAGCTGCAGATGCACAAGACGAAGCCCTTGAGCAGCAAGTCCAAGGCATGACCCAATTGATAGAACCCCTGCTGGTGGTGGTCCTTGGCGGATTGGTAGGCGGTATGGTGGTGGCCTTGTACTTGCCGGTGTTTCAACTCGGTCAAGTGCTTTAGGTCTGCGGTCTTATAGACTCCAACCCATGAACACATCGGGCTTAAGACGCATAGGATTGACCGGAGGCATAGGCAGCGGCAAGTCGACTTTGGCCGGGATTTTTTCAAGCCAAGGCATTCCCGTGATTGATGCAGACGCCATTTCGCGTCAACTGACTGCTGCCGGTGGCGACGCCATGCCCGCAATTGCAAGGGAATTCGGCACAGATTTTCTGGCTACCGATGCAAGCTTGAACCGGACTCGTATGCGCGAACTGGTGTTCAGCCAACCCGATGCAAAACTGAGACTACAAGCTTTGTTGCACCCGCTTATTGCTAAAGAAATTCAAACACAAGAAGATCAAGCTGTTCAAAATAATAATAATTCTTTAGTGGTTATTGATATTCCATTGTTAGTTGAATCAGCGTACTGGAGAGGTCGTTTGAGCCGGGTGTTGGTGGTCGACTGCGAAGAAGACACACAGGTGCGCCGAGTGGTGAAACGCAGTCAGTTAAGTCCGGATGAAGTGCTAAGCATCATGCGCCAGCAAGCCAGTCGCACGCAAAGACTGGCTGCTGCAGATTGGGTAATCAGCAATAACCAAGATGATCTGGCGCATCTTCAAAAACTGGCACAGGCTATTCAACTGCATTTTTAGCCTCTTTAGCCCGCGGGAAACGGCTTGTCAGCGGTTATCATTTCCGCTGTTTCAACCCACCAGGCATTTGCTTTTTTTGTGATCCTCTACGAGCACCCTTTTAACGAGCGTATTCGCACTTACCTGCGGTTGGAATATTTGCTTGGGCGCTTTGAACATTTGTTGCTACGTTCTTCAGAAATCGACCACCATTTTGCATTGACCACCTTGTTTGAAATCGTGGATGTAGGCGGGCGATCCGATTTGAAATCGGATATTTTGAAAGAACTCGAGCGCCACAAGCAGCAGTTCAACAGTTACCGCGGCAACCCCTCAGTGGCAGAGGCCGTACTGGACGAACTCTTAGCGAACATAGAAAAATGTTTGCAAGGTTTCAATACCCAAAGTGCCCGTATTAGCAACTGTATTTCTGACAGTGATTTTCTCAGCAGCTTGCGTAACCGTGTGGCTGTGCCAGGCGGTACTTGTGCTTTCGATTTACCCAGTTACCACGCCTGGCAGCAACGCGATGCAGATGTCAGACGGCATGATATTTTGAAATGGTCAGAGCCTTTGAAAACTTTGCACGACAGCGTGAACTTGCTCATGCGCTTGCTACGCGAAAGCGGTTCACCACAGCGGGTCGTGGCGCAGCAAGGACAATTTCAGCAAGCGCTGCCGCAAGGGCGTTTCCAAATGATGCGCTTGTTCATTGATGAATCCATGGGTCTGGTGCCTGAAATCAGTGGCAACCGCATGATGGTATGGGTTCGGCTGATTCACCAGACCTGGGAAGGCAAACCTCAAACCGCTGTTGGTAACGCGGAGTTTGAAATCGAACTTTGCGCCTGAGACAACCATTCCAACACCGGCACCGTGCCGGGTAACACCGGCGTAACTTGCACCGGTAAGCGCTCCCAGGAAAACTGCTGACCCTCTTTCATTTGCAGTTCACCCTGCCATTGAAAGACTTTGCAAAAATGCAATTCCACCAGTGCATGCGGATAGTCGATACGCTCGGTCTTCCAAGGTTGCGGTTCAGCGATGGTGATGCCTATTTCTTCTTGAAGTTCACGTGTCAAGGCCTGTGTCAGCGTCTCACCAGCTTCGATTTTTCCTCCCGGAAATTCCCAATGTCCCTCATAGGCTTTGCCCGGTGGACGGGTAGTTAATAAAAAACGTCCGTCCGGTTGGAACAGCACACCGACTGCCACTTGGGTCAAAGGCCGTTGACTTCCCCCTGTACGAGGTTGGCCGGCATCCACCAAGCGCACTGGTTTGTCAGTCATAGTTCTGAGGAACCCAAACGCCCGGCGAAATCACGCGCGAACTGATAAGCCACCCGACCGCTGCGCGAACCGCGTTCCAGTGCCCATACCAGCGATTCCGGATGCGCTTGCGACCACAAGTTGGGCGCCACCTTTAATGACTGAAGCCATTGATCCACAATGTGCAAATATTCTTCCTGGCTGAACGGGTAAAAACTGACCCACAAACCAAATCGCTCGGACAGTGAGATTTTTTCTTCAATGACTTCCCCGGGGTGCACTTCGCCATCCTCGGTATGCGTGTAACTGAGGTTGTCCTTCATGTACTCAGGTAACAAATGGCGGCGGTTGCTGGTGGCGTAAATCAAGACATTGGCAGTAGCTGCAGCGACTGTGCCGTCCAATATGGATTTGAGTGCTTTGTAACCGGGCTCACCTTCGTCAAAGCTCAAGTCATCGCAAAAAATAATGAACTTTTCAGATCGCTCTGCCACCACTTCAATGATGTCAGGCAGGTCTACCATGTCCTGCTTGTCCACCTCTATCAATCGCAAACCGCGAGACGCATAGGTATTTAAGCAGGCTTTAACCAACGATGACTTACCGGTGCCTCGCGCCCCGGTGAGCAACACATTATTGGCAGGTTTGCCTTCAATGAATTGCAAAGTATTTCGTTGGATTTTTTCTTTTTGCTGATCGATTTCTTTCAAATCATCCAAGGACATTTGACCGATGTGGCGCACCGGCTCCAGCACTCCGTGGCCGCTGCTGCGTTTACGGTAGCGAAACGCAATCGCTGATGCCCAGTCGGGCGCATGCAAAGGTTGCGGCAGTATGTGTTCTATGCGCGCCATCAACAGTTCGGCGCGGCGCAGCATGCGATCCATTGCTTCGTTCATATTTAGCTGCGGTAATCGGCATTGATGGTGACGTACTCGTGACTGAGGTCACAGGTCCACACCTGGTCTTGTGCTTGACCCCGACCAAGCAACACGCGCACAGTGATTTCATCCTGCTTCATGATGCGTTGCCCGTCTTCTTCTTTGTAATCGGGATGACGTCCGCCGTGTATGGCTACATGTACTTCGTCCAGGTACAAATCAATCAGACTTTGGTCCAAGTCGGCGATACCTGCATAGCCGATAGCGGCCAGAATACGGCCGAGGTTAGGGTCGCTTGCAAAAAAAGCGGTTTTCACCAAGGGCGAATGCGCAATCGCATAAGCCACTTGTCTGCACTCAGCAGCATCACGTCCGCCTTCAATGCTGACCGTGATGAACTTGGTCGCACCTTCACCATCACGCACAATCGCTTGCGCCAGCCAACGCGCCACTTCCGTCAATGCCTGTTTTAACAAACGCGCGCTGTCGCTGTCCCAATGAGTGATTTGCGCATGGCCCGCCTGACCGCTGGCCATCACCACAAATGAATCATTGGTGGAAGTGTCGCCGTCTATAGAGATGCGGTTGAATGAGGCTTCGGCCAATTCGTGCGCCAGGGCTTTCATTAAATTGGGTGCAATGACCGCATCGGTGGCCATGAAACCCAGCATGGTCGCCATGTTCGGCCGAATCATGCCAGCGCCCTTGGAAATGCCGGTGATGGTGACAGTTTTGCCTTCAATGCTGATTTGACGGCTGATAGCCTTGGGTAAGGTGTCTGTCGTCATGATGGCTTGTGAAGCCAGCGACCAGTGATCAGTTGCACGTGCAGCAAGTGCTTGAGGCAAGCCGTCTACGATGCGTTGCACAGGCAAAGGCTCCATGATGACGCCCGTGGAAAACGGCAACACTTGTTGCGGCTTGATACCAAGCTGAGCGGCCAATGCCTCGCAGACCGCAAATGCATTTTGCAAACCGCTTTCACCTGTTCCCGCGTTAGCGACACCGGTGTTGATCACCAGAGCGCGTATGCCAGTGCCGGCTGCCAGATGTTGTTTGCACAATTGCACGGGTGCAGCGCAAAAGCGGTTTTGCGTGAACACGGCGCCAACAACTGAGCCCGGGTCCAAGGTGATGACCGTGAGGTCTTTGCGATGAGTTTTTCGCACACCAGCTTCAGTGACGCCAATTTGGACACCAGCTACTTCATGCAAATCTTGCGGGCTTGCGACGTGTAGATGTACTGCCATGGTTCAGGCCAATTTACCGTGGCATTGCTTGTATTTCTTCCCGCTGCCGCAGGGACAAGGTTCATTGCGGCCAACGACAGCCACTTGTTCAGCTGCATTAGCGGCGCCAAACAGTTGCGCCTGTCCAGTTTCATCCGGCGCTGAATAGGTGAGGTTGGTGACGGCATCGGCACGATCTTCAATGGCCATTGCTGCATCCTCCACTTGAGTGGCTGTTTCAATTTGTACAGTCATCAATATGCGTGTGACTTCGTTTTTGACCATGTCCAGCAATTGACCGAACAGCTCAAAAGCTTCACGCTTGTATTCCTGTTTGGGTTGCTTTTGCGCATAGCCTCGCAAATGTATGCCTTGGCGCAAATAGTCCAGAGAGGACAAGTGTTCACGCCAATGGCTGTCTATGTTTTGCAGCAGTACCGCACGCATGAAAGGCGTGAATTGTTCGACACCGACCATATTGATTTTGCTATTGAATGCATCATGCGCGGCTTGCACCACCATCTGCAAAATATCTTCATCGGTGATGGCTTGCGCCTTCTCTATGTGTTGCGTCAAAGGTAAATCAATATGCCATTCGTTGTGCAACACATTTTGTAAACCAGCAATATCCCATTGCTCTTCCACCGACTCCAAAGGTACAAATTGATGCACCAGATCTTCAAAACAACCTTCGCGCAAGCTGGCGATCTGTGCAGTCAAATTGCTTGCATCCAGAATGTCATTGCGTTGCTGGTAAATGACTTTGCGCTGGTCGTTAGACACATCGTCATATTCCAACAGTTGTTTGCGAATATCGAAATTGCGCGCCTCAACTTTGCGTTGAGCGCTTTCAATGCTGCGAGTGACCATACCGGCTTCGATGGCTTCACCCTCGGGCATTTTCAAACGGTCCATGATGGCTTTGACGCGCTCGCCCGCAAAAATACGCATCAACGAATCATCAAGGCTCAGGTAAAAACGAGATGAACCCGGGTCACCCTGACGGCCTGAGCGACCACGCAATTGGTTGTCAATGCGGCGTGATTCATGGCGCTCGGTGGCGATGATGCGCAAACCACCGACAGACTTGACGAACTCATGGTCTTTGGCCCAGGCTTCGCGCAGTTGCATGGCCTTGGCCGCTTTGTCGCTGTCGCTTATACCCTCTTCGGCCATCAATTTGTCGATGGCTTTTTCCACATTACCGCCCAACACAATATCAGTGCCGCGTCCGGCCATGTTGGTGGCAATGGTGATGGACTTGGGTGCGCCCGCTTGCGCAACGATGTCAGCTTCGCTGGCGTGTTGTTTGGCATTCAACACCTGGTGTTTCAAACCTGCCTTATCCAGCATGGCTGAAAGCAATTCTGACAATTCAATTGATGTGGTACCAACCAGCACTGGTTGACCACGGCCGTGACATTCAATAATGTCATCTATGGCTGCTTTGTATTTTTCTTCTGTGGTTTTATAAACCCTGTCTAACTGATCATCTCGTCGGCTAGGCTTGTTCGGCGGAATGATGACGGTTTCCAAACCGTAGATTTCCTGGAATTCATAAGCTTCAGTATCAGCGGTACCTGTCATGCCGCTGAGTTTGTCGTACAAGCGGAAATAATTCTGAAAAGTGATGGACGCCATGGTCTGGTTTTCGGCCTGTATGGCCACACCTTCTTTGGCTTCCACAGCCTGGTGCAAACCATCGCTCCATCGACGACCCGACATCAAACGACCGGTGAACTCGTCGACGATGACAATTTCACCGTTTTGATTCACGTAATGCTGGTCAAGGTGGTAGAGGTGATGGGCACGCAATGCCGCGTACAAATGGTGAACCAAGCCTATGTGCGAAGGATCGTACAAAGACGCGCCTGCGGGCAACAAACCCATGTCAGCCAGAATTTTTTCTGCCTTTTCATGACCGAGTTCTGTTAAATAGACTTGGTGTGATTTTTCATCCAGCGTGAAGTCCCCGGGCGTAATGACGCCTTCACCGGTGCGCAAATCCAACTCACCTTCTTGGCGTGTAAGGTGGGGGACCACCTGGTTCATGGCCAGATAGGTTTGAGTATGGTCTTCGGCCTGCCCGCTGATGATCAAAGGCGTGCGCGCCTCGTCGATCAAGATGGAGTCCACCTCGTCAACTATGGCGTAGTTGAGTTTGCGCTGCACCCGGTCACCGGCTTCATACACCATGTTGTCACGCAAATAATCAAAGCCGTATTCGTTGTTTGTTCCGTAAGTGATATCGCTTTGGTAGGCGGCTTGTTTTTCTTCTCTGGTTAATTGAGAGAGATTGACACCCACAGTCAACCCGAGGAAGCCGTAGAGTCGGCCCATCCATTGCGCATCACGGTTGGCCAGATAATCGTTAACAGTAACCACATGCACGCCCTGGCCGCTGAGTGCATTTAAATACACAGCCAGCGTGGCGGTCAGTGTTTTACCTTCACCGGTTCGCATCTCGGCAATCTTGCCCTGATGCAAGGCCATGCCGCCCAACATTTGCACATCAAAGTGGCGCATTTTCATGACACGCTTGGAACCTTCCCGTACCACGGCAAAGGCCTCGGGCAGCAAATCGTCCAGAGATTCACCTTGTTGGTGTCGCTGCTTGAATTCCCTAGTTTTGGCGCACAAAGCCTCGTCACTCAATGATTCAAGCGGAACTTCCAGTGCGTTGATACGCTCCAGTGTTTTGCGATACGTCTTTAGCAACCTGTCGTTGCGGCTACCGAAAATATAAGTCAGTGGATTGAAGGCCATACAAGCAAAACGCCCATGCCTTGCCGGGTGGCTGGCCATGGACGCGTGTTCCTTTGTCTAAGCCTTACATTTTACCTGCGTCAAAGCCCATAATTACTCATGCACAGACCACCTGCCCCGCCGCTGAATCAGACCAGTGTGATTCATGCCATTGAGCATTCAGACACCTTATCAGGCATGCTGGGTTTACATCGTCGTTCCACGCTTTACCTTTCCACAATCTCATCAATGCTGCCACCCGGTTTGCATGAACAACTACTGGCGGGACCGATTGAAGATGATGTGTGGTGCGTGTTGGTTAAGCACAATGCGGCTGCAGCTAAATTAAGACAACTGTTACCGAGCATTTGCGCGCATTTGAGAAGCCAAGGCCACAATGTTCAACAAATTCGCATCAAAATCATGTCGCGTTGATCATCGGTTTATAAACAGTACCTATGTGATAAATATCTACTGTTAATCCGGTATTTTTTATTTATTTATGTTTCTTTTTTAATAGAATTTCAGGGTATTTACTCACTAATAAGCTAAATAGAATTTAAATAATCGATCTCTTTAATTTATAAGTTATCTTATATAGGAGTGATCGAATGATTTCCAATTCTTTCTTTTTTGTTGCAGTCTGTACATCAGCCCTGCTGCTGACGGCCTGCGGTGGCGGGGGTGGAGAGATACCTGCCAAAGTCAACATCACAGCAGTCAAAACTGCTGGTGACAGCCTGCTGGATGTGGGAGCGCTTCAAGGACTTGACCCCACATATAACAAAGGACTGGGTAACGGACGGATTTTTTCCATCCAATCCAGTGCTGACGAGCCTTATGTCATTTGGTCAGAGCGCATAGCGAAAAACTTGGGACTTGCTAAGCTGTGTAGTTACTACTCGGCGACTGCGCTTGCCACTTTTACTACTAAAGACGAATGCAGCAGTTTTGCTGTCGGACGTTCAGCAATTAACCCCACCAATACAGAGTTAGGTAACGGGGCTTCACCTACTTCTGCTTATTCCATTACACAGCAATTGACCGCTATGGGTAATAAAGGTTTTACCGGCAGCGAATTGGTGTTGATTGACGGTGGAGGCAATGACGCTGCCGATTTGATTAAGGCTTATTTAGCGGTGAGTAGTGACAATGGAACAGCATTTTTAACATTAACTAAGTCCTTGGGTGGCACAAGTGCCTCTGAGATTGACGCTGTGTTGAACGGCACTGAGGCAACCAAACGAGCGACTGCCGGCACGATGTATATGCAGGCCTTGGCCGATTACTTCTATGCAAGCATCAAAACCAATTTATTGAACAAAGGTGTCAAGCAAATCGCCATTTTGAATGTGCCCAAAGTCACCGCAACTGTTCAATTTACACAAACCTATGCGTTGTTAAAAAGTGCTAAAGGTTTGACTGATGCGCAAATCTCAAGCTTGGACACGATGTTTAACGGATGGGTCAACGCTTTCAATAAACGGCTGAATGAAAAAGTAACCGGTGACTCACGTATTCGAATTGCAGATTTTTACACCGCATTTGAAGACCAGATAAGACAGCCGGCGCAATTCGGCTTGACCAATGTCACCAAGACAGCTTGCCCTGGTACCCAAGGCCAAACAGGCTCATATTCATACACTCTTGGCACCTGCACGCCCACTTATTTGTCTGCCAATATCCCTGCAGGTGAAACCAAACCGGATTGGTGGAAAACCTATGCGTTTGCCGACAACTTCCACCCAACTCCTTACGGGCATCAACTTATCTCTCAGCTTGTTTCTTTATCGCTTGCGCGTGCAGGCTGGATTCAATAATTTTCAAGGCAAACTCATCATGAAACAATTTTCAACTTTCTTCTTTTCCGCTTTAGCCTGTGTGCTTGCGCAAGCAGATGACACCAGCAACTGGAGTTACCGGGTCGGCGTCACCAGCATTGTTCCTAAAGTCACCAGCGGTGATTTAAGCGCGCCTTCCGTCAGCGGTTCTACAGTGGATGTCAACTCGGCTACGCAATTGGCAGGAGGTATCAATTACCGCATCAATGACAAATGGAGTGTTGACTTGCCGCTGGGATTGCCCTTCGAGCACAGTATGTACGGGGACGGCGCTATTTCCGGTGCGGGCAAAATCTCTTCCGCCAAAGCGCTGCCGGCAACCGTAATTTTGCAGTACCAGTTGCCATATGACCACCCCACCATCAAACCTTATGCCGGTGCCGGTCTGACCTATGCGTATTTTTTCGACGGCAAAGGAACCACTGTGCTCAATGCCTTGACCGGAACCAACAGCAGCAACCCGACCACTTTGACCGTGGACTCCAAATTTGCAAGCAGCATTCAGTTGGGAAGCAGGTTCTATATGCCGGGCGCTTGGTTTATTGACATGAATGTCATCAAGACATTTCTGAAAATCTCGTCCAAGTTATCTACTGGCCAGACCATTGACATCACCCTTGACCCTTGGGTGTACAGCCTGTCTATAGGCCGGTCGTTTTAAAAGTATAAATGGTGCCGATTATCGGATTCGAACTGATGACCTACCGCTTACAAGGCGGTTGCTCTACCAACTGAGCTAAATCGGCACTGCATATATTCTAACCAAGACTGAGTCGAAAAACTAAAACCCGGTTATTTGATACGTTTAAGTTGTGGCCGCCCTGGGGAAGGGGCATTGGGTGTGGTTTTAGACTGTGCTGCATTGGTCTCAACAGAATCAGCCGCAGTGTCTATCGTCGGGCCACTTGCAGAAGGTGCAGGGAATGCCATTCCTTGACCGTTCTCACGTGCATAAATAGCAATTACCCGGCCCATGGGAACCACGATATCTCTAGCCACCCCACCGAATCGGGCTTTGAACTGAATAAATTCATTACTCAATTGCAAACTGCTGGTGGCATCAAAGCTGACATTCAGCACAATTTCACCGTTATTGATGTATTCACGCGGCACTTGCACTGTTTCATCTACCAATACCGCTACATAAGGCGTGAAGCCGTTGTCGGTACACCATTCGTGCAAGGCCCTAACCAAATACGGCCTGGTGGATGTTGACTGAGTGATGTTTATCATGCGGTTTATTTACGCATGACCTTTTCAGAAGGTGTCAAAGCCTCTATGTAAGCCGGACGGGAAAAAATGCGTTCCGCATATTTCAGCAAAGGGGCGGCATTTTTTGATAACTCGATACCGTAATGATCGAGTCGCCAAAGCAATGGGGCAATCGCTACATCCAGCATTGAAAAATTGTCACCCAGCATGAATTTGTTTTTCAAAAACACCGGGGCCAACTGAGTCAGACGGTCGCGGATATGTGCGCGGGCTTTTTCCAATGTTTTTTCATTGGCTTTTTGCGCTCTGGATTCCAGAGAAGTCACATGTGTAAACAGTTCTTTTTCAAAATTCAGCAGGAATAAGCGAACCCGTGCACGATCAACCGGATCACCTGGCATCAGTTGCGGGTGCGGGAAGCGCTCATCGATGTACTCATTAATGATGTTGGACTCATACAGAATCAGATCACGCTCAACCAGTATCGGCACCTGACCATAAGGATTCATTACGCTGATGTCTTCGGGCTTGTTGTAAAGATCGACATCGCGGATTTCAAAGTCCATGCCTTTTTCAAACAAGACAAAACGACAACGGTGAGAGAAAGGACAAACTGTCCCAGAGTACAAGACCATCATGAGCGTAGCTCCTGAAATACGAGAGGTTTAACGGGCTGAAAGTAACCCATTGTAAGAACCCGCCGAAACGGGTTACTGAGCATCCGCTTAGCGAATATCTTTCCAGAACGAGGCATTCAAACGCCAGGCAATGAACATGAAGATCAGCAGAAATATCATTACCCAAACACCGATTCTGACGCGTGTGTTTTGGGATGGTTCCGCCATCCACTGCATGTAGTTCACCAAATCTGCAACCGCTTCATCGTACTCGACCGGGCTGAGTTTGCCGGGCGTGATTTGCTGCCAACCTTTGAACACATGTGTTTCTTGTCCATGCGACTCGATGGTGTCATAGACAGGCTTGCGTTGGCCTTGCAATTCCCACAACACGTGCGGCATAGCCACATTGGGGAATGCCAGATTGTTCCAACCCGTGGCCTTGGACTCGTCGCGGTAATAGGTGCGCAAATAGGTATAGAGGTAATCTGCACCTGTGCCGCCATGACCGGAGCGTGAACGGGCAATCACTGTCAAATCAGGGGGTGCACCACCAAACCAATCTTTGGCCTGCTTGGGATCCATCGCCACTTTCATGGTTTCGCCCACTTTGTCCGTGGTGAACAATAAGTTGTCTTTGATGTCCTGAGGTGTTAAACCGATGTCGGTCAAACGGTTGAATCGCATGTAGGCCGCAGAGTGGCAATTCAAACAGTAGTTAACAAACAATTTGGCACCGTGTTGCAAGGCGCTCAAATCGTTGAGTTTGTTAGGCGCTTTGTCCCAGGTGATGGTGTCTGAATTGGCATGCGCCGTCAAACTGGCGGCCAAGCTGATCAGCAAACTGAGAATAATTTTTTTCATGTGTATGTGCTCCCGGCTGTTCAGTGTGCGGCAAAGTTGACGCGATCCGGCACTGGCTTGGTTTCACCCAAACGGCTCCACCAAGGCATGAGCAAGAAAAAGCCGAAATAAAACAAAGAGCCGAATTGTGAAACGCGCTCACCGATAGCTGAAGGTGGTTGCATGCCGAGGTAACCCAAGACAACAAAGTCGATGACAAATATCACGTACAAATACAAATGCCAGTCCGGACGGTAACGGATGGATTTGACAGCACAGTTATCCAGCCAAGGCAGGAAAAACAAAATGATGACCGCGCCGCCCATGACGACCACGCCCCAGAATTTCGCATCGATGGCAAACATCAAACCCACCAACACCACCGCGCCGCCGATGACGACAGATTTGAGTGTGCTGCTAATGGCCGCACGTGTTGCGCCAAGGTAGGCTGCAGCAATCACGCAAACAATGAGTGCGTACATCATTTCGCTGGTGATGGCGCGCAGCATGGAGTAGTAAGGCGTGAAGTACCAGACCGGTGCAATATGCAACGGGGTTTTCAGCGGATCAGCGGGAATGAAGTTATTGTACTCCAAGAAATAACCGCCGAACTCAGGTGCGAAGAAGATGATGGCGGTGAACACCAGCAAAAAGCCCATGACACCCATGATGTCGTGAACGGTGTAATACGGGTGAAAAGGAATGCCATCCAGGGGCTTGCCGTTGGCATCCTTGTGCGCCTTGATTTCAATGCCGTCAGGGTTGTTAGAGCCCACTTCATGCAAAGCAATGATGTGCGCAACCACCAAACCCAGCAGCACCAAAGGCACAGCGATGACGTGGAAACTGAAGAAGCGGTTGAGTGTGGCATCGCCCACCACATAGTCACCGCGAATCAACAAAGCCAAGTCTGGGCCAATGAAAGGAATGGCGGAGAACAAATTCACAATCACTTGTGCGCCCCAGTAGGACATTTGACCCCAAGGCAGCAAATAACCCATGAATGCCTCGCCCATCAAGGCCAGGAAAATGGCACATCCGAACAACCAGACCAGTTCGCGTGGCTTGCGGTATGAACCATAAATGAGGCCACGGAACATGTGCATGTAAACCACGATGAAAAACGCTGATGCGCCGGTGGAGTGCATGTAGCGGATCAACCAGCCCCAAGGCACGTCGCGCATGATGTATTCAACAGAAGCGAACGCAGTGGCTGCATCCGGCTTGTAGTGCATGACCAGGAAAATGCCGGTGACGATTTGAATCACCAGCACCAGCATGGACAACACGCCGAAGAAATACAAGAAGTTGAAATTTTTGGGCGCGTAGTACTCGCTCAAATGCTCTTTGTACATTTTGGACAACGGGAAACGGTTGTCCACCCAGTTCAACGCCTTTTCAGCCAGCGGCGCATTGGGGGAAATCTCTTTGAAATCAGCCATGGTGTTTGCCTTTAAGCCTTTTTGTCTTCGCCGATCAGCAAACGACTGTCTGACAGATACATGTGGGGAGGAACTTCGAGGTTATCCGGTGCAGGTTTGTTTTTGTAAACCCGACCGGCCATGTCGAACGTGGATCCGTGGCAGGGGCACAAGAAACCGCCTTGCCAATCGTCCGGCAATGAAGCTTGCGGACCCATTTGGAATTTGTCGCTGGGAGAACATCCCAGATGTGAACATATGCCGACACCTACAAAAAACTCTGGCTTGATAGAGCGCGCTTGGTTGCGCGCGTAAGCGGGTGTCAATTCATCGGGTTTGCGTTTGGATTCAGGATCTGCCAATTGGGCTTCGACCTTTTTCAATGCTTCCAGTTGCTCGGGTGTGCGGCGAATAATCCAAACCGGTTTGCCGCGCCATTCAACGGTGAGTTTCTCGCCGGGCTTGATGGCTGAAATGTCTACTTCGACTGCAGCGCCTGCGGCTTTGGCCCGCTCTGAGGGGCTGAATGTGCTGATAAATGGAACTGCGACTGCTGCTCCTCCAACTGCACCGGCACATCCCGAGGCGATCAGCCAAGTGCGCTTGCCAGTGTCTACTGTGGTTTCACTCATGAAAGGCCTCTGAATTTCATTGCGAATATCGAAAACCCTCAATTCTAACCGAGCCGCTTAAGTAAAAACCAGAGGGTGAACTTCAAAGGGTATTGAGAACGAAAAGTGACCAACCAAACAAAAGAATATTAAAGTATTCTTTTGTTTGTGGCCGCTATTTATTGACCTCGAGCAGCACGCACTGCCGCCAGCAAGCTGCGGGGATCCGCCAATCCTTGTCCTGCAATGTCAAAAGCTGTGCCGTGGTCAGGGCTGGTTCGCACAAACGGCAGGCCCAGAGTTTGGTTCACGCCGTGCTCAATGCCCAAGAACTTCACCGGAATCAAGCCCTGATCGTGGTACATGGCCACCACCACATCGGGTGCGTCATCGCCCCGAGCCTTGCGCGCCTGCATGAATACGGTGTCGGGCGGAAACGGTCCCTGAACCTGTATTCCTAGCACCCGTGCCCGGGTAACGGCAGGCGCAATCACCTGTATTTCCTCCAGCCCGAACAAACCCTCTTCACCAGCATGCGGATTCAATCCCGCCACCCAGATGCGTGGATTGCGGCCACATAAAGACGGCCAGCTGCGGTGAATAATGTCCAGCGTTTGCAAAACATTGTCCGTGGTCACTGCATCAATTGCCTGACGCAATGACACGTGAATACTGACAAGCACTACCCGCAAACCCGGACTACTTAACATCATGCGCACAGGCACTTTCGCCACCGGCAGACCCAGGTGTTCCGCCGATAGCGCTTGCAGCATCTCGGTATGACCGGGAAAATCCACGCCTGCCAGCGACAAAGCTTTTTTATGCAAAGGCGCAGTGACCAGAGCGCTGAATTCATTTCGCAACACAGCCCTCGCGGCCCAGCTCACGGCGTCAGCCGCCATCCGGCCGGCCGCTGCTGTGACCCTGCCTGTCTGAATGTCTGCATCGGTTGTGACGTTGATCACCGGCACATGACCGGTCGGCAACTGCAGCGCATCCGCAGGCGCAATTACTTTGTGACACTGAATGGCCGACCGCAAATGCGCGGACAAATACGCCTGCTGTCGTTGCATCACAGAGAAATTACCGATCACGCAAACGCCTTGCATGTCTGCGGCATGCAAGGCAAACGCTTTGAGAATAGTTTCCGGCCCTATGCCTGCCGGATCCCCCATGCTGAGGGCAATAGGCAAACGGTCTGAACACTGAGCCATGCGTTTGATCGACCTAGGCAGGGTTACTAATATCTATGAATTGATGCGCCAGCCCCAATTCAGATGCCACGTGACCGGCGAATGCAGGAGCGCCGTAACGCTCAGTGGCATGGTGACCGCAAGCAAAAAAAGCCACGCCTGTTTCTTGCGCCAAATGCGCTTGGGGCTCGGATATCTCACCAGTCACAAACGCATCCGCACCTGCAGCAATCGCAGCTTCAAACCAGGATTGAGCGCCACCCGTGCACCAGGCGATGCGTTTGACAGGCCGGCTGGCGTCAGGGACAACCGCAACAGTTGTGCGGCCCAACTTGTGTTCAAGTGCTGTTTGCAAAGATTCAGAAGTGGTCACGCCGTCCAACGGCGAACCTAGCCAGCCCAGTTGTTGTTCGCCAAAGCGGCCCAGGGTTTGCCAGCCCATGTGCAAACCGAGTTGAGCGTTATTACCCCATTGCTCATGCGCGTCCAGCGGTAAGTGATAGGCCAGCAGGTTGATGTCATGCGTCAGGAGTAGCGCCAAACGCTGTTTCATCCATCCGGTGACGGTGCCGTCTTGCCCACGCCAAAACAAGCCATGATGAACCACCAGCGTATCCGCACCCTCGGCTATGGCTGCCTCAATCAAAGCCCGGCTGGCCGTCACGCCTGAAACGATTTTTTTGACCTCGAAACGTCCTTCGACCTGTAAGCCATTAGGACAGTAATCTTTGAACAATTGCGGTTGCAGCAATTGGTTGCATAACTGGACAAGTTCGGAGCGATGCACCATGTCAGCGATGCGGTGATTTGGCCTTTGGCCGCTGACCGGGGGTGACCATGACTTCGATTTGATCGCTTTGACGCAACACGGTCATGTGCGCAGGCTGACCCGGCTTGAGCGCCGATACGCGCGTCAATAATTCGGCTACGGTTTGCACCTGTTGTCCTTCGACTGCCAGCAATACATCGCCCGGACGCACACCGGCTTTGAAAGCAGGGCCTGTTTGCAGCACACCGGTGATGATGACGCCGTTGTCACGCTGCACATTAAATGTTTTGGCCAGATCAGGAGTGATTTCTGTCGGTTCAACACCTATCCAACCGCGTACCACCTGCCCATCTTTGACTATGCCTTCCAATACCTGACGCGCGGTACTGACAGGAATGGCAAAACCTATGCCCATGCTGCCGCCGGAGCGCGAATAAATGGCTGTGTTTATACCGAGCAGATTGCCTTGCACATCCACTAAAGCACCACCCGAATTACCCGGGTTGATGGCCGCATCGGTTTGTATGAAATTTTCAAAAGTGTTGATACCTAACTGGTTGCGACCCAAGGCAGACACGATGCCGCTGGTCACGGTCTGGCCGACACCGAATGGATTGCCAATCGCTAGCACCACATCGCCAACTTGCAATTGATCAGAATTGCTCATCACCATCACCGGTAATTTGTCCATTTTGATTTTGAGTACAGCCAAATCGGTGTCGGGGTCAGTGCCTACCAGCTTGGCGCGGGTGGTTCTGCCATCGTTCAGGATAACAGTGATTTCATCCGCCGACTCAATCACATGGTTATTGGTCAGTACGTAGCCTTCGGGGCTGACAATCACCCCGCTGCCCAAACCGGCGTTTGGCGAAGACTCGTCCTGGTCACCGAAAAAATAGCGGAACCACGGGTCTTTGGCGTGATCAGGCAGATTTTGCTTGCGCGAAGAAGTGTTGATGCTGACCACTGCAGGCGAAGCTTTTTTGGCGGCAAAGCGCAAACTGCCTGCACTAGACGTTGCGGCGCCGTTGTCGGGCGCTTCCAGCACATGTACTTGAGAATTCCACTGCAAGGGGCGTTGCAACCACTCAGGCTTGAGGGTGATGAGCACAAACCAGACCGCGACCAGGATGGTCACTGTCTGAGAAAACAATAACCACTGTTTGCGCATGTTCAGGCACCGCCTGCTGGCGTATCCTGGTCTTCAGGTGCCTTGGTGTGCTTGATAAATATCTGTGCTGCCCAAATACCTATTTCATAAAGAATGACCATGGGGATGGCCAGTGCCAGTTGCGACACCACATCCGGCGGAGTCACTATGGCTGCAATGATGAAAGCCAGCACAATGAAATACGAGCGGAAATCTTTGAGCTTTTCAATGCTGACCAAGCCCATTCGCGCCAGCACAATCACCACAATGGGCACTTCAAATGCAAGCCCAAACGCGATGAACATGGTGAGTACAAAGCTCAGATAGGCTTCAATATCAGGTGCAGCCGTGATGCTTTTAGGCGCAAAACTCTGAATGAACTTGAACACCTGCCCGAACACAAAGAAATAACAAAACGCCACACCGATAAAAAACAAAACAGTGCTTGAAACCACCAACGGCATCACCAGGCGTTTTTCGTGGGCATACAAACCGGGCGCGACAAACGCCCAAGCTTGGTAGAGCACCACAGGCAAGGCCAGTAAGAAACCGGCCATCAACATGATTTTGAGCGGTACCAGAAATGGCGAAATGACCGAGGTGGCAATCAAGTGGGTGCCTTCCGGCAGTTGTGCCACCAAGGGCGCGGCCAGCAAGTCATACAACTGCGCCGGGCCGGGGAAAACGCTGAGTACGGCGCACATCACCGCAATGGCGATGACGGACTTGACCAGACGGTCGCGCAATTCCTTGAGGTGTTGAACAAAGGGTTGTTCGGAAGCTTTGAGCGTATCCGTATCCTGCGAACCTGAATCAGACATGTGTCATCAAATCCTGTTCGAACCGGAAGCAGAGGGGCGAAAACGGGCCACTCGCGCAGCGCCAGACAAGGCTTTGGTTCGCACGCCTTGGCGCGATTTGTACCACTGCGGCACGGCAGAACGCTTGAGTCGCCAATTTTTACCGGGGTGTTTGTACTCAGGTTGCGGTGGGGTCCACGATGAGATGTAATCGTTGTGGCCACTGGCTTCCTGCCCTAAATTTTCAATGCCTTGGTTTAACTGCGTAGTGGCATTGAGCACACTGGACTGCACGTCAGTCATGGCAGTGTCCATGGTTTCTTTCATTTTTTTCAGGTCTTCCATTTCCATGGCGCGGTTGACCTCGGCCTTGACATCAGATACATAACGCTGGGCTTTGCCGAGCATAGTCCCGATAGTGCGGGCCACGCGCGGCATTTTCTCCGGGCCGATGACAACCAGCGCGACTGCGCCGATCACCGCCAGTTTGGAGACATCTAAATCAAACATGTATTAAGACTTGTTCTTAGCTTCGACATCAATCGGCGCTTTGTCAGTCGCGTGACCAGGTGCTGTGCCAGCGACTTGTTGAGCAGGAGCAGCTGACTTGTCTTCAGGTGCTGCTGAACCGTCACGCATACCGTCTTTGAAGCCTTTGACAGCGCCGCCCAAGTCGCCGCCAATGCCTTTTAATTTTTTGGTGCCGAACACCAAAACCACAATCAATAAAACAATTAACCAATGCCAAATAGAAAATGACCCCATGGGATGCTCCTCAATGAACTGAGGGAATTCTAGTCTCAGCCGCGCAACCATGGGCGCGGACCGCCCATGACATGCCAATGCAGGTGATGAACCTCTTGCCCGCCCTCGGCACCCGTGTTGGTCAGCAGCCGGAAACCGCCCTCGGGATATGGGTTGGCGCCTTCTTGCAAAGCCAGTTGCGGCACCTTGACCAGCATGCGTCCCAGCAAGGCTGCGTGCGCCTCGTTAACCTGAGCCATAGAAGGGATATGCAGTTTGGGGATCACCAAAAAGTGCACAGGTGCCCAAGGGTTGATGTCGTGAAACGCAAAAATATCGTCGTCTTCGTACACCTTGCGAGAAGGAATCTTGCCCTGAATGATTTTGCAAAAAATACAGTTCGGGTCTTGCATATCGCTCATTCAATCTTCTCCTGATTCACGTTGCAAAGCTTTGCGCAACGCCTTTTCTTCCAGCCCGCCTAAGCCTTCGCGGCGAGACAACTCATTGATGACATCTTGCGGGCTGAAGCCGTAATGCGCCAGCGCCACCATGCAGTGAAACCACAAATCGGCCATTTCATTGACCAGGTGCTGCGGTTCGCTGCCGTGGCTCAAGTCTTTGGCGGCCATCACGGTTTCGGTGGCTTCTTCGCCGATTTTCTTTAAAAACGCGTCCGGCCCTTTGTGCAACAGGCGCGCCACGTAACTGCTGGCTGGGTCTCCCCCGTTAGCCGGTTTGCGGCTTTCGATCACTGCGGCCAAGCGCATCAAGCTGTCGATGGTGTTCATGGTGTTTTCTTGTAAATAAGGGCGGGGTCTTGTAATACTGGCTCGGTGCTCAGCCACTGACCGCCGTCCGGGCCGGTCTGCCAGCGTTGGAAAAAGCAACTGTGGCGGCCGGTGTGGCAAGCGATACCGGGGTCGTGGCCGGTTTGCGTGACGCTGAGCAAAATCACATCGTTGTCGCAATCGAGGCGGATGTCGTGCACCAGTTGTATGTGGCCGGACTCTTCGCCCTTGAACCAAAGTTTGTTACGCGAGCGGCTGAAATAAACGGCCCGCCCCTGATCAGCGGTGAGTTGCAGCGCCTCGCGGTTCATCCAAGCGAACATCAGCACGTCTTTGCTGCCCTGCTCTTGCGCGATGACGGGCACCAGACCTTGCGCGTCCCATTTGATGTGATCAAGCCAATTCATAGGGGGAGATGTTAAGGGCAGGCTGATGGTGGTGATTAAGCCGGGCGTTTGCGCTTGTAGCGTGCTGTTAAATACGGCTTACCCAGTAACCAGGTCGCCGTCGGTGCGGAGCAACCACCAGAACTTCAATGTCTGAACCAACCATCCGATAAAGGATATTGAACGGAAAACCTGGCACTCGAAACTTGCGTATAGAAGGTGGCAACTCGATGCGATAACGTTCAGGAGATTCACAGACCGCTTTCATAGCTGTGTCAAAAGCTAAAAGATACCGGGCACCTAACCCGATTTGGCAAGATTCGTAGTAAGCCACATGCTCTAGGTGCTCATCTCGAGCCGCTTCGTTGAAAAAGTAATTCACTTAAGCAATGCATTTGCTTGGTGTCGCACTTCCTCAGCAGGTATGCGTTTGGATAAGCCTTGATCCATTTGTGAAGCCCGATTTGCAGCTTCTTGTAACCAAAGTGCTTCAATTTCGGTCTCGGTCAATGCATCCAAGCTGGATAAGAGCTGCGCTGCTAATTCCGCACGTTGTTGCGCGGGAAGTGAGAGGGCTTGACTGATGATAATTGCAGTTTCCATAGGCAAATACTAGCATTAATCGTCAAAGAATTGAATTAAAAACTGCTGTCCAGCACATAGCCATTAGCTCACTTGAGGCGGGCTCTGACTCGGGCTAGCGCTTCACTTTCAAGAACCATCGAAACTTTGCCACTGCGGACATCTTCTTTGCGACTGGCAGCAAGTGCCTGCCATGCTTCCTGCACTTTTGACTTGGGTTCAAATTCAGCGTTGACATTCATGGCAAGGGTTTGGGCATTAACAATGGCTTCGTTTTTTGTTGCTCCAAAGGCCAGCACGCCCAGCAATTCAATGACTTCAGCCTGCCACCGACCATCGACTTCTTGCTCGCATTGAATTGTGTGGTTGATGGGATATGGCTCCTTATGGCGTTGAAGCTCTCAACCGTCATTGTGTTCATGGTTCTACTCCGAAATGAAATGGCGGGCCTTTAGCTACATGCCGCAATGAGTCCTGTTGAGCCCAAGATTGGATGTCTGTGCGCGGCTATGGGAAGACATTAAATTGGATGCTTGCATTTTGGGCATTGTTTGAATATCAAAAGGCGGCGAGTTGGAGTTACTAGGGTCCAGCAGTAACCACAAAACCTCTGAGCAACAGCGGGATACGAGCTTTGTGCCATGGCTTTTTCGAGCTTTGTAGCTATGCCATGTTTGGTTGGCGCTGGTAACGTATTCGATATCGACAGCGGTTTTGGAATTGGATTCGCTTGAGGCGGAGTAAAAGTTGGGCTTGGAAGCACCTGCTGCAACGAATCGGGAGGTAGTTGATCTGGTGCCTTGCCGTCGGTCTCTACCGGAATCTCGGCAGTAAATTCAATTTGTTCGCTCTCCTGTTCGCCCAAATCAAAGTTCCGTTTGTGCTCGGTCTCATGGCAAGTTCGGCACAATGAAATTAGATTCGTTTGCTGATGTGTTCCGAAGTTTGAAACATAGACTATGTGATGTACATCAATCGGCTTGTCCTGCGCTGCGCATACAGCGCATCGAAATCCATCAAATTGGCGTATGCGGGAGGCAATATCCTTCCAGTTGTTCGGATAACACTGCTACTGAAACGAATATGAAACACGCTAAAAGCCTAGCAATTCTTTTACGCATTTTTGGATAGTGCGTGTCGATCGAATAAAAATGTGTGACTTTCTGATTCATGATCATGCAGTTTGGCTTAAACGCCGAAATTCCGCCATATTGGAAAAAAGCGAATTGCCCATAAAACTCAATCCTCCTTAGCCTTAACTCAAGCGGTTTAATTAAATAGTTTTCAACAACTGAATAAACTATAAATATATCATTCGTTTTTAATTTTTACTTAAAAAAATTTAACTTATAGCTACATCACTAGTGTTCACGATTCATTTCAAATAACAGCTTTGTCTCAAATTCTTCGACCTGCCTTATCAAACTTACTTGCACTTGAAATACAATTTTTGTGTATTTGTGTGTATAATTTTTATGAAAAGTACTGACCTCATCAAGCAAATCAAAGCCGATGGCTGGTACTTGGTGCACATAGTGGGCTCGCACCACCAATTCAAACACCCGACCAAGCTTGGCAAAGTGACAGTGCCTCATCCGAAAAAAGACTTGCCGCTTCCAACGGTTCGCAGCATCTTGAAACAAGCAGGTCTGTGAAGTCACTTTAAACAAGGAGTTACCCATGTTGTATCCCGTTTATGTACACCCTGGTGATGCCAAGCATGCACATGGGGTGACGTTTCCAGACTTTCCGGGTTGCTTTTCTGCGGTTGATAAGTGGAGCGATTTACCAGCCGCTGTGCAAGAGGCCGTTGAAGCGCATTTCAACGGCGAACCAGACACAGTGCCGCCGCCCACTCCGCTAGAAAACTTAGTGAATCAACCTGAGTACGCAGGTGGCGTTTGGATGTTGGTGGAGCTGGACCTGAGCCGCATCGACACCCGGCCTGTGCGCTTGAACGTGAGCCTGCCTTCAAACTTAGTGCAACAAATTGACGCTTGGGCCGAATCGCACCACATGACACGTTCAGGTTTTTTGGCAAGCGCTGTGAAAAAGGCCATGGCGGCAGGGTCTTAAAAGCTAAGTAGCGCTGACAAAACTTATAGCCTTATCGGTATCCCCCGCCTCGCCATATGCTGCTTAGCCTGCCCCACCGTAAATTCACCATAATGAAAAATGCTGGCCGCCAGCACGGCATCAGCGCCGCCGGTTTGTATGCCGTCGGCCAAGTGGTCTAGCGTGCCCACGCCACCGGAGGCAATCACCGGCACCGGCACCGCGTCGCTGACCGCGCGGGTCAATGCCAAGTCAAAGCCGGACTTCGTACCGTCACGGTCCATGCTGGTCAGCAGTATTTCGCCCGCACCGTACTCAGCCATTTGCGTGGCCCAAGCCACTGCGTCCAAGCCCACATTTTTTCGCCCGCCGTGGCTGAACACATCCCAGCCCGGGCCCACGGGCAAGCCGTTCGCGCCCATGCGTTGTTCGTCTTCAGCGCTGCGTCGCTTCGCGTCTATCGCCACCACAATGCACTGCGAACCATATTTATCCGATGCATCGCGTATCACTTGCGGGTTGGCAATGGCGGCTGAGTTGAAACTGGTTTTGTCAGCGCCTGCATTCAGCAAGCGGCGCACATCTTCTACGGTGCGCACACCGCCGCCAACTGTGAGTGGAATAAACACTTGAGAGGCCACGGCTTCGATGATGTGCAAAATCACATCGCGCCCGTCGCTGGTGGCAGTGATGTCTAGAAATGTCAGTTCGTCCGCGCCTTGCGCGTTGTAACGCGCCGCGATTTCCACCGGGTCACCGGCATCGCGCAACTCGACAAAGTTCACACCCTTGACCACCCGTCCGGCGGTCACGTCCAGACAGGGAATGATGCGTTTGGCCAGCATGTCAGCCGTTGAGTTCGTCGGCCCGCTCTTGGGCCTTTTCAAAGTCGAGGTCGCCGCTGTAAATAGCGCGCCCGCAAATCACACCTTCAATGCCTTCATCTTCCACTTCGCACAGCTTTTCGATGTCCTGAATATTGGACAAGCCGCCTGAAGCAATGACGGGAATAGACAAAGCCTGCGCCAGTTTGACCGTGGCTTCGATGTTGATGCCGCTCAACATGCCGTCGCGGCCAATGTCGGTGTAAATGATGGACTCGACTCCGTAGTCTTCAAATTTTTTGGCAAGGTCCACGACTTCATGGCCGGTGAGTTTGCTCCAACCGTCGGTAGCAACTTTGCCGTCCTTGGCATCCAGCCCGACGATGATGTGGCCGCCGAATGCGCTGCAAGCGTCTTTCAAAAAGCCGGGGTTCTTCACTGCAGCCGTGCCGATGATGATGTAGCGTATGCCGCCGTCTATGTATTTTTCAATCGTGTCCAGGTCGCGAATGCCGCCGCCGAGTTGCACCGGTATGTCGTCACCCACGGCTTTCAAGATGCTGCGAATGGCGCTGTAGTTTTGCGGCTTACCCGCAAACGCGCCGTTCAAATCCACCAGGTGCAAGCGCCGTGCGCCTTTGTTCACCCATTGCAGTGCCATGTCGGCCGGGTCTTCGCTGAAGATGGTGGACTGGGCCATGTCGCCTTGAATCAGGCGCACACAATGACCGTCTTTCAGGTCAATCGCGGGAATGAGCAACATAAGTGGTTGTTGTAACAGTCAAAAGACAACGGTCATCAAGGAGACCAGGACAAAAAATTGCGGTAAAGCATCAGGCCCATATCAGCGCTTTTTTCAGGGTGAAACTGGGTTGCGAAAATATTATCCCTTGAAACTGCCGAGGTAAAGGGCTGGCCGTAATCGGTTTCCCCAGCGGTGTGGCGCACATCTAACGGCCGGGCGTAAAAACTGTGAACAAAGTAGAAATAACTGTTATCCGGCACCCCGGACCAGACCGGGTGGGGCCGGGTTTGGCGCACCCGGTTCCAGCCCATCTGCGGGACTTTGTAGCGGCTGCCATCGGGCTGTAGTTGCCCGGCCAGATCGAATTTCACCACTTCGCCAGGAATCAAGCCTAAACACGCCGTACCGCCTGCGGCACCTTCGGCACTGTGGTCCAACAACATTTGCATGCCAACGCACACGCCAAACAAGGGTTTGTGGGCTGCGGCGTGCAGCACTTCGGGCATCAAACCACTGTCATGCAATTCGCGCATGCAATCGCGCATGGCGCCCTGCCCCGGCAACACCACTCGATCGGCTTTGCGCACTTGCGCCGGGTCGGCGGTGATGATGACCTCGACGCCGCTGCCGTGGGCCGCTGCGATGACGGCTTGCGCCACCGAGCGCAAATTGCCCATGCCGTAATCGATGACCGCGACGCTTGCCATAGGAATAAAAGCTTAGAGCGAGCCTTTGGTAGATGGAATCACACCGGCTGAACGCGGGTCGAGTTCGGTGGCTGCGCGCAGCGCACGACCGAATGCTTTGAACACAGTTTCTGCTTGGTGGTGGGCGTTTTCGCCGCGCAGGTTGTCAATATGCAAAGTCACAAAAGCGTGGTTGACAAAGCCTTGGAAAAACTCAAAGGCCAGCTGTGAATCGAAGTGGCCGATCATGCCGCTCTTGAATGGCACATGCATTTCCAAACCGGGGCGACCGGAGAAATCGACCACCACGCGGCTGAGTGCTTCGTCCAACGGCACATACGCATGGCCATAACGGCGAATGCCTTTTTTGTCGCCGACAGCTTGCGCCACTGCTTGGCCCAAGGTAATGCCCACGTCTTCCACGGTATGGTGACCGTCGATATGTAAATCGCCTGTGGCTTTGATGGACAAATCGATGAGGCCGTGTCGCGCAATTTGGTCGAGCATATGGTCAAAAAAACCGATGCCGGTAGACAAATCGGACTGGCCCGTACCGTCCAGATTGACCCGCACTTGGATTTGGGTTTCTTTGGTGTCGCGGTGAACTTCGGCGATGCGTTGTGTCATAGGTAAGTGTTATCTGTTGAAAACCGGCCCGTCAGGCCAGCACTTCTTTCAGCGCAGCGAGCAGCTGGTCGTTTTCTGTCGAGGTGCCCACCGTGACGCGCAGGCAATGGTGCAATACAGGGTGCATTTTAGAAACGTTCTTCACCAGGATTTTTTTCGCCTTGAGGGCGTTGAATACACGGGTCGCCGCCTCGTCGTCACCTTGCAGGCGCAGCAACATCATGTTGGCCTGACTGGGGTAAACGGTAACACCGGGAATTGCCTTGAATTGGTCTGCCAAGCGGTCGCGCTGTTTGCAAATGTCTGCTGCTTGCTGCTCAAACACATGGGCGTGCTCCAGCGCGAACAACGCGCATTCGGCGTTCAACACACTGATGTTGTAGGGCGGGCGGATTTTGTCCAACTGCTGAATCACTTCGTGACGTGCCAGCATGTAACCAATGCGCACACCGGCCAGACCAAATTTGGAGAGGGTGCGCATCAACAGGACTTGTGCGTTGGCTTGCGGGTCGCGGTTGATTTCAGTCAACCAAGTGTCTGAAGAAAACGGTTGATAGGCCTCATCCAACACCACCCAACCGCCATAAGCTGACACTTGGGCAATCAGTCGGCGCATGACATTCGCGTCCCACAAATTGGCGGTCGGGTTGTTGGGATAGGCCAAGTAAACAATGGCCGGTTGATGTTGTGCAATTGCCGCCGACATGGCGGGTTCGTCTAACTCGAAGTCATCGCGCAAAGAAACGGACAGGTATTTCAAACCTTGGAGCTTGGCACTCATGGCGTACATGACAAAGCCGGGTTCAGGGGCCAGCACGCTCGCGCCGGGCATTTGACAAGCCATGGACAGCAGTGAAATCAATTCGTCCGAACCGTTGCCCAACATCAAGCTGTAGCCCTCAGGCAAACCGGTGTGTTGTGCGATGGCGTGTTTCAAATCTTCAATACGGCTGCCGGGATAACGGTTCACAGCCACTGCGCCTAGACGCTGCCCGAGCAATGCTTGTAATTCAGGGGATAAACGATGCGGGTTCTCCATCGCGTCCAGCTTGACCATGCCGACGGCATCTTGCACGGTATAAGCCTGCATGTCTTGCAGGTCGTGGCGAATGTATTTCAAGTAGCTCATCAAATGCTGAAATTATAGACACGGCTTGGCAAAGCGATATAACCCCCGCATGCCCTTATCCGAATGCGTCAGCCAGTTACCGCATGCGCCTGGTGTTTATATTTTTCATGGCGATGGCAGCCTGCCTTTGTACATAGGTAAAAGTGTGGACATACGCGCGCGCGTGATGTCGCATCTGCGCAATCCGGATGAAGCACGCATGCTGGCCCAAACCCGGCACATCACTTGCACCGAGACAGCCGGTGAAATCGGTGCCCTGCTGCTGGAGTCGCACCTGATCAAAACACAAAATCCGCTGTTTAACCAGCGCTTGCGCCGCTTGAAAACACTGTGCAGTGTGCAACTCATTCAACAGCCCGAAGGTTTGAGACCGGCGCTGGTCGACGGCAGACAAGTTCAACACGGCATCACGCCGGGTTTGTATGGTTTGTTTTCATCGATGCACGCCGCCAAACAAAAACTCATCACTGTGGCGCATCAGCACCGCTTATGTTTGCAATGCATGGGGTTGGAGAAAGCGACAGCGCGCGGTTGCTTTGGCTGGCAAATCAAACAATGCGCCGGTGCATGTGTTGGGCAGGAGTCGAGAGCCGTGCATGACGACAGACTGCGTGAGGCATTGCAAGAACTTCAAGTGCACACATGGCCGTTTGATGGCGCGGTGAACATGGTTGAGCGCAGAGGTGATTGGGTGCAAAAACACCGCATCCTCAATTGGTCTTACCAAGGAACGAGTTGCAACCGACAACGCTCGCCCGGCGTATTTGATGCAAGTCCTTTAAAGTTTGATTTGGACACTTACCACATCGTATTGAAACCCTTGTTGCTTAATTTGGTGGAGATTGAACAGCACCTTCAAGCCAATTGAGGGCCCATTCTGCGTCGCTGTTGCTAGGGAATATGGGGTATTTGACGGCCACCACCTGTGCGTCTTTGGTAATCAAGGTCAGTCGTTTGATCAATTGCATGCCAGCTGCTTGAAATGTCGGTAGACGCATGGCGTTGGTGAACGCCATGTCTGCATCGCTGAGCACAGCAAATGGCAAATGCAGGCGTTCTGCCATTTCTTGTTGATAGGCGGTGGCTTGGGTGCTCAGGCCGAACACCTGTATGCCAATTTCATGCAGTTGTTCGTAGTGATCGCGGTAGGCCAAATTTTGAGGGGTACATCCACGTGCACCGGGAATCTGGTCCCATCCTTCCGGCAGAGCCACACCTGGCACACCCGTCATCGGGTAACAGTAAATCACTGCATACCCGTTGAGTGCTGACATATCCACCCTGCCGCCTTGTGTTGAAGTCAATGCCACAGCAGGCAAATGGCTGCCATGCAAATGATTGGCCGCTCCGTCGTCTTGTGGCACAGGCAGATTCTCAGGTGTGCTGGCGTAATCTTTCATGAATAGTCCTTTGACCGCTTGTGCAGATGGAGATGTTTGAAGACACGGCCTATTTACTTTACCGCTCCTGCATCGGTAGATTTTTGAACCGAATCTATTTGAGTTGTACAGCCCACAACACCACCGCCGGTTGATCGGGTGTGACTGTGCCATCTGACCCCGTGGTACCAGTCAATTTGGAAATAGCCAAAGCGACAGAAAAGCCTGATATCAAGCGACCGAATGCTGCATACGGGTTGGCATCGCTGTTCCATCCGGTGTTGTTGTCCAGGTTGATGAAAAAACCGGAGGTGGCGGAGTTTTCGACTGAGGTTCTAGCCATAGATATTGAATAAATTGTGTTGTAAACACTGGTGCTACTGGGCTTTTCAAGCACGATTAGGTCATACAAAGGATCTTTTTGTTTCAATTGTCCGTTAACCACGCGGTTGCCTCCGCCTTGTATGAAGTTTGTACCCAGTCTGTGAAACACGATGCCACTGTAAAAACCTGCATTCACATATTTTAGAAAATTGGTAACAGTGACAGGCGCTTTATTGGCTTCCAGCTCCAACACCATCTCGCCGAGATTGGTGCTGATACACACTGTTGGCAACTGACTTTTGTCAGATGCAGCAAATCCTTGAGCCGAACACGGCCCGGTTTGGGAAGTGGCGCTGACCGTGCCCGAGGCATTTTTGACCCAAAGGTGATAGGCCGACAGACTGCCCGTCAATTCAATGACTTTTTCGTTGGAGGCCTGAAAACAAGAGTCGGAGGCCAAAGGCGCTTGGCTACCAGTCTTGAAACAATAGGCTGTGGCGGAGTTGGCTGTCGCTGTCAAAGTGAGTTGCCGGTTGGCAGCCTGGTAATTGGTTTGGCTGACAGCAACCTCAATAACTGGAGTAGTGTTTGACGGGTTGTCAGAAGAACCGCCACACCCGGCTATAAATAAAACAAGAAATGCAAAGAATTTGTTCATGCGCTAACCCAGATCAATGTAAGAACCTGAGAGTTTATGAATTTATGCGGTAACAAATTGCCTGCAGATAGATGTGAGCTTTTAAAAAATCTAAGTTAACTCAGTTCAAACAATCTGTGATTCACAGATACGTTTGGCAATTGTCAATTGATTTCAAGTTGAACAGGGGCGCCGGTTCTGATAATTTCAGCAATGGCTTTCATCACTTCTTTTTCTTTTCCTCTGAACCCGTGCTCAGTCATTGCTTTGCATGCAGGGCCTTCAAAATCAGATCCGCCAGTCACAGAAACCAATGGCAAATTAAATTTCTGTGAAATCGATTTAGCTGCTGAATAAGTAGTTAGCGGACAAGGATCATTTTTATGGTGAATGAAAAATTGAGAAATTTTGGCCTTGCTGTAGTCAAACCCGCCTAATTCACGGTAAGAATGCTTGGCATACGGCTCAGTGATAGTGGCCGTGTGAATTGCACCTGCATAGGCTTGGGGCTCGTAAGTTGGCATGAACGATGAAGACACCGTGCCCATGCTGGTATCTTCTTTTTTCAAGTAGTGCTCAACCCTCATCAATCCACATTTATCAAACCATTTTTGATTGAGCGTAAGCGTCAAAGCGACTGAGTAGTCACTTGCGAGGGTACTTAAGAACTGCCTCGTCTCAGTTCTACAGTTTGGACGATTAAGCTCTGATTTCTGAATGATTTGTCGTATTTCAAAGAGAGTCATAAATCTATTTATGCCTAACCAATTAAAACAATAAATTAATGTATGGAATGGTGTCGTTTGAGGCTAGGAATAAATGGCTGAAGGGCGAAAAATTCACTCTGTTCTAAACAACAAATGGAGTGATTTATGTCTTCAATCTTGTCTTCTTTGAAGTTGACTTCTGCAAAGCGTCAACAACTGTCTAACCCAATTGAGTTTCGTCGCCAAAAATTGAGCAATAAGCTGAAAGAGCAAGTCGCCTTAGCCATTTCTATGAAAAATGGTGAGAACTATGTTGCGAAGCGCTTGCGTACTGTCACTGATTCAGATGGGATTCGTCAGACTGTAGAAGTGTCAAAACGAGTCAAACCAATTTGGTTCACTCAGAACAACAAAGTCTTTGTTCAAGTGCGCTATGGCTCTAAAGTCGTTCCTCTCACAGCAAAGGGTGACAAGAACTCCGTTGAAGTGTCTAACGCTGATGAATTGATTCAAGTCTTAGAGAAGCTAGACCAAGCTGTTCTTGGAGGCGAGCTAGACACTCAGATTGAAATTGCAAGCGAGGGCGTACGAGCTAGATTTGGAAAATAAATAAAAGCGTCATCAAGACGCTTTTTTATTGGCAATTTGTATAGACAGTGGAGCCAATTTTGTTGCTAGTGCAAATCGCTGATGGTCCTACTCTAGGCATATTGACTTGAGGCTGCACATACTGAGGTTGTGGTTGTGGCATTGCTGAAATAGCTTGAAGCGCCAAACCAACTTCTTGTTCTTTCATTCTTTTCATCTCAAGAAATTGCTTTTGCCATTCAACTTTCGCATCAAGACTACTCATTTGCTGCCTTGTTACAGCCACTGCAAGTTGCTCACCTCTCAGCATGTAGAGCTTTGCCATTGGATCTTTGAGAATTTTAGGATTCTTGGCAACGATAGAGTCGTAAGTGCATTGGTAAATTTCTGTGAACTCTTGAAACCTTGACTCGCAATCAGCTTTCGTAATTGCGCCACTAAATGAAAATGCGATATCCCCTTTAGCTAACAACTCGTAATCAGTTGAGTTGATTGCGAAGTCATAAGCCACATTTGTTGAAGAAATTAAGTTTTTTTCATTGAAAAATTCAGCCTTGCCACTGCAATTGAAGTATTCAATGCTTTTGGATTGAGCCAAAACATTTGTAGCGCACCCAAATAAAAGTGCCAATAGAAGTGTTTTTTTCATTGCTTACTTAAGTCTGTTCTGAGTTAATTATGGCATTCATTGGTCATAAATATATGAATGAGACTCTATGAAATCACAAGCCCAATCAAGACCTACATTGCTCGTGTCAAGCTGAAGAATGGCGCAACTGTTACAGCGACAGAGCGCACTGAGTCACTGAACTACGCACGACAAATCTTTCAGCACAAGTATGGCGACAGAAATGTGTTCAATGTATCAGAGTTCAACGAACGAGTGAACGAGATAGACGAGGGAACTCAAACACTTACAGCACAACAACTTCAAGTCAAGTCACTCGCTGACCAAGAAGCCAAAATCAAGCAACAGAAGAAACAGCTTCAAGCTAAGCAAGCGATGGCGAAGGCACAAGAGAAGATGCGTGACGCTAACAATCCTTCATCACTCAATAACTAGTCCATGCTTCCATATCGCTTCTGAAGTGCTTTCACATGTTCAATATCAGTCTTTCCACTGATTTCCATGCGAGAAGTTTCAATACGACCAACTGAAAACTGAACTCTGTTCAATGACAAGAGTTCTTCAGTGCAACTATTCAAGTAGTCAATCAGCATGGGCAAAGTGAAGACATTACTTGGCATGTCTGTTTTGAACTCTGCATCACCACTGAATACCACAACAGACTTGATTGCATCTTGAGGCAAAAAGTCTAAGAGTTCTCTGACTGCAACTACATGACGATGGTTCTGATGAATTGGGTTCTGAAACTTGAATTTTGCTTTGAACAAAACTTGTGTCCATGTCTCATGCTTGGGATTCGCAAATATCCATCCCTTGTAGTTTTTAGTCTCAATCACGAACACGCCAAAACAAGAAACCAAGATGTGGTCTATCTGTGTCGTGCTGTCACCATGCTTCAGCGTTATGTGATTCAGAAGGTGATAGTTGGGCGAACGAAAATGCTTCTGAAGCGTTTTTCTCACGAGCATCTCGCCACGATTCTGTGATGAATAGACTCTGTGTGCGCTGTAACCAAATGCGAAGCCAAGTACTAGCGAAAGTAATGCGAGGTAGATTGGATTCACGATTTGTAGTCTTTGTTTTTTCTAGACTTTGAATATGTTTTTGGTTTATCTGTACTCTACAGCTTCTACAAAGTAACTTGGTTTTGAAGCGAGTCTCTGCTTTCTGATGTTGCCCTTTTTGTAAGTAGAGAACGCACTTTCAGCGATGAATTGGAAGCCTCTAGCTGACTTAAAGCCCTCTGAAGTAATCCTTTTTGCAATTGCATCAAAAGTAAGTTTTTCTACATCCCTCAGATAGCAAACTCTTTTGAAAAGCCACTCTTGATATGTTGAATACGCCATGAAAAAGAGTGCTTTAGAGGTAATTTTTAGGGTGATTTTGACTTCTATAGCTTCGTCAAAATTACTCACTTGCATGACTACTCTACGGTCACGCTTTTCGCGAGATTTCGCGGCTTATCCACATCGGTGCCTCGGGCACACGCAGTGTGATACGCCAGTAATTGCAAAGGAACCACGTGCAACAAGGGTGACAAGGCGCCGTAGTGCTCGGGCATGCGGATCACGTGCAGGCCTTCACCGGATTGAATCCGCGTATCCGCATCTGCTAGTACATACAAAACGCCACCGCGTGCGCGTACTTCCTGCAAATTGCTTTTGAGCTTTTCAAGCAATGCGTCATTGGGGGCGACTGTCACCACTGGCATGGCGCTGGTGACCAGCGCTAACGGACCGTGTTTGAGTTCGCCCGCCGGGTAAGCCTCGGCATGGATGTAACTGATCTCTTTCAGTTTCAATGCGCCTTCAAGCGCAATCGGGTAGTGCATGCCGCGCCCGAGAAACAAGGCGTTTTCTTTGCCAGCAAAATCCTGCGCCCAAGCGATGATTTGAGGCTCCAGCGCCAGCACACTTTGCAATGCCACCGGCAAATGCCGCATGGCCTTGAGGTGTTGCGCTTCTGTGTCTGCACTCAAGCGGTGCCGGGTTTTAGCCAGGGTTAGCGTCAACAAAAACAGCCCTGCGAGTTGCGTCGTGAAAGCTTTGGTTGAGGCCACGCCTATCTCCACCCCGGCGCGGGTGATGTAAGCCAGTTTGCATTCACGAACCATGGCCGAGGTGGCGACATTGCAAATGGTGAGCGTATGGTTCATGCCCAGACTTTGCGCATGGCGCAATGCTGCCAGCGTGTCAGCGGTTTCACCCGACTGACTGATGGTCACCACCAGCGTGCGCGGGTCAGGCACGCTGTCGCGGTAACGGTATTCACTTGCCACTTCCACCTGACAAGTAATGTGTGCCAAGCTTTCCAGCCAGTACTTGGCGACACAAGCACTGTAATAACTGGTGCCGCAAGCCAGTATTAATACAGAGTCGATATTTGCGAACACTTGGGCAGCTTCACCTTGAGAATCCGTGCGTCCAAACAGCTCAGGCACTATGCCTTCAATGCCTTCCAGCGTGTCTGCAATTGCACGTGGTTGCTCGAAGATTTCCTTTTGCATGTAATGTCTGTAAGGGCCTAACTCGGCAGCGCCGCTGTGCGCCTGCACGGTCAGAAGTTCACGCAAAACGGTATTCTGTGATGCGTCGTAAACCGTGTATGAATTCAATTGCACATCGACCACATCGCCTTCGGCAAGGTACACAATCTGATCAGTCACACCCGCCAACGCCATAGCATCGCTGGCCAGAAAATTTTCGCCTTGACCCACACCCAGAATCAGAGGAGAGCCTGCTCTGGCGCCTATCACGCGTTGAGGCTCATCATTGGCAATCACGGCAATGGCAAACGCGCCTTGCAGTTGCGCTATGGCCTGGGTCACAGCTTTCAACACATCGCCTTGGTACATAGAGTCAATCAAATGCACCATCACCTCGGTGTCTGTCTGACTGACAAACACATATCCTTGGTTTTGTAATCGTGCCCGCAATTCCTCATGGTTTTCGATGATGCCGTTATGCACTAATGCGATCCGCGCTGGCGCCTCAACACCGGACCGGCCCGGGCCGCTGCTGAAGTGCGGGTGGGCGTTATGCACCGCAGGCGCACCGTGTGTAGCCCAGCGAGTGTGCGCAATACCTGTTTGACCTTGTAATCCACCATTTGCATCATTCACCTGCGCCAGCAATTCGGCCACGCGAGATGTACTGCGGGCGCGCTGCAAACCGGCAGCTTGACCGAGTTGCGCTGTAACCGCATTGACCGCGACGCCGCAAGAGTCATAGCCGCGATATTCCAAACGCTGCAAACCTTGCACCAACACTGGAACCACATTGCGGCTGGAAACCGCACCGACGATGCCACACATAGTCTCTGCCCTTTATTTGCTTTTTTTCACAGGCCGTTGCCAATCAGGAATACTGACTTGCTTACCGCGCGCCACGGTCAACGCGCCGGGCGCTGTGTCTTTGGTAATGACCGAGCCCGCCCCTATGGTGCCGCCTGCGCCCACAGTCAGCGGTGACACCAACACACTATTGCTGCCGATATGCACATCGGCCTCAATAGTGGTGGGGTGTTTATTGGCACCGTCATAGTTGGCAGAGATGACACCTGCGCCGTAGTTGACCCGCTCGCCCACACTCAAATCACCGAGATAGGCCAAGTGATTGGCTTTGGCCCCTTTGGCCATGCTGCTGTTTTTGACTTCCACAAAATTGCCGATGTGTACTTCGTCGCCCAAATCTGCACCGGGGCGCAAGCGGGCAAACGGGCCAATGCGTGCACCACTGCCAATGCGCACCCCTTTGTCTTCACCATCAATGTAGGTAAAGCCCAGCACCTGTGTACCAGCACCAATGTCAGCATTGATAATCACGCAGTTGGACCCGATACGTACACCTTCGCCCAGAGTGACGCGGCCTTCAAACACGTTGTTGATATCGATGTCTACATCTGCACCACAAATCAATTCTCCACGCACATCGATCCGTGCAGGATCAGCCAACCTCACGCCTTGTTGCATAAGTTGCTGCGCCTGCAATTGCTGGTAAGTGCGCTCTAGCGCTGCGAGTTGAACAGGCGTATTCACACCCTCGACTTGCCAGGCCTGGTCTATGCCATACGCTTTGACTTCACAGGCATCGGCGACGGCGAAACCGACCACATCTGTCAAATAAAACTCGCCTTGTGCGTTGCGGTTATCGAGTCGCACCAACCATTGGCGCAATAATCGAGTGGGGACCGCCATGATGCCGCTGTAAATTTCGTTGATCTTTTTTTGCACCTCGCTGGCGTCTTTTTCTTCAACTATGCCGATGACTTGCTGCTGCAGGTTGCGCAGTATGCGACCATAACCAGCGGGCGTAGGTGTTTGCAAGGTCAACAAAGCAAGGTGTTGTTCGTCACACAGCTTTAACAAAGCCAGCAAGGTATCAGCCTGTATCAATGGCACATCACCGGACAACACCAGGGTGACACCTTCGTCGTCCAATAAGGGAACCGCTTGTTGCATGGCGTGTCCGGTACCCAGTTGCGGCATTTGACGCACAAATTCCAACCCGGTCTGGGTTGCCAGCACGGCCTCTACCTGCTCGGCGCCGTGGCCGGTGATCACCACCACGCGGTGTGCCTGAATATGGTTCGCCGTATCTATGACATGCTGCAACAAAGCCCTGCCGCCCAATCGGTGAAGCACTTTAGGCATACTGCTTTTCATGCGGGTGCCTTTGCCCGCCGCCATGATGACCACATCAATCTTTGACATGAATGTAATTCCCTCTATGCCTGCGATTATCAATCAGCGCCTTGTTTTAATGTGGTTGCCGCTCAAACTGAGCTTCTTGACACTGCTGCTGGCTTTGTCAGCTTGCAGCATGGTGGTCTCGGGTTACAACAATGCGCCGAATTTATTCATGTTTTTATGGCTGAATCCTCATTTGGATTTGAATGCTACTCAGGAAAAGCAAGTCTTGGCCGATTTGCAAAAAGTGTTGCAATGGCACCGCCGTGAACAGTTGCCGCTATATGCCAAATGGTTGAACCAGGCGCAACAACTTGCCCCCAATGATGTCAGCGCCGATCAAGTCTGTGCTTTGATTGACGAAGCAACAGATAGCTTGGAACCCTTGCTGATGCAGTTTGAAGAACCGACAGCCCGGCTGGCCTCGAGCCTGACACCGGCGCAAATTCAAGTGCTGAGAAAAAAATACACCGAAGACTGGAAAGACTACCGAAAGGAATGGAAGCTCGACGGGTCAAAACAAGCGCAACTTGAGGTGCAAACCGACAAAGGCCAATCCAATGCCGAGCGTTTTTACGGCAGGCTAAGCCCGACTCAACAAAAACTATTGCGTCAACTGGCGCAAAACTCGGGCTATGAGGGCGAGCGCACTTATGCTGAGCGTATGCGCTTGCAACAAGACAACCTGGCCGTGCATGAGCGCATAGTGCAAAACCGGCCGGCACTTGACGAGGCACGTGCCATGGTGCGCGAATGGTTACAAAGCGTTTTACTTACACCGAATCCAAGCTATGCGGCTTATTTTAAAAAACGCAAACGTACAAATTGCGAAGCCTCCGCCCAATTGCACAACACCACCACGCCGGAGCAACGCGCGCGCGCAGTCAAAGTGCTGAAAGGCTATGAAGATGACGTGCGTTCGCTGATGCGCTACCAGCCGTCCTGAGCCTTAGTTTTGCAATGAGGCCCACATGTCTTTGTCGCGCTCGGCTGTCCAAATGCGCGGATTGACAATGCCCTTGGCCTCGTCGTAGGCGCGACTGACGTCGAAAGGCAGGCAGTGCTCGTAAATAAACACCTGGCCAAATACCGGGTCCATGTGCTGACGCGTCAAGGCCATTGCGGCTTTCAAATCCATGTTTTGCGCCACTGCCTGTTTGCCGCAGGCAAACAAGGTTTCCACCCAAAGCTTGGTGTAATCCAGTGATTTATTGACATTGGCGTTGCCTATCATGGCTTCACCGCGCCCTGGCACGATGGCCTCGGCATTCAGTCCTCGTAAAGCTTCCAAGGTGGCCGGCCATTCAGCCAGATGAGCGTCTCCGGTGTACACACCGGCCTGGTACTCCACTAAATCGCCGCTGAACAAGACTTTTTCAGCCTCCACCCAAGCAATCGTGTCTCCGCGTGTATGGCCTGCACCCGGATGCCATATATCCACCACGACGCCGCCCAGATCCAAGCGCACGCTGCCTTGGCGGCCGGGCTTGCCGTCACCGAACACCAGTGTCGGCCAGGTCAGACCGGGCACGCTGTCAGCGCCTCTGAATAAGCGCGGAAACCTGTCCATTTCACTTTGCATGTCTTCGGCGCCGCGTTCGACAATCAAGTCGTACGTGCCTTTGCTGGCAATGATTTCAGTGGCGCCCTCGGCCAGATAAGCACTGGCACCCAGCACGCGCACAGCGTGGTAGTGGGTCAACAAGACATACTTGATCGGCTTGTCGCTGACCTCGCGGATACGTGCAATCAAGTCCTGCGCCATCAACGGTGTGGCCGTCGCGTCGCTTACCAGTATGTATTTCTCACCGATGATCACACCCGAGTTGGGGTCGCCTTCAGCTGTATAGGCCCAGCAATGGTCGCTCAAACGTGTAAAACTGATTTTTTTATCGCTCAGATCGCTCTGACTGGCAAAGGCTTTGGACATGGCACACCTTGTGGAGAATTCAATCCGTCCATCATAAGCAAGTTAGACCGCCGGGCTTGAGGCTGATTCTGTCTTCACGCCGCCCTCTGATTCATCGCTCGCCTGCCAACTCAGCCTCAACACATCCCCAGGATGCCGTGCCCAGGCTTCGACCACCAGATGTTGACCGCCCACGACCTGCAAGACATCCCCGCAGAGCAGTACATGGTCAGGGTTAACTTTATCCATTTCCCCTCTCAGCGTGACCCAGGCTCTGCCGCTAACTACTTGCAAACGGTGTGCACACAGCGGATGGCAAGCCCAGAGTTGCGAGACCACAAAAGAGGTTTGGTTCAGCGGCTTCATGCGCATGTCCCAGTGCTGTACATACATGTATGTTGCAAACATCAGCCCATCAAGTCCAATGAAAAAATGACCAGTGATCCATGTTGATTACGCATGCCATGCCATGGCGTTTGCCGTTAAGCTTGATTGACTGTCGATTCATTCACTGGTGTGCGTCATGTCAATTCTCAGAACCCGCGCTTTGTCTGTAGGTCCTTTACGGGCTTTTGAAGCCACGGCTCGCTTATTGAACTTCAGCGCAGCCGCCGAGGAACTTTCACTGACTCAATCGGCCGTGAGCCGGCAAATACAAGGTCTTGAATCTGATATTGGCCAAAGTCTGTTTTTACGCCATTCGCGTTCGGTGGAATTGACCCGCGGCGGCATACAGTTACAACAAGTGGTCAGCCAATTGCTATTGCAACTCGATAACACCGTGCGGGATATTCGGGCTACCTCGGTGCGCCGCTCCATCGCCGTCACCACGTTCGCGTCTTTTGCATCAATGTGGCTGATCCCCAGATTGGCGCATTTTCAAAGCCGCTTCCCGGACATTGACATCCGTGTACATGCCAGTGATAAGCCCGTCGATCTGGCGACCACCGATATCGATATCGCCATCCGTTACGGTCCGGCCAGTACCATGCCTGAAGATGCCGACAAATTGTTCGGGGAACAATTGATGCCGGTGGCCAGCCCGGATTTGCTCAAGCGCGAGTCACCCATTCTTCAAGCCTCAGATCTGGCCCGCTTTGCATTGATTGAACACAACCTCGAAGGCCCCACTTACATGGATTGGATGAACTGGCGTTTATGGCTGAATGGCCACGGTTTGCACAAAATGCAACCCAAGCGCTGGCTGTATTTCAATTACACCTACCAGTCCGTTCAGGCCGCGTTGGATGGACTGGGCTTGGTGCTTGCGCGACCGCCGCTGATTGCCGAGAGTCTGGCGCGAGGCGATCTGGTCGAGGTATTGCCGGGACATCGCAATGAATCGCCCATGGGCTATTGGTTATTGATCAGTCCGCTCGGCAAAGAATACGAAGAGGTGCGTATGTTTTCTCAATGGCTCAAACAACAAGCCAGCGATACACAAACTGGGCTGCAGGTCTGATGCGCTCTTGTTAAAAATGCGTAGGCCAAACCACGCCGTTTTCATTCAACAAAGCGTCCAAAGGCATATCGTGTGCTTCGGGTACCATGTCTTCGATGAAACCATTCGTGAAACCCAGACCAACAGTAAAGGGTTTGGGATGTAGTTGCGCCAGGGTGCGGTCGTAAAAACCACCGCCGTAACCCAAACGGTAACCTCCTGCGCCATAACCGACACAGGGCACAAACAACAGCGTGGGCACCACCACCTCGGTGTCCTTGGGTTTGGGAATGTTGTAAGCATCCTCTTCCATGTCGCAACCGGGGTACCAAGCGTGAAAAGTCAAGGTCATAGTGACTTTGTTGACGACCGGCAAACCGATACGGCGCAGCACCGGGTCATCCAGCAATTCACCGTCTTCCTTCCAGCGGTGAAGCGCCGGCAAGGGGTCAAATTCACCTTTGATGGGCCAATAAGCGCCTATGACAGTTTCTTTTCGGTCAAACAACCAGATACGCATGACTTGTTGCAACAGATTGGCGCGTGCCACACGGTCGGGCATGTCCAATCGTTCCTGAATCAGTTGTAGTCGAAGTGCTTTTTTGTCCATGGGAGAATAACCACCTTATGTCAGGTTACTTGATTGTGTCATGCCTCATTTTTTAAACCGCTTCAGCACTATTGTCTGCTGGGGCTTGCTGGCGGTTTCTGTTCCAGTGGTCAGTTTGTCTGCGCCGCTTCATATGTCAGACAAAAACGATGCCGTCATCATCGATATGTCGAATGCCTTCACCCACAACGACCGCAAAAAACTGTCTCACCTGTTGCCCCAAGCCAAGGGGCATGTGCTCGAGCCATGGGCAGCTTACTGGGAATTGCGCGTCAGACTCGGCGACGCCGGTGACAATGAAATCAAAGAATTTTTAAACAAATTCGCCGGCAGTTACCAGGAAGACCGTTTGCGCAACGACTGGTTGCTGGTGCTGGCTCAACGTCAGGAATGGTCGCAATTTGAGCGCGAATATGCGCTCTACCGCATGCATGACGACAAAGAAGTCGAGTGTTACGCCAATTGGTTGCAAATCAGCCAGAAAAAATTCAACGATACCCAAGCACAACAAGAACAAATACGTCGGACTTGGCTGTCACAACGAAATGCTGACGAAGGCTGTACCTATGCTTTTGAACAATTGCTGCAAGCTAGGCAAGTCCCTGCAGTCGATGCCTGGCACAAAGCGCGCAGTATGGTTGAAATCAATCGCAAGCCCCCGGCGCGCGACGCTTTGCGATTGGTTTCTTCACAAAGCATGGCCAAATTGGATGAATTGTTAGCCAACCCTTCTCGGTTTTTGCAGCAACGCGCCGCCTCGCTGGGCAAGGAATCAGCCGAATGGGTCACCTTGGCATTGGTCAAGCTCGCGGCCAATGACCACGAGGCGGCTATCAAGCAGGTGCATAACAGCAAGTCAATCAAGTTATTGAATACCGAGCAACTGCAATGGATTTGGGCAGTGATTGCCCGACAGGCGGCGATGGAGTTCGACAACAACGCGCTCGACTATTTCGCACTGGCCGGTAGCGGCCAAGGTTTGCCTGACGACATACTGGCTTGGAAGGTCAGGGCAGGATTGCGCGCGCCAGGCAAACCCAATTGGTCAATGATCGAAGCAGCGATTGACGCGATGAGTCCTGCTGCCCAAAAAGACCCGGCCTGGGTGTACTGGCGAGCACGTTCGCTGATTGCCCGCCAGCCGGTATCGACCACCGCCATGCCTCAGGCTTTGATCGGCTTGCAAAGCATTGCAGGACACCAGGGGTTTTATGAACAACTGGCTGAAGAAGAATTAGGCCGCAAAATTGTGCTGCCGCCCCGCCCCGCTGCGCCCACAGCGGCAGAAATGGAAGCCGCGAGAGCTATGCCGGGTTTACAGCGTGCCATACACGCTATTCACATAGGCTTGCGCCAGGATGGCGTGCGCGAATGGAACTACACCGCCGGTATGGTCGATGCTCAAGGCAAACGCGGACGCATGAATGACCGCGAAAAACTGGCTGTCGCTCACTGGGCTTGCGAACTTGAAATCTGGGACCGATGCATAAATACCAGCGAGCGCACTCAACAGTTTGATGTGAACCACCGCTACCCCATGCCGTTTCGAGATGACGTGCTTGCACGCACACGGGATATCAACCTGGATCCGGCATATGTCTATGGATTGATACGCCAGGAAAGCCGATTCATCACCGATGCCCGCTCCAGCGTAGGCGCCAGCGGGCTGATGCAAGTTATGCCCCGAACAGCCAAATGGACAGCCAAAAAACTGGGTCTGAAAAACTTCCAGCCCGAAAACTTGAATCAAAAAGATGTAAATATTGCGATTGGTACTGGTTACATGAAACTGGTGCTCAACAGCTTTCAGGGCTCTATGCCTATGGCTGCGGCGGCTTACAACGCCGGTCCCAGCCGTCCACGCAAATGGCGCAACGGACCAACGCTGGAGGGTGCGATTTGGGCTGAATGCATTCCCTTCAATGAAACCCGTGACTATGTGAAGAAAGTGATGAGCAACACCACCATGTATGCCGCATTGATCAGCGGAGAGCCTCAATCCCTAAAATCGCGACTGGGAAAAATCGGACCGCGTGACAAAGACGACCCGCCCGAAGACACAGATTTGCCTTAAGCCGATTCTTCCTGGCTTTGCTGTAACGACCACATTTGCGCGTAGTGGCCGTCGGCGGCCAGTAGTTGTGTATGCGTGCCTCGTTCGATGATGTGACCGGCATCCAGCACCAATATTTCATGCGCATCCACCACCGTGGATAAACGGTGGGCAATCACCAGCGTGGTCTTGTTGTGTGCTGCTTCGCGTAATTCAGCTTGAATCGCGCGCTCGTTGCTGCTGTCCAACGCCGAAGTGGCCTCATCAAAAATCAGAATAGCCGGGTTCTTCAACAAAGTTCGGGCAATCGCCACTCTTTGTTTTTCACCGCCTGATAATTTCAAGCCGCGCTCTCCGACCATAGTCTCATAGCCTCCAGGCGTTGAGGCGATGAAGTCATGGATACGCGCTGATCTGGCGGCGTCTTGCACCTGCTGTCTGGTCGCGCTGGTATTGCCATAAGCAATGTTGTAGTAAACCGTGTCGTTGAACAACACTGTGTCCTGCGGCACTATGCCTATGGCTTTGCGCACACTGTCTTGGGTTAACTGCCTTATTTCATGCCCATCAATCCTTATGGCACCTTGCTGCACATCGTAAAAACGAAACAACAAACGCGCGAGCGTGGATTTACCTGAACCAGAGGGACCTACAACCGCTAAGGTTTTACCAGCAGGTATGGTCAAACTGATACTGTGCAAAATGGGACGGTTAGCTTCGTAGGCGAAATGCACATTCTCAAACCTTACCTCGGGCGATCTGCTTAACTGTAGTGTTTGTGCATTCTCTGTGTCAGCTATTTCCCTGTTCTTTTCCAGCAGCATAAACATGCGCTCTAAGTCGGTGAGGCTTTGCTTGATTTCCCGGTAAATCACACCTAAAAAATTCAGCGGTATGTACAACTGAATCATGAATGCATTGATCATCACCAGATCACCCAGACTCATACGGCCTTCAACCACACCTTCTGTGGCGCGCCACAACATAGCGACCAGCGCAACAGCGATGATGACTTGCTGACCAATGTTGAGTGCGCTCAAGGAGTTTTGCGCTTTGATACGCGCGCGGCGCAGTTTATTCAGACTTTCGTCATAACGCAAAGCTTCGAAAGCTTCGTTACCGAAATACTTCACCGTTTCATAGTTCAAGAGCGAGTCAATCGCACGCGTATGCGCACTCGAATCAAATTCATTGACCTGCTTGCGAAACCGGGTGCGCCACTCAGTGACTGTCACAGTGAAATAAATATAAAGCGCCAAAGCCAGCAAAGTGATGATGGCGTACCACTTATCAAATTTCACCCCCAGAATACTCAGTACCAGCAGCACTTCAATCAAAGTCGGCACAATACTGTAGAGCGAATAGGTGATCAACGACTCAATGCCTCTGACACCTCGCTCGATATCCCGACTCATGCCACCGGTTTGTCGCTCCAGGTGAAAACGCAAGCTCAATTGGTGCAAATGCTCAAAGGTTTGTAACGCAATCTTGCGCGCAGCACCTTGTGTGGCCTCGGCAAACACCAATTCGCGCAATTCGGTAAAGCCAGACACAGACAAACGCAGCAAGCCATAGCCAACCAACAAGGACAAGGGCACGACCAACACCAGCTGAGCGCCTGTTGGCTGAGGCGATAAAGCGTCAATTAATTCCTTGAGCAACAAAGGCACGCCGACATTGGCCAACTTGGCGCCAACCATGAACGAAAGTGCCGCCATCACCCGCCACTTGTAGTCCCAAAGGTAGGGAAACAGTTTTTTCAAAGTGAGCCAGTCAGAGGCGGACACTCGGGGCGAGGCGCTGGCAGGTACAACGGGAGAAGAGGCAGCGTGATGACGCATAAAGCACAATACCGGTTAAATAACTCCTTGGATTGTGCCTGTGACTACCACCAAAGATTCGCGCCAGACTGTTGCAGCCCTGCCCAAGGACGCTGAACTGGTGCTCAAAGTCATTCCCATGCCGGCAGACTGCAACCAGAACGGCGATATTTTTGGCGGTTGGGTCATGGCCCAGGTCGACTTGGCCGGTGCTGTATTACCGGCGCGTTACGTGAACGGTCGCATTGCAACAGTGGCTGTCAATGAATTTATTTTCAAACAACCGGTCAAGGTAGGCGACATACTGAGCTTTTTCAGTTCAGTGACGCGAATAGGAAATACGTCCATCACAGTCAAAGTTGAAGTATTTGCGGAACGTTTCAGCATGCAAGGCGTTTACTTGAAAGTCACAGAAGCCAATGTGACTTATGTTGCCATAGATTCCCACGGCAAGCCCAGAACGATTGAACGCAAGCCAGCTTGACTCAACTGTAAATAAAGGCTTGAACTTGCTTTGGACAAGCATAGCCTTTAAATATCAGTTGAATACCGGTTTGCGTTTTTCCATGAAAGCACTGAATGCCTCTACCGCCGCAGGTTCTTTCAACATTCTGGCAAAAACTGTAGCCTCTTCATCCATTTGCGACAGCACTGCAGGTATGCGCACAGACTTCATCAAGCGTTTCGTTTCTAGCAAAGAGCTCAAGGGTTTGCGCGCCATTTTTTCAGCTTGTAATTGTGAATAGGCATTGACCTCAGTTGGCGGCAGAACTCGGCTGATCAAACCTAGCTCCAACGCCGTTTCAACCATGAACGGTTCTCCCATCAGCAGGGCTTCAGCAGCGCGCTGGTAACCCATGAGTTGCACAGCCAACAAACTGGAGCCGGCTTCAGGACACAAACCCAGGTTGACAAACGGCATGGAAAAAGCAGCGTTATCGCCCGCATAGACCAAATCGCAATGAAACAACATAGTGGTGCCCACGCCCACGGCCGGGCCACATACTGAGGCAATCAAAGGTTTGGGAAAGCTGGCGATACCCCGCAAAAAACGAGATACCGCAGACTCAGGACTGGCTGGCGGCTGCTGCAAAAAATCTGCGATGTCATTGCCTGCACTGAAAACAGTTTCATGACCTTGTAACAACACCACGCGCACATCGTTTGCATCAGTAGCTTTTGACAAAGCGGTGGCCAATGTGGCATACATCTCAGACGTCAAAGCATTTTTCTTATCCACTCTGTTGAGTGTCAGAGTTAGCACACCGTTTTCTTTGTTTTCCAAAATAGCCGTCATAGATATTCCTGCTTGAATTATTCATCTACACTCTTACTCAACCCGTTCCCAATACTGGGTTCGGTAAAAAGGGCCAATATAACCTCGCACTCTGAGCCGTTTACCGCCCTCAACAGGCACCATTTTCACGTCATACACCTTGCCATTGTGCGGATCCAAAATGGTGCCTTTGCCAGCCCAGGTGTAGTCGGCTTCTTTACCTTCGCGGGTGAGATCACGCAAAATTTGCATGCCTATGATTTTTTGATCCTTGCGATTATCCTTGCATAAATCACACACTGTTTTAGCCTTGGGATCTTCTTTCAAGGATCGCACCACCACACCTGAAAGCACACCGTTGTTATCAGTGATGCGGATTTCGCCTTTAGGTTGATTGGTTTCGTCGTCTATGGTGTGCCAGAGACCGGCAGGCGTCATTTGGGCACCGGCACTGATGCTGATGTAAGCAATCAGCATGCTGATAGTTTTTTTCATGTTGGATTCCTCCTTGATTAGACCGTGTTCAAGCTTTCAATGAAGAAGCGCCGTAGCGCTCCAGAATATGTTCAAAACCCTGTTTGGCGCGGTTCAGACTTTTGGCAGTCTTTAAAAACCTCGCTTCGTAATGCAAAGCCAAAATCAATCCATGTATTTCAAAAGACATTTGCGTAGCGTCTGTATCTTTTGATAAATGCTGTTCATCACGCGCTTGCAACACCGCACGATGCAAAGCCGTCAACCAGGTTTTCACAGAACTGGCCAGTGCGTCGCGCACCGGGCCGGGCCGGTCATCAAATTCAACTGCCCCGCTGATATACAAACAGCCTGAATCAATTTCAGCACTGGTGCGCTGCATCCAGTTGTTGAACAATGTCTTCAGACGCGGCAGTCCGCGCGGCAAATCCATAGCCGGAAAAAAAATTTCTTGTTCAAACCGTTGATGGTATTCACGGATGACCGAAATCTGCAGTTCCTCACGCGAGCCGAAATGCGCAAATACACCGGATTTACTCATTTGCATGGCATCCGCGACAGCGCCAATACTCAGTCCCTCCAGTCCAAGATGGATCGCCATGCCTAATGCGCAATCGATGATGGCCGCTTTGGTCTGCTGACCTTTTTGTAACAACCGATGCCTTGCACCTTGATTGTCTCTGAAGTCTGCCGGAAGAGTGATGTCAGCCATGGGATTTTCAAAAAGAACTATCGTTCTATTTTCCATGATTTGTATGCAAGTAGCCGTCAGTTATTGCATACACTCCATTGCTATGGACTCAACACACATACTCGCCATACGTCACGGTGAAACCGACTGGAATGTCAACAACCGCATACAAGGTCACATTGACATTGCCTTGAATGCACAAGGTATGTGGCAGGCCCGGCAAGTAGGCCATGCCTTGGCGCAAGACACGTTGCATGCGGTGTATGCCAGTGATTTACAACGTGCATTGGTGACGGCCCAACATATTGCGTCCCATCACCAATTAAATGTCAGCAGCCTGCCGGGCTTAAGAGAACGCCATTACGGTTTGTTTGAAGGCCTCACCTGGTCTGAGATACAAGCTACATATCCTGAAGATGCAGGGCTTTGGAAAAACAGGGTGCCGGACTGGACACCTGAAAACGGGGGCGAGAGCTTAATCATGCTGCATCAGCGTGTGGAGCACATGGTGAATCGATTGGCATCCGAACACATCGGTCAACAGATTGCTATCGTGACCCACGGCGGTGTGCTGGACATCATTTATCGAATGGCCACGGGACAAGATTTGCAAGTGGCGCGAAGCTGGGGTTTGCGCAACACCGCCATCAATCGTTTGTTGTGGACACCTCAAGGACTCAAGTTGGTAGGCTGGGCAGATGAACGCCACTTAGAAGAAACGCCACGCGACGACAAAAGCGCCTGATACGGAGCTGAACAACTGGCGGTTACTGCATCGATTAATCGGTCTCAGCGCCGAACAAACCAGCGGCATTTTGAGTGGCTGCCGGTGCGGTCACACCAAGATGCCGGTAAGCCGCCAAAGTGGCAATACGTCCGCGCGGCGTGCGCTGCAAAAAACCTTGCTGAATCAAAAACGGTTCAATCACGTCTTCAATGGTGTCGCGCTCTTCACCAATGCTGGCTGCGATATTGTCCAGACCGACCGGGCCGCCATCAAAACGGTGAATCACCGCTTCGAGCAATTTGCGGTCCATCAAATCAAAGCCTTGTGCATCCACATCCAACATGGCCAGTGCCGCTTCGGCCACGGCTTTGCTGATGCGGCCATCGGTTTTGACTTCGGCGTAATCGCGCACCCGGCGCAACAAGCGGTTGGCAATTCGCGGTGTGCCGCGTGAACGACGCGCAATTTCAAACGCACCGTCTTCATGCAATTGCGCTTTGAGCAAACCGCCGCTGCGCATGACGATGCGCAACAACTCTTCGGGCGAATAAAACTCCAGCCTCGCCACAATGCCGAAGCGGTCGCGCAAGGGATTGGTCAACATGCCGGCACGCGTGGTGGCCCCGACCAAAGTGAACGGTTGCAAATCGAGTTTGATGCTGCGCGCTGCCGGGCCTTCACCAATCATGATGTCAATCTGGTAGTCCTCCAGCGCGGGATACAAAATTTCTTCGACCACCGGCGATAAGCGGTGAATCTCGTCGATGAACAACACATCGTTTTTTTCCAGATTCGTCAACAGCGCCGCCAAATCTTTGGGCTTCTCCAGCACCGGCCCGCTGGTTTGACGCAGGTTCACGCCGAGTTCTTGGGCAATGATGTGACTGAGCGTGGTTTTGCCCAGGCCCGGCGGCCCGAACAACAACACGTGGTCAAGGGCTTCATCACGTTGACGTGCAGCGCCTATGAAAATTTCCAGTTGCTCGCGCACTTTGGTTTGGCCCACATACTCTTGCAGCAACTTAGGTCGCAGAGCACGTTCAATCGCTTCTTCGCGCGGGCTGACCGGAGCGGCTGAGACCACACGGTTATCGGGTTTGAAGTCGTCGCCGAAGCTGTCAGTTTGTATGCTCATGATTTATCTGGCCAAGGCCTTCAAGGCTTGCTTGATACCGTCACTCACGCCAATATCAGCGGGCAACTGTTTCAACGCTGCTGAGGCTTCTTTGTCGCTGTAGCCCAGGCTCATCAACGCTTGCAAAATATCGTTTTGCGCTGAATGGGCTTGCGGCACAGAGTTCACACCCAAGTCGCTGCCCATCTTGCCTTTGAGTTCAAGCAGCAAACGCTCTGCAGTTTTTTTACCCACGCCGGGTATCTTCACCAACCTGCCTGCTTCCTGCAAACTGATGGCTTGTGCGAGCTCGGTCACACTCAAACCACTGAGCACACCCAAAGCCATGCGCGGTCCTACGCCGGAAATTTTGATCAACTGACGAAATGCTATGCGTTCTTCGGCAGTGGCAAAACCATACAAAATTTGCGCATCCTCGCGCACCACAAAATGGGTAAGCAAACTGATTGATTCACCGACAGCGGGTAAGTTGTAAAACGTGCTCATGGGCACATCGACCTCATAGCCGACGCCATGACAATCGACCAACACCTGTGGCGGATTTTTTTCTAAGAGTGTGCCGCTGAGTTTGCCAATCATGTGCTGTTGTAAGTGTTGTGGTCAGCATCAATTATCAACGCGAATGGATCGGGGCCAGACAGCGCACATTTGCCCTTGGGTTATGCTTTGACATCCCAGCAGTCACAGACGGACACAGACATGCCAGCCACCCTCAGGGCTCAAGAACAACAGCAACCAGCCTACGCTGCAAATAATCACGGCGGGCCAACAGTTTGATATTGCGCCACCAATTCAGTCCGAGCAGCAACACCCGGCTGGGCAATTTATGCGGCGCACTCGATGAACATCTGAGAACCATCGAAACCGGCTTGCAAGTCAAGATTGCGCATAGCCACGAAAAATTCAAAATAGACGGCACCAAAGCCAATGCAACACGCGCATTGGAAGTGTTGCAAGCCATGTTCGAGCGCGCAGCCAAACCCATTTCCAAAGAGCATGTGCAACTGATGCTGGCGGGCGATACGCATATGCCGACCAATGCACACGCGTTGGCCACTCGGCGCAACGAGGTAATCGCAAGAACACCGACGCAAGCGGTTTACATGGACAACATCGCCAAGCACGACATCACTTTTGGGATTGGCCCAGCCGGCACCGGCAAGACGTATCTGGCCGTGGCCAGCGCCGTGGAGGCACTTGAACGCAGCGCGGTGCAACGCATCATCCTCACCCGCCCGGCGGTTGAAGCCGGTGAAAAACTCGGTTTTCTGCCCGGGGACTTGGGCCAAAAAGTCGACCCGTATTTGCGCCCGCTGTACGACGCTTTGTATGAACTCATGGGCTTTGACAAAGTGCAAAAAGCGTTTGAGCGCAGCGCTTTAGAAATTGCACCTCTGGCTTTCATGCGCGGGCGTACCTTGAACAACGCATTCATTATTTTGGATGAAGCGCAAAACACCACGCCTGAGCAAATGAAAATGTTTTTGACACGCATAGGCTTTGGTGCCAAAGCAGTGGTGACCGGTGATGTGAGTCAAATTGATTTGCCCAAGGGCAGCCCCAGTGGCTTGATAGATGCAGAACATATTCTGCGCCGGGTTGACGGCATTGCTGTCACGCATTTCACCAGCAAAGACGTGGTGCGGCATCCTTTGGTCGCACGCATTGTTGATGCCTACGACAAGCACCGCAAAACGGCTTGAAACATGGCGCTTCCACATTTGACCTTGTCATTGCAATTCGGTGATATTGCTTATGCGGCTCGCCACCGCACTGCACTGCCACGCCATTGGGTGGTACGGTGTTTGCGCCATGCATTGGCCTTGGATGCGGAGTTGACGGTTCGCATCGTCAACGAAGAGGAAGGCCGCGCCCTCAACATGAGTTACCGCCGCAAAGACTACGCCACCAATGTGTTGACCTTTGATTACCAACAGTCACCCGTGGTGATGGCTGATTTGGTTTTGTGTGCCACAGTGGTTGCCAAAGAGGCGAAAGCACAAGGCAAATCATTGAAAGCGCATTACGCGCATTTGTTGGTGCACGGCGCATTGCACGCCCAAGGCTGGGACCATGAAACATCGCTTCAAGATGCCAAGGCGATGGAGGCTTATGAAGTGCAGATATTGGCAGGATTAGGTCTAGATAACCCGTACCGCTGATCAGGCCCTTAATCCATCAATCGCACACGCACGGTTTTGCCTTTGATGCGACCTTTAGACAAACGCTCAACCGCTTCGGAGGCAATTGATCTGTCAACCGCCACATAGGTGGAAAACTCGTTCACATTGATCTTGCCGATTTGAGAGGCGTTGAACCCTGCTTCGCCGGTCAAGGCTCCCAATACATCGCCCGGGCGAATTTTTTCTTTGCGACCGCCAACGATTTGCAAAGTGCGCATAGGTGCGGTCAACCGGCCTCCAGGCGTTGGTGTCAGCGTATCTAATTTGACCCATTGCGATTCCATGCCTTGCAACAACTCAATACGACCGACAGCGCCCATTTCATCCAGACTGGCCAGGGTCAGCGCCAATCCTTGTTCTTCAGCGCGACCGGTACGGCCTATGCGGTGGATATGGATTTCCGCATCCGGCGTGACTTCCACATTGATGACCGCATTCAACTGGCTGATGTCCAGACCACGAGAAGCCACATCGGTGGCCACCAGCACCGAGCAACTGCGGTTGGCAAATTGCACCAGCACTTGATCACGTTCGCGCTGCTCAAGTTCCCCGTACAGCGCCAGCGCGTCAAAACCTTGGGCTTGCAAAACGGCGAGCAATTCGCGGCATTGCTGCTTGGTGTTGCAAAACGCCAGCGTCGACTCGGGCCGAAAATGGTTGAGTAGCAATGACACCGCATGCAAACGCTCGTCTTCGCGCACCTCATAAAAGAGTTGTTTGATTTTGTCTGCCGCGTGTACGGTTTGTACTTTCACAGTTTGCGGGTCGCGCATGAATTGGGCCGACAACTTGGCAATGCCTTCGGGGTAAGTCGCCGAGAACAACAAGGTTTGCCGCTTGGGCGGGCACTGTTGAATGAGTTGTTTCATGTCGTCGAAAAAACCCATGTCCAACATGCGATCGGCTTCATCAAGCACCAAGGTTTTGACCGAGTCCAAACGCAAATTGCCGCGCGTCAAGTGATCCAAAATGCGCCCGGGCGTGCCGACCACCACATGCGCGCCGTGTTGCAGGCTTTGCTCCTGACCGCGCAAGGCCACACCGCCGCACAGCGTCACCACTTTGATATTGGCTGTGGCACGCGCCAGCCTGCGAATTTCTGTGGTGACCTGATCCGCGAGCTCGCGTGTCGGGCACAGCACCAAGGCTTGCACCGCATGAAAGTTGGCCGTGAGTTTTTCTACCAAGGGCAAACCGAAGGCTGCCGTCTTGCCGCTGCCGGTGCTGGCTTGCGCGATCACATCCTGCCCGGCGAGTGCCAAGGGCAGACTGGCCGCTTGTATTGGGGTCATCTCGGTGTAGCCGAGTTGATCGAGGTTGTTGAGGGTGTCAGGGGAAAGAGTGAGCGTGCGAAAAGAAGAAATCATGAACCTATTATCAAGCTTAAGCATAGTGCTTGACTTACTAAAGCTAAGCAGCTTAGTATTGATTTTTCAAAACGTTTGATACTTAACTTTCATTACTGGATTTTTATGTCACGTTACACCAGAAGACAATGGCTTCAAACTTCAGGTGCATTAAGCCTAGCATCATTGTCAGCAGCTCCCGTTGAGACTCTGGCAGGTAGCGAGAATCTGCCGCCCAATATACCCGGATGGACCAAAAATATGGGAGCGCCTTTTCTCAGTCCTGCATATGGCGCGCCTTCTTTGTATGAGCAACATGTCAAACGCGCCTTGTTGCCACATCCCGGTCCTTACCCGACCGCCTCTAGAACACCACTTCAATCCTTGCACGGCATCATCACGCCAAACGGCCTGGTTTTTGAAAGACACCATGCTGGATTTCCCGCCATCTCGCCGCAGGATCAACGGCTCATGATCCACGGTATGGTCGATAGGCCTCTGATATTCACCATGGAAGAAATCGCACGATTTCCGTCCGAATCCAAAATCTATTTTATTGAATGCTCAGGCAACAGTGCATTAGAGTTGAAAAAACCAACAGGTGTAACTGTGCAAGATACACACGGAATGGTCTCGTGCTGCGAATGGACTGGTGTTCGACTCTCTACCGTACTTCAAGAAGCCGGTGTTCACAAAGATGCATCTTGGCTTTTGGCTGAAGGTGCAGACGCTTCAAGCATGACACGTAGCATTCCGATGTCCAAAGTCATGGATGACGCCATGCTGGTATATGCCCAAAACGGCGAAATGCTCAGACCAGAGCAAGGCTATCCGCTACGTTTGCTCTTACCCGGTTTTGAAGGCAATATGAGCGTCAAATGGTTGCGTCGTCTCAAACTCGGCTCCCAGCCGTGGCAAAGCCGCGAAGAAACCAGCGCATACACAGACTTGTTACCGGATGGCAAAGCACTGCAATTTACGTTTCACATGGAAGTGAAATCTGTCATCACATCACCATCAGGCGGACAAAAAATTAATAATCACGGATTCCACGAAATCCGTGGACTGGCTTGGTCTGGACGCGGAAAAATCAAGTCAGTCGAAGTCAGTATAGATGGGGGAATCCATTGGAGGCCAGCGGCGATTCAAGAGCCTGTGCTGAGTAAAGCACTGGTGAGATTTCGCTTGCCCTGGAAATGGCATGGCGAGACAGCATTGATACAAAGTCGCGCTACCGACGAATCAGGTCATGTTCAACCCACACGCCAACAACTAATCAATGAAAAAGGTTTGAATTTCTACTATCACAACAATGCCATTCAATCGTGGCTGATAAATACAGAGGGCGATGTTAAAAATGTGCACAGTTAAATTCAAACTTTCAGTCGCTTTGATTGGTACTTGCTGCCTTTTACACACTGTCAATCTATGGGCAGATCAAAGGTTGGGGATAGGTCAAGCTTTGGATGCCCGCACTCTTTCAGGCTGGGATATAGATGTTGATCCTTCAGGAGAAGGCTTGCCTTCAGGCTCAGGAAGCTCACTCAAAGGCGCTGAGATTTACAGCCAAAAATGTCAGGCTTGTCACGGTGAAAATGGTACTGGCGGCGCGGCAAACAAATTGACCGGTGGCACCGGCAGTTTGACTACCTCTGCACCTTTAAAGTCAATTGGCAGTTTTTGGCCATATGCCACGACTTTGTTTGACTACATTCGCAGAGCCATGCCTTTGAATGCACCTCAGTCCCTGACTTACGACGAGGTTTATGCTCTAACAGCTTATTTGTTAAATATCAATGGTGTGATCGACAATACCAAGGTCATTGACGCCAGTAACTTGGCAAAAATAAAAATGCCAAACACCAATGGATTTATTCCTGTTATCGATTAGACAAATTCAATCAATGATTGAAACATAATCTTTGATATGTGAACCAATGCCGCTGTTACGCGTGCTTATTTCAAATCCCGCACATCGTCAAAATGCGCTTCCACATCATTTGGTAGCAATTGAATGCTGGCACGCAGCCCGGGCACCGCACTCATCAATGCCTGCTCGACGCTGGTGCGAAGCGCTGCTGCGCGACCCAGTGACCAACTGGCCGGCATGTGCATATGCATATCTACAAAGCGACGTTGTCCGGCTTGACGTGTGGTGATGTGGTCAAAGCGGATGATCTCCACTTCGCCACGTTTGTGCTCAAACCCGTCGAGCACTTCTTTGATCTGCGCCAGCACCTCAGGCTCAACGGCTTCATCCATCAATCCTTGAGATGAACGCCAGATTAATTCAAAGCCTTCTTTCAAAATATTCAAAGCCACGCCCATGGCGACCACGGCGTCCAGCCACAACCATCCGGTGAACAACACCAACAGCAAGCCAATCACCACGCCTGCCGAAGTCCACACATCGGTCACCAAATGCTTGGCATCGGCTTCCAATGCAATAGATCGCTGGGCTTTAGCCACCTTGAACATGACCCAAGCCAAGATGCCGTTCAACGCCGAGCTGGCCACTGACAAACTCAAGCCCCAACCGAGTTCGACCACCGGCTGTGGGTCAAAGATACGGTGCATGGAGGCCCAAATGATGGCTGCGGCCGCACCCATGATCAAAACGCCTTCAAAGCCTGAAGAAAAATACTCGGCTTTGTGGTGGCCGTAAGGGTGTTCTTCGTCTGCCGGTTGCTGAGCCACGGTGACCATGATCAACGCAAAAATGGCACTGGCCAGGTTAACGAATGACTCCATTGCATCTGATAACAAGCCGACAGAATCGGTGATGTACCAAGCCAGTGTCTTCATGACAATGGTGATGACGGCCACCACCACTGAGGTCCACAACAAAGTGGTGGGTGAGAGTTTCAATAACCAGTGATTCAATGCATTCATAAGTTGGATACCGGTTGTGTTGTCAGGGCATCACGCACTCAAATGCACTCTGGCGAATTTGCGTTTACCCACCTGAACCACATAAATACCTGCATCCAGTTTCAAGCCTTTGTCGCTGACCACCGCGCTGTCTATGCGCACGCCGCCGCCATCAACCAGTCTTCCGGCTTCGCTGGTGGAAGGGGCCAAACCTGCGTTTTTCAACAATGCGTTGATGCCTAAAGGAGCGCCACTCACATGCACATCTGCAATTTCATCAGGGATACCGCCTTTGCTGCGGTTGACGAAATCTTGTTCGGCGCTGTCGGCCAGCGCTGCGGAATGAAAACGCGCCGTGATTTCTTTGGCCAGCATGACTTTGGCATCGCGCGGGTTACGCCCGGCTTCAATCTCGGCTTTTAGCTTGGCAATCGCTTCCATGCTTTGAAAACTCAGCAATGTGTACCAGCGCCACATCAACACATCGCTGATGGACATGACTTTGGCAAACATGGTGTTGGCATCTTCGGTGATGCCTATGTAGTTGTTTTTGCTCTTGGACATTTTGTCCACGCCGTCCAAGCCTTCAAGCAATGGCATGGTGAGAATGCACTGCGGTTCCTGTCCGTATTCCTGTTGCAAATGCCGTCCCATCAGCAAATTGAATTTTTGATCGGTGCCGCCAAGCTCAAGATCGCTTTTCAAAGCGACGCTGTCATAGCCTTGCATCAACGGGTATAAAAATTCATGCACGCTGATGGATTGCCCGCCATGAAAACGTTTGTGGAAATCGTCACGCTCCATCATGCGCGCCACGGTGTAGCGAGAAGCGAGTTGAATCATGCCACTGGCCCCCAGCGGTTCGCTCCATTCGCTGTTGTAGCGAATTTCAGTTCGCTCAGGGTCAAGCACCATGCTGGCTTGCTTGTAATACGTGTCGGCGTTGTGCTTGATTTGCTCAGGGGTTAATGCCGGGCGGGTGCTGTTGCGCCCGGACGGGTCGCCGATCAGCGATGTGAAATCGCCGATCAAAAAAATCACCTGGTGCCCCAAATCCTGCAACTGGCGCATTTTGTTGAGCACCACGGTGTGGCCGATGTGTATGTCAGGTGCGGTCGGGTCCAAGCCCAATTTGATGCGCAAAGGCTGACCTGTGCGCTCATGGCGTTGCAGCTTTTTGACCCACTCGTCCCTAGGCAGGAGTTCTTCGCAACCGCGCAATGACACGGCCAGTGCCTGCTCAACGTGTTCAGATAAAGAGGTTTCAGTCTTAGATGCTTGATTCATAAGTGATTTTGGGCTTGTCGGCTTGCGGTCAGGCCTGTATACTGTGACGTTTTTGCCTCATCCTAGCGGTGCGGTCAACGAATAACTCTTTGATTCTAAAGCGCCAGCTAGGGCTTTGGCTTTAGGACCCACCGGACACTTGTTTTGCAGCCATCCTCAGAAACCCTTAACGCAGACGATCAGCCCGCGCAAAATACATGGTTGATGCGTGCTGGCGTGCTCGCTATGTTTTTGGCCAGCGGTGCGATTGCAGTGGCAGGTTTCAGTGCAGTCAATCCGAGTGTGGTACCCATCAAACAACTGGTCGAGTCTGTCACAAACATCACGGTGGATAGCCAAATCAGCAACCTGGGTAAGGACAAGCTCCGGTTGTACCGTACCGATACATCGCGTTCTACCGATACCCCCGAATCCATGCTGTCACGTTTAGGCGTGTCCGATAAAACAGCTGCAGACTTCATGCGAAGCAACACATTGGTTCGCGAGTCGTTATTAGGAAAAAGTGCTCGTCAGTTAAATGCAGAGGTAGATGACGACAACCACTTGCTCAAACTCACTGCGCGCTGGACCACTGACAAAAACGACATTTTTCAGCGGCTGGTCATAGAACTCGGTGAACATGGCCTGAGCGCCAGACGCGATACCGGTGAGCTCAAAACTTCGGTACGCCTGTCAGGCGGACTGATTCAAACCTCTTTGTTTGCTGCCACTGACGATGCACGTATCCCAGATGGTATTGCGGTTCAACTCGCCGAAATTTTTGCTGGCGACATTGACTTTCACAGGGCCTTACGCAAAGGCGATCGCTTCACAGTCACCTACGAATCGCTAGAAGCAGACGGCGAGCCCCTTAAATCCGGAAAGGTGCTCACTGCTGAATTTGTTAATAAAGGCAAAAATCACCAGGCCATGTGGTTCCAAGACAGCACCGGCAAACCAGGCGGGTACTACAACCTGCAAGGTCAAAGTCTTCGTCGCACTTACCTGGCTTCCCCTTTGGCTTTTTCTCGCGTCAGCAGCGGTTTCAGCATGCGCTTTCACCCGATCTTCCAGACTTGGCGTGCTCACCTTGGCGTGGATTACGCAGCGGTTCAGGGAACGCCCGTCCGCAGCGTCGGTTTAGGCACAGTCGAGAGTGCCGGTAATATGGGAGGCTACGGTAACGCAGTGGTTATCAAGCACAACAACGGACACACCACGGTCTACGCACACCTTAGCAAAATGTTGGTTCGTCGCGGTCAGTCTGTGTCACAAGGACAAACCGTGGGCCTGGTTGGTGCTACCGGCTGGGCCACAGGCCCTCATCTGCATTTTGAATTCCGCGTCAATGGCGTTCACAAAGACCCGCAGCAACTGGCCCGTCAAAGTGATTCTGTTCCAGTGCCGTCTTATGCCCGCGATCAATTCAACCGACAGGCGGCTGAAGTCACCCGTCAGCTTGCCTCTGCCGCTGTCACTGCAGCAGGCAACCCCCACTGATTTTTTGAAACCATGTCCACGCTTTATATTGGCGTGATGTCAGGCACCTCACTTGATGGTGTCGACGCAGTGTTGGCGGATTTCTCACAAGGCGTGCGTATCCTCGGGCACAGCAGCAGGGGTTTCTCTAGCGAATTACGACTGACATTGCTGCAACTGAACCAAAGCGGTCCGGATGAATTGCATACCGCTTCATTGGCTGCTAACCAGCTGGCGCTTATTTACGCACAGACAGTACAAGATGTATTGCATAGCTGCGGCTGTCAGCCCACTGAGATTGCCGCCATAGGTGCACACGGGCAAACCGTGCGTCACCAACCCGGCTTGTACGACGGCGTCGGTTACACCATCCAAATCAACAATCCCTCGCTGCTTGCCGAGCGTACCGGCATTCGTGTGGTGGCTGACTTTCGCAGCCGCGATGTCGCCGCCGGAGGTCAAGGCGCTCCGCTGGTACCCGCGTTTCACCAGCATATGTTTGCTCAGGCTGGCCATACAGTCGCAGTACTAAATATCGGCGGCATCTCCAACCTAAGCGTTCTGACAGATCAAGCAGTTACAGGCTTTGATTGCGGTCCGGGAAATGTACTGATGGATCTCTGGTGCCATAAACACAACGGCGAACCCTATGACCGTGAGGGTGCCTTGGCAGCCTCAGGCCACGTGATGCCTGAATTGCTCAAGCTATTTATGAGCGATCCGTTTTTTTTCAAAGCACCGCCCAAAAGCACGGGCCGTGATTTATTCCATGCCGCATGGCTGCAATCACATTTGAGCGGCTTTGCAAGTGCCAGCGTTGCGGATATTCAGGCCACCTTGACTGCCTTCACAGCCCGGGCTTGCGCTGACGATGTGTTGCGCTACGCACCGGATGCGGTTCGATTATTGGTTTGTGGCGGCGGCGCTTACAACTGCTGTTTGATGGAAATGTTGAAGCAGTTTTTACCCGGCATTCCGGTTCAAAGCACCGAGCAACATGGCTTGCCACCGTTGCAAGTCGAAGCTGCCGCTTTTGCCTGGCTGGCACGCCAAACCTGTTTGGATCTGTCGGCTAACTTACCGGCAGTCACAGGCGCTTCGGGGCCGCGTGTGCTCGGAGCGATTTACCCGGCATGAAAAAAGCCGGGTCAGACCCGGCTTTTGATTCAGCAGAAAAAAATTTACACGGAGAACGATGAACCGCATCCGCAAGTGGTGGTGGCGTTCGGGTTTTTGATGACGAACTGAGCGCCTTGCAAATCTTCCTTGTAGTCGATTTCAGCACCCAACAAATACTGGTAGCTCATGGCATCGATCAACAAAGACACGCCATGTTTGGACATGGTGGTGTCGTCTTCATTAGTGATTTCATCGAAGGTGAAACCGTATTGAAAACCGGAGCAACCGCCGCCTTGCACAAACACGCGCAATTTCAAATCGGGGTTGCCTTCTTCGGCGATCAGGTCAGCCACTTTGGCGGCTGCGCTGTCGGTGAAGACGATGGGCTCGGGCATGGCGGTAGGTACGGACTCGGCTAAGGCACTCATGGCGCTCTCCATTGGGAATGTTCTTTAAGCCTTAATAGTAACCTATTCCAGTCAACAATACCCCTGGCAAGGTTATAAGTTCCAAAACTTTGGGAGTGCAAATAAAAAAGCCGCCTGGCGTTGGCCTGGCGGCTTGTGACCGACACAAGTTCGGGCAAAGTATCAGCGTTTGCTGAACTGCTTGCGGCGACGCGCGCCGTGCAAACCGACCTTTTTACGTTCCACTTCACGCGCATCGCGGGTGACAAAGCCGGCTGCGGACAGCGCAGGCTTGAGGGTGGCATCGTAGTCAATCAAAGCACGTGTGATGCCGTGACGAGCTGCACCGGCTTGACCGGATTCGCCACCACCTTGCACATTGATCTGGATGTCGAAAGATTCGGCATGCTGAGTCAAAAACAAGGGTTGCTTGGCAATCATGATGGAGGTTTGACGGCCGAAGTATTCAGCGATGTCTTTGCCATTGACCACGATCTTGCCGGAGCCTTTTTTCAGAAACACGCGAGCGACGCTGGATTTGCGACGGCCGGTGCCATTGTTCCATTCACCAATCATTTCATAGCTCCTTAGATGTCCAGCACTTTAGGCTGTTGGGCGGTATGGGGATGCTCGGCACCGCCGTACACCTTGAGCTTTTTGATCATGGCAAAACCCAAAGGACCTTTGGGCAACATGCCTTTGACAGCTTTTTCAAGCGCACGTGTGGGGTGCTTGGCTTGCATGTCTTTGAAGTTGGTGCTGGAAATACCACCTGGGTAGCCTGAATGGCGGTGGTACATCTTGTCTAAGGCTTTGTTGCCTGTGACACGGATTTTGGACGAGTTGATGACGACAATGTAGTCGCCGGTATCGACGTGAGGCGTATAAATGGCTTTGTGCTTGCCGCGTAAACGGAGGGCTGCTTCGCTGGCAATCCGTCCGAGCACCTTGTCGGTGGCGTCAATCACAAACCACTCATGCGTCACGT
>CANGPN010000002.1 GCA_947456305.1 Comamonadaceae bacterium | reverse complement strand
GATTGGCGTTGCGAGGCAACTTTTGCAATTCCAGACGAGCAGCAGCACGCTCTTCATCGCTGCGCTTGAAAACGGTAGAAATGGCTTTCAGTTCCGCGTGTTTTTTCGCGTACTTGGCGACCAGTTTGTCACGCTTGAGCTCGCGCTCGATCAAAGCTACTTTAGCCACAGGGCACCTCAGTTCTTGAACGGGAAACGGAAAGCGGCGAGCAGTGCTTTGCACTCATCGTCGGTCTTGGCCGTGGTGGTGATACTGATGTTGAGACCACGCAGGGCATCAACCTTGTCATACTCGATCTCGGGGAAAATGATTTGCTCTTTCACACCGATGTTGTAGTTGCCGCGACCGTCGAAAGCGCGTCCGGAAATACCACGGAAGTCACGCACACGGGGCAAAGCCACGGTGACGAAACGGTCCAAGAACTCATACATACGCACGCCACGCAATGTAACCATGCAACCAATGGGCTGCTGCTCGCGGATTTTGAAACCGGCGATCGCTTTGCGGGCCTTGGTGACCACAGGCTTTTGTCCGGCGATCTTGGTTAAATCGCCAACAGCGTGCTCCATGACTTTTTTGTCAGCAACAGCCTCAGACACACCCATATTCAATGTGATCTTGGTCAGACGCGGCACTTCCATGGGGGATTTGTAGCCGAACTTGGCGGTCAGCTCAGGGACCACTTTTTCACGATAGTGTTGTTGGAGTCGTGCCATGTTCATGCAACCTTGATGACGTCACCGCTGGACTTGAAGATACGAACCTTCGAGCCGTCGGAATTGATCTTGATGCCTACGCGATCGGCTTTGCCGGTGGTGGCGTTGTAAATGGCGACATTGGACTGGTGGATAGGCATGGTTTTTTCAACAATGCCACCGGTGGTGCCGGCCATGGGATTAGGCTTGGTGTGTTTTTTCACCAGGTTGATGCCTTCAATGACCAGATGCGAATCATCTTGGCGCAATGCGATCTTGCCGCGCTTGCCTTTGTCGCGACCTGTGATGACGATGACTTCATCGCCTTTGCGTAATTTATTCATGGTCAGGTCCTCAGAGAACTTCAGGAGCCAGGGAGACGATCTTCATGAAGCGCTCGGTGCGCAGCTCGCGCGTGACCGGCCCGAAGATACGCGTGCCGATAGGCTCGAGTTTGGCGTTAAGCAAAACTGCGGCGTTGCTGTCAAATTTGACCAGCGAACCGTCGCCGCGACGAATGCCCTTGGCAGTGCGAACCACCACAGCACTGTAAATCTCGCCTTTTTTGACGCGACCGCGCGGTGCAGCTTCTTTAATGCTTACTTTGATGATGTCGCCAACGCTTGCATAACGACGCTTGGAACCGCCGAGCACCTTGATGCACAAAACGGACTTCGCACCGGTGTTGTCGGCGACCTCTAATCTGGATTCTGTCTGGATCATTTCTGTTTCCCAACTTGTACCGGATCTGACCAACCCACAATAGGTTGTACATACCCGATCAGTCTTGGGCCCGTCATTTGCACTGCAAACCATTTGCTGTGCATTTGTTTGGGCGTGATTCCCTGCCGTTTGAAAAGCAGAGCCCGCAATTATGGCATAGTTTGTAGCCGGTTTGGAAAACTTTCCTGACTTTTCTTTCGCGAACACTGAAAAGAGTGCTTATGAAGTATTTACTAGCCATGGACCAAGGCACTTCAAGCTCGCGCAGCGTGGTTTTCAGCCCGGACGGTCGTATCGTCGCCAGTGCGCAGCAGGAGTTAACTCAACATTACCCGCAGCCCGGCTGGGTAGAGCACGATCCCATGGAAATCTGGCACAGCCAACTGGCCACAGCCCGCCAAGCTCTTGCCACCGCCGGCATGGCCGTCACTGAAATTGCCGGCATCGGCATTACCAATCAGCGCGAAACCACGTTGCTGTGGCGTCGTGACAACGGTCTGCCAGTGCACCCCGCCATCGTTTGGCAAGACCGCCGAACCGAACCGGCCTGCAAGCACTTGAGAGATGCAGGCCACACACCCGGGGTAAAAGCCAAAACCGGTTTATTGATTGACGCATATTTTTCGGCCACCAAACTGCAGTGGCTGCTCAACCACGTACCCGGCGCCCGCGCCATGGCCGATAGAGGCGAACTCGCCTTCGGCACCGTCGATACCTGGCTGCTATGGCAACTCAGCGGCGGCGCGGTACATGCTACCGACGTCAGCAACGCCTCCCGGACCCTGTTGTTCAACATACACAGCAACTGCTGGGACAGCGAATTGCTTGAATTGTTTGACATACCGGACACGCTCTTGCCAGAGGTGCGGCCTTCAGCAGGCGTCTTTGGTCATACCTTGGCCGGGCACCTTGGAGCGGTGTTACCGGTGTGTGGCATAGCCGGGGACCAGCAAAGCGCCTTGTTCGGTCAAGCCTGTTTTGACGCCGGCCAGGTGAAAAACACCTATGGCACCGGTTGCTTTATGTTGATGCATACCGGCGCACAAGCCCCCGTCAGCCGTCATGGCTTGATCACCACCAGCGCCGCCCGCCTCAATGCCTCCCCTGCTTATGCGCTTGAAGGTAGTGTGTTCACAGGCGGAGCGGTGGTGCAATGGTTGCGCGACGGACTGAGGGCGTTTAACCAAAGCGCTGATGTACAGGCATTGGCAGCGTCAGTGCCGGACGCAGGCGGGGTGGTGCTGGTACCTGCGTTCACAGGTCTGGGCGCACCGTACTGGCAAGCGGACGCGCGCGGTTCCATGGTCGGTTTATCGCGCGGGACCACCATGGCGCATATTGCCCGCGCAGCGTTGGAAAGCATTGCTTTTCAAAGTACGGTTCTGTTCGAAGCAATGAACAGGGATGCGCCGCAACCGGTGAGTGAATTGCGCGTCGACGGCGGCGCCTGTGTCAACGATTTGCTGATGCAGTTCCAAGCCGATTTACTGGGTATTGCCGTGCTCAGGCCTGCGGTGGTTGAAACCACGGCGTTAGGCGCCGCCTGCCTGGCCGGGCTGAGCTGCGGTGTGTACCAAAACCCGCAGGAATTGGCTCAGCATTGGCGGGTAGAACGCATTTTCGAACCGCGCATCTCGCGCGACGAGGCGGCTTCGCGCATGGCCGCGTGGGAGCGTGCGGTTCGCCAGACTGTCACCACCTGAGCAGCTCAGCAGCACATCTCAATGATTGATCCACAATCTAATTACAGGCCGTTGGCCAGCCACAGGTGACATTCATGATTGATTCCCCTTTTTTAACCTTGCCCATGACTTTCATCGGCGGCGGCAACATGGCGCAAGCCCTGATCAGCGGCTGGCTCAAACAAGGCCTACCTGCCTCTGCCATCCATGTGGTCGAGCCGCAAGCGCAAACGCGCCTCCACTTGCAACAGCACTTTGGTATCCATTGCCATGAGAGCGCAGCAAACGCACCAGACGACGCAACACTGGTGGTGTGGGCGATCAAACCTCAGGTGTTCAAAGAAGTCGCGCAGCCGCTGGCCGGCAAGTTTTCGGGCGCATTGCATTTGAGCGTGGCCGCCGGGGTTCGCAGCGACAGCATTGCCCGCTGGTTAGGCACAGAACGCGTGGTTCGGGTGATGCCCAACACGCCGGCGTTGGTTGGTCTGGGACAAAGCGGTTTGTTTGCCCGCAATCAAGTGTCTACTCAAGAGCGTGAGCAAGTACAACAGTTGTTGCAAGCCGTCGGCCAATCGGTTTGGGTGGCCACCGAAGACCAGTTGGACGCGGTCACGGCAGTGTCAGGCTCCGGCCCGGCCTACGTGTTTTTCTTCATTGAGGCCATGACCCAAGCCGGTATCGATATGGGTTTACCGCCGGAGCAGGCGCATCAACTGGCGGTGGGCACGTTTGTAGGCGCCAGCGATTTGGCGCGCAGCAGCAGCGAGCCGCCGTCGGTGTTGCGGGAACGCGTGACCTCCAAAGGCGGCACCACCTATGCCGCGATTTCCAGCATGCAATCCGACGGTGTCTCTGCACTCATCGAAAAAGCCATGAAAGCAGCCCGCCAGCGCTCAGTAGAGCTTGGAAATGTGTTGGATCAAGCCTAAACATCTTTTCAAGCCCGGCGCAATGGTGTCACAATAGCCTTTCCTGTACTCACTTTGACAAGGCTTGAAACCATGAAAACTTTTCTGCTCTCTTTGACCGCCGTGCTCGCCTGCCTGTCTGCGCCCGCACAAGCCGCTTCTTCTGTCACCGCCTTCTCCCATGTCGGCACCGTGTCAGCCGCTTCTTTTGATGCCGATCACCTGATCATGGCCAAGAAAAAAGGCAAGAAAAAGTCACACAAGAAAGCCAAGTGATACGCTGGATTTCCTGAACAAAAGCCACCTGCGGGTGGCTTTTTCTTTGCCTGATCGGAGGGTGTACAGGCCAATTTAGGCCAATGGCGCAGCCAAGTTTTTCAAATACAGCCCGCCTGCAATACCGGCGAACACGGTCGCGCCCAACCAGTGGTTCATGCGGAATGCGCGAAAACAGCCTTCGCGCTGGCGCTTGTAAATCATGCCGAAATGCCAAAACGCCTGTACCGCACCGATCTCAATTGAAAACCATTGCGGCCAACCCAGATTCAGCGGCTTGAGCAACAACAAGGTGCCGAGCAAATAAACAATGTAAAAACCCATGACAGCCGCCACGTCGTATTTGCCTAGCGTGATCGCCGAGGTTTTCATGCCAATGCGCAGGTCATCGTCCCGGTCGACCATGGCGTATTCGGTGTCGTAGGCCAATACCCAGAACATATTGACCAATAACAAGCCCCAGGCCAGCGGCGGCACTGCCTGCCACACGCCCACAGGGGTAAGCGGCCCGCCATTGACCGCCGCAAACGCCATGGGAATGCCAAAGCTGAATGCCACACCCAGCACCGCCTGCGGCATGGCCACAAAACGTTTGGCATAGGGATAGGCCAAGGTAACCGCCAAAGCGGCAAACGACCAAACCACGGTCACCGCATTGGTGGTCAACACCAGACCGAATGCACACAAGGCCAACACTGCACCCGCTGTTAATGCTTGCCGCACAGACAAAGCGCCGGAGGTGACCGGGCGGTTGGCGGTTCGTTTCACATGTTTGTCAAACTCTCGATCTGCCACATCGTTGATACAACAACCCGCGCTGCGCATGAGCACCGTGCCCAGCACGAACACAGTGAGCAAATGCCAACCCGGAAATCCGCCTGCCGCCAACCACAAGGCACTGAGGCTGGGCCACAGCAACAGCAACCAACCGGCGGGACGGTTCCAACGAATCAGGTCGAGATAGAGCGATAGCGCAGAGCGCGAAGGCGTGTGTTCGATGCTGGAATCGGTCATAGCCACAGGAGGATCAGGTTAATCGATGAACGCCGGGCAACTCGCTGGCAACGATGGCGTTGCGCAATGCGGCGATGGCTTCGTAGCGGGTGAAGCTGCGTCGCCAGGCCAGCACCACGCGGCGGGTCGGCGGCGCATCCTTGCCTTCGACAATCGGCAAATAACGCACATAGGTGTCCAGCGATTTTTTGCGTTTAGCGGGTGCGGTCAATGCATCTTTAGGCACGCTGAGTCTTGGCACCAGGGTCACGCCCATGCCTGCGGCCACCATGTGTTTGATGGTCTCTAGCGACGAGCCTTCAAAGCTTTTGCGAATGCCTTCGGCGTTGTTGGAAAAACGCGCGAACTCAGGACAGACCTCGAGCACATGGTCGCGGAAACAATGCCCATTGCCTAGCAGCAGCATGGTCTCGGCTTTGAGTTCGGTGGCGCTGATGGAGTCACGCGATGCCAGCGGGTGGTTGCTGGGCAAGGCGGCCATGAACGGCTCGTCGTACAAAGGCGCAACTGCCAAGCCGGTGTCGGGAAAAGGCTCGGCCATGATGGCGCAATCGATGTCGCCGGTGCGCAGCATCTCCAGCAATTTCACTGTGAAATTTTCTTGCAGCATGAGCGGCATTTGCGGCGACAAATCAATGCTGTGGCGCACCAACTCGGGCAATAAATAAGGCGCAATCGTGTAGATCACGCCCAAGCGCAACGGCCCGGCCAACGGGTCTTTGCCGCGCTTGGCAATCTCTTTGATATTGGCCGCTTGCTCGAGCACGCTTTGCGCCTGTCTGATGATGTCCTCGCCCAAGGGCGTGACCGCCACTTCATTTGCGCTGCGCTCGAACAACTTGACCTGCAATTCCTCTTCCAGGTTTTTGATGCCCACCGACAACGTGGGCTGCGACACAAAACACGCGTCGGCGGCGCGACCGAAATGCTTTTCGCGCGCCACAGCAACTATGTATTTCAGTTCGGTCAGTGTCATGGTGTGATCAGGCTTTGAGAAAGTCGGATTTTCCACCCAACCAGCGTTCTACATGCCGGGCTGCGTTTTGCGGGTGATGGTCCAGCATCACAGGCGCGAGTTGTTGCGCCCATTGCAACAACTCAACATCCACCGCCAAATCGGCAAACCGCAACATGGCCGCGCCGCTTTGACGCGCACCTAAAAATTCGCCCGGACCGCGAATATCCAAATCGCGTCTGGCAATCTCAAAACCATCGTTGGTGTCGGCCATGGCGCGTAAACGCGCGCGCGCCGTGTCGCTCAATCGCCCATGTTCACCGAGTGAATACAAGAGCACGCACGCAGATGCCGCCGCGCCGCGCCCGACGCGGCCGCGCAACTGGTGCAACTGACTCAAGCCAAAGCGCTCGGCGTGCTCGATCACCATCAGCGATGCATTCGGTACATCGACCCCAACTTCAATCACCGTGGTGCTGACCAGCACGCCCATTTGCCCTTGCACAAACAAAGACATGACGGCTTTTTTCTCGGCCTGAGGCATGCGCGAATGCAGCAAGCCGACCATGACACCGGGCAAGGCGCTGCATAAATCCTGGTGGGTGTCTGTGGCGTTGCGCAAATCCAGCGCTTCGCTTTCTTCAATCAATGGACACACCCAGTAAATCTGTCGGCCATCTTGCAGCTGCGCACGTATGCGCTCGATGATTTCATCCCGCCGTGTCTCGGCCACCAGTTTGGTGACGATGGGTGTGCGACCGGGTGGTAATTCATCGATGGTGGACACATCCAAATCGGCGTAATAGCTCATGGCCAAGGTGCGCGGAATCGGTGTGGCACTCATCATCAGCAAATGCGGTTCTTGCGGCGCGCCTGCTGCTTGCTCGCCAAAGGTTTCTGCGTCCGACAGCTTTTGCCGCAAGGCCAAACGCTGAGCCACACCGAAGCGGTGTTGTTCATCGATGATGGCCAGCCCCAATGCTTTGAAATGCACTTTGTCTTGAATGACCGCGTGTGTGCCAATCACCAAAGCAGCTTCGCCGCTGGCCACCAAGGCCAGCATGGCATCGCGTTCTTTTTTCTTTTGGCTGCCGGTCAGCCACGCCACTTGCAAGCCCAGCGGCTGCAACACCGGCGCTAACCAGCCCACCAGTTTGGCGAAATGCTGTTCAGCCAATATTTCTGTCGGTGCCATCAAGGCGCATTGCCAGCCCGCGTCTATGCATTGCGCGGCGGCGAGTGCAGCCACCACGGTTTTGCCCGAGCCCACATCGCCTTGCAACAAACGGTGCATGGGCACGGCGCGCGCCACATCCGAAGCGATTTCATTCACCACACGTTGTTGTGCGTTTGTCAATTTGAACGGCAGCACCGCTTGCAATTGCGCGAGTACGCCATCTGCACGCGTGCTGTGCGCCAGCACCGGCGCATTCAACAACTGACGCTGCCGCTTGGCCTGCAATTGCGACAACTGCTGCGCCAGCAATTCTTCGGCTTTCAAACGTTGCCATGCCGGGTGGCTGCGGTCTTCCAATTCGCCCAGCGACACCGTCGGCGACGGGTGATGCAAAAACTGCAAGCTCTCGCGCAAGCCCCAAGCGTGAGGCGGCAAATGCTCGCGAGGAATCGTCTCTGTGAACGCATCGCTTTGCAAAGCGCGGGTCAATCCGCCATGCACGGCTTTGCGCAAATAGGCTTGCGGCAATTCAGCGGTGCTGGGGTAGACCGGTGTCAACGCAGCGGCCAAGGGCGCACCGGCGGGCTGCACTGTCGGGTGCATCATGCTGTAGCCCATGAAACCGCCGCCGCGCAATTCGCCACGCAACCGCACTTTGCGCCCGACCTCCAAAGCCTTTTGCATGTTCGGATAAAAGTTAAAAAACCTAAGCGTGCAGATGTCGCTGCCATCGCTCACCACCGCTTGCAACTGGCGACGCGGTTTGAACACCACCTGACAACTTTGCACCACGGCTTCGAATTGCAAGTTGTCGCCATCGCGCGCTGAGCTGAGTTTGCCCAAGCGGGTTTCGTCCTCGTAACGCATGGGCAAATGCAAAGCCATGTCCACCGGACGCAGCAAGCCCATTTTGCGCAAGGCTTTTTGCGGAACGGACAGCGGTTTGCGCTCGGCGGCAGCGTTTGAAGATGTTTCGGCAGGCATGGGTGAGCGGATTGTGCCTGTTGCGCGACCTATGCGATCTGCAACATTTGCAGCTCGCAGCGGGCAGACAAGACAGCGGAAAGACCCAAGAGGTGTGCTTTGATGACTGCAGCTCAGTCGCCAGTGGCGGGGGCTACATCCAATCTGACCGCTATGCCTTGCAGCTCTGGCGAGGGCGAGGGATACCAGTCCATCACCAGCGGGTCATGGCCGGGAATGACATGGTCGGGCGAATCGGCGAGTTCACTGATGGTGCGATAAGCGTTGAGCATATCGCCCAGATTGAACGCAATGCTGAAGAAGCGCTGACTCCGTATGTGTTCGTAGTAATGGCTGGCATCCGACGCCAACACCACCCAGCCGCGCGCCGTGTGTACACGCACGCATTGCAGCCCGTCGGTATGACCGCCGACATGGTGCAGTGACAGGCCGGGTGCCATATCGTGCGTTCCTTGGTGAAAACTCACCCTGTCTTTGTAAACCAGCTTGACCATGGCAGCCACGTCATCGGCCTCGTAACCGTGGCGCATATAGCTGTTGCACATGTGTCTGCCGGTGGCAAAACCCATTTCCGCGTCCTGCAAATGAAAATTCGCCTTGGGAAAATCCTCAAAGCCGCCGACATGGTCGTAATGCATATGGGTCAGCACCACGTCACGCACCTCGTCAGGTTTGACGCCTAGTAGCCGCAATCCCTCGCTCGGGCGTATCAAAAGTTCACGCTGGCGCTTGATCGCCATCTCAGGCAAAAAACCGGTATCTACAACAACTGTACGGTTAGCGCTACGTACCAGCCAGATAAAGTAATCCATGCGCATGGCTTGGTCATGCGGGTCACCGCCGACAAAATGGTCGCGCCGCGCGCCCACGCGAGTGGCATAACGGATGGCAAACACTTCGTACGTTTCCAAATCTGACATGCGTTCCCCGTTATGAGCTGTTACTTAGTCACTGTATCCGCTGAAAAGCCAACCTGGCCCCGAGCTTTCCAACTTGACGCTTACAACTTAATATGAGGGTTGAATGAACTGGAGAACCTCATGAGCACTTCCAAAAGCAGCGGCGCCATACCTCCTCGCGAACCGGGACAGCGACCGCTCAAACGCATCGCCACCATGGCCGGTGCATACGGCCAACGCAATTTCACGGTACATGACATACGCTCACTTAAAGGAGCGCAAACACTGGTGGAAACTCTGGCTTTCACGCCAGAGGAAGCCGCCGCCGCCGAAGAAGCAGGCATAGACACCTTGAAAGTGCGCTTCGATCCTAAGCGCCCGGACTTGGCCATGGAAATTCGCAAAGCAGCGCCGCATACCTTTATGTCTTTTTCGTTGCCTCTGGTGGCTGTGGCCAGTCCCAAAGAAGCCTTGCGTCTGGCGTTCAGCGCCATGGAAATTGGTGGTGACGCCATCATGTGCCAGTGGAGCCCTAGGTTTATCAGCGCACTGGCCGAAGCTGGCGTGCCTGCCCAAGGCCATGTCGGCCTGGTTCCGCGCAAAAGCACCTGGACCGGCGGATTGCGCGCGGTCGGCAAAACCGCTGACGAAGCCGTGCAGTTGTACCGGCAAATCAAGGCGCTGGAAGACGCCGGTGCCTGGGCTGTAGAAGTCGAAGTCATCCCCGAGCTGATACTGCGCGAACTGTCCAAACGCACCACGCTGATCACTTCCTCCATAGGCGCGGGCAGCGGCGGCGACATACAGTTTTTGTTTGCCGAGGATATTCTGGGCGACGGACCCGGTCCGTTTCCGCGCCACTCCAAGCAATACCGAGATTTCCACGCCATGCGCCAGCAAATGCAGCAAGAACGCGTATCGGCATTTCGCGAATACATATCCGATGTGCAAACGCATGCTTTTCCTGCGCCTGAGCACGTCATACATGTGGGGCAGGATGTGGTGCACGCTTTTCTGGAAAAAATCGACAAGCAAGTTTGACAGGCTCGAACCCGGCTTCAATCATCGGCTGTCTGTGAAAATGACTCACTTTCATTTACTTGGAACGGGCCCGTCCGGCCCTCAAGCCTATGCCCTCTTCTTCTGCTCGCCAGTTCGCACTCAGCGATTTCGATTTCGAACTTCCCCCCGCATTGATTGCCCAGCATCCTGCTGCTGAACGAAGCAGCTCGCGCCTGCTTGACGCACGAGACCCTTTGCAACCGGTGGACCGCATCTTTCGCGAGTTGCCGGGTTTGCTGAATGAGGGCGACCTGCTGGTGTTCAACGACACGCAAGTGGTGAATGCGCGTTTGTTCGGTGAAAAAGCCAGCGGCGGGCAACTGGAATTGTTGGTTGAACGCGTGCTGCCAGATGTAGCGGGCGAAGCACCACACCGCGTGGTCGCGCACATGAAGGTCAGCAAAAAACCGCAGCCCGGTGCGTGCCTGCTGATGTGGGACCGCAGCGGGCGGCGGCATGCGTTTGAAGCCACGTTGCTCGGGCGCTGGCCGGATGAAAACGGCGCTTTGTTCTTGCTGTCTTTCAGCGATGAGCCGCATGCATTGATGGCCGCACACGGCCACATGCCCTTACCGCCATACATTGAGCGCACACAAAAATCTGCGGTCGACGAACACCAACACGCAGACCGACAGCGCTACCAAACCGTGTTTGCCAAACACCCGGGCGCGGCGGCGGCACCCACGGCTGCGCTGCATTTCGACGATGCTGTGTTGCAGGCGCTCAAAGAGCGCGGCGTGCACACCGCCAGCGTCACACTACACGTGGGTGCGGGCACGTTCTCACCGGTGAAAACAGAAAACCTGAGCGAGCACCGCATGCACAGCGAGTGGTACCGCATACCGCCCGCCAGCTTGCAAGCCATTGCCGATTGCCGCGCTCGCGGCGGGCGTGTGGTGGCGGTGGGCACGACCAGCGTGCGCACCTTGGAGTCGTGGGCGCAAACCGGCCACACTGAAGGCGACACGCGCATCTTTATTACGCCGGGGTTTACGTTTCAAGTGGTGGATGTGTTGATCACCAATTTCCATTTGCCCAAATCCACGCTGTTGATGCTGGTGGCTGCGTTCAGTGGTTTTGAGCATATGCACAGCGTGTATGCGCATGCGATTGAGCAGCAATACCGGTTTTTCAGTTACGGGGATGCGATGTTGTTGTCCCGTATGGTCAGTAAACTGCCCGCATGCTGACATTTGAACTACTTAAAACCGAGGGCCAGGCTCGACGTGGCCGACTCACCTTGAACCACGGCGTGGTGCAAACGCCGATCTTCATGCCGGTGGGCACTTACGGCACGGTCAAGGGCGTGATGCCGCGCAGCCTGCACGACATGGGCGCGCAAATCATTTTGGGCAATACCTTTCATTTGTGGATGCGCCCTGGGCAAGACATCATGAAAAGCTTTGGCGGCTTGCATGCGTTTGAGCAATGGCACAAACCGATATTGACCGACAGCGGCGGCTTTCAAGTGTGGAGCCTGGGCGCGATGCGCAAGATCACCGAGGACGGCGTGCATTTCGCGTCACCGGTGAACGGCGACAAATTGTTCATGTCGCCCGAGGTCAGCATGCAAATTCAAACCGTGCTCAACAGCGACATCGTCATGCAACTCGATGAATGCACGCCTTACGAAACCAAAGGCCAGCTGACCACCGAGGCCGAAGCCAATACATCGATGCAAATGAGTTTGCGCTGGGCGAAACGCTCGCAAGAAGAGTTTGCACGGCTGAACAACCCGAACGCGCTGTTTGGCATTGTGCAAGGCGGCATGTTTGAGTCGCTGCGGCAAGAGTCGTTAGAGCGTTTGGTAGACATGGATTTCCCCGGTTATGCCGTGGGCGGCGTGAGCGTGGGCGAACCCAAAGACGAGATGCTGCGCATCATGGCGCACACACCGCACCGCTTGCCCGCGCACAAACCGCGTTACCTGATGGGCGTGGGCACGCCGGAGGATTTGGTGGAAGGCGTGCGCGTTGGTGTGGATATGTTTGATTGCGTCATGCCTACGCGCAATGCGCGCAACGGCACTTTGTTTACACGCTTTGGCGATTTGAAACTGCGCAACGCGCGCCACAAAAGCGACCCGCAACCCATAGACCCGAGCTGCACTTGCTATGCGTGTGCGGGCAATTCAGGCGTGAGCTGGCAGAACGGCGGGCGCGAAGGTTTCAGCCGCGCTTATATGCATCACCTGGACCGCTGCGGTGAAATGCTCGGCCCCATGCTGGCCACGGTGCACAACCTGCATTACTACTTGAACCTGATGCAAGAAGTGCGGGACGCGCTGGATGCGGGGGACTTTGCGGGTTTTGTGGGGAGGTTTAAGGGGGATAGGGCGAGAGGGGTTTGAATCGTCAGATGGGGCTACTCAAGTAATGGCTAGCAACGCCCTGATTTTGGCTTTCACTTCACGCATGACGGCATCTGAGGCACTGTCCTTCTTGATGGCCCGACGAACTTTCCAGTCGAGCGATTTAACCTGGTCAGACAACACCACGCCGTCTACGCCGTTCATAGTTAGCTGAACTTCAAAGGGGTGATTTTTCACCTTGGTAGACAAGGGGCAGCAAACCATCAACTGAGCTTTGCTGTTGTAAATGGCTGGGCTCAACACCAATGCCGGACGGTGTCCTGCCTGCTCGTGGCCCGCTTGTGGGTCAAATTGCAACCAAACAATGTCACCGACCTCGGGCACATAAGTGCGACGGTTCGCCATCAAAGCGCCTCTTTACCCACAGGCGTACCAAATGACACTTCATCATGGCGATTTTTTGCAGTCATCCCCGCCACTAGGTCTTCAAGTTTGTATTCCACCTTGTCGCAAGGCTCGATGATGATGCGCCCTTTTCCCGCTTTGATGGTGACCCGTTGTTCGAGGTCAAAATTAGCCAACTTCATCGTGGCGGCACTGAGTCTGAGGGCGGGGCTGTTACCCCATTTGCGGATCACAGTTTCCATGTGGTGTCTCCAAGTGTAGATACATTGTAGATACTTTTTCAATTTTGAAGAATAACTCGAAGAGCTGCTGCTTTAATGTCACCCCATGGAATCACATCATCGGGATTTGCCAGATGATCTGCGAGGCGGCGGTCTAACTCTAATTCCTGTGTTTGCGTCAACGATGGCTCTAAACAACGACTAACGATATCGGTTTTGTATGTCAATATGGTTCCAGACTCGTAACTCGCCTCGTGTCTGAAATCGAAATCTGCCGTGTCAATTGAGTAGCTATCTTGTCTTACGTAGTGATGATGATCTGTTGCAACGATCAAGAATCCGAGGTCAGCGCAATCGCCATAGGCCTCAAGATTCTGAATATCGGAAAACACGTCATATCTGTTGTTCGGCTCTCGATGGTTTGCTTGCTTAAAAAATTTCAACTCAATAGCGCAACTATGCTTGGCTTTAGTTTCCTGGTTCTCAAAGGAAATCCATATATCAATCTTAGCTTTGGTCGTGCCGCTTTTCTCGAAGCGGCCCTCGGACAAACGAACGGGTTTTTCTAACTCAATTGAGAACAACTCACGCCAGCCTCTTGACACATAGCTCGCAGGTAAATTTGCTTTTTTCATGTTTGAATTCCCCATGTGACTAGCGCTCCTGCTTTAAAGTCCACCCACTTAATTAACCAAGCATGTAAGTGGAGGCTGTGTAATTACTGTAGCCTCAAAACTGATTTAAATTAATTGAAATCAACTCATATATCGACAATTAATTTCGGTCTAGTTTATAAAAGTGCACCGCCCCAACCGCTCAATTCGTAGACGGCCACAACCTCACAAAATCAAACGATAGCTGTCGGTGGTGTCTGATGGACAGTAAATACACAGTCGGGTTTGCATCCATAACGTTATAAAGCACCAGTCATATTCTTTTACTTCTTTTATTTGACCGTGCTGCTGGACTTTTGGCAGAAGCCTTGCGCCGCTTTTGTATCTCTGCAAAGGCTGTGTCAGCGTCTTGCGTGCGACCATTAAGGATATCGTCCAAGCCACGTTTGGCATCGTCAATCAGCAACAGGTGAATGCGTTCGCGCTCCAGCTGGCAGTAGTCATGCAGCCTGTCGGAGTCGATCAAAGCCACGTAGCTCTCGCCATTTTTGGTGATGATTTTTTTAGTGCCTGTGTGAATGGCACGACATCACTGACTACAAGCTCAAACATGAACCCGATAGTCTTGCAACAGCCTGCCATTGGCCAACACCTCGGCATCATGCGCAGGCTCTATCCAAGGTTCTTGTAAAGCGCTGTTGTACCAATCCTGCATGGCAGGCAAGTCAAGCAAGGTGTTCGCATAAGCCATGCAATCGGTTAACAGTGTGAGTCCATAGGTCTGCACCCTGAACGCCACCGGGCAGAAAAATGCATCGACTGCGCTGAATGCACTACCCGCCAGAAACGGGCCACCGAAGCGTTGCAAACCGTCTTGCCACACCGCCTGCAAGCGCTGTAAATCATTCTGCAAACCTTCGGGCAATGGCGCATTCAATTCAACACGCACGCCGCAACTCATGGGACAGTGGTTGCGCAGCGCAGAAAAGCCCGAATGCATTTCTGCTGCCGCGCTGCGCGCCCAAGCGCGGGCGGTGTTGTCAGACGGCCAAACTTGCGCATGTTGTTCGGCCACATACTCGGTGATGGCCAGCGTGTCCCAAACGGTGATTCCTTCATCAACCAACACAGGCACTCTGGCGCTGGGAGAAAAACTGTCAAAACCTGTTGCGCCGCCACCCATGGGAAACGGTTTGAGTGTTTCAACAAACGCGATGCCAAGTGTGCGCATCAACACCCAAGGTCGCAGCGACCAAGACGAATAATTTTTATTGGCGATATAGAGCTGCATGCGTTTCCTCAGTATTCGTAAGCAACGCCAATGCTGAATTGGCTGGTTTTGTTTTTGGATAAATTCAAGCTGTTGCGCTCGCCCAGCAGTGAACGTGAATCCCACACATAAGCCGTGGCGTTCAAGCGCCAGTTTTTGCTCAGGCGCTTGCTGAATGCAGTTTCCAGGTTAGACCATGCCAAAGATTTTCCACTGACTTTCACCAACGCGTCCCAGCCGCCGAAGTTTTGGTAAATGCCCAAACCCGGTTCGGCAAAACTGTCGCCGCGCACCACATATTCATATGAACCCAAAAATTTGGTGCGCTCATTCAACTCGTAGCCGCTGACCCATTTGCGGGTAATGCCGCGCGAACTGATGTAGTTGTATTGGTTGGGCACCCAAAAACCGCCGATGGTCCAAGGCTTGGCCTTGACTTTGCCATTGGCGATGAAGTTATAGCTGGCCATTGCCGTTGCGACTGTCGTGCCGCTGATCAAGCTTAATTGGTTGATACTGCGTAAATCTTTTTCTTGAATGTGTGAGTCAACCCCGCTAGACCGGTATTGGCTAGCCACCGTAGCCAAGTCTCCGGTGCCGCCGGCGGGGCCGTAAGTGGCGATGGCCAGTTGCCCCAATTGCGCCCACTGACTGAACACACTGCCGGTACCGCGCACAAAATGCTGCTCACCCAGTTTGTCAGACACCAACATTTCGTTGTTCACACCACCGCCATTCATGATGTTTTGCACCGCCTTGCCCGAGTCGGCATTCGCGGTCAAGGTGCCATTGACCAATGTCGCACCGCCGCCGTCAAAATGAAATAACTGGGATCCGGCGTACCCGAAAAAATCTCGCGGTGCGTCACACCATTTATTACCGCCCAGGCAATTGGAAAAAGTAGCTGTCCCGCCCATGGCCACCGACCGGCTGGCATGGCCCCACTCGTGGTACGACAAACGCAAATGCGACGTATACGTCAACAAGTTGGTACCCACTACATACGCTCCACGCGCTCCCCATGAAGACAAGGAGTTACCGTACGTTTCATAGCCCAGCTTGGACAGGCGTTCCACACCACGGCTTTCGTCCAGCAGAATTTGTGCATAGTCGACGTTATTGGCGTAGTCTTTGGAGAAATAGCCACTGCTGATGTTGATGGTGTCCCTCGGTTTGAGAAGCTGGCCGGCCTCCTGCGCCGACAGCGGCAAGGTTTGCACACAGCCGCTTACCAGCAGCCACACAGCCGGATATTTCGCTGAAAAACGTGTGGTTGTGCCTGCGATTGATTTTTTAAACATGGACTACTCCGGTGAAATGAATAGGCGGCAAAGCCGGGATATTTCGCCTGATAGTAGCTATTAAATACAGATATTTTGTGATTATTTATAACTTATAGTGTATTTTTGTTGTCAATTTGCCTTGGCTGTAAGCCACGCACGGTGTTTTAAGGCCGGGCCAGAAAACCCAATACCGCCTGCACCGATGCATGTGGCGCCTCCTCGTGCAGCACATGGCCGACGCTGGGCAGCGTGACCAACTTGGCCTGCGGCATGGCTTTGAGGTAATCCTGCGCATTGCTGACCGGTATGAAAGCGTCTTTCTCTCCCCACAGTAGCAAGACGGGTACTTGGATGGACTGCAAACGCGCGCTCGGGTCGCTGTTGCGGGTCTGGCGCATGCGCTCGAGCATGGCCGTGCGAACACCGGGTGCCAGCACCATATCGTGGTAACGCTGCATCAAGGGCGGTGTCAATTGGCTGTCATCGGCAAATGCCGGTGCCACGCCGCCCATTCTCAGTACCCAACGCGGTAGGCTGTACTTCATCAGCCCAAGCCATGGCGGCACATCGTAGGTATTGTCGTTTTGGGCGCCAGGGCCGGGAAAACCATCGGGAGACAGCAACACCAACCGGCTGACCCGCTCAGGATGCGCAGCCGCCAGGTTCCAGGCGATGCGCCCGCCCATGGAATGGCCGGCCATGGTCACTTGCTGTAGGCCGAGTTGGTCCAGCAAAGCGATAACGCGGGCCACATCGGCCGCGTCCGAGTAGTCGTTATTGACCGCCGGACCGCTGAGGCCGAAACCGGGTATGTCTAAGCGCAACACACGCCAGTTTTTTTCCAGCGCAGGCGCCCATTCGTCCCAGGTTTGCAGACTGGACCCAAAACCATGCAGCAACACGATCACCGGCGCATCGCGCGGTCCGCTGTCTTGCACAAACACCGGTTGCTGTTGCACCATGATTCGCACCGTACCGGAGCGGCTGTAGGTTTGCAGCAATACCTGTTCGGAGATGTCCGGCGTCCAGGCCAAGAACACAGTGAACGCCACCAGTAGCGCCGCCATGCTCAACAGCCTCATGCCGTGGTGAACACTGTCAACACGCCGGTATAGCCGTAGACCTGACGGTTAGCGATTTCCCCGGCGGCAAAAAAACCGACCAGCGGCACATCGCCTAAAGCACGGCGGATGATTTGCAATTCCGCATGGGGTGCGCCGAAATGCGGGCCGCCTCTGCCGGTACAACTGATGTAAATAGCTCCGGCGATGCGGCGGCCCGGGTGTGGTTGACTTAACAGGTGATCAGCCAGCATGGCGGCTTCCTCGGCAGATTGTTCCTCGGGTTCCAGGCTGTCACGGATCTCGGTGGCGATGCGCAGCAAATCGGCTTTGGCAGACGCAACATCACGTTTGCAAAACGCCACTCGCATACCGTTTTGCGGATGGTGAGCGACGGCGATGCCGTGGCGTATCGGGTCCAGCCCGATGATGTGGCGCACCACGGATGCGTCATCCAAGCCACCGGTCGGGCGCAACAGCGCTTGCCCGGGCAACGACAAACCGACCAGGGTTTCGCGCACTTTCTCAACCGACGAACGCGGGTTGTCTATAGGCACATGCAAGTCCTGCATCAATGCGTACAAGGCCGGTGCATCGTCCAAGCTCATGATCACGTGCTCTTGCACTTCGGTGATTTCGCGCACTTGGCCGATCGGTGTGCAGCCCTGCGTGACCCGGGTGTGCATGGACACAGCGTCACTGAAAGCCACGCCGCTCAAACCACCTTGGTAGACACCCGCTGCACGGTTGCTACCTGACGCAGCAGCATCGGCACGTGCAAACTGAACGTTGTCCGTGCGGCTTGAACTCAAGCCTCCAAACACAAAACCGCTTTGCGTGCTGTCGGCCAATTCCTCTATCAGTTCATTCAACTCAGGCGTATACCCGTCCGCATGCACCAGCGCGGTATGTGCCACAAAACCCCGGATGCGGGCTTGACCCAGCGGCGACGCACCGCTGAACACGCGGTAATGTTGTTCGTCTATGTCGCACAACATCACCGCCAGCGCAGGCTCGTCGAAATACTCTACGTTTTGCGAAGAAATACCCACCCCGACGGTGCCGCTCCAGTGTTTCACCCCCGGCAATTCTTCGGCCAGGTGGTCGAGCAATTCCTGCGCATAGCGCGCCAGGTGATCGGTCACATAAATCAAACCCAGGCCCGGCCTGGCAGCGTACATATCCTGCTTCATGCAGGCGCGCAATTGCGCCAGCACCATATCGGCCGCCATCTGCCAATGCGGGTGTGTGGCGTGGCCGTATGGAAACAGTTTCATCAAACGGCTTTGCGGCGAGGCGCAGCGGTGCGGCTGCTTTTTTTGGCGGCCGGTTTGCGCGCCGGGGCGGAGGTTGTCTTGGAGGGCTTGGCGTCAGCTGAAGCTTGTTGGAATGTACTGGCGTGTTTTTGCATATCAGCGACAGCCTGCGAAGCAATGGTTTGAAACTGCTGACCGATGGCGCCCCACCACTGCATGGGGTCGACCGCCGGTGCGCCAGCCGTATCTTTAGAAGTGTCAGCGGATTTGGCAGCAGGTTTGCCGCTCATAGCCGCTGCCACATCGGCCATGCCGACGTTCATGCTCTGCAAGGTAGACAAGGTCATACGCTGCACTTCCAAGGCTTGAATGGTGGCACTCAAGGCCTTGGTATTCTGGTCCAGCCAGAACTGCACTGACTTCAATTCTTGAATGCGCTTGTCAAGTTCTGCCGGGTCTAAGGTCGGCGTTACCCATTGCGCGGCCTGCGGCATGGACGCTGCCGGATTGGCTTGGGCGAATTGCTTTAAAAAATCAAAGCCTGGCAAAAAAGCATCAAAATTAAAACCGGGGGTTTCAGCCATGGGTTGCCTTGTGTATCAGTGGTTGTGGTGAGCGTCACCGGCTTTGCCGTTGGCGCCGGGAGCTTTGGTGGTGGTCATCAAATGCAAGTCCTGCTGAGATTTGACCCCGGCCGCGTCTTCAAACAGCAAAGTCAGTTGCACATGACTGTCAACCGGCAGAGGCTCTTTCAAATTCATCAGCATGACATGGTAGCCGCCGGGCTTGAGCGCGACGGTTTGACCGGCCGGCAAGTCCAGCACGGGGATAGGCCGCATACGCATCACGTCTTTGTCCATGGTCATCTCATGTACTTCCGCCAATGCTGCTGCGTCGGTCTTGATACCCACCAGACGGGTGGCTTTTTTAGCGGTCAGGTTCATGAAGGCGCCGGTGGCTTTTTGGCCCTGCACAGTGGCGCGCACCCAGGCGTCGGTGATCTCCACCTGGGCGTGCGCGACGCATACGCTCAGGCTGATAACTGCGGCGGTGATTGTTTTGTACATATGTGTTTCCTTCAAGGTGTGTTGCGATCGGTGATGAAACCGATTTGGGTAATGCCTGCGCGTTGCGCGGCTGCCATGGCCTGGGCGACGCGCTCGTAACGGACGGCGCGGTCGCCCCGGATATGTAAGGGCGGTTGCGGTTTCACAGCGGCAGCCTGCACCAGCAGTTGCTGCAATTGCGCGTCGTCGGCGACAGCTGCGTCATTCCAGAAGTAATGTCCTTGCGCGTCCACCGATAAACGGTTGGTTTGCGGCTTTGCATCCTGCGGCTGGTTGCTGGCGCGCGGCAATTCGATATTGACCGAATGCTTCATAACCGGGATGGTGATCATGAAAATGATCAGCAACACCAGCATGACGTCTACCAGCGGTGTCATATTGATTTCGTTCATCACCTCGTCAGTGTCTTCCTGGGTGCCGAAAGCCATGGTTTACTCCTTGGCCTTGACACGCGCGCCAGTGACCAGCAGCGCGTGTAAATCGTGCGCAAACCGGTTCATGCGGCCGATGATGTATTTGTTACCGCGCACCAAGGCGTTGTAGCCGAGCACCGCAGGAATCGCCACCGCCAAACCCAGCGCGGTCATGATCAGCGCTTCACCGACCGGCCCGGCTACTTTGTCTATGGTGGCCTGGCCTGCCATACCGATTTGCATCAGCGCGTGGTAAATGCCCCAGACCGTGCCGAACAAACCGACAAACGGCGCAGTAGAACCGACCGAGGCCAGAATCGCCAGACCCGATTGCAACTGGGCGGTCGCGTCGTCAATCGCGTTTTGTAAACCGCGCGTCACCCAGTCGCTGGTGTCGAGTTGGGTAGACAACTCGGCCTTGGCGACATTGGTCTTCAAATGGCCCATCGCCTGCTGACCGCTTTCAGCCAGGCCGCGAAACGGGTTGAAAGCCTCATCACCCAGCACTTTGACGCCGCCTGCCACGTCAGCGCTATGCCAGAACGCGTCCACTCGCAAAGCCTGCTTGCGTGCAGCCAGCAAACCCAAGGTCTTGGTCAAAATCACCACCCAGGAAGCCAGCGACATGGCCAGTAACAGCAGTGCGACAAAACGCGTGACAGCGTCGCCTGAGGCCCATAAATTAATCAGTCCGAATTCGTTGTTCATGTTCACTCTTTTTTCAGGTTGAATGTAATCGGTTGCAAAAACCACATTGCCTCGGCCACACCACCGCGCTTACCAGGCACATAACGCCAGCGCATGGCTGCCTCCATGCCCGCCTTGTCCAGCCGCTCAAAACCGCTGCTGGTGTGCAATTCGACTTTTTGCGGCACGCCGTCCGCGCCTATCAATACCCGCACCATGACCTGACCTTGTTCGCCTAATTTCACACTCATGCGCGGGTAATCAGGCGCCGGGTTGTGCAAATGCTCGGCCTTAGAGGAGGGCAATTCCACTTTGGGCGCAGGGGCCGTTGCAACCGGAGCCGCAGGCGCGGGGGGTGGCGCGACGGGAGGTGGTGGGGCGGTTGGTGCCGTTGTCGCAGGTTTGGGCGAGGGTGCGGGCACCACGCTGGCGGTAGCGGGCGAGGCTGGCGCCGACAACACCGTCGGCGGTTCGGGCACCACAGGCGTCGCTTTAGGTGGTTCCGATCGGGGTTCCGGCTTAGGCTCTGGTTTCGGTTCAGGCTTGGGCTCTGGTTTCGGTTCGGGTTTTGGCTCGGGCTTAGGTTCCGGTTGTGGTTCAGGCTTGGGCTCGGGCTTAGGCTCTGGTTTCGGTTCAGGCTTGGGCTCTGGTTTTGGCGGCGGCTCTTTTTCAGGGGGCGGTGGCGGTGGTGGTTCAGCCTGACTGAGCAACATGACCGGCACCATCACTTGTGCCATGCGTTGCAACAAACCTGTGTGCAAAGCCCACAAGGCGAGCACATGCAGGCTGATGACGCTGACAAGTATGAAAAAGGTGCGGCGGTTCATGTCTGGTTTGATACAAAAGAGGCAGCGTCTGGACGCCGCCCTGCACTATAGGGCAGGTCAAGCTGCCGGCATTGGCGGCTTGCACTTGTCACAGCAAAGCAGAGGTTTTGCACAAAGCGCAGGCGGCACCGGCTGACAGGCCAGCCTAAACTTGCAGCATGCAGCGTTTTTATTTGTATTTTGTGATTGCGGTCGGGGCAGCTCTGTCCTGCGTCAGTCTGTCGGCGCAAACCCTGTCGGTAGGTAAACCCGTTCCCGACTTTGAAGCCACAGACCTCCATCAAGGCCGCATATTTCGCCTGTCTGAACATAAAGGCGAAGTCATCATCGTGAACTTCTGGGCCACCTGGTGCACGCCTTGTCAAGCGGAAATGCCTGCCATCGAAGCGTATTACCGCAAACACCAGTCCGCGGGTTTGCAAGTGGTTGCCATCAGCATGGACTCGCCCAAGAACCTGGTGACGGTCAAAAAAATGGCGCAAGATTTCAGTTTTTTGACCTCCCACCAGAGCCAAGCCAAGTTCACCGGTTTCGGCAGAATCTGGCGCTTGCCGTCGACGTTTGTGATTGACCGCCAAGGTGTGCTGCGCAAAAACGGTCATGAGGGCGACCCCGAAGTCAATACAGAATTGCTCGAAAGTCTTGTCACGCCGTTATTTCGCACGCCTTAAAACGCCAGCTGCATACCAACTGACGCGGTGTACTTAGGCGCCAGCTGGTAACCGTTCAGGTTTTGGTAAACAGGTAATTGCACAAAACCGTACAGCTTGAGTTTGTCGCTCACCGGCACGGACAAGCCCGGACTCAGGTACAAGGTTTGACCGCCGCTGTCGTCGGGTGTGGCTTGTGACCCGCTATCTTTGGCTGAGACCCTGGCATTGAGCTGAACCTGCGGCATCACACTTTCCAGACCCATGTACCTGAAGCCCAGATTCAGGTTCAAAGCATTGCCCGGTTTGTAATCGTCCCGGCTGTTAAGCGGCAATTGCACCATTGCCTGCGAAAAATAATCCCAGTTCTGCGACAGCGAACCCGATTTGTAAACGCCCAAAATCGCGTCCGCGGTACCGCTGCCGGGTTGCAAGCCGCGGTCGAGTTGCGTGCCTGCGGCGTCACCCTCGGCAAATTTCTGAGTGAAGCTGCCGGTGGGTAATTTCAAACCGAACTGCAAACCCACGCTGTCATCCTTCAGACCGGCATAACGCATCACTACTTTGATATCGCCCAGACTTTGCGTATGCGAGGCAGACCAGGTGCTGCCGTCTTCGCCATTGGTCGCGTGCTCGCGGTCAATCACCGGCAATTGCAACTGAATGCCCCAAGTCTCGCTCCAGTTGTAATCGATACCGACGGTGGTGTAGTGGTTGCGCGTGTAAAGCTCCTGCTCGGTGGCGCTGCTGGTGGCAGTTGTACCGGTGCCTGAGAGCATCTGATTCTGATTCACCAAGTCATACCGCAAATCCAGATGCAGACCTTGCGAGGTGGTCATGCCCTGGCCTTGCCAGTCGGTGCTGAGTGAACAACCGCAACTGGCGCAAGCCATGGCTTGGTTAAGACTCAAACCGGCCAAAATGCCGACCGCTAATTTTTTCAATGACTTCATAACTTTTCCTGTTGATCCGTAAGTAGACCGGTTCATGCAGCGCCCAAACATGCAGGCGACAGACAAACCAGCCGGGATGCTGTGCGTTGTTCATTGCACAGCCAATTAACGCCTAATGCTTGATAGAGCGGCGTAGGGTTAAGCGCGGATCAGCGAAGGCGGCCCGCGAGCGGGCAAGGGCGGCGCAGCATCAGCAGCGGCCCGGGAAATATCAATAGCAAGGAATAGCAGACACGGGGTGAGTGGCAGGACTGGCGCGCCAAGCGATATGGCAGGCGGCATGGCGACAGACATGCAAACACTGCAATCCTGGTGCTGGTGCGCTGCTCTGTCACCCGCGTCAGGCGTCATCATTTTCATGACGCCGCCACTGCTGCACACCAACTCTACCGATGGTTGTGCCAGCAATGGCTGAGCAAATGACAGCCCCAAGGACAGTACAAACCAAGCCAGCACATGGCGGGCGAATCTGCGGGTTTGTCTCAGGGGATACATGGCCAAAATTGTAAGCAGAACGCTTGTTTGTCTACCGCTCAGTCAAACACGGGGCGGCGTTTTTCCTTCAGAGAAGCCACGCCCTCGCGCACATCCGGGCCGCCAAAGCCCATGAACTCCAGCGCCAGCGATGTGTCAAACGAAGGACCGGCCTGGCGCAACCAGTTGTTCAGCGAATACTTGGTCCAGCGTATGGCGGTCTGGCTGCCTGAGGCGAGTTTGTCGGCCACTTCATAAGCTTTGTCCAGCAGCTTGTCGTCGTCCACGCACAGCGACACCAAACCGATGCGCTCGGCCTCTTCGCCGCTGACCGGTTCGCACAGCATCAAATAGTATTTGGCTTTGGCCATGCCGCACAACAACGGCCAGATGATGGCCGCGTGGTCACCGGCGGCCACGCCCAATCGCGTGTGACCGTCAACAATCTTGGCGCTCTTGGCGGCGATTGAAATATCGGCCAGCAAACCGGCCACCAGACCGGCACCGACCGCCGGGCCGTGCATGGCGCTGACCACCGGTTTGTCGCAATTGATGATGTTATAGACCAAGTCGCGTGCTTCTTTCCACACGCGGGTGCGGATCTCGAAATCCTGCGCCATGTCGTTCACCAGTTGCAAATCGCCGCCGCCGGAAAACCCCATGCCTTCGCCGCGCAATACCGCGCAACGCACGCTGTCGTCGCGGCCTATGTCACGCCATATCTCGCACAAATCCGCATGGCCTTGGTGACCGGCGGTGGGCAATTTGCCGTTGGCCGCTTTCATTTGTATATCGAGCACGCTGTCATGCGGGCCGCGACGTGTGATGTGCAAGGTTTCGTAAACGCTGTAGTCAATCGGTTTCATGGCGCGTATCCGTCAAAGTTGTATGGACTGATTTTGCCTTGGCGACAAGCGCCACCGTCTTTGTTGACAAATATCAAGTGAACTTGTGAAGGCGGCGCGCAAGATCAAGCTCTGTTGACTACGCAATCACACACCATGACACAAACCAAGTTGCAACCGTACTTGCAAACACTCATGCAAATGCGCCAAGACCTGTTGGCCCGCATCGCCCAGCAACGCGGTGGCCAAGTCAGCCGCGCCGACGTCGCCTTTGCCCATTTTGACCACACGCAAGATGACCCTGGCGAGATCAACACCGAACGCGATATTGAATTCGCCATCAATGAAAACGAAACCGCCCAATTGCAATCCATAGACGAGGCGCTCAAACGCATCACCCAAGGCGTTTACGGCTTGTGTGAGGAATGCGGTGTCAGCATGCCGCGAGAGCGTTTGCTGGCCGCACCGCAAGCCACGCGCTGCCTGGCTTGCCAAACCATTTTTGAAACCGCACACGCTGCACACTGAGAAAGCACACCATGTCCACTTACCACGCCATCGTCTGGATAGACCACGAACAAGCCCACGTGGTGATGTTTGACCGCGAGCATGTAGAAGCTGAACGCATACATTCACGCAGCCACCACAGCCACCAGGGAAAGCACGCCGATGCCGCTTCGTTTTTCAAGGAAGTCAGTACCAAGTTGCAAGGCACGCATGAGGTGTTGCTCACCGGGCCGGGTGCGGCGCGTACCGAGTTCAAGCATTGGTGCGAACACCATGCCAAAGGCGTGGCGCACGCCATCGTCGACAACGTGGCCAGCGACCACCCCAGCGACCCGCAGTTGGTCGCCATGGCGCGCAAGTATTTCAAAAAGTTTGACCGGATGGCGGCCAACCCGGGTCAGGTTTAAGGCTTGCAAGTGCCGATTCGGACCGGCAATGTATGTCAGTCTTTCATCGCTTGAACTGCAAAGAAGCGCTTTGTAGGCCGGCGACTTAAGCGCGCAAGGGCGCTACTTTCTGGTCGATAGCACCGAACACGCTGTGGCCGTCTTTGTCTTTCATTTCTATGCGCACGCTGTCGCCGAACTGCATGAAATCGGTGGTAGCCTTGCCGTCCAAAATAGTTTCGATGGCGCGTTTTTCGGCGATGCAGCTATAGCCTTTGGGCCAGTCTTTGCGCCCATCGGTTTCGATGGCTTTGTTGCTGACCGTGCCGCTGCCGATGATGCTGCCCGCTCGCACGTTGCGGGTCTTAGCTAGATGCGCAATCAGCTGGCCGAAATGAAACGTCATCTCGGGACCGGCGTCGCACATACCAACGCGCTTGCCGTTCCAATCGACCCGCATGGTCAAGTGCAAACGCCCGTGGTCCCAAGCGCTGCCAAGCTCATCCAAGGTGACGGCCACCGGGCTGAAAGCCGTCGCCGGTTTGCCTTGCAAAAAACCAAAGTTCTTGGCCAGTTCAGCCGGAATCAGACGACGCAAGGACACGTCATTCGCCAGCATCACCAAACGTATGCCCTCCAACGCCTGCTCGGCGGTGGCTTGCATAGGCACATCGCCGGTAATCACAGTCACCTCAGCTTCAAAGTCAATGCCGTGATCGGTGCTGACCGCAATGATGTCGTCGCACGGGCCGATGAAGTCATCACTGCCGCCCTGGTACATCAGCGGATCGTCGTAATAGTTGGAAGGCACTTCGCTATTGCGGGAAGCCCGCACCAACTCCACGTGGTTCATGTAAGCCGAGCCATCGGCCCATTGGTAAGCACGCGGCAGCGGCGCCATGCACATCTTGGGATCGAAGGCAAACGCATGCCTGGCCTTGCCTTGGTTCAAGGTCTGGTACAGGTCTTGTAATTGGGGGGAAATGAAGTTCCAGTCGTCCAACGCCTGTTGTAAACGGGATGCCATGCCGCTCGCATAATGGGCGCTTGTCAAATCGCGTGACACCACCACCAGTTGTCCGTCGCGTGAACCATCTTTGTATGTCGCTAATTTCATGCAGCCATTCTATCCATCGCCTCTGAAGCAACGACTGGCACCGGCCCTGTTGCTGCTACTGGTTGTGTGTCTGCACTTGGTCGGCCTTCATTCGCTTTCCACACTGTGGCCGACGCAGCTAACCCCGGGTCAAACTGCGCCATTGCAGTTGACTACCGACAGTGCTGCTGGCGAAGCTACACCTGTAGCACCTGCTCTTAAGACGTCCGACACCCAATCAAGGGCAACGCCCAAGCCGCTGCCACTGGTTCAGACCGCAGCGATCGTTCAAGGACTGCATGCGGTCAACTTAACTGATGATTACCAACCGGCGGAGACCGCTCAGATTGACAAGGCGCGGGATTTACCAGAAAACCCAAGGCCAGAACCGTTGTCTACAGCTGTACCTGAAACCGATGCGCAATCTGCGAAGGCTACTGCACCTGCGCCTGTGGTGTCAGCACCCCCGGCGGACCCACCTGCTGCATTGCCCCGGGCTGATGCCGCGCCAACACTGGCGGCTACCCCGCCCTTGGTACCAGTGCCTGCACCCGCCACGGCCCCTGCCGTCACTGAGTCGCCGTCTGCCACGGCCGGGACAACCAAGCCCGACAACGCTGCTGCCGCAGCACCCGCCGCGACAGTCATCGCTCCCAGCGACGAGGCCCCGCCCTGGCTGGCACAGGCGCGGTTTGCTTGGCCCGCATCCACCAAATTCATTTACGAAGTCATAGGCGAAAGCAAAGGTATCCGTTTCAATGCAGACGGTGAGATGCTGTGGCGCCACGATGGAAAAAATTACGAAATGCGCTTAGAGATACGCCATTTCCTGTTGGGTAGCAAAACCCAAACCAGCGTCGGTCAGCTCAGCCTGCAAGGGCTGCAACCTAAGCGCTTCGGCGACAAATACAAACAAGAAGTGGCCGCGCATTTCGACCGAGACAAAGGGCAATTGATCTTCAGCGCCAACAGCAACCCCCAGCCTTTGTTACCGGCTGCGCAGGACAGACTCAGTCTGTTCGCCCAGCTGCCTGCGCTGCTCGCGGGCACACCGGAATTGCGCCAAGCCGGTCAGCAAATCGGTTTTCAGGTGGTGGCGGCCAAAAGCGCAGATATCTGGACTTTCCAAGTGGACAAGCAAGAAACTGTGCAATTGCCTATAGGCCCGGTGAGTGCCTGGAAATTGAGCCGTGTGTTTAAAGGTGCTTATGACCAGACCGCAGATGTCTGGCTGTCACCTGCTTACGGGTATTTGCCCGTCAAAGTACGGATCGCGCAAAGCAATGGCGATGTGCTGGAACAAAACCTGAGCAAGGTGCAGCCGCCCTGATACAGCCACTGGCTCGGCAGCATGCGACATGCGCTGCTTTGCATGCATCACGCTTACCGGGGATCACTCAAATAATCAAGCCACCCGCTTGATGGCCTGCGCCAACACATCGGCCATCTGCTCGATCTGCGCTTTCTCCACCACATAGGCCGGGGCCAGCACCAAGTTGTCACCGGCGCTGCGCACCAATACGTCGTGTTTTAAGCATTCCAAAAACACCGCATAGCCGCGCGCGCCCACGCCTTTGTCAGAAGGACTCAATTCAACGGCAGCGGCCAAGCCCAAGGAGCGAATGCTGATCACATTCGGCAGGCCTTTGGCAGCGGCGTGAACTGCATTGCCTAAGTGTGGTGCCATGCTGGCGGCACGTTCAAACAATTTTTCTTCGGCCAACAACTTCATCGTGGCCACTGCCGCAGCGCACGCCACCGGGTGGCCTGAGTAGGTATAGCCATGTGAAAACTCGATCACATGTGAAGCGGTGGGCACAGACATGATGGCCTCGTAAACACCATCGCGGCACACCACGCCGCCCATGGGCACCACGCCGTTGGTGACGCATTTGGCAAAGTTCAACATGTCGGGCACGACACCGAAGTAGTCCGCTGCGAACGGCGCACCCATGCGACCAAAGCCGGTGATGACTTCATCAAAAATCAACAGAATGCCGTGCTTGTCGCAAATCTCACGCAAGCGTTGCAAATAGCCCTTGGGCGGTATGTACCAACCGGCGCTGCCAGCCACGGGCTCGACGATGATGGCCGCCACATTGCTCGGGTCGTGCAAAGGCAGAATGCGTTGCTCCAATTCAAGCAGCCAGTCCTCGGCAAACACGGGTTGCTCGCCGTTGATATACGCATGGTTGACCGGGTCGTGAATGAAACGCAAATGGTCTACATGCGGCAACATGGCCGAGCCGAACAACTTGCGGTTGCCGCCAATGCCGCCCACGCTCATGCCGCCAAAACCCACGCCGTGGTAGCCGCGTTCACGCCCGATGAACACGCTGCGTTGTCCTTGTCCGCGCGCGCGGTGATAAGCCAGCGCCATCTTCATGGAGGTGTCCGCCGCTTCCGAGCCCGAGGTACAGAAAAACACTTTGTTCAAGTCGCCCGGTGCAAGCGCTGCAATCATCTGCGCAGCTTCAAACGCGCGGTCATTGCCGAACTGAAACGCGGTCGAGTAGTCCAGCGTTTGCAGTTGTTTGTAAATGGCTTCGTTGATTTCGCGCCGGTTGTGTCCGGCACCGACACACCACAAGCTGGACACACCGTCCAACACTTGGCGGCCGTCTGCGGTGGTGAAGTACATGCCGTTTGCCCCGGTGAACACGCGGGGTGAATGGTGAAAATCTTTGTTCGGCGTGAACGGCAACCAGAGGTTGTCTAAATGGATGTCAGCGGCTCCCATGGGCAATGCCTCCTTGAACAATGGGCGTGCCCCGCGACATTGCCACAGGACCTCAAGGCATTCTAGGCTTCATCGCCTCGGGCAAGTCAAGTGCAACTGTCTCCGTTGATGTCACCAATCCCAGTGTGTAGGCATCCTGTCGCGGGTACTCGGTGCAGCGCCAACGCGGTGTGCTGGAGGTCGGGCACAACAAGGTGATGCGGTCGCGCGGTTGGTTGCGACTGATCTCGCGAATCAACATGAAGCCGCTGGCATCTTTCAATTCGAACAAGGCCACGCGCAATAAATCCGCATCGTATTTATCGCCCATGCGCTCTTTGTAAAAAGCCATCATGTCTGCGGCATGCGCAGGCAGCAATTCACCGGTCAATGGCATGCTGGGGCCGTGTATGCCAATCACCGTCAAACGCGGCTCGTAACCGGTGGCGTACTGACGTTGTTGCCCCGCCATGAAAATGAGTGAGCATGCCGACAAACACGGGCCGGATACCAGCGTAGTCACCGGATGCATGGTCAACCAGCGGGCGATTTTCATACTCGCAAACAAATGCCCGCCGCGCGAGTTCACCAGTATCAAACGCTTGACCGGTGCAGATTCCAATTCGTTGCGCAATTTCACATCGTCATTGGCCACGATGTCACCACTGATGAACACGTCTGTATCGACCCGGTGAATTTGAATCGCATGGGCCGAATGCATGCCTGCGATGAGCACACTGAAAGCAGCGAGCAGATGAATACATTGGCGTACAAATGAAGCGTTGAACATGAAGACCTCCAAACATTGACTGATGGGTCTTCATGGGCAAAAGCAGTGCCATGTTTCGCACTTGTTTTTTGCATGCTTTAGACAAATGCGAGCGTGAAAAAGCACACCTTGGCATTCACACTTTTTTGTGTTTTTTCGACAGTTGTTTAACTAGCGGAAGTGAGTTGCTGTGAGTTTCTTGACACTGCGCGTGATTGACTTTGTGAACTCAGCGAGGCGGTTGAATGCCAAGGACTTACACCTGCTTTCACACAGCGGCTCATGCATGTTTGAAGGCTCGCTGGGGTGAACAAAGCCTGCCAACTCGGCGTGGCTTTATCCGGTTTACAGTAGCGGTATGAATGCCATCACTTCCCCCGAACTTCAAAGCCTGCAAACGGATAGCCGTTCACTCGCAGAACGCAGCGCACAAGTCGTCCACGCATTGCGCCAAGTGCTGCCCGCGCACGCGGTCTTGTCCTCATCTGAAAACACCACGCCTTACGAATGCGATGGCTTGACCGCTTACCGCCAACGCCCTTTGTGCGTGGCCTTGCCTGAAACCTACGAACAAGTACAAGCTGTGCTGCGCACTTGCCATGCACTGCAAGTGCCGGTGGTCGCTCGTGGTGCAGGCACCGGTTTGTCTGGTGGCGCCATGCCGCATGCGCAAGGTGTCACCTTGTCACTCGCCAAGTTCAACCGCATTTTGAAAATGGACTTGCACAGCAGAACCGCCGTGGTGCAAAGCGGTGTGCGCAACCTCGCCATCAGCGAAGCCGCCGCGCCTTTGGGTTTGTATTACGCACCCGATCCGTCCAGCCAAATCGCTTGCAGCATTGGTGGCAACGTGGCAGAAAACTCCGGCGGCGTGCATTGTTTGAAATACGGTTTGACTTTGCATAACGTCATGAAGGTCAAAGGTCTGACGATTCAGGGCGAATGGATAGAGTTCGGTGGCGATGCCTTGGACGCGCCCGGTTTGGATGTGTTGCCGCTCGTGGTCGGCTCTGAAGGCATGCTGGCCATCACACTTGAAGTGACCGTCAAACTCACGCCTAAGCCGCAACTTGCACGTTGCATCATGGCCAGCTTTGACGATTTGCGCAAAGCCGGTGACGCGGTTGCAGCGGTGATTGCGGCCGGCATTATTCCGGCGGGTTTGGAAATGATGGACAAACCCATGACTGCGGCGGTGGAAGATTTTGTGCACGCCGGTTACGACTTGAATGCCGAAGCGATATTGCTGTGCGAGAGCGACGGCACGCCCGAAGAAGTGGAAGAAGAAATCGGGCGCATGAGCGCGGTGCTGCAAGGCTGCGGCGCAACCGCGATTGCGGTCAGCAAAGACGAAGCAGAACGCTTGAAATTTTGGAGCGGACGCAAAAACGCGTTTCCTGCCAGTGGTCGCATCAGCCCGGACTACATGTGCATGGACTCTACCATTCCGCGCAAGCGTTTGGCAGACATCTTGTTGGCGATTGCCGAGATGGAAAAAAAATACGGCTTGCGCTGCGCCAATGTGTTTCACGCAGGCGACGGCAATTTGCACCCGCTGATTTTGTTTGATGCGAACGACCCGGATCAGTTGCACCGCTGCGAACTCTTTGGCGCAGATATTTTGGAAACCAGTGTGGCCATGGGCGGCACGGTAACCGGTGAGCACGGCGTGGGCGTGGAAAAACTCAACTCCATGTGCGTGCAGTTTTCAGCGGCTGAGAACGAGCAAATGTTCGGTGTGAAACGCGCCTTCGACCCCAGCGGTTTGCTCAACCCCGGCAAGGTGATTCCTACACTGCAACGCTGCGCCGAGTACGGCAAGATGCTGGTGCGTGGCGGGCAAATGAGTCACCCGGAGTTGCCGAGGTTTTAGTAGAGCAGTTCAACGCACTCCAAACACCGCCGTCCCCACCCTCACCATGGTGCTACCGGCCTGCACCGCTGCTTCCAAGTCGGCGCTCATGCCCATAGACAAGGTATCAAACTGCGGCAACGCCAATGCGGCGTGCAATTCATCAAACAATCGCTTGGCTTGCAGATGCACCGCCACTTGTGCGTCAAAACTTTCTAGCGGGTCAGGAATCGTCATCAGGCCGCGCAACACCAATCGCGGCAAGGCAGACACGGCTTGCGCCAACGCCAATGCTTCTCTTGGTGACACACCGGCTTTGGTCGGGCCGCCGTCAATATTCACTTGCAAGCAAATATTCAGCGGGGGTAAATCTGCCGGTCGTTGCTCGCTCAAGCGTTGTGAGATTTTCAAACGGTCCACGCTGTGCACCCAATCGAAGTGCTCGGCCACCGGGCGGGTCTTATTGCTTTGCAAAGGGCCTATGCAATGCCAGACCAAGCCTTGCACATCTTTTAACGCAGCAATTTTGTCCACGCCTTCTTGCACATAGTTTTCGCCGAAGTCGCGTTGCCCTAAAGCGGCCACTTCGCGCACCTGCTCGGCGGCAAAGGTTTTAGACACCGCCAGCAACTGCACCTGTGCCGGTGGTCGGCCTGCTTGCAACGCGGCTTGTGTGATGCGCTCACACACGGCTTGGTAACGCTGTTGAATCTCACTCATCATGCGGCTAACTGTAACAAGCAAGCGCCACACATGAACCCGCTATTGCTCGAATGGCTTTCACATACGCGCCACTCAGGTGCTTCGGACTTGCACTTAAGCGCAGGCCTGCCGCCCATGGTGCGCCGCCTCGGTCAATTGCAAGCGCTGGACACAACACCTGTTTCCGCTGACAGCATGCATATGCTGCTTGCCAGTGCGTTGGTCGATTGGCCGCATTCATCCTCGGCGCTCACGGACAGAAACAACACAAACCCACACAACCAAGACCACGACACCGCAGTGTCAGTGCCCGAGCTTGGACGTTTTCGCGTGAATGTGTTTGCGCAACAACGCGGCTGGTCATCGGTGTGGCGAGCCATCCCCTCACGCATCCCGGCCTTGGAAGACACAGGTGCACCTGCTGCATTGCGCGACTGGGTGCAACAACCGCATGGCTTGTTGCTGGTCACCGGTGCCACGGGCTCGGGCAAATCCACCACCTTGGCCGCGCTGCTGCATCACCTGAACACCACGCAAGCGCTGCACATACTCACCCTCGAAGACCCGATCGAGTTTGAACATGTCAGCGCAAAAAGTTTGGTGCAGCAACGCGCAGTACCAGGTCACAGCCACAGTTTTGACACAGCATTGCGCGCTGCTTTGCGACAGGACCCAGATGTCATCATGGTTGGTGAATTGCGCGACCTCGCCACCATACGCTTGGCCTTGAGCGCGGCTGAGACCGGTCATTTGGTGTTGGCCACTTTGCACACCCGCAGCGCCACGCAAGCGGTGGAGCGTCTTGTTGATGTGTTTCCTGCCGAGGAAAAAGCCTTGGTGCGCAACCAACTCAGTTTGTCGCTGCTGGCCGTCATTACCCAAACCTTGTGCTTGCACAGCGATGGCCAGCGTCGCGTCGCCGCGCATGAAGTGTTGTACGCCACACCGGCGGTACGTAATTTGATTCGCGAAAGTAAAACCGCTCAACTGGGCAACACCTTACAAACCGGCGCGCAGTTCGGCATGCAAACCATGGCGCAGTCGCTGGAAAAACTGGTCAAGTCCGGCGTGATCAGTGCCCAAGAGGCTGCCCGGCACCTGTGACACATTAAGATCAGAAAAACCTCACAGGAAATCACCCATGCCCCGCACCAACCCCAAAACTTACGAACCATCCACCCCCACCAAAGTCGCCTTCATCGGCTTAGGCGTCATGGGCTACCCCATGGCAGGCCATCTTGCACTCGCAGGACATCACGTCACCGTCTACAACCGCAATCCTGCCAAAGCCAAAGAATGGTGCACCGAATTTCCCGGCCACGCATCAGCCGCCACCCCCCGCGAAGCAGCCCAAGGCGCTGACATGGTGTTTTGCTGCGTCGGCAACGACAACGACTTGCGCGCCGTCATGCTCGGCGCTGATGGCGCATTGGCAGGCACAAAAACCGGTGCTTTGCTTGTTGACCACACCACCGCTTCCGCCGATGTCGCACGCGAATTGTTTGCAGCGGCCATTGCCAAAGGCGTGCATTTTGTCGACGCTCCCGTGTCCGGCGGCGAAGCCGGTGCCATCAACGGCATGCTCACCGTCATGTGCGGCGGCGAATCAGCAGCGTTCGAACGTGCCAAGCCTGTGGGCATGGCGTTCTCTAAAGCCTTCACCTTGATGGGCGACAGCGGTGCCGGTCAGCTCACCAAAATGGTCAACCAAATTTGCATTGCCGGTTTGGTGCAAGCCTTGTCTGAAGGCATTGCGTTCGGCCAAAAAGCCGGTTTGAACATGGAGCAAGTGCTGGAAGTCATCGGCAAGGGCGCGGCGCAAAGCTGGCAAATGGACAACCGGGGCAAAACCATGGTGGCCGATAAATTCGATTTCGGTTTTGCGGTCGACTGGATGCGCAAAGACTTAGGCCTGGTGATGGACGAAGCCAAGCGCAACGGCTCACGCGTTCCGGTCACCGCATTGGTGGATCAGTTTTACGCCGATGTGCAAGCCATGGGCGGTAACCGCTTAGACACCTCAAGCCTCATTAAACGATTGAAATAAAAAAGCCACGGCGAATGCCGTGGCTTGGCGCTACACAGAACCGCTTATTTTTTGTTTTTGTTTTTATCGTCAGCAGGCGGTGGTGGTGGCAACAGGTTGCGCAACTCCTCTTCGCTGATGGTTTCAAACAAGCGCACCACTTTGTTCACGCCGTTGACATTGCGAATCACATTGGTGGCACTGTTTGCTTCACGCTGTGTGATGCGGCCCATGACATAAACCGTACCGCGCTCGGCCACAATTTTGAAAGAATTGGCAAACAAGTCGCGGCTGTCCACCAGTGCCGCTTTGACCTTAGCCGAAAGCAGCAAGTCGTTAGAGCGAGAGCTCAGTGATGAAGGCTGCATGATTGACATTTCATTAACGACGGTTTTGACGTTTTCCAGTTTTTCCAGCAGGCCTTCTACGATTTGTTTATCGCGCTCGGTAGCCACTTCGCCGGTAAGTAACACCTGGCGGTTGTAACTGTTGATATTCACATGAGCTCGTTCACCCAAAGCATCACGGATACGGGCTGAGCCTCGCAACTCAATGGTTTCGTCCTCCAGTTGAGCGCCGGATGTGCGCCTGTCGCTGGCCACCATGGCAGTGCCCGCAAAGCCGGCCAGCATGACCGGTGCGCAAGCGCTCAAGCCCAAACTCAACAACAACATCAGACCGGCGGTCTTGGTGTTTCTGGTATTCATTCGGTATTCTCCTGTTCACCCAATAATTGATTGTCCACGCCGTCACACAAACCGTGCAAGACCAGCAAATGAACCTCTTGAATGCGGGCCTTTCTGTCGTGAGGCACGCAAATATGTACATCGGTTTCGCGCAACAGTTGCCGAATTTTGCCGCCGCCTTGGCCGGTCAATGCCACCACGCTGAGCTCTCGCTCGTGAGCCGCATCGATAGCGCGCAACAAATTACCCGCCTGCCCGCTGGCCGATACCACCAGCAACACATCCCCCGGTTGCCCCAGCGCACGCACTTGTTTGGCAAACACTTGGTCGACACCGTTTTCCTGTTGCACCGATGTCAGCAAGACATTGTCTGCATTCAAAGCAATTGCACCTAACTCCGGGCGCTCACGTTCAAAACGTCCGACGAAGGTGGCGGCAAACAATTGCGTCAACGCGGCAGAACCGCCGTTTCCGCAAGCCAGCACTTTGCCGCCGCCGGTGACACTGACCATGATCAATTGCACGGCCTCGGCCATGGGCTTGCTCAAAATCTGCGCCGACTGGTATTTCAAATCCGCACTGTCTATGAACAGCTGTTCAATGTGTTGCTCTAGCATGGCTTCATCATACCTTTGCAGCATGACACACTCGTGATCATTCATAAACAATTCATGCATCAAACGCAGCCTGTATCCATTCCAGCGCCCCGGCTTGTACCACCACCACGTCAAACCGGCAGGCAGGCCAGGTGCGCCAGCCACTCAAATACATCTTGGCGGCAAACACGATGCGCCGTCGTTTAACCGACCCTATGCTGGCAAGAGCCCCTCCGTGGCGCGCGTTGCTGCGGCTGCGTACCTCCACAAAAACCACCGTGCCTTGCGGGTCACGCACAATCAGGTCAATCTCGCCGCCGCCGCGACCCGGTGTGCGGTAATTGCGTTGTAACAATTGCAAGCCTTGGTTTTGCAAAAAAACCAAGGCCTCGTCTTCGGCTGCATCGCCTTTGCGTTTGGTATTACCGACAGCAATGGCTGGCTTGTTTTGAAAGGTGTTCATTGAATCATCGTTTTGATGCCGTTCTGGCAGCCGCTCACACTGCATGTGAAGGACAGGTGCATCCCGGCGCTTGTTTGTATGTGCTGGCCACGCCGATTGGCAACCTGGCCGACATCAGCTTGCGCGGCTTGCATTTGCTGCAATTGGCGGACACACTGGCCTGCGAGGACACTCGGCACAGCCAATCGCTGTTGCGCCAATACGGTGTGGACAAACCCGGCGGCAGTTGGTTGGCGGTGCATCAGCACAACGAAGCCAGTGCCGCTGAGCAAGTGATTCTGCGGCTGCAACAAGGGCAGCGGGTGGTGTATTTAAGTGATGCAGGTACACCGGGCATCAGCGACCCGGGTGCACGGCTGGTGGCATTGGTGCAGCAAGCGGGTTTAAGAGTCATGCCTTTGCCCGGGGCCAGCAGCATCACCACCTTAATGAGCTCCAGCGGCTGCACAGGTGACGATGGGTTTGTGTTCATCGGTTTTCTGCCGAGCAAAGCCACGGAGCGTCAACGTCACCTGCAATTGATGGCGCTTGAACCACGGGCACAGGTATTTTTAGAAGCACCGCACCGTATAGAAGCGGTGGCGCGTGATTTACAACTGCTGGGCGAACGCACTGTGACCGTGGGTCGTGAGCTCACCAAGCAATTTGAAGAAATAGCCAGCATGCCGGCCCAAGCTTTATCGGCTTGGCTGGATGCTTCGCCGCAACGCGGCAAAGGTGAATTTGCCCTGGTGTTGCACCCGCTGGCGCAGCAACACGATGGCATGGCCGAGGCTCACCGTGTATTGGATTTGCTGCTGGCAGAGTTGCCGGTGAAGACGGCGGTCAAACTGGCGGCTGATATCAGCGGTGCACCGCGCAATGCCTTGTACGCATTGGCGTTGCAGAAAAAACCCGCCACTGAGCCGTAAACCGGTGTGCGCCTCATGCGCATCAGACAAACGCTGAGACACCGGCATTCGCTGATTTAAACGTAGCGGTTGGCCATGCTGTCCAGTGAAATCGGCTTGATGTTTTGCGCATGTCCGGCGCAGCCGAATGCTTCAAAACGCGCTTTGCAAATACCGCGTGCGGCTTTGCGTGCAGCAATCAATGCTTTGCGCGGATCAAACTCGCTGCGGTCTTGCGCAAAGGCTTGGCGCATGGCACCGGTCATGGCCAATCTAATATCGGTGTCGATGTTGACTTTGCGCACACCGGAACGAATACCGCGCTGAATTTCTTCCACCGGCACGCCATAGGTTTCTTTGATGTCACCACCAAATTCACGGATGATGGCCAGCCATTCTTGCGGCACGCTGCTTGAACCGTGCATCACCAAATGCGTGTTGGGAATGCTTTTGTGAATCGCCACGATCTGGTCCATGGCCAGAATGTCGCCAGTGGGCTTGCGGGTGAATTTGTATGCGCCGTGGCTGGTGCCGATGGCAATCGCCAACGCGTCAACGCCGGTGCGCTCGACAAAATCTTTGGCTTGGATCGGGTCTGTCAACAACATGTCGTGCGTGAGTTTGCCCACCGCACCAATGCCGTCTTCTTCACCGGCTTCACCGGTTTCAAGAGAACCTAAACAACCGAGTTCACCTTCGACAGACACACCGACCGCATGCGCCATTTCACACACGCGGTGAGTGACATCGACGTTGTAGTCGTAGCTGGCCGGGGTTTTGCCGTCTTGCATCAAAGAGCCATCCATCATCACGCTGGAAAAACCGGAGCGGATTGATTGTTGACACACGGCTGGCGACACACCATGGTCTTGGTGCATGACCACAGGAATGTCGGGATGCGACTCGATAGCCGCCAACACCAAGTGGCGCAGATAGGCTTCGCCAGCGTATTTGCGCGCACCTGCCGAGGCTTGCAATATCACCGGGCTGTGGGTTTCTTGCGCAGCCTCCATGATGGCTTGCACTTGTTCTAAGTTGTTGACGTTGAAAGCGGGCACGCCATAACCGTGTTCGGCAGCGTGGTCCAGTACCTGGCGCAATGAGACGAGAGCCATGAAAAATCTCCAGTAAAAAAATAAATAAAAAGAACGGCCTCAGGCCTTTTTCTTGCGTTCCATCATGCGCCACACAAAAGGCGTGAAGATGAGTTGCATGGCCAATTCCATCTTGCCGCCCGGCACCACCACGGTGTTGGCGCGCGACATGAATGAGTCATGGATCATGTTGAGCAAATAAGGAAAGTCGATGCCTTTGGGGTTGGCAAACCGGATGACCACAAAGCTTTCATCCGGCGCTGGAATTTCACGCGCGATGAACGGGTTAGAGGTATCCACACAGGGCACGCGTTGGAAGTTGACATGCGTGTGCGCAAATTGCGGGCAGATGTAATTCACGTAGTCGGGCATGCGACGCAATATGGTGTCGGTAACGGCTTCGGTGGAATAACCGCGCTTGGATTTGTCGCGCCAGAGTTTTTGAATCCACTCCAGATTGATGACGGGCACCACACCGATCAACAAGTCGGGGTGCTTGGCAATGTTCACTTCAGGCGTGACCACCGCGCCATGCAAGCCTTCGTAAAACAGCAAGTCTGTGCCGGCAGGCACATCTTCCCAAGGTGTGAATGTGCCGGGTTCTTGTTTGTAAGGCGCGGCTTCTTCATGGTCATGCAAATACTTGCGACGCTTACCGCTACCGGTTTCGCCGTAGGTGCGGAACAAGGTTTCCAGCTCTGAGAACAAATTGGTGGTCGGGCCGAAGTGGCTGAAGTTTTTATCACCTTGCTTTTCTGCATCGGCGGCTTTTTTGCGCATTTCCAAACGGTCGTAGCGGTGAAAGCTGTCGCCTTCAATGATGGCAGCGGTGACTTTTTCGCGGCGGAAAATATTTTCAAACGTGCGTGTGACCGAGGTGGTGCCAGCGCCTGATGAACCGGTGATGGCAATGATGGGGTGTTTGACTGACATGGCAGGATGACCTTTGGTACTTTAAAAAATTTCAGACACGAAACAAACTGCGCTCGGCAAACAACGGGTTGTCGTTTTCTGTTTCTGCGGGTTCGCTGTGGTAACGCTCAATGCGTTCGACTTCGTTTTTAGAACCGAACACCAAACCGATACGCTGGTGCAATCCGTCGGGCTTGACCGACAACATAGGCTCGCGCCCGGTGCTGGCGCGCCCGCCTGCTTGCTCCATCACCATGCCGATCGGATTGGCTTCGTAAAGCAAACGCAAGCGTCCGGCTTTGCTCGGGTCTTTGTTGTCGCGCGGGTACATGAACACACCACCGCGCATCAAAATGCGGTGCGCCTCGGCCACCATGGACGCGATCCAACGCATATTGAAGTCTTTACCGCGCGCGCCGGATTTGCCCGCCAGGCATTCGTCCACATAACGTTTGATAGGCGCTTCCCAAAAGCGACTGTTGGACGCGTTGATAGCAAACTCTTGCGTGTCCACCGGCACTTGCAATTTCGGATGCGTCAACATGAATTCGCCCAAGTTCGGGTCGAGTGTGAAACCTGCCGCACCGTTGCCTACGGTCAACACCAGCATGGTGGTCGGTCCGTACAAGGCGTAACCGGCAGCCACTTGCTTTTGGCCGGGTTGCAGAAAATCTTTTTCAGTCACATCGCGGCCGCTGTCGATCACGTCTTGCGGTGCGCGCAGTATGGAAAAAATACTGCCCACAGACACGTTCACATCGATGTTGGAAGAGCCGTCCAACGGATCGAACACCAACATGTATTTGCCGCGCGGGAAGTTGGTCGGGATTTGGTAGGGGTTGTCCATTTCCTCGGAGGCCATGCCTGCGAGATGACCGGCCCATTCGTTCATGCGTATGAACAAATCGTTACTCAATACATCGAGTTTCTTTTGGGTTTCGCCTTGCACATTGATGGACTTGCCGCCGTCTGCGGCCTGGTCGCCGTACATGCCGCCGAGCTCGCCCATGGCGACAGCGCGTGCAATCGCTTTGCAAGCCAGCGCCACATCCAGAATCAGCGCATTGAAGTCACCGCTGGAGCCGGGAAAGCGGCGGCGTTCTTCGATCAGGTATTGGGTTAAGGTGGTGCGGTGTCGTAAGGGCATGGTGTTCTCTCTTCAAGCAGCGGCGTGCCAGCTGCGCAATTGTTCAATGGTCGCGCCAGACAAGTCGGGCAGCACTTTCAAAGCGCCGGTGAAGTCGTGGTGCGCAGTGAAACTGTTGGGCGTGACGATGACCGGCAGGCCCGCACTTTTGGCTGCGTTCAAGCCATTGGCCGAATCTTCAAACGCCACACAGTCAGCACCGCTTAAGCTTAAACGCGACAGTGTTTGGGTATAGACCTGCGGATGCGGTTTTTTCTTGGGCGCAGTGGATGCGTCTTCGATGACGGCAAACAAGTCTTTCCAATCCGGCCCAATGGCGTTGCGCAACAACACCGCGATGTTCACAGGTGATGTGGTGGTAGCAATCGCCAAACGAAAACCGGCTGCATGCGCACTTTGAATCAGGGCCAACACGCCGGGGCGCAATTGCACCGCACCGGATTGCACCGCGTGCTCATACGCAGCGGTTTTCATGGCGTGCAAACGGTCGATGGTGTCTTTCAAACCGCCGCCGTCTATGTCTTTCACATCCGGATGCACTTGCTTCCAGTAGTGCAGCATGCGTTCTTTGCCACCGGATATTTCCAGCAGTTTGGTGTACTGGGCCACGTCCCAATGCCAGTCCAAACCTTCTTCAGCAAACGCCTGGTTGAATGCCGCCAGATGCGCCATTTCGGTGTCAGCCAATGTTCCATCCACATCAAATACCAATGCTTTGAGCGCGCCCATGTTCAACCCTTTGCTTGTTGAAAAACACGACTCGCCAAAATGTCCTGGGCATTCAAGGTACTCAGGTCATCGGCGGTCAATTCTTTGTCCGGATTGGCAAACAGGCGACTGGCCTGTCTCAACCGGGCGCGCTCCAAAGCATTGCGCACGCTGCGGGCGTTAGCGAAATGCGGTTGTTGTTTGCGCAAATGCAAATATTGTGCAAACGCATGCTGCGCTTCTTCATCCAACTTGTAGTTTTGTGCGTTCAGCATGTGTTGTGCGATTTGCGCGAGTTCGTCTTCCTGATAGTCCGGAAAATCAATATGGTGCGCAATGCGTGAATTCATGCCGGGGTTGGACATGAAAAACGTGTCCATGCGGTCTTTGTATCCGGCCAGTATCACCACCAAATCATCGCGCTGGTTTTCCATCACTTGCAGCAGTATCTCAATCGCTTCCTGCCCATAGTCACGTTCATTTTCAGGCCGGTACAAGTAGTAAGCCTCGTCAATGAACAACACACCACCCATGGCTTTTTTCAAGACTTCTTTGGTTTTGGGAGCGGTGTGGCCAATGTACTGACCGACCAAATCGTCGCGCGTGACCGCCACCAAATGGCCGCTGCGTACATAGCCCAATTCATGAAGAATTTGCGCCATGCGCATGGCCACCGTGGTTTTGCCGGTGCCGGGGTTACCGGTGAAGCACATGTGCAATGAAGGCGATTGCGCGGCCAAACCGAGGTTTAAACGCAATCGGTCAATCACCAACAAGGCCGAAATGTCACGGATGCGCGACTTGACCGGCTTTAAGCCGACCAAGTCACGGTCCAAGGCATCCATCACCTGCTGCACCTGCGTTTGCGCCATGACTTGCGCCACGGTGCGTGCACCCGTGTCTTCGACAACAGTATTTTTCACTGCCTCAGCTTTGGGGGCTGGTGCAGTGGTAATGCCGGGCAGGTTGTATGCAGGTGCGTTCATGGCCAGTGATGTTTATTTACCGTAACGGCTGTTTTCGGGTTTGTCCATGGCGTAACCGTGCGTGGTGTAACGCAGGCTGCGGCCATTGACTTCCTGACGCTCTAAGCGGTAGCCGGATTCATGCGGCGGACGGTGCACGATGAAACTCATGGCCACCGATTCCACACCGCGTGTGGAGTCGAATGCCATCAAACGGATGTAGTGGTTGGGAAACGTTTTGCGGCAGTTGTTGACTTCCATCAACACGCCTGCTGGGTCGTGCAAATCAAACATGGGCATGCCGTACATGTCCCAGTAGGTGTTGCGCGGGTGCACGTCATCGGTGTACTCGACGCTCCATGCATAGCCTTTGTTCAAGCCATATTGGATTTGCATGCTGATCTCAGCATCTGTCAATTCAGGCAAAAAGCTGAACTGGCCTTGGGTAACTTTTCCGGTGGGGTTGCTCAACATGGTGTGTGCTCCTCTGTATCAAGCGACGGTGGGGGTGACGGCATAGTCGCTGCTGTCGGTGGATTGGTAATTGAAGCTGATGTCGCCCCAGGTATCGAGCGCGGCTTGCAAAGGCGAGCAGTGCTTGGCGGCTTCCTTCAAAATGGTCGGGCCTTCTTGCAAAATGTTCTTGCCTTCGTTGCGCGCCTTGACCATGGCCTCCAAAGCCACACGGTTGGCCACCGCACCGGCTTGAATGCCTTGCGGGTGACCGATGGTGCCGCCGCCGAATTGCAAAATCACGTCGTCTCCGAACAAGTCAATGAGTTGGTGCATTTGTCCGGCGTGGATACCACCGGATGCGACTGGCATGACTTTCTTGGTGTCAGCCCAGTCCTGGTCAAAGAACAAACCGCGTTGCAAATCTTGTTTGGTGTGGCTGTCGCGGCAAACGTTGTAATAGCCTTGCACAGTCATCGGGTCACCTTCCAGTTTGCCCACCGCTGTACCAGTGTGCAAATGGTCCACACCAGCCAAGCGCAGCCATTTGGCGATCACGCGGAAGCTCACGCCGTGGTTTTTCTGGCGTGTGTAAGTTCCGTGACCGGCACGGTGCATGTGCACAATCATGTCGTTTTTGCGCGCCCAGTTGGCCATCGATTGAATCGCTGACCATCCGATCACCAAGTCGAGCATGATGACGACTGAGCCCAGTTCTTTGGCGAATTCAGCACGCTCGTAAATGTCTTCCATGGTCGCGCCCGTCACATTCAGGTACGAGCCTTTGACTTCACCGGTGACCGCTTGCGCTTTGTTCACGCCGTCCATCACATACAAGAAACGGTCACGCCAGTGCATGAACGGTTGTGAGTTGATGTTCTCGTCGTCCTTCATGAAATCCAAACCACCTTTGAGGCCTTCGTAAATCACGCGGCCATAGTTGCGGCCTGACAAACCAAGCTTGGGCTTGGTGGTCGCACCCAACAGCGGGCGACCGAATTTGTCCAAGCGCTCGCGCTCAACGATCAAACCAGTAGGTGGGCCTTTGAAGGTTTTCACATAGGCCACGGGAATGCGAATGTCTTCCAGACGCGCGGCTTTCAATGGCTTGAACGAGAACACGTTACCGATCAGGGACGCGGTCATGTTGGAGATGGAGCCTTCTTCAAACAGAATCAGGTCGTAAGCCACCCAAGCGAAGTATTCGCCGGGACGGCCGGGCACGGCTTCCACTTTGTAGGCCTTGGCGCGATAGCTGTCGCAAGCGGTCAAGCGATCTGTCCATACCACTGTCCATGTGGCGGTAGACGATTCACCGGCCACAGCCGCTGCCGCCTCTTCCGGGTCCACGCCGTCTTGTGGAGTGATGCGGAACAAGCAAATGGTGTCTGTGTCCACTGGCGTGTAGTCGGGCATCCAATAGCCCATTTGTTTGTATTTCAAAACGCCTGCGCTGTAGCGCTTTTTGGCGTCGGTGATTTGGGTGCTTGCGGTCATCAAAAAACTCCACGGTGTTGAAGGGATGGATGAACTGTAAAAATTCCTGCACAATAAGTAAATTCATTAATTTATGGTTTTGAATTAAGGAAAACTTAATTGAAGAACGCCACCTTCCGCCAACTCCGGTTTTTCAACGCCGTTGCTAAGCACCTGAGTTTCGCCAAAGCCGCCGAGCTCATGCATGTGTCCGCACCCGCAGTCACTATGCAAATCAAGGAGTTAGAAGCGGAAGTGGGCATGCCGCTGTTTGAGCGACAAGGCCGCAAAGTGAGTTTGACCACCACCGGCGAATACATGTTGGTTTACAGCCGCAAGATGCTGGCTTTGCTCAAAGATGCCGAAGACGCGGCCGCCCGGCTGCAAAGAATTGAGACCGGCAACCTGACCATTGGGCTGGTGGGCACCACCACCTATTTCATTCCCGCTCTTTTAAACCAGTTTTTGAAAGAACACGAAGGCATTGAAGTCAAACTGCTGGTGGGCAACCGGCGTGAGCTGGTGCATTGGCTGCAAAACAGCGAGGTGGATATCGCCATCATGGGCAAAGCGCCCGAAGAACTGCCTACCCGCGCCGAACCGTTTGCTGCCAACCCGCTGGTGTTTGTGGCCAGCCCTGAGCATGCATTGGCCGGGGAATCCGGTTTGCGTGCGGAAGACCTGCGTCAACAGTCTTTCATCGTGCGTGAACCGGGCTCGGGTACGCGCAGCGCCATGGAGAGTTTTTTCGCGCAAGCCCGCATGCAACCCAAGTACAGCATGGAGTTGCAAACCAATGACGCGATCAAACAAGCCGTCATGGCGAATTTGGGTTTAGGGTTTTTATCGCTGCACACCATAGGGCTGGAATTGCAAGCCCGCAAATTGTGTGTGTTGCCTGTGAACGGCGCGCCGCTGGTGCGCGCCTGGAACGTGGTGCATCCGCTCTCAAAATTGCTGTCACCAGCGGCAGAGGCTTTCCGCTATTTTGTGTTGGAGCATGCCGAGACGGATTTGGCGGCGAGGTTTGGTGAGTTGCGTCAAACGTAAAGAGTTTTAACGTATTGATTTGAAATAGTGGTGCGGCTGGCGGGGATCGAACCCACGACCCTTGGCTTCGGAGGCCAATACTCTATCCACTGAGCTACAGCCGCATGAGAAGCATTGTAGGTGGCATCTCTTTGCAGACTTACTCGATGTATTTTGTAAGCCTGATGGAAGGGGTGTGCTGGCTATAATTTGACTCTGTTTTTACATCTACTGAAAGTCACCATGAGCGACCAGCACGAAGAGCCACACACAGGCCCTGTCAAAACCCCCAAACAATTTCTGACCCTGGTGGTCCTGTCATTCGTCCTCCCCATTTTCATCATCATCGGTTTGGTGCACTACATCACCTCGCAAAACAAACCTGCTGCCGGTGCCAGCAACATGGCCGAATCCACCGCCGGACGCATTCAAAAAGTCGGTGCTATTCAAATCAAAGACACCAATCGCCCCATGAAATCCGGTGAAGAAGTGTTCAAAGGTCAATGTGCCGCTTGTCACGCTTCAGGTGCTGCTGGCGCCCCCAAGTTCGGTGATTCAGCCGCTTGGACTCCGCGCATCAAAACCGGTTACCCCGCATTGTTGAACTCTGCCCTGAAAGGCAAAAACGTCATGCCACCCCAAGGCGGTGGTGAGCATGAAGACGTTGAAATCGGTCGCGCTGTTGTTTACATGGCCAATGCAGCCGGTGCTAAATTCGCTGACCCTGTCAAGTAATCTGTGACGCCCGTTGCTGCGGGCTTTTCACAAAGCCATAAGTGCTTTCCAGTTCGCTGGTCAGCACTTTTTTTTCGCCCCACTTTTGTTGTGCAAGAGCTTCAGCAGCGAGCACCACATCTTGGGAATGCACCAAGCCCAATCCTTGCACGGTCAGCAAATACACTTGGCCGCGTTCATCCACCGCACAGTGCTGGACTTGCTGCTGTTCATCAGCAGATGACCAAACACTGAAATCGTCACGGATGCGCCAGACAAACGGTGCCGACTGTAGCTCTACAAACACGCGCTGCGGTCCGTTTTGAAAATACCACTGGCCGTGCACGTCGACCATGTAATTGCGCTGAATGAATTCAATCAATTTGGCATGTTGTAGTTTGCTGCCTTTGGCTTGTGCAAACGAGCCTAGCGCCTGGGTTTGGTCGTCTCGCATGTACCAATCCCCGCGCATATCCAGACCCAGCCAGCCAAAGCAATGCGGCACATTCGGCCATTTCTGCATGGCTTGTTTGACCAGATCATCCATGTGTGTGAACCGCTGAGCTAGGTGCGGACGGCATGCTTAATGCAACACGGGCGGCAAAGCGTCAGATCGTGCGTGTATTTCCTGGGGCGTGCCGGGGCTGGCGTGATGGGCCACCATGCGCCAGCCTTGTGCGGTACGCACATACACATTGGTAGTCAGCACAAAAGCCGTGGCCGGTGCTTCAGGTAAGTTCAATTCGATACGTTCAACCAAATTGTGCATGGCGCTGGTCACAGTCTCTACTTTGCGCACATGCTCGGGATGAGCGTCGATCACGCCGTTGCTGAACATGTTTTCGAACGATTGGCGGATATTTTCTAACCCGACCAGTCGCGGGCCGCCGGGATGCACGCAAACCACTTCTTCATCGTCAGACCAGCAAGCCATCAATCTGTCGATATCGCCTTTTTGCAAGGCTTCGTAAAAGGCGGCTTCGATCTCATCAGCGGAACCGCCGACGGTGGCTGCCCGAAGCTTGGCCTTGGACAAGGAATTATTTGTGTTGACGGAACTTGCGCAGCGCGGACAACTGTGCCGCAAAAATGGCAAGCTCAGATTGGGCGGCAGCGATATCTACGCTGGACTTGGCATTTTTCAGGTTTTCCTCTGCGGCTTTTTTAGCGGCATTGGCACGCTCTTCGTCCAAGTCTTTGCCGCGTACAGCGGTGTCAGACAAGACGGTGACAGAGTCGGGCTGCACTTCCAAAATACCACCGGCGACGAAAACAAACTCTTCTTCACCGTCAGGCTTTTGGATACGCACTGAACCTGCGCGTATGCGCGAGATCAAAGGTGTGTGTCGCGGGTAAATGCCGAGTTCGCCGACTTCGCCTGGCAAAGCCACGAAAGTGGCCTGACCGGAGTAAATCAGCTCTTCGGCACTGACCACATCAACTTGTATGGTTTTCATGGGGCTTCCTTGTCAGGTGCGTGAGCAGCCCGTATTAAATTTTCTTGGCCTTTTCAATGGCCTCGTCAATCGTGCCGACCATGTAGAACGCCTGTTCAGGCATGTGGTCACATTCACCGGCGACGATCATCTTGAAGCCGCGAATGGTTTCAGCCAAAGTGACGTATTTGCCGGGTGAACCGGTGAACACTTCAGCCACGTGGAAAGGCTGGCTCAAGAAACGCTGGATTTTGCGGGCACGTGCCACAGCCAGTTTGTCTTCAGGGGCCAATTCATCCATGCCCAAAATGGCGATGATGTCGCGCAATTCTTTGTAACGCTGTAACGTGCCTTGCACAGCGCGGGCAGTGTCATAGTGGTCATTGCCCACCACCAACGGATCGAGCTGACGGCTGGTGGAGTCCAAAGGATCAACCGCTGGGTAAATACCCAATGAAGCAATGTCACGTGACAACACAACCGTGGAGTCCAAGTGAGCAAATGTGGTGGCAGGTGACGGATCGGTCAAGTCATCGGCGGGTACGTAAACGGCTTGGATGGAAGTGATGGAGCCGACTTTGGTAGACGTAATACGTTCTTGCAAACGGCCCATTTCTTCGGCCAATGTAGGCTGGTAACCCACGGCTGAAGGCATACGACCCAACAGCGCGGACACTTCGGTACCGGCCAAGGTGTAACGGTAGATGTTGTCCACGAAGAACAGCACGTCTTTGCCTTCGTCACGGAATGATTCTGCGATGGTCAAACCCGTCAAAGCCACGCGCAAACGGTTGCCGGGAGGTTCGTTCATCTGACCGTAGACCATGGCCACTTTGGATTCGGGCAGGTTCTCGAGGTTCACCACGCCGGAATCGGCCATCTCGTGATAGAAGTCGTTACCTTCGCGGGTACGTTCACCCACACCTGCGAACACGGACAAACCGCTGTGCGCCTTGGCGATGTTGTTGATGAGCTCCATCATGTTCACGGTCTTGCCCACACCGGCGCCGCCGAACAAGCCGACCTTACCGCCTTTGGCAAACGGGCAGACCAAGTCAATCACCTTGATGCCGGTTTCCAGCAGCTCTTGAGAAGGGCTGAGCTCGTCGTAAGCCGGGGCTTTGCGGTGAATAGAAGCTGTTTGGGTTTGGTCAACAGGACCACGCTCATCGATAGGTGCGCCGAGCACGTCCATGATGCGGCCCAATGTGGCTTTGCCTACGGGCACGGTGATAGCAGCACCAGTGTTGGTGACCATCAAGCCACGGCGTAAACCGTCAGAGCTACCGAGCGCAATCGTGCGCACGATACCGTCACCCAATTGCTGCTGAACTTCCAGCGTGAGGTTGGTGCCTTCAAGCTTGAGCGCGTCGTAAATGCGGGGCATGTGGTCGCGCGGAAACTCGACGTCCACCACGGCGCCAATACATTGGACGATTTTTCCTTGAATACCTGCGTGGGTCATTGCCTGAGCCATGATGATTTGCTCCAAAAATTAATAGGGTTACACCGCCGCCGCACCGGCCACGATTTCGGACAATTCCTTCGTGATCGCTGCCTGACGGGTTTTGTTGTAAATGAGTTTGAGTTCGCCGATAACGCTACCGGCGTTGTCGGTGGCCGCCTTCATGGCCACCATGCGTGCGGATTGTTCTGACGCCATGTTTTCTGCAACGGCTTGGTACACCAAGGATTCGATGTAGAGCTCGAGCAAATCGTCAATCACCGCTGGTGCGTCGGGTTCATACAAATAGTCCCAACCGTAACTGCCTGCGGCTGTCGCTTCTTTGTGCATTTTTTCATGCGACAAAGGCAGCAACTGTTCAATCACCGGCTCTTGTTTCATGGTGTTGATGAAACGCGTGTAGCAAATGTAGACCGCATCCAACTTGCCTTCGGTGTAGGCGTCCAGCATGACCTTGACCGGGCCAATCAGGGTTTCAAGATGCGGGGTGTCCCCCAACTGGGTCAAATGAGCCAGCACAGGAGCGCCAATTCGGTTCAAAAAACCCAGGCCTTTGTTGCCAATGGCAATGGTTTGCGGCGTAGCGCCTACAGCTTGCATGTCCTTGAACTTGTGTGTCAAGGCGCGCAAGATGTTGGTATTCATGCCGCCACACAAACCTTTGTCGGTGGTGACCACAATAAAGCCAGTGGACTTGGCCGGGTGCACTTTCATGAAGGGGTGCACATATTCCGGGTTCGCCTGGCCCAAGTGGGCAGCCACATTGCGGATTTTTTCGCTGTAAGGGCGGGCCGCGCGCATGCGGTCCTGTGCTTTACGCATTTTGGAAGCGGCCACCATTTCCATGGCTTTGGTGATCTTTTTGGTGTTTTCCACCGATTTGATCTTGCCGCGAATTTCCTTACCGACTGCCATGAAGTGCTCCTTGCTGCTAGATGGCGGTTAGACGAAAGATTTTTTGAAAGCTTCGATGGCTTTGACCAATTCAGCCTCTGCGTCTTTGTCCATGGCTTTGTCTTTTTCCAACTTGGCCAGCAATGCAGCGTGTTTATCTTTCAGGAAATGGTGCAAGCCGGCTTCGAAATGCAGCACTTGTTTGACTTCGATGTCATCCAAAAAGCCTTTGTTGGCCGCATACAAAGTAGCAGCCATCAAGCTGATGGGCAACGGGCTGTACTGGGCTTGTTTCAACAATTCAGTGACGCGGGCACCACGGTCCAACTGCTTACGGGTGGCTTCGTCCAAGTCGGACGCGAACTGCGCAAAAGCAGCCAATTCACGGTACTGCGCCAAGTCGGTACGGATACCACCTGAGAGGTTTTTCACCAGCTTGGTTTGAGCAGCACCACCGACGCGGGAAACAGAAATACCGGCGTTAATAGCGGGGCGGATACCGGCGTTGAACAACGAGGTTTCCAAGAAGATCTGGCCGTCAGTAATTGAAATCACGTTGGTCGGCACGAATGCGGACACGTCACCGGCTTGGGTTTCAATGATGGGCAATGCTGTCAATGAACCTGTTTTGCCTTTGACTTCGCCTTTGGTGAAGTGCTCGACATAGTCGGCATTCACACGGGCAGCGCGCTCAAGCAAACGGCTGTGCAAATAGAACACGTCGCCGGGGTAGGCTTCGCGGCCTGGAGGACGGCGCAACAGCAAAGACACTTGGCGGTAAGCCACAGCTTGTTTGGACAAATCGTCATACACGATCAAAGCATCTTGACCACGGTCGCGGAAGTATTCGCCCATGGTGCAACCGGAATACGCAGATACGTATTGCATGGCGGCTGATTCGGATGCAGAGGCCGCCACCACTATGGTGTAGGCCATGGCACCGGCTTGCTCTAAGGCGCGCACCACGTTTTTAATGGAAGACGCTTTTTGACCGATGGCGACATAAATACAGGTCATGTTCTGACCTTTTTGATTGATGATGGCGTCGATAGCCACAGCCGTTTTACCGGTCTGGCGGTCACCAATGATCAATTCGCGCTGACCACGGCCCACAGGCACCATGGAGTCGATGGATTTCAATCCGGTTTGCATCGGCTGGTCCACAGACTGACGCGCGATCACGCCGGGCGCGACCTTTTCAATCACGTCGGTCATCTTGGCGTTGATCGGGCCTTTGCCGTCAATGGGGTGACCCAAAGCGTTGACCACGCGGCCAATCAGTTCGGGGCCGACCGGCACTTCCAAAATGCGGCCGGTGCACTTGACCGTGTCGCCTTCAGAGATGTGCTCGTATTCACCCAAAATCACCGAGCCGACAGAGTCGCGCTCTAAGTTCAGCGCCAGGCCGAAGGTGTTGTTGGGGAACTCCAGCATTTCGCCTTGCATCACGTCGGACAAACCATGGATGCGGCAAATACCGTCGGTGACGGAAATGACCGTGCCTTGGTTACGCACATTGGTGTTGCCGGTCGAACCCTCGATACGGGTTTTGATCAGTTCTGAAATTTCTGCGGGATTGAGTTGCATGACTCTTTCCTTCTTCCTATGTGAGGCTGATTTGCAAGAGCGGGATTGCTCAGGCGGTCAGCGCGACTTTCATTTGTTCAAGACGGGCTTTGACTGAGGTATCAAGCACCTCGTCGCCGACCACCACGCGTACACCCCCAATGAGCTCGGGCTCCAGTGCCACTTGCACATTGAGTTTGTGACCGAAGCGTTTTTCAAACACCTTGGTCAATTCATCCAGGGCCGCGCCCTCGATGGGAAATGCACTGTGCACCACTGCCTTGCGCACGCCGCTTTGGGCATCCACCAAAGCATGAAATTGCACGGCAATTTCAGGCAACACAGACAAGCGGCCGTTTTCAACCAAAGTGGTTAAAAAGTTCATGCCCGCGGCCGGTAGGCTTTTTGGGCCGACCTGTGCAATCAAGTCCAGCACCTGACGATGACTGACCTTGGGGTCATGGGCATATTGCTGCAGCCCGGGATCAGCCGCTACCAGGGCCAACCCATCCAGCCATTCAACAGCTTGTGTTGCCTGCGCATGCACCACCTTGAACAAGGCTTCGGCATAAGGACGGGCAATGGTTGCGATTTCAGCCATGGGGTTGTGTCCTCAAAGTTCCGTTTTGAGTTGGTTCAACAAATCGGCGTGCACAGAAGCGTTGACTTCTTTACGCAGGATTTGCTCTGCCCCTTTGACCGCCAGCACCGCCACATGGTCACGCAACAATTCTTTGCTTTTGAGCATGGCCTGTTCGGCTTCGGCATGCGCAGCAGCAATGATTTTGTTGGCTTCTTCTGTGGCCTTGAATTTGGCTTCGTCAATGATGGTTGCTGCACGGTGCTCAGCATCGGCTATGCGGGCAGCCGCGTCAGAGCGGTTTTTCGCCAGCTCGACCTCAACATGCTTATGAGCATTGGTCAGTTCGATGTGTGCGTGCTCCGCAGCTTTGAGGCCATGGGCAATTTTTTCAGCACGTTCATCCAGCGCATTTGCAATTGGTGGCCACACGAATTTCATCGTGAACCAAACCAGAATGGCAAAAACAATCGCTTGAACAAACAGGGTTGCGTTGATACTCACGTCAACACCTCTCTATGGGCGGTTGGAAGAATTACTTCAGAACGAAAGGATTGGCGAAAGCAAACATCATGGCGATACCAACGCCAATCAGGAAAGCCGCGTCAATCAAACCGGCGAGCAAGAACATTTTGGTTTGCAGTTCATTCATCAACTCAGGTTGACGCGCAGCAGCTTCGAGGTATTTGCTGCCCATGATGCCGATACCAATACAAGCACCGATGGCGCCCAGTCCAATGATCAGACCTGAGGCGAGTGCAACTAAACCAAGTACGTGTTCCATGAAAAGCTCCTAAGCAAGGTGATGGAAGGTTGAGAAAAAAAACGGAAATCAGTGAGCGTCGTGTGCTTGCCCGATGTAGACCAAGGTCAACATCATGAAAATGAAGGCTTGCAGTGCGACGATCAAAATGTGGAAGATGGCCCAGATGGAACCGGCGATGATGTGACCGATTGGCAGCAAAATGCCGCTCAGACTCATAGCGGCCGCACTGCCCATGAGCGCGATCAGCATGAAAATGAGTTCACCGGCGTACATATTGCCGAACAGTCGCATGCCGTGAGACACGGTTTTAGCGACAAATTCAATCATTTGGAAACCGAAATTGATGGGCCACAAAATAGGGTGTGCACCAAACGGTGCGGTGGTGAGTTCGTGGAACCAACCGCCAATGCCCTTGATTTTGATGTTGTAGAACAAACAAATCAGTAACACTGATACCGACATGCCCAACGTAGTAGATAAGTCAGCCGTTGGCACCACGCGGAAGTAATGGATGCTGTGGTCTAAGCCGGTCCATTCGAAGACTTTGTGAAACAAGTCCACAGGCAAGAAGTCCATGCTGTTGAGCAAAAAGATCCAGACAAATACAGTCAAAGCCAATGGTGACACCAATTTGCGGCTATCAGCGTTATGCACAATGCCGCGCGCCTGGGTGTCGACCATTTCAAAAAGTATTTCTACAGCCGCCTGAAAACGGCCGGGGACGCCAGAGGTGGCAACGCGCGCAGCGCGCCAGAGAAAAAACGAACCAATCAGACCCAAGAGCACTGACCAGAAAATGGAATCCAGATTGACCACTGAAAAATCAATCACGCCGCCCATAGGCTTGCTTTGAAGATGGGTCAGGTGATGACCTATGTACTCTCCAGCAGTCAGCGTACTTGTTTCCGACATATTCAACTCTTTACAAAGCGGTTTTAGATTCAGACGCTGACTTGGGTTTGCCCCAGATCAACGCCAGCCAATACACCTTCATCGTCACAACCAAGCCCGCCAACAAGGCAGGCCAACTTAATTCGGGCAGTGTTCTCGGCGCAAGCACCAAAAGCAGCACAGCCAACACCCATTTCACACCTTGCCAAGCTGCAAAACTCATCGTTGCCGTCATGGCATTGAGTGACGCAGCGCGGGAGGTCAGACCCCGGGCAAACAGCGCAGCAGGAAGAACCACAGTCAGCGCGCCGTACATCCAGGACAACCAAATAGCCCCGCTTTTAAACCACAGCGCCAGCACAGAGGCAATCAATACAGCCACCAGCATTTGCGCAGCCAACACCCGCCAGACCGACAACACCGGCTGGCTTTGTCGCCAGGCTTGTGCTTGTTCAGCGCTCCAGGGTTGAAATTCCTCGTCTTGGGACGCGTCTTCAACGTCTGTGGTCGAATGCTTTTTGCTGTCTATAGGTGCTTGTGTCATGGTTGTCCGCGACGCCCCCTCATCCAGCAAAGCCATTGATTGTAGGGTATCTTATAGGGCTTTCCCGAATCTTCTTGAAAAAAACCTTTTATATGGCTGCAACCACAGACAGTTTGATTGAATACCCGTGTGATTTCCCGATCAAAGTCATGGGATTGAACGTGGAAGGTTTTATCTCGGCCATCAGCTTTGTCGCCCGTCAATTCGACCCTTCCTGGCAGGAAACTTCCATCGAAACTCGGGAAAGCAAGGGCGGTAAATACCTGGGCCTCACCTTGACCGTGCGCATGCACAACCGCGAGCAGCTTGATGAGCTTTACCGCACTTTGAGCAGCCACCCGATGGTGAAAGTGGTGCTTTAGTATCTATGAACGCCTCACCCACACTTATACGCAGGGGCCAACTGGATTACGCCACCTGCCTTAAGGAAATGCAGGATTTCACATCCCAAAGGCTTGAACACACGCCGGACGAGATATGGCTGTGCGAACACCCGCCTGTGTTCACCCAAGGCCTTGCCGGCAAGCCCGAGCATCTTTTACTGGCAAGCGATATACCCCTGATCGCCAGCAACCGGGGAGGACAAATTACTTTTCACGGGCCGGGTCAAGTGGTGGCTTATGCCCTCATCGATTTGAAGCGCGCCGGTTATTTCGTCAAAGAGTATGTCTACCGTATCGAAGATGCGGTGCTCAAAACACTGGCGCATTTCGGTGTGACAGGCCACCGCGTTGCAGGTGCGCCCGGCATATATGTGCGCCCGGACGCGCCGTTTGACCATGCACGTCTGCCCTCACGGCCACAGCACGCTCAGCCGACCAACGCGCCAGACTTCACGGGCCTGGCCAAAATCGCCGCGCTCGGTGTCAAAGTGAGTCGACATTGCGCCTACCATGGCGTAGCGCTGAATGTTCACATGGACTTGTCACCCTTTGCGCGTATCAACCCCTGCGGCTACGCAGGCTTGGCCACCACCGATCTTTTTACAATCGGCGTTGATGTCAGCTGGCAAGACGTGGCTGATGTGCTGGGCAGCAAGCTTGCCACCTCCTTAATGCCTTAACCCCAAGGTCTACATGACAGCACCACAAGTACCTGACACCGCCCCGGCTTATGACGCCAGCGCCAAGCAAAAATCCTCCGACAAAGTCTCACGCATACCTGTGAAGGTGGTGCGCACCGGCGAGACGCTGAAAAAGCCGGATTGGATACGCGTCAAAGCCAGTTCACCCAATTCACGCTTTGGTGAAATCAAAGACATATTGCGCGCCAACAAACTGGTGACGGTGTGCGAAGAAGCCTCCTGCCCGAACATCGGCGAATGCTTTGGCAAAGGCACGGCGACCTTCATGATCATGGGCGACAAATGCACTCGGCGTTGCCCGTTTTGCGATGTCGGCCACGGCCGCCCGGATCCGCTGGACGCTAACGAGCCAATCAATCTGGCCAACACGATTGCAGCGTTGAAACTGCGCTATGTGGTGATCACCAGTGTGGACCGTGACGATTTGCGCGACGGTGGCGCAGCGCATTTTGTCGACTGCATACGTCAAACCAGAGCGTTGTCGCCGCAGACGCAAATTGAAGTGCTAGTGCCCGACTTTCGCGGCCGCGACGACCGCGCATTAAACATATTGAAAGAAGCCCCGCCGGACGTGATGAACCACAACTTGGAAACGGTGCCGCGTTTGTACAAAGAAGCCCGCCCGGGTAGCGACTATGCGTTCAGCCTGAACCTGTTGAAAAAGTTCAAAGCGCTCTTTCCGCACGTGCCGACCAAAAGCGGTTTGATGGTGGGCCTGGGCGAAACTGATGATGAAATTTTGCAAACCATGCAAGACATGCGCGACCACCACATCGACATGCTGACACTCGGCCAATACCTGGCGCCTAGCAACCACCATTTGCAAGTCAAGCGCTATGTGCATCCTGACACGTTCAAGATGTTTGAAGAACGCGCTTACGCCATGGGATTTACACACGCTGCGGTCGGGCCTATGGTGAGATCGAGTTACCACGCGGATCAACAGGCGCATGCGGCCTTGCACAAGGACTGACATGCACAACGACACCCTCTCCGACTGGCTGCACGAACATGTGTTTGACGAAGGCAGTCAGGCGGCAGAGCGCGGCACGCGACTGGTGATGTGGATCACGCTGGCCATGATGTTTGTTGAAATCTTTGCAGGCTGGTGGTTCAACTCCATGGCGCTGCTGGCCGATGGCTGGCACATGAGTTCGCATGCGCTGGCCATCGGGTTATCGGCCACGGCTTATGTGACGGCTCGCACCTATGCGCGCGACCCGCGTTTCGCCTTCGGCAGTTGGAAGATAGAAATTCTGGCCGGATTTGCCAGCGCGATTGTGTTGCTTGGTGTGGCGCTGATGATGGTGTTTGGCTCGGCGGAACGACTCTGGTTACCGCAACCTATCGAATACGCCGAGGCGATTGCTGTCGCGGTGCTCGGTCTGGTGGTGAATGTGGTGTGCGCTTTGATTTTGGGCCGTGCGCACCACCATCCGCAATCCGCCGGGCATGTTGCTCATCACAATGACCCACACAACCACCCTCATAGCGCGGCGCATGACAAAGATACAACGCATCACCACACGCGAGCCGATGCAGATTCAATGCAGCAGAGCGCAGCGTATGAAAACCACCGCATTGAAATCACCCGCTCGCAGCAACACGTTCATGGTCACAGCCACGGCAGACATCACCACGACTTGAATTTGAAATCCGCTTATGTGCACGTCATCGCAGATGCCTTCACTTCAGTGTTGGCCATCGTCGCACTGCTGGGTGGGTGGTGGTACGGCTGGTCCTGGCTAGACCCGGTGATGGGCTTGGTTGGCGCAGTGCTGGTTGCAGTGTGGGCGCGCGGCTTGCTGGCCGACACCGGCAAGGTGTTGCTCGACCGTGAAATGGACCACCCTGTAGTGCAAGAAATCCGCGAAGCGGTTGAAACCAGCCCGCAAACCCGGGTGACCGATTTGCATGTCTGGCGCGTGGGCAAGCAAGTGTTTTCCTGTGCGCTGACGGTGGTCACGCAGGAGCCGGACTTGACACCGACCATGGTGCGCCAGCGTTTGTCAGTGCACGAAGAAATCGTGCACTCGACCATAGAGATTCACCGCTACCAACGTAAAACTTAAACCGACAAAGGCTTGCATGCCCTGTCTTCCCGGCTGTCAGTGGTCTTGCGTTATCGACACCCAAAAACACTTGTCTGTCATCGCAAACTGTACTCAGCGCATCGTCAGTTATAGGCTTATCGCCTAAGCGCGCCAAGCGTGCATCAAACCATCCCATTGTTCGCGGGCGGCTTTGAGGTGACGCTCTTTCACATGGCCATAGCCTTTGATTTTTTCCGGGATGCGGGCAATTTCCAATGCCAGCGCATGCTTGTCCGGCGTGAAAGAAGCCATTACCTCGCGGATGCTGGCCTTGTATTCGTCGATCAACGCACGCTCGGTGCGACGCTCTTCGGTATAGCCGAACACATCGAACACGCCACCGCGTAAAAACCGCAAACGTGACAGCAGTTTGAAGCCGGTCAACATAGATGGGCCGAATTTTTGTTTGACCAGTTCGCCTTTGTCGTTGGTCTTGGCTATCAATGGCGGCGCCAGGTGGTAATTCAAGGTGAAGTCGCCCTCGAACTGATCGGCGATACGCTGCAAAAACACCGGGTCGGCATGCAAACGCGCCACTTCGTATTCGTCCTTGTAAGCCATCAATTTGTACAAATTACGGGCCACCGCTTCGGCCACTTGCGCCGAGGTTTTTTCCTGCACGTCCTGCGCAAACGCCATGTATTGCTTGGCGTAAGACTTATCCTGGTATTGCTCCAACCAGGCCATGCGTTTTTGCAAAATAGATTGCAAAGATTCACGTGCTTTGAAATTCACCACTTGCACAGGCTGCGTCAGCGCCAGCACTTTGCTTAGGTCGTGGGCGCACCAGCGGCCCCAGGTGAACGCCAGTTTGTTGGACTCAACCTGTACACCGTTGAGCTCAATGGCTCGCATGATGGCGTCTTGCGTGAGCGGTATCCAGCCGCGCTGCCAAGCAAAACCCATCACCATCGGGTTGATGAAGATGCTGTCGCCGAGCAACTGGGTGGACACCTGGTTGGCATCGAACGCGCCCATGTTGCGCGGCTCGTTGCCAACGGCTTGCAGTATGTCTTCAAGACAACTTTCGCTGGGGTTGGCCCAGGCACCGTTTTTCACAAACGCCGCTGTGGGTGTCGCCAAGCCGTTGATGGCGACACGGGTGCGTCCCGGGCGCATGCGCACCATGGTTTCTTTGCCTGCGGTGACGATGGGGTCGCAGCCCAAAATCAAATCAGCGGCGGCAGTGGACACACGCGTGGTGCGGATATCGTCTTGCTGCTGCGCAATCAACACATGGCTCCAAGTCGCGCCGCCTTTTTGCGCCAAACCCGCCGAGTCTTGCGTGACGATGCCTTTGCCTTCGATGTGTGCGGCCATGCCGAGCAACTGGCCGATGGTGATCACACCAGTGCCACCCACTCCAGCCACCACGATGCCGTAACCGCCCGGATAAACACCGCGTGTCAGCGAAGGGAGTTCGGGCTCGGGCAATTCGCCGAGTTGCGCCGGGTCACGGCGGTTGTCGGCTTTGTTTTTCTTGCGCAACTGGCCGCCTTCGACCGTCACAAAACTGGGGCAAAAACCTTTGACGCAACTTTGGTCTTTGTTGCAAGTGCTTTGGTTGATGCTGCGCTTGCGACCGAGTTCTGTTTCCAAAGGCTCGACGCTCAAGCAATTGCTTTGCGAGCTGCAGTCTCCGCAACCTTCACACACGGCTTCGTTGATGACCACACGGACGGCCGGATCGACCATGGTGCCGCGCTTGCGGCGGCGGCGTTTTTCAGTGGCACAGGTCTGGTCGTAAATGATGACGGTGCAACCTTTGATTTCGCGCATGAAGCGCTGCACACGGTCGAGGTCGTCGCGGTGCTCAATGGCCACGCCTTCGGGCAAGCCGAGCAACGTGCCGGGCACGCCGTTTTGACCGACCGGTTCGTATTTCTCCGGCTCATCTGTGACGATGACGATGCGCTTGGCACCTTCGGCGCGCATGCTTTGCGCGATTTGAATCACGCTGTGGCCTTCGGCGCGTTCACCGATAGGCTGACCACCGGTCATGGCGACTGCGTCGTTGTACAAAATTTTGTAGGTGATGTTCACGCCTGCGGCCACGCTTTGGCGCACCGCCAGAATGCCGCTGTGAAAGTAAGTGCCGTCGCCGATATTGGCGAAGATGTGCTGGTCATTGCTGAACGGTTGCTGGCCGACCCAAGGCACGCCCTCGCCGCCCATTTGCGTGAAACCGGTGGTGCTGCGGTCCATCCACAGCGACATGAAATGGCAACCAATGCCAGCCATGGCGCGTGAACCTTCGGGCACCTTGGTGGAAGTGTTGTGCGGGCAGCCCGAGCAAAACCAAGGCTGTCTGTCGGCCTTGACTTCCAACACCTGCATGGCGTTGCCTTTGGCTTCCAGCACCGCGAGTTGCGCGTCTATGCGCGAGGTGGTGTCTGCATCCAAGCCCATTTTTTTCAAACGCTTGGCAATCGCTTGTGCGATCAATGCAGGGGACAAATCGGCGTTCGAGCGCAGCAGCGTGTGGCTGATCGGGTTGGGTGAGGACCATTCGCCGCCACTGTCGCCTTCCACTTGATCGAACTTACCCAACACGCGCGGGCGCTTGGCATCCGGCCAGTTGTAAAGCTCTTCTTTCAATTGGTATTCGATGAGTTGGCGTTTTTCTTCCACCACCACAATTTCTTGCAAACCTTCGGCGAATTCGCGCGTGCTGTGCGACTCCAAAGGCCAGACCACGCCGACTTTGTGCACCCGGATACCAATCCGCTTACAGGTGTTGTCGTCCAAGCCCAAATCGAGCAGCGCCTGACGTGTGTCGTTGTAGGCCTTGCCACTGGCAATCAAACCGAAGCGGTCGTGCGGGCCGCGAATCACGGTGTGGTTCAAACGGTTGGCGCGTATGTAAGCCAACGCCGCATACCATTTGTAATTGAACAAACGCGCTTCTTGCGACAGCGCATCATCCGGCCAGCGGATGTGAATGCCGCCGGGCGGCATATCAAATTCCGGAATGACAATTTGCAAACCTTGCGGGTCAATGTCTACCGTGGCGCTGGACTCCACAATTTCCTGAATGGTCTTCATGCCGGCCCAGACACCGGCAAAACGGCTGAGCGCAAAACCGTGCAAACCGAAGTCCAGTACCTCTTGCACAGAGGCCGGGAAAAACACTGGCAAGCCGCAAGCTTTGAAGATGTGGTCACTTTGGTGGGCCGCCGTGCTGCTCTTGGACACATGGTCGTCGCCCGCAATTGCCAGCACGCCGCCCCAAGCCGTGGTGCCCGCCATATTGCCATGCTTGAACACGTCAGAGGTGCGGTCCACGCCCGGGCCTTTGCCGTACCAAATGCCGAACACGCCATCAAATTTGTTGTTGCCCGGTGGCGCAAAACCGAGTTGCTGCGTGCCCCACAAGGCGGTGGCCGCGAGTTCTTCATTCACACCGGGCTGAAACACGATGTGCTGCGCTTGCAAATGTTTACGTGCGCTCCACAAGGCTTGGTCGTAATTGCCCAGAGGCGAGCCACGGTAACCGCTGATAAAGCCTGCCGTGTTTTTGCCGGCCAACTGGTCGCGTTGGCGCTGCAACATAGGCAAACGCACCAAGGCTTGCACGCCACTCATGAACGCACGGCCTTGCTCGAGCGCGTATTTGTCGTCGAGCTGAACGGTTTCCAGGGCTTTGCGTATGTGTTCGGGCAGGGGCGCGTTCATGTTTACTCCAACTCTGTCAGTGAGCGGTCAGTTTAGCCGTTCAAAAAGACTTCTGTCAGTCGGGCTGTCCCTTGTGTTAACCGGTTAAGTCACGCCGTAACGGTCCCGATAAGCTTGTACCGCGGGTAAATGCTGAGCCATGTCGTTAGCGGACTGTGTGCCCAAATAAACCAACAAATCACTGAGTTGCGCCAAGGCACAGACTTTCAGCCCTAATGTTTCTCGCACGTACTGCACCGCGCTGTGCGCCACATCTTTGACCTTGCCATCCGCCGCCACCTCGGTGGCCATTTCCTGACGATCCAGCGCAATTGCAACGCCGTAGGCCGTAGCCCCGGCGTTTTGTATCAAGGCGATGGATTCACGCACCGCCGTACCCGCGCTCATCACATCGTCAACGATCAACACCCGGCCTTTGAGCGGCGCACCCACCAAGGTGCCGCCCTCGCCGTGGTCCTTGGCTTCTTTGCGGTTGTAGGCAAACGGGTAGTTGTGTCCCATGCGCGCCAATTCAATCGCCACCGCAGCACCCAACGGAATGCCTTTGTAGGCCGGGCCGAAAATCATGTCGAACTGCAAACCGGATTGCACCAAGGCCTGCGCGTAATAACCGGCAAGTCGGCTGAGTTTGGCGCCGTCATCGAACAAACCGGCGTTGAAAAAATAGGGCGACATGCGCCCGGCCTTGGTTTTAAAGCTGCCAAATTTCAGCACGCCCGATTCCAGCGAGAATTGAATAAACGCTTGTGCCAGCGTGTGGTCTGGCATGGATGGCAACGACATGGGGGATTCCTTGTTCAAACTCACCAGCCTCAACCTGAACGGTATACGTTCCGCCAGCAGCAAAGGGCTGGAAAACTGGCTTACAAAAGCTTCGCCGGATTGTATGTGTGTGCAGGAAGTCAAAGCACAAGAACCCGATCTGGTCGGTAAGTTCGAAACCTTGGCGGGCCTCTCGGGCTATTTCCATTGCGCCGAGAAAAAAGGCTATGCCGGTGTCGGCATGTACACCCGCCATGAGCCCAGCCATGTGATCCAAGGTTTTGATGGCGGCGAATTCGACGCAGAGGGCCGTTACATTGAACTGCGCTTTGACACGCCTAAGCGCAAACTGTCGTTGATCAGCAGTTATTTCCCCAGCGGCGCCTCCGGCCCGGAACGTCAAGAAGCAAAATTCCGTTTTCTGGATGTGATTTACCCGCACCTCATGGCATTGAAAAAAGGCCGCGAACTCATACTTTGCGGCGACATCAATATCGCGCATCAACAGATTGATTTGAAAAACTGGCGCAGCAACCAAAAGAACAGCGGCTTTTTGCCTGAAGAACGCGCATGGATGAGCACGCTGTTGACCGACGGCGGCATGGTCGATGTGTACCGACAACTTCACCCTGACACCACCGATGCTTGCTATACATGGTGGAGCAACCGCGGCCAAGCGTATGCAAACAACGTGGGTTGGCGTTTGGATTACCACTTGGCCACACCGGCCTTGGCCGAGACCGCGCGCTCAGTGTCTATTTACAAAGACGAAAAGTTTTCTGACCATGCGCCCATCACCGTCAGTTATGACATGAGTTTGTGATGCACTTGCTTGCATGATCACCCCCGTCTTCACCATCCCCGACCACGAAGTTGAACTGAGCGCGATTCGCGCACAGGGCGCGGGCGGTCAGCATGTGAACAAAGTGTCGAGCGCGGTGCATTTGCGTTTTGACATACGCGCGTCATCGTTACCGGACGAGGTAAAAGACAAATTGCTGGCCCTGTCAGACCAGCGCATCACGGCTGACGGCGTGGTCGTCATCAAAGCGCAAAGCTCGCGCAGCCAGGAAGGTAACCGCATAGATGCGATGGCGCGTTTGCACGAGTTGGTGGCCATCGCGGCCAAACCGGTGAAGCCACGGCATGCCACCAAGCCCTCGTTCAGCGCACGCATGCAGCGCGTGGACAGCAAAGTGTTGCGCGGCCAGACCAAGGCCTTGCGCGGCAAAGTCACTGACTGATGTCACATGACTTTGGGGCTTCTTTAAATGAATGACATGCTGGATGTTTTGATCATCGGTGCAGGTTTGTCGGGCATAGGCGCGGCGCGTCATCTGCAAAAACAATGTCCTGATAAACGCTGGCGCATCTGGGAAGCCCGCAGCGCCATTGGCGGCACTTGGGATATTTTTCGCTACCCCGGCGTGCGTTCAGACTCGGACATGCACACGCTGGGCTATGTATTCAAACCGTGGCGCGGCACGCAAGCCATGGCCGACGGCCCGTCCATCCTCTCCTATATTCGCGAAGCCGCCACTGATACCGGCGTGTCGCAACAGATTGATTTTCAGCACCGCGTGGTCCGCGCGGATTGGTCTTCCGAGCACGCTTGCTGGCGCGTCACCGCGCAACTGGCTGACGGCAGCACGCGCGTGCAAGAAACGCGATTTTTGTACATGTGCGGCGGCTATTACAGCTATGCGCAAGGGCATCAACCGCAGTTTGAAGGGCAAGGCGATTTCAAAGGTAGTTTGGTGTATCCGCAGTTTTGGCCTGAAGGTTTAACTTATGCAGGCAAACGCGTGGTGGTGATTGGCAGTGGCGCGACAGCCGTCACCATCGTGCCCGCGATGGCGAAAGACGCGGCGCATGTCACCATGTTGCAGCGCTCACCCTCGTATGTGGTGACACGCCCGGCAGAAGAAAAACTGGGCGTGTGGCTGGACCGGTTTTTACCTTTCTACTTGGGTTACCGGTTTGTGCGCTGGCGCAATATTTTGCAAGGCATTTTTTATTTTCAGCTGGCAAGACGCAAACCACAGTTTTTCAAAAATTATTTGATCCACATGGTGAAGAAAGCGCTGGGCCGCGAGTTTGATGTGAAGACACATTTCACGCCGCGCTATGCACCGTGGGACCAACGTGTGTGTGCCGTGCCTGATGGCGATTTGTTCAAGCACATACGCCAAGGCAAAGTGAGCGTGGTCACCGGGCTGATTGATCGCTTTGATACAGACAGCATTTATTTGCAAGACGGCAGATCATTGACAGCAGATATCGTTGTTGTCGCTACCGGTTTGCAACTGAATGTGCTGGCCGATGTCGCCATTCATGTGGATGGCAATCCGTTTGTTGCAGGCGATGCGCTGGCCTACAAAGGCATGATGCTCTCGGGCTTGCCGAATCTGTTTGTGGCCTTCGGTTACACGAATGCGTCGTGGACATTGAAAGCCGACTTGACCGCCAGCTATGTGTGCAGGCTGTTTAAGTACATGGACAAACGCGGCTACCGGTTTGTCCACCCTCAGCACGACCCCGTGCAAAGCACTCAGCCATTTTTGGATTTCACTTCAGGCTACGTGCAACGCGCCAGCGCCTTGCTGCCCAAGCAAGGCGCGGCCTCGCCTTGGCGGGTGCATCAAAACTATGTGATGGATGTGCTGGCGTTAAGGTTTGCCGGGTTTGAGGATGGGGTGTTGAGGTTCCACTGAACGAAGGCGAATAAAAGGCAGATCAGTTGTGTCTACAGGTTGTTTGGAATTATGTTTATTGGAAGAAGATATACAAATCATCGAATCCGAGATGGAAGAAATTGCCGATTCTCGCTGGGTTGTCAAATTGGCTTGAAAAGCTATATAACCATACAATGAGCTATGAACATCAACTTACCAAATCAAGCAAAACTTCTTTTTTACTGAATCATTAAAATAACTCAACGTGATTGTAGACATCAAAAAAACCCTCTGGGCCTCCGCCGACAAGCTGCGCGCCAACATGGACGCCGCCGAATACAAGCACCTGGTGCTCGGCCTCATCTTCGTCAAATACATCTCGGACGCCTTTGTAGCTCGTCAAACCGAGCTGACCCAACGCCTGCAAAACCCCAAAGACGAGCTTTACTTTGGTGATGCCTCGCCGCAGGACATTGCTGCCGAACTCGAAGACCGCGACTACTACACCAGCGAAAACGTGTTTTGGGTGCCCGAAGGTGCGCGTTGGGAAGCCCTGCGCGCCGCCGCGCCCCAGCCCGACATTGGCAAACGCATCGATGACGCGCTTAGCCTGATTGAAGCCGACAACCCCAAGCTCAAAGGCATCCTCGACAAACGCTTTGCCCGCGCCCAATTGCCCGACGGCAAGCTAGGCGAGCTGGTCAACCTGATTTCCACCATCGGCTTTGGTGACGACCCCTCCAAAGCCCGCGACATCTTGGGCCAGGTGTACGAATATTTCTTGGGCATGTTCGCCAGCGCCGAAGGCAAGCGGGGCGGGCAGTTCTACACGCCCGCCAGCATTGTCAAAACACTGGTGGCCGTGCTCTCACCCAGCAAGGGCCAGATATACGACCAGTGTTGCGGGTCCAGCGGCATGTTCGTGCAGTCTGAAAAGTTCATCGAAGACCACGGCGGCAAGCTGGGCGATGTGTCCATCTACGGCCAAGAGGCCAACCCCACCACTTGACGCCTGGCGGCCATGAACCTGGTGATTCGGGGCATGGACTACAACCTGGGCAAAGAACCCGCCGACACCTTCACCCGCAACCAACACCCCGACCTGCGGGCCGACTACTGCTTGGCCAATCCGCCCTTCAACATCAGCGACTGGTGGCACGCCAGCCTGGATGGCGACGCACGCTGGGTCTATGGCACGCCACCGCAAGGCAACGCCAATTACGCTTGGCTACAACACATCCTGCACCACCTCAAGCCCACAGGTAGGGCCGGCATTGTGCTGGCCAACGGCAGCATGAGCAGCAGCCAAAACAGCGAAGGCCAAATCCGCGCTGCGATGGTGGATGCCGATGTGGTGGAAGTGATGGTGGCCCTGCCCGGCCAGCTGTTTTTCAACACGCAAATCCCCGCGTGCTTGTGGTTCCTGGCCAAACAGAAAAAGCGCAAGGGCGAAGTGCTGTTCATCGACGCCCGGAAACTTGCCACCATGATCAGCCGCGTGCAAAGCGAGCTGACCGACGAAGTGATAGCCCGCATCAGCCAAACCGTGGCCGCGTGGCGATCAGGCACGGGTGACTATCAAGACATTGCAGGCTTTTGCCGAAGCGTCCCGTTGGCCGAGATTGCCCAGCACGGCCATGTGCTCACCCCCGGTCGCTACGTGGGCGCAGAAGAAGTGGAAGATGACGACGAAGCCTTTGCCAACAAGATGCAAACACTCACCGCCAAACTGGGCGAGCAAATGGCCAAGGGCGCAGAGCTGGACACGCTGATTCGCCAGAAGCTGGGGGGGCTGGGGTATGAGTTCTGAGCTTTCAGCCACAAGCCCCGAGTACCGCCAGTGGCTGGCAGACCTCAAGGGGCGCTTTCGGCAGGTGCAGCTCAAGGCGGCCGTGGCGGTTAACTCTGCCGTACTGGCGTTCTATTGGGATCTGGGCGCAGACATCGTAGCCCGCCAGAGCACCGTGGCGTGGGGGCAGGGTTTTTTGACCCAGCTCAGTGCGGACCTGATGCGTGAGTTCCCCGAGGTGAAAGGGTTTTCCGAGCGCAATCTGAAATACATCCGGCAGTGGCGTGCGTTTTGGCAAGCCGCGTCAATTGGGCAACAGCTTGTTGCCCAATTGACCGCCATTCCGTGGGGGCACAACCTGGCCATCCTGTCCAAGTGCAAAGAGCCCGACGAAGCCCTTTATTACGTCCAGCAAACCCAGGCCCACGGCTGGAGCCGCAGTGTGCTCACGCACCAAATAGAAAGCGGCCTGTGGCAGCGCGAAGGCCGCGCCATCACCAACTTTGCACAAACCCTGGCGCTGTTTACAGAGCATTCAGCACGACTGATAGGCGATTTGCGGATCAAATAACCAGCGCTTTTAGATCTTCGCCTGCTGGCAAGATCGAGGGCTATGGGGTGGTGAAGTTTCCGAAAGGCTGGTGATGTTAAAAGTAACACCACTGATAGAAGAGGGCGCCGTGTTGAGGTTGCCCTCAATCCTGCTGTTATCGGCGCAGTCACGGCGTGAATCGATTTTAGAGCAATTCAGCGATAAACGGTTATTCTTCAAACTTTGAAAGATTAAATGTGACGTTTTCTATGTACGTTGGTACGGATATGTATAGAAAACTCGATTTTTTGAGCATATGACCGAAGACCAACTCGAACAAGAAGCCCTTGGCTGGCTGGCCTCGGTTGGCTACACGCCACTCAACGCCCGTGACCTGGACCACTTGGACCCGCGCCTAGAGCGTGCCAGCACCCGTGAGGTGGTGTTGACCGTAAGTTTGCGTGCGGCCATTGACCGGCTGAACCCCACGGTGCCTGCCGCGGCCCGCGAAGACGCGTTCAAACAAGTGCTGGATTTGGGGCAGCCTGCACTGCTATCGGGTAATCGGGCGTTTCACCGTTTGTTGGTGGCGGGTGTGCCGGTGCAGTATCAAAAGGACGGCGAGACGCGGGGCGACTTTGTGCGCTTGGTCGATTGGCACAACATCACAGCCAACGAATGGCTGGCGGTGCAGCAGTTCACCATCAAGGGGCCGCGCCACACGCGCAGGCCCGACATCATTTTGTTTATCAACGGTTTGCCGCTGGTGCTGATTGAACTCAAGAACCCTGCCGATCTGAATGCCGACATCTGGAAGGCTTACGACCAGATTCAGACCTACAAAGCTCAGATTGCCGATGTGTTCACCTTCAACGAGGTACTGGTTATTTCCGACGGCACCGAGGCGCGCATGGGGTCACTGTCGGCCAATGCCGAACGCTTCATGCAGTGGCGAACGATTGATGGCATAGCACTGGATCCATTGGGTAAATTCCAAGAACTGGAAACCTTGGTCCGTGGTGTGCTGGCCCCGGCTTATCTGCTGGATTACCTGCGCTACTTCGTTCTATTTGAAGACGATGGCACCTTGATCAAAAAAGTGGCGGGATATCACCAGTTTCACGCCGTGCGAGCAGCGGTAGAGCACGTCGTCACCGCAGCCAGCACCGATGAAGCCACGCGTCGTGGCAAAGGTGGCGTTGTCTGGCACACGCAGGGAAGTGGCAAGAGCATCACCATGACTTGCTTTGCGGCCCGTGTGATGCAAGAGCCCCGAATGGAGAACCCGACCATCGTGGTCATCACCGACCGCAATGACCTTGATGGACAGTTGCTGGGTGTGTTCAGCCTGAGCCAAGACCTGCTGCGCGAACAACCCCAGCAAGCCACCACGCGCCAACGATTGCGCGAGTTGCTGGACAACCGCCCTTCTGGCGGCATCATCTTTGCCACTATTCAAAAGTTCATGCCGGGTGAAGACGAAGACGTTTTTCCGATCTTGTCCCGGCGTCGCAACATTGTGGTGATGGCCGATGAGGCACATCGCACGCAATATGGTTTTGAAGCGAAGTTGAAATCGCGCAAAGTCAAAGATTTATCAAACCCACCCACCGCATTGGTCACAGGCGACGGTAAAAGTGTGGCCAGCCCTGCCGAATTTGCGCCCCCCGGAGACACCATCAGATACCAAGCCGGGTATGCACAACATCTACGGGATGCGTTGCCTAACGCCACCTTTGTAGCATTCACAGGAACGCCTGTCAGCAGCACCGACCGCGATACGCGCTCGGTGTTTGGCGATTACATCCATGTGTATGACATGCAGCAGGCTCAAGAAGACGGGGCTACGGTCGCCATTTATTACGAAAGCCGCTTGGCCAAGCTAGGCTTGAACGACAACGAACTCAGTCAGCTTGACAACGAGGTGGACGAACTGACGGAGGATGAAGAAGAGAGCCAGCAAGCCAAGCTCAAGAGTCATTGGGCCGCATTGGAAAAAGTAGTGGGTGCAGAGCCTCGCATTGCCAGCGTCGCAGCAGACTTGGTGGCGCATTTCGAAGAACGCAACAACGCCCAAGACGGCAAGGCCATGGTGGTGGCCATGAGCCGCGAGATTTGCGTACATCTATACAACGAAATCACCCGTATGCGCCCCGACTGGCACAGCGATGACCCCGAGCATGGTGCCATAAAGATCGTCATGACCGGTAGTGCGAGCGACAAAGCTTTGCTGCGCCCCCATGTTTACAGCAGCCAAACCAAGAAGCGTTTGGAAAAGCGCTTTAAGGATCCGGCAGACCCGCTCAAGCTGGTGATCGTGCGAGATATGTGGTTGACTGGTTTTGATGCGCCGTGCGTACACACACTGTATGTGGACAAGCCCATGAAGGGCCACAACCTAATGCAAGCCATCGCCCGTGTGAACCGTGTGTTCAAGGACAAGCAAGGCGGCCTGGTAGTGGACTACATCGGCATTGGCGAAGACCTCAAAGCCGCGATGAAGGAGTACACCGCCAGCAAAGGCAGGGGCAAGCCCACGGTGGACGCCCGCGAAGCATTGGCCGTGATGTTGGAAAAGCTTGATGTGCTGCGGGCCATGTTGTATGGCTTTGACTATTCGGGCTTTTTGACAGGTGGCCACAAAACCCTGGCGGGGGCTGCTAACCATGTGTTGGGCCTTCAATCAGACAAAGAACGAGATGGCAAAAAGCGCTTTGCTGACCATGCACTGGCCATGAGCCATGCGTTCAGCTTGTGCTGCACTTTGCCAGAAGCCAAGGATCACCGCGACGAGGTAGCCTTCATGCAAGCGGTCAAGGTAATCCTGACCAAACGCGAAGCCAGTGCCCAACGCAAGACCAACGAAGAGCGTGAATTGGCGATTCGCCAAATCATCAACACTGCGGTGGTGTCTGGCGAGGTGGTGGACATTTTCGCGGCGGTGGGCTTGGACAAACCCAATATTGGTTTGTTGGATGACGAATTTTTGGCTCAAGTGCACAACCTACCGGAGAAAAATTTGGCGGTAGAGTTGCTGGAGCGTTTGTTGCAAGGCGAGATCAAAAGCCGCTTTTCAAGCAATGTGGTTCAAGACCGCAAGTTCAGCGACATGCTGGCGGATGTGATCCGCCGTTACCAAAACCGCAGTATCGAAACCGCGCAGGTGATGGAGGAGCTGATCGCCATGGCGAAGAAGTTCCGGGAAGCGGCAAACCGTGGTGAAGCGCTGGGCCTGCGCGAGGACGAGGTAAAGTTTTACGACGCACTGGCGAACAACGAGTCAGCGGTGCGAGAGTTGCAGGACGAAACGCTCAAGAAGATCGCTCAAGAGCTGACCCAAAGCTTGCGCGAAAACCTGACAGTAGACTGGTCAGAGCGCGAAAGCGTGCGAGCTAAGCTGCGCTTAATGGTGAAAAGAATTTTGAAGAAATACAAATATCCCCCCGATCAAGCCGAGGTGGCTGTGGAGTTGGTCTTAGCCCAAGCTCAAGTTCTGGGAGAGGACTGGACTCATCATTAAATCGCCCTGAGATTTGAGGAGAATCCTTACTTTGTTATCGAACAATACATAACCCCCATGCTCCACTACGAAACCATCCCCGTCACTGCCTTCCAACAAAACTGTTCTCTGGTCTGGGAGGACGAGGGCATGACCGCTGCCGTCATCGACCCGGGCGGTGACACCGATGTGTTGCTCGCAGCATGCAAGCAGTTGGGCATCACGCTCAAATACATCTGGATCACGCATGGGCATTTAGACCACGCCGCTGCCACCGCCGATCTGGCCGAGCAACTCAATTTGCCCATCATCGGGCCGCACCCGGGCGACCAGTTTTGGATAGACGGTTTGCCCGTGGCTGCTTCCACTTACGGTTTTCCGCCCGCACGTCCTTTCAAGCCCACACGTTGGCTGGCCGATGGCGACACGGTCACACTGGGTAAACACACGCTGTCTGTGCGGCATTGCCCGGGCCACACGCCGGGTCACGTGGTGTTTTATTCGGCGGAGATGAACCGCGCATTTGTCGGCGATGTGCTGTTCGCGGGCAGCATTGGCCGCACCGATTTCCCCCAGGGCAATCACCAGCATTTGATAGACAGCATCACGCAACGCCTGTGGCCCATGGGCGACGACACGGTGTTCATTCCCGGCCACGGCCCGGAGAGCACCTTCGGGCGCGAGCGCAAAACCAACCCCTATGTCGGCGGCACCTGACATGCAAGAAGAGCTGCACATCCACGCCAACGGCGTTGACTTTGTGTGCCTCGCCCAAGGCAGCGGCCCTTTGCTGTTGCTGGTGCACGGCTTTCCGGACATTCCGCAGTCCTGGTCTTCGCAAATAAATGCGCTCTCGCACGCTGGCTACCGCGTCATCGCGCCTTACTTGCCCGGCTATTTGCCCTCGCGCGTGGCCGAGAACGCCTACTTTGACAAAGCCAGTTTGGTTCACGGCATCGCCGGTTTGATAGAAGCCATCACGCCCGGCGAGAAGTTGCATTACATCGGCCAAGACTGGGGCGCCATCATCGGTTATGCGCTGTGCGCTGCCCGCCCCGACTTGCTTCACAGCGCGGTGTTGATGGCGGTGCCGCATCCGCAAATCGTCACCGACCATTTGCTGACGCCAAAGCATATACAGCGTTCGTTTCACTGGTGGTTTTTTCAGCAAGCTGCGTTGCCCGAAGCTGCGCTATTGGCCGATGACATGGCTTTCATTGATTACCTCTGGCAGTCCTGGTCGGTGCCGGGTTTCGATGACAGCCCACACATTCGCCAAGTGAAAGACTGTTTGCTGCAACCGGGCGTGCTGGTCAACGCGCTGGCCTATTACCGCGCCATGTTCGACCCGGCCAAAGCCGACCCGGCCTTGCACGCACTGCGCGCGGCCATGCAACACAACATCACTGTGCCAACGCTGGCTTTGTGCGGCGCAGACGATATGCGCGCCGAGCTGATGCGCGAGCAAGCGGCTTGTTTTGGCGGGCCTTATGAATACCGCGAAGTGCCGAATGCCGGGCATTTTTTACAGCGCGAACAAAGCGCAGCGGTGAACGCTTTGTTGCTGGATTGGCTCAAGCGATTTGCCTGATGCCACCTAATTAACCTTGCAAATTGACGATGGAACTTGCAATTTGCAAGATTAAATTGTTCAGCCAAGTACCGACGGCTGAAAAATAATCACCAGTTTGCCTTGCCTCATATATCCCAGCGCAAACCACTGGCATCCAAGCCCACCACCTCATCCAGCAGTTGCGCCCAATGGCTGTAAATCAAAAACTGCCCCGCGTCTTCAACCAATTGCAACTTGGCGTTTGGGCACTGCGCCGCCATTTTTTCAGAGGCCTTCCAATTCACATAGGGATCTAACTTACCGTGCCAAAAAGATATCGGTGTGTTGATGTCTTTCAGGTCGAAGCCCCACTCAGTACTGGCAATAAATAACTCGTTGATGAAGCTAGGGTTGCCATTGACCGCGCCTTCCAGCACTGCGTTGGCTTCGTTCTGGCGTATCCGGGTGTCGGCAAACACTTGCTTATCTACTTGCGGCATGTGCTGCAAGGTGTCGTTGAAATATTGGTGCACGCGAGAGGCCAGGTTTTTGGTGAGCAATCTGTCGTATTTTGTAGGCACCTTCCAAGGCACCATCAAATTTACCAACTATGACTACAAAGGCGCTGCTAAGGGTACTGAAACAAGCCAAACCGGAACAATGACATTTAAGGAGGATGGCACCATTTCTGAAACATATGGCAATGCCAAATGGACGGGTACGTTTAAGTTAAATGATGCCGGGTACAGCGTCAAAATCAGCGGCAAAATTAGCCCCACTGATGGGAGCGGCGGCGGGGGTACTTTTGTCGGCTCTATAGACAATGATGGTAAATTGAGCATCACCTACAACACCAAAGGTACAGGAAATCAGCCTGACACAACCAAAGGCTATGTAACTGGCTCTAAATAAACAACTATTTAGAAACTGATTGAAGTTAGATAACCGATAGATAGTCTAGATTAAACAAGTACTGTCTATAAGAACTGAATCACTGCCTGAACCATCGCCCATTTTGGCGGTGGTTTTTTACTCTCTTAAAGTTTAACTAGCATTAACAAGACCTAAATCGGGCAAAAGCCATTCACCACCTCGCTGATACGGCCTGGGGAAACATCAAAGTCTGCAGCCGGTTCAATCAGCGTAGCTTTCAAACTAGGCGCCCTGGGTCGTCGCCACGAAGAAGACTGGTTGGCAAACGACTATATTTGCCTCTATGCGATGCATCTTCTTTCCCGGACCGACCCCAAGCACACCATGAACCCAACCGCTGCACCTCACAGCTTGTCACCCGGCGCATTGCAAGGCTTGAAAGTCGTTGAGATGGGCCAATTGATCGCCGGACCGTTCGCCGGCAAAACACTGGGCGACTTCGGCGCCGATGTGATCAAGATTGAAACTCCGGGCAGCGGCGACCCTTTGCGCAACTGGCGCTTGAAACAAGACGGCACCTCGGTCTGGTGGCAGGTGCAATCGCGCAACAAGCGCTCGGTAGCGTTGGACCTGAGAAGCACTGAGGGTCAGGACATAGCACGTCAATTGGTCGCACAAGCCGATGTGCTGATTGAAAACTTCAAGCCTGGCACGCTGGAGAAATGGGGCATGTCTTATGAAGCGCTGTCGGCGCTCAACCCTAGGCTGATCATGTTGCGCATCTCCGGTTACGGCCAGACGGGACCCTACCGCGACCAGGCGGGTTTCGGCGTCATCGGCGAAGCCATGGGCGGCTTGCGCCATCTGACCGGCAACCCTGGCGAAATTCCGGTGCGCTGTGGCGTGTCTATCGGCGACACGCTGACAGCGTTGCACGGTGTCATCGGCGTATTGACCGCGCTCTACCACCGGCAAAACAACGGCGGCAAAGGGCAGATGATCGATGTAGCGCTGTACGAGTCCGTGTTCAATGTCACGGAAAGCCTGATACCTGAATACAGTGCTTTCGGCGTGGTTCGCGAACCGGCAGGCGCCAGTTTGCCGGGCATTGCGCCGTCCAACGCCTACAGGTGCAGCGACGGTTTGGTGTTGATCGGCGGCAATGGCGACAGCATTTTCAAACGGCTGATGGACACCATAGGCAGGACAGATCTGGCTGCCGACCCTTCACTCTCAGACAACAGTGGTCGTGTGGCGCGTATTGAAGAGATTGACAAAGCCATTGAGGACTGGACGCGGGGCCTGCAAGTCAAACAGGTGCTGGCCTTGCTGGCCGCCGCACAAGTGCCTTCAGGGCGCGTCTACACCGCGCGTGACATCGCCGAAGACCCGCACTACCAGGCACGCGGCATGCTGCTGACACAGCAGACCCGCGACGGTCATCAAATCACAGTGCCGGGCATCGTGCCCAAGTTATCTGACACGCCCGGCAGCATACGCAGCAGCGCCCCGGGCTTGGGCGAGGACACCGACAGCGTGCTGGCGGAGTTGGGGCTTAACCCTAACCAGATTCAAATGCTCCGAGACAAAAAGGTGATTGCATGACACAGGTCTGGGACGGCCAACAGCGCCGCATTGAATTGCAAGAGGTAGGCATGCGCGACGGCTTGCAATCCGAGGCGCAATTTGTCGCCACCGAAGACAAGATCGCGCTGCTCAATGCTTTGTCGCAATGCGGTCTGACTCGCATCGAAGTGACGGCATTTGTGTCGGCAACGGCCATACCGGCTTTGAAAGACGCAGAAATTGTGATGAACGAAATCACGCGCCAACCCGGTGTCATCTACAGCGCCCTTGTCCCCAACCTCAAGGGCGCGCAGCGCGCCGTTGCCGCGCGCGCCAACGAATTGAACATGGTGTTGTCAGCCACTGAAAGCCACAACCTCAGCAACCTGCGTATGACGCAAGCGCAATCGTTCAGTGCTTTAACTGCAGCGGGGGCATACGCCAAAGACGCCGGTGTGGCGCTGAATGTGTCGCTGTCGTGCGCCTTCGGCTGCCCCATGGAAGGTGAGGTAGACGCAGACACAGTCATGGACTGGTGCCGTCGCATCATGGACACACCTGGCGTGACCGGCATCAGCCTGTGCGACACCACCGGCATGGCTTACCCTGGCCAAGTCCATGCTTTGACACGCGCCTTTCTGGCGCAATGGCCGGCGTCTGTGTTGACGCTGCATTTCCACAATACGCGCGGCATGGGTCTGGCCAACATACTGGCGGCGATAGATGCAGGTGCTTACCGGTTCGACACGTCCTTGGGCGGCATAGGCGGCTGCCCTTATGCGCCCGGCGCCAGCGGCAATGTGTGCAGCGAAGAAGTGGTGCATGCCTTGCAACTAATGGGTTATGACTGCGGCGTGGACTTGGCTGCTTTGCTGACAGTCGCCCGGTATTTGCCGGACTTGATCGGCCATGAGGTGCCAAGTCAATTGGTCAAAGCCGGTCAGCGGCTGGACCTTCACCCTTTACCTGCCGGTTTTGAGGAAATCAAAGCCCGCGCACTCAGTCGTTGAGATGAGCTGCCATCTTGGCAACGCAAGCTGCTTCAAGGCACCGGTTTATTTATCAATGCGGATTCAGCGCCCCAAGGGTCTGCACCGGCCTTATGGTTTGGCTTGGGCTGATCTTTCATACAAGGGCATGACTTTGTCGAGATTAGCTTCGATTTCCTTGATGCGGCTACTACCAGAGGGGTGGGTGCTCAGCCATTGCGGCGGGGCACCTTTGTTGGCAGCGCTCATTTTTTGCCACAAGCTGACACCCGAACGCGGGTCGTAACCGGCGCGCGCGGCCAGCTCCATGCCAACCAAATCGGCCTCGGTCTCGTCTTCGCGGCTGAACTTCAAATTCAACAAATTGGCGCCTTGCTTGGCCACGGTATCGGTCAGGTTCGGATCGACTTTGAAATACGCCGACGCGATAGCGCTGCCGATGCTGGCGAGCACATTGGTGGCTTCACTTTTTCCCATGCGCTCGCGGGCGTGTTCGCGCAGCGCGTGGGCGATTTCATGGCCCATGACCATGGCGACCTCGTTGTCGTTGAGTTGCAGTTTGTCCAGAATGCCGTGGTAGAAAGCGATCTTGCCGCCAGGCATGCAAAACGCATTGATTTGTGACGAACCGATGAGGTTGATTTCCCATTTCCATTCGCGCGCCCGAGCGTTCCATTCGTAGCTGTGGGGAATCAGCTTTTGCGCAATGGCCCGCAGGCGAATCACCTCGGGATGATCGTCTGCACCCAAAGCATTTTTCTCGCGCGCCTGCTTGAGCATTTGCGCGTATTGTTGATTGGCCGAGCCCTCAACCTGTGCGGCGGGCACCAGGTTGGCGAAGGCCGAGGTTTTGCCGACTTCCACGCCCTCTCGCGCCAGCAGGGAGGACGCAGACAGGCCGAGCGCACAGCCTGCGCAGTGGTACATAAATTGTCGTTTCGAGAGCATGGTGTTCTGGTCTAGCGTGTCCGCATCACAATACAAGGTATGAACGATAACCCAACTCTGAAGACCGCGCCTTTGCGCTGGGCGGATTCCATGATGATTTACCTCAGTCCCAGCAGCTTGCGCATGCTGGCGCTGGGTTTTGCTGCCGGCTTGCCGTTGTTGCTGGTGCTGGGTACGCTGAGTTTCAGGTTACGTGAGGCCGGTATTAACCGCGCCACTATCGGATTTTTAAGCTGGGTGGGTCTGACATACGGCCTTAAATGGGCTTGGGCTCCGCTGGTGGACCGCTTGCCATTGCCGCTATTGACCGGTTTGTTAGGTAGACGCCGCAGTTGGTTGCTGTTGGCTCAAGTGTGCGTGATTGCCGGTTTGCTGGGCATGGCCTTCAGCAACCCGCAAGTCTCTTTGACCCCGCTGGTGGGCTTTGCGCTACTCACCGCTTTCGGCTCGGCCACGCAAGACATTGCGCTGGACGCATTCCGCATCGAGTCTGCGCAAGCCCGTTTGCAAGCCGTGCTCGCCGCGAGCTACCAGACCGGCTACCGGCTGGGCATGATCTGGGCTGGCGCGGGCGTGTTTTGGATTGCCGCTAAGGCGGAAACCGTCGGTTTGCCGATCGGCACTTACCAGGACAACGCCTGGGCGGTGGCCTATGCCACCATGGCGGTGTCTATGGCTGTGGGCATGGTCACCGTGTGGTTCTCCAAAGAGCCGCTCCATGTGGATTTACCACCGGCGCACGGCGTACGTGAATGGCTGCAAGTCGCAGTGATTGCGCCATTTGCCGAATTTGTGCGTCGCTACCGCTGGCATGCGGTGTTGTTGCTGGCGCTGATCGGCACTTACCGCATCAGCGATATTGTCATGGGCATCATGGCCAATCCGTTTTATGTGGACATGGGTTACAGCAAAGAAGAAGTCGCCACGGTTTCCAAACTCTACGGCGTGGTCATGACCTTGGTGGGCGCGTTCATAGGCGGCTCTATGGTGCTGCGCTGGGGTGTGATGAAAGTCTTAATGATTGGCGCGGTGCTCAGTATCTTTAACAATCTGCTGTTTGCCTGGCTGGCGCTGCACGGCCATGACGTGTACGCTTTGATAGCCGTGATTTCCACTGAAAATCTGGGCAGCGGCATTGCATCTGCTGCTTTTATTGCGTATTTGTCATCGCTGACCAATGTGCAGTATTCGGCCACGCAGTACGCGTTGTTCAGTTCGCTGATGTTGTTGTTACCTAAGTTTTTAGCCGGGTTTTCAGGTGTAGCGGTTGATGCCGCCGGTTATGCGTGGTTTTTCACCGGGACCGCCATGCTCGGTGTGCCGGTGTTGTTGCTGGTCTGGCTAGCCAGTCGTTTTCATTCTTCAGGAGATTGACCGTGTTTGATATTGCTTACTTTGGCCGCGCTGCGGTTGTGTCTTTGTCTGCCAACCGCGGTTTGCGTTCCCGCTATTGCAGTGGCCGTTTGTCGCTGCTGGCCGCTGCCGCCCTGTTGCACACCGGTCTGAGCTTGTCGCAAGGCCTGGCCACAGCCAGTCCGGAGTCTGTGGGTATGTCGACGCAGCGCCTGGAGAAAATCACCAGCAATTTCCAAGCCGATATTGACAGTCGCAAATTACCCGGCGCGGTGGTGATGGTGGCGCGCAAAGGCAAGCTGGTTTACAGCAAGGCCTTCGGTAGTTTGAACAACGCGGCCAACACGCCCATGCAAACCGATTCGGTGTTTCGCATTTACTCCATGACCAAACCGCTGGTGTCGGTCGCGCTGATGATGCTGGTCGAAGACGGCAAAGTACAACTCGCCGACCCGGTGTCCAAGCACCTGCCTGCTTTTAAAAACCCCATGGTCAGCGTCGCCACTTTGGACCCGCTTTACAACGGTGTCAGCTTCAAACTGGTGGCGGCCAACAAAGAACCCACCGTTCAGGATTTGCTGCGCCACACTTCCGGCTTAACGTATGGCGAGCTGACCAAAAACACGCTGGTCAAGCAGGCTTACACCGACGCCGGGGTGTACATCAGCGCACGCGACTTTGACGCGCGCAACTTGAGCGGCACAGAAATGGCCGAGCGCCTGGGCAAAGCACCGTTGGCGCAACAACCCGGCACCACCTGGGAATACAGCTTGTCGGTGGACATTCAAGGCCGCGTCATCGAGGCCGTCACCGGTCAGCGACTCAACGACTTCATGCAAGAGCGTTTGTTCAAGCCTTTGAAAATGCACGAGACCGGCTTTACCGTTTCTGCCGCCAACGCAGGCCGCGTGGCCGAACCTTTCCCCACCGACCCGGCCACCGGCCTACCGAATAAGTTGATCGATGTCAGCCAAACCCCAGGCAATGACTCGGGCGGCGCGGGCGGTGTCAGCACAGCACCAGACTATTTGCGATTTTGCCAAGCCATGTTGAACGGCGGTCAACTCGAAGGCGCGCGCATACTGTCGCGCTCGACCGTGCAACTCATGACCTCGGACCATTTGGGCACCGCGATCGCCACACCGGTCAGCCCGGGCCAGTTGCTATTTGGCGCACCGGGTTACACCTTCGGTCTGGGCTTTTTAGTGAGGCAAGGCGACGGTATTGCACCTGTGCACGGCAGCGCGGGCGAATTCATGTGGGCGGGCTATGCGGGCACGTATTTCTGGGCCGACCCCAAAGAGCAGATTTGCGGCGTGTTCATGTCTCAGTCGCCTGGCCCGACACGCGCTTATTACAGACGACTGTTGAAGACCTTGGTGGCGCAGGCGCTTGTGGACTAAAACCTTTTTTTCTTAGATCTAAAAAACCCGCCTGGTCTCCCGGGCGGGTTTTTTATTTAAACAGCCAATGACTTAATTCGGTTTGATTTTGTAAACACCGTTGTCACGGTCGGCGCTGAAATACACAGTGCCGTCAGAGGCCACAGCCACACCCGTGGTCAGATAAGGCGGCGGCAAACCGGGACCGGCTTCAAAGCCTATGGGCAAGTCAGAGGCAATCACACGCTTGTTGCCGTTGGCAGGATCGACTTCAGTCAACTGACGTTTGACAGCCTCCGCCACAATGAATTTGCCCGATGGAGCCTGAGCCAAGCCCTCCGGTCCGGCCAGTCCTTCGGCGATGGTTTTCTGGCTCCAATCTGCGGTGTCGATGCGCAGCAAGCGGCCCGACAGTTCAGTGACATACACGGCACCATCTTTGCCAATAATCATTTGGGTCGGCCCTTGCAAGCCAGTGACCACTTGTTTTTTGTCATGCAAGTCGGTGCCGCTCAATTGGGTCAACGCGCCTGCTGCCAGCTCTAGCACCAACACATTGCCATTGGCCAATTCAACCGCATCCATGGGCGCGGCCAAGCCATGCGCCATGGCTTTTGTGCTCTTGTCTTTGCGGTTGAGCAATTGCACCGTGCCGGTGAACCAGCTCGACATCACATAGTGGTCTTTGGACAAGGTGACAGCAAACGGGTATTCGATGGGGTCGCCGTGCATGCGTGCAATGTCAGTGAGTTTGCCGCTGGCAGTGTCGACCGCTCGCAAACCAAACAGGTGCGCCACATACAAAGTTTTACCGTCTTCAGACAACTTGATGCCGCCGGGGGCAGACATGCCGCCTTTGGTGATTTGCGTGGCTTTGCCTGTGTTTGCATCGACGAGTTGTACGCCGTTGTCCACCATGTTGGAGACATAGATGTTGTCGTTTTTATCGAGCGCCAAGTTGTCCAGGCCGGTGTCCAGTTGCGCGACCAGCGTGCGTTTACCGTCTGCGGCATTGACTTTGTACAAGCCGCCGGTTTTGGTGTCCACCACCCAGATATTGCCCTTGCTGTCATAGTTGGCAGCGGCAGGCACTTTGAATTCGCTGTTGATGATTTTCATCTCGCCGTCGGCCGGGTTGACTTTGACAATCTGCCCCTTGAACCACAGTGGGGCGACGATCCAACCGTCTTTGCCAACTTCAAACCCGTTCAAACCGCCCATGCCTTTTTTGATCAAGCGCGGCGCTGCGGCGCCGGTCACATCAATTTCCCACAAGGCATCACCCAAAAACACTTGCGATGCATACAGCTTGCCGCTTTGTTGATCAAAGGCCAGCGAATTGATGCCGGGCAGGTCTTTGGCAATCACGCGTATCGGTGCGCTGTCGTTGTCACGGATACGCAGCACGCCTTGTAAAAACGAGGTCCAGGCCATTTCACCTTTGGGCCCGATGGCGATGTCGTCCGCCTGACCTTGCGGCGCATCAACCAATATGGTTCCCTTGCCGGATTTCAAATCCACCTGCGTGATGGACATGCCCACCACGCTACCCGCCAGCAAACGGCCTTGGTTGTCAACCGCCAAGCCGTGCACTCCTTTGAAGTTTGACGGCGGCACCACCACTTGAGGCTTGCCGTAGTTTTGTGCCAGCGCAGCCGTAGCCAGCAAGGCAAAGGCCAGCATGCCGGTGAGCTTGGAAATTTGAAGTTGAGCCAATAAACGCATGTAAACCTTCTCCTGAAAAGGGAATGAACAATGGCCCGCTGGATTGAATCTGCGTTCAACGGGCTTGATGATGCTGCCTTGGACAACTGCCGCAACAGCTGAAGCTCACTTTAGGACCGAAGTACGTGGGTGGCGCATGGGTTTTCCCGCGCGACAACACAAATCTGTCTAGGTTGCGACAGCCTCATTGTTGATAATGTGTCTATGAAATCACATTTTTCTACGGCATTTCATTTAAATACACCGATTGCCCTAGCGCCTATGGCGCAGGCAGCAGGCGGCGCACTCGCATCAGCATGTGCCCATGCAGGCGCATTGGGTTTATTGGGAGGCGGTTACGGTGAACTGTCATGGTTGCAAACTCAGCATGCATTGGCATTGCATTTACTTTCAAGTGAAGCGACTGCGCTTAAACGCTTAGGTTGCGGCTTTATCACTTGGAAGATGGATGTGGATGCCAGTACCTTGGACTGGCTGCTGGACCAGCCACATACACCGGCAGCGCTGATGCTGTCCTTTGGCGACCCTCGCCCTTATGCCGCGCGCATTGCCAAACGCGGCGTCCCTTTGATCTGCCAGATACAACGGCTTGAGCAATTGCCTCAGTGTTTAGAAGCAGGTGCAGCAGTGATCGTGGCGCAAGGTGCTGAAGCTGGCGGCCACGGCATGCAAGGTTTACAAGGACGCGCCACCTTCAGTCTAGTGCCTGAATTGGCTGATGCCTTAGCGGGGCAATCACCATCCACCTTGCTGCTGGCGGCCGGGGGCATCGCGGACGGGCGTGGACTGGCAGCCGCGCTGATGTTGGGTGCAGACGGTGTGTTGATGGGCACGCGTTTGTGGGCGAGTGCTGAAAGTCTGGCATCCAGCGGGGCGGTCGCTGCGGCTTTGCAAGCGCATGGCGACGACACGGTGCGCTCTTCGGTGTTTGATGTGTTGCGGCGCAAAAACTGGCCTCCAGAGTTTGACTTTCGTGCACTGCGTAACCGTTTGCACCGGGAATGGGAATTGCGCATGGATGAATTGCGTCAAGCGCCGGAGGCGGCCCGCGCCGACTATGAGGCGGGTGTGGCGGTGCAAGATTTCGACCGCGCCCATGTGACGGTGGGCGAGGCGGTGGGTTTGCTGAGGGATGCGCCGTCGGCTGCTGTGTTGATTGCGCGGATTACCCAACAGGCTGAAGCGTTGATCGGTTAATTCTTAATTGGGGTCAGGTTCCAATTATTCAGACCATGCTTAGATTATTTAACTAATTTAATAATATTTAATAACTTTTAATAATTTATACACGACTTATTTTTACGTATTACTAAACTTGAATCAGAGCTATTTTGCTCTTTTTCAAAAAAGGTAATGAGATGAAAAAGCTATATCAATTGATGACGACGCTGATTGCAGGTTTTCTGATTTCCGGAACAAGTTATGCATCTGACATCAATCTGACCGGGCAGTATGGATGGATGGGCGTTGGTAAAACCTATGAACTGGACAAAGGTCAATACTACTGGGTGGGTGAATTCAGCGGCACTTTGTTTAACGACAAAGGTGAAGGCAGTGTGTTGAACAAAGCCAGCGTCAAATGTCCAGGCTACTATGCTTTTGATTTTGGTAGAAAAGTAAGTGACGCCGGTGGGACTTGCATTTACAGCGATGCAGGTGGCGATAAAGTTTATTTGACATGGAAGGTGTCGTCTTCTGGCTGTGCCGGTCCTGGCTGCCCGAGCACTGGCTCCTACACCTGGACTGGTGGTACAGGTAAATATGCAGGTGCCAGTGGTACGCATTCGCTGACTGCCGTGACTGTGACCGTTTGGCCAGACGGTACGACATCTGGATTTGCTACTTTGGGTAAGTAACCAGCAAATTCCATCTTTCAATTGACCCGTCCTGTTTGCGAGGTAAGTCTGTTCATTCGTTTGAATTGATTTGATTTACCTTGCGACATGCGGCGACGCCCTTAAGCAAAGTACTCACGCCATGACGGGACGGTCACCGCTCTCCATGGCAAAGCCATGACTTTCGCGTCGGCCCGCCCGCCATGTCGTTTGTCCACTCGACGTATTTCCCCGACAGCATTTCTGCGGTTAGACATATCAACCAGTCACGGCAAAAGAAACACCAGGCAAACCTCAAATATCACTTCAGGCCGAATCGGAGGGGGCGTTTTTTTCCAGCGACAGCGCAGAAAAAAATCGCACCGGATGGTTCGGCCAAAGCGTGTCTTTAAAGAACCGCAGGAATGCCAATCCCTACGGAAGGGTCGGCCTAAACCGCGTCTTCAATCCGCAGTGACTGCAACCCTGGCCGCTAGCGCGCACATGAGTTCATATCCCACAGTCCCCGCCGCCGCCGCGACTTCATCGATACACAGAAGTTCACCACTGGAAGCGCAGCCCCACAAAGTCACTTCGTCACCTATCACCACCGAAGGCAACCCGGACAAATCCACACACAACATATCCATGCTCACCCGCCCCAGCGTGCGGGTACGCACACCGTTGACTAACACCGGCGAGCCAGTAGGCGCGTGGCGCGGATAACCGTCGGCATAACCGCAGGCGACGATGCCCACCGTCATATCCTGCGTTGCGGTGAACGTGCCGCCGTAACCCACGCTGTCGCCCGCCTTGAGTGGCTGCATTCCGACCAGCCGGCTGCGCAAACTCATGGCAGGGCGTAAATCCCAATGAGCGGCATCATGCAACCCATGGTCAGGCGAACTGCCGTACATGGCGATACCGGTGCGCACCCAGTCGGCAGTCACGTCTTCACGCGCGCCATGCCGCAACACCGCCGCGCTGTTGGCCAGGCTGCGTTCACCGGGGAAATCATTGCTGTGCTGCGCAAAAACGCTCAGCTGATCCTCCACACCGTGCGCGTCATCCGCGCGGGCGAAATGTGTCATTAGCGAAATTTCATCGACTTGCGGCAAAGCGTTGAGCCGCACCCAGGCAGAGCGAAACGCCTGTGGCGTGAAGCCCAAGCGATTCATACCGGAGTTCATTTTTAAAAACACGCGCTGCGGTACCTGGGTTTTGTGTTTGCTCAGCATGTCGATTTGCGCTTCATGGTGCACCACATGCCACAAGTCCAGACGCGAGCACAGCTCCAGATCGCGTTGCTCGAACACACCTTCAAGCAACAAAACCGGGCCGCGCCAACCCAGATCACGCAAGGTTTGCGCCTCGTTCAAATCCAGTAACGCAAAACCGTCAGCGCCGCGCAAACCGTCAAATACCTGCGCTAACCCATGGCCGTAAGCATTGGCTTTGACCACCGCCCAGACCCGGGTTTGCGGGGCGGACTGGCGCAAACGCCCCAGGTTATGGCGCAAAGCTTGTGTATGAATAACCGCTTGTAAAGGACGTGGCATGACGGGGATTGTCGCAGGGCGCAGGCAGCCTGAATCGGCGTGATATAACCGACAGGCTACAAGGCCTGTATCTTGAATATTGACTCCTTTATGTCTCACCCCCACTGCTTGACTGCCGGGCCTTCTCTGGTATGAAGCGCGGTTTTTACACCATCATGGCGGCGCAGTTTTTCAGCTCTCTGGCTGACAACGCCTTGTTCGTTGCCGCGGTTGAAATGATCACGGCTTCCGGCGGCGCCGAATGGCAGCGCGCCGCACTGGTGCCCATGTTCGCTTTGTTCTACGTGGTGCTGGCGCCTTTTGTCGGCGCCTTTGCCGACTCAAGGCCCAAGGGTCAGGTCATGTTCTTAAGCAACGGCATCAAAGTGCTGGGCTGCCTGATGATGCTGTTCGGCTCTCACCCCTTGCTGTCCTACGCCATCGTGGGTTTGGGCGCAGCGGCTTATTCACCGGCCAAATACGGCATCCTCACCGAATTGCTGCCAGCTTCGCTGCTGGTCAAAGCCAATGGCTGGATCGAAGGCCTGACCATCAGTTCTATTATTCTGGGGGTGTTGATCGGCGGGCAACTGGTGGGGCCGCATATCTCCGGCGCACTGCTCAGTATTGACTTTCCGTTGATCGACACCAGCATAGACACGCCGCCCGAAGCCGCCATCAGCGTGATTGTGTTTTTGTATATGCTGGCCGCCTGGTTCAATACACGCATCCCAGAAACCGGCGTGACTTTGGTGCCACTACGCAGCCAAACTGAACACAGCCTGGCTTACAACCTGTTGGCGTTGGCGCCCGACTTCTGGCGCTGCAACAAACTCTTGTGGACCGACAAACTGGGCCAGATTTCACTGGCCACCACCACTTTATTTTGGGGCGCCAGCGGCAACCTGCGCTACATCGTACTGGCCTGGAGTTCGGTGGCTTTGGGCTACTCGACAACCCAGGCGTCATCCCTGGTCGGAGTGGTCGCCATCGGCACCGCCGCCGGTGCGGTCATTGCATCATTGCGCATGAAGCTGATTGATGCACCGCGCGTCATGGTACTAGGCATAGCCATGGGCTTGTTAATTCTGGTGATGAATTTCATCAACAACGTGTGGATTGCCGCGCCGTTCTTCATTCTGCTGGGCGGCTTGGGCGGTTTTCTGGTGGTGCCTATGAACGCTTTGCTGCAGCACCGGGGCCACAACCTGATGGGTGCGGGCCGCTCTATCGCTGTACAAAATTTCAACGAGCAGGCCTGCATACTGGCGCTAGGCGGCGTGTATTCGCTGGCCACAGGTCTGGGCTTGAGTGCGTTTGCGGCCATTGTGGGCTTTGGACTGTTTGTGGCCGGCAATATGTGGCTGATACAGCGCTGGCACGCTGGCAACTGCGTGCAACACCGCGATGAGGTCGAGCGCCTGATGGATATCGCCCGCCAAGACCAGGGACACTGAACCGTGTCCGTCAGCTTGCTTGGGCCGGTATTGGCCTTGCTGGCCAATGCGCTGATCTTCGGACTGAGCTGGTGGCCGTTTCGAGAAATGCAATCTCTCGGGCTGCATCCCTTGTGGGCGACCGCACTGATGTACAGCTTGTCGTTTTTTATCATCAGCCTCATGCGCCCGCAGTGGCTGAAAAGCCTGCGTGAGCATCCTCAACTCTGGTGGTTGTTCGTGGGCTCGGGCTTAACCAATTTCGGTTTCAATTGGGCCATCACGCAAGGTGATGTGGTACGCGTGGTGCTGCTTTTTTACACCATGCCGGCCTGGTCGGTGGTATTCGCATGGTGGCTGCTGAATGAAAAACCCGATCGCATGGCATTGGCCGGCTTGTCGCTGGCCCTGATTGGTGTGTCATTGATTTTAAAAACACCGCAAACACCTTGGCCCTTGCCCAGCAGCAGCTTGGATTACCTGGCATTGCTGGGCGGCGCCAGTTTTGCTTTGAACAACGCCATGTTGCGCAAACTGGCTTTTTTGCCGGAGGTCGACCGTATGGGCGCCATGTTCGGCGGCGGCATGTGCATCACGGCGGCTGCGGCTGCGGTCTTGGTCCCTTTTGGCTTGGTGAGCCTGCCCGCCGACACCAGTTGGTGGCCGCTGGTACTTGGACTTGCGCTGTGTTTGCTTTTATCCAACCTCAGCCTGCAATACGGCGCAGCCCGATTACCGGCAAATACAACTGCTTTGATCATGCTGTCAGAGATCATTTTTGCCTCGGCCTCCTCTGTATACATGGGCGCTTCCGAACTATCGGCGCGTCAATGGCTGGGTGGATTAATGATTGTGTTTGCCGCCATACTGGCGACAATTCAACATCATTCCAAGGAACCCTGATGAACGCCTCCTCTATTTACGATTTTCAAGCTGTCGGTCTGGACGGACATACGCTGTCTTTATCCCATCATCGGGGCAAAGTGCTGTTGATCGTCAACACCGCCAGCGCCTGCGGCTTCACGCCGCAGTTCGCCGGACTGGAACAATTGCATCAAACGTATGCCGACAAAGGCTTGGTGGTACTGGGCTTTCCGTGCAACCAGTTCGGCGCACAAGACCCGGGCAGCAATGCTGAAATAGGCGCGTTCTGCCAAAAAAATTATGGCGTGAGCTTTGCCATGATGGAGAAGATTGAAGTCAACGGCAACAGCGCACACCCGCTGTTTCAATGGCTTAAGCAACAAGCGCCGGGACTGCTGGGCAGCCAAGGCATCAAATGGAATTTCACCAAGTTTCTGGTCGGACGGGACGGACAGGTAATCAAACGTTACGCCAGCATCGACAAACCATCCACGCTGGCAGCTGACATCGAAAAAGCACTGCATTCCGCCTAAATCTGCCACTGACAGTCATTCTCATGGTCGATTGGCTTCAATCACTTTACAAACACTTGCCGACCCAAGCCAAAGGTCAGCAAAGCTGGGGCTTTGGCATTTTTTTTGCCGCCACGCTAATCAACCAGTTGATTTTCTTGCTGCTGACCGGGCCGTTTGCATTTGATCTCGCTTTTTGGTTGGCCATACTTGGCACCTTGCTCACAGGCTTTGCCTTTTGGGGCCTGAAATGGCCGTTGCGCCGGTGCACCCATTTGCTGCTGCTTCAATCCGCCACTCTGATTTTGTATGCCGTAGGGATTTCCGGCGGACTGTTTTCAACCACCATGATCTGGCTGATGGTGCTGCCTGTCCCTGCGGTTTTTTTACTGGGCTGGCGAGACTCGTTACTCTGGATCTGTCTGGTCATGCTGTCAGTGCTGGCATTCATTCCCTTGACCGAAACCGGCTGGCTGCCGGTCAGCTATGTATACAGCCAGCCGCACTTGTTTTGGGCGCTGGGCAATTACGCATTCACTGCATTCAGCCTGCTGGGCGGTTTGTTGATTTACCAGCGTATCTATCTGAATCAGTTGGAAGAAGTCAATGAACGCAACCGGCAATTGAGCGAGGCCCGCGAAGCACTGCTGAATGCCGAGTCTTATAAAGACCAGTTTCTGGCCTCTGTGGGGCATGAGTTGAGAACGCCCATGAATGCTATTTTGGGCTTTAACGATGTGATTCGCAACGAGCTCATCGGCGACCCGGCAGGCTTGAGCACTGTGGAGTTGGTCAGGGACTCGACCGAACGCCTGTTGACACTCATCAATCAAATTCTGGATTTTTCGCAAATACAAGCCGGACGCATGCCGCTGCAATTAAAGCCCATACGCTTGCGGTCGGCCTTTGATGAATGCGTGCAGCATTTCAATCAACCGGCGGACAGCCCGGTGCAATTCCGTGCGCGCTTGAGTCCGCAATTGCCAGAGTACGTGATCACCGATGCGGTCCGGTTGAAAGAGGTGCTGTGTCATCTGATCGATAACGCTTTCAAATTCACCCACAGCGGTCTGGTGCAACTCCATATTCAGCGCGACAACAATTCGCTGTTGTTTGAAGTCAAAGACAGTGGCGTCGGTATCAATCCAGAACTGCAGTCGTTTATCTTCAAGCGGTTTGAGCATGCCGACCAGGAAACGCAACGCCAATTTGGCGGCGCCGGGCTCGGACTGGCGATTTGCAAAGGCTTGGTGGATTTGTTCGGCGGCGATATAGGCATGCAAAGCGAACGCGGCAAAGGCTCTATGTTCTGGTTCCGCGTCCCCTTGGTGCCGTGTGAGCCTGAAACGCAGTTGCCGAAACAGCACGGTAAATTGCAGACGCCCGTAAACAGCCTGCCCTGGCGTTTGCTGTTGGTGGACGACAACCCGGTCAATCTGAAAGTAGCTGAATTTTTATGCCGGCAACTCTGGCCTATCGCCGACATTTACAGTGTCAACAGCGGCCAAGCTTGTCTGGATGTCATCCGGGCCAAGCCTGTGGATATTATTTTGATGGACTTGATCATGCCCGATATGGACGGCTTGCAAACCACGCACACCATACGCGCTGACCAAGCACCTATGCGTGAGACGGTGATCATCGGATTGACTGCTAGCAGCCATCCGCAAGACCACGCAGACTGCGTAGCAGCAGGCATGAACGACGTACTGCTTAAACCACTGAACCGGACCGCCTTGCAATCTTGTGTTGAACACTGGCTCAACCAAAGACTGGGACAGTTGCATGGCTGAACCAACGGACTTGACACCCGCACCCAAGAATCGCTGGCTGCGTATGCCATCACACTGGAAAGACACCAAGGGTCAGTTCTTTATGCTCTTTACCCTGTGCCTGTCGATAATGAGCTGGATATTGGGCAGCGTATCGCCGGATGTTGTGGACCAACACAATGCACACATTTTGACTGCAGTGCTATTGGCTTTGTTGTTCTTGTATGTGCTGGGTTTACCTTTGCGATGGAGCCTGAACGCTTCGATGGCTTATGCGTTTTTTCACCTGATACGCGAAGCCTTGTTGACAGGCGGTATGTTTTCTAATTCATTGAACTGGCTGGTCATATTGCCTATGTTTTCACTGTTTTTGATCGGTGTGGCAGATGGTATTTTCTGGTTGATCGCCTGTTTGGTATGCCTGTCGGGGCTGGCCTTGAGTGCTTACCAAGGATGGATTCCCGCTATTTATGTGGCTTCTCCGCAATTGCTTAGACAAAATGCTTGGAATGATGTGGCCATCATGATCTTCCTACTGACGCTGCCGCTGATCTACCACCGTTTGTACTTGCGCAATTTGCGCTTACGCGCCGAGCGCCAGGCCATTTTGCTTAGCAAGCGCGCCGAATTACTGCGAGCCCAGTCGATCAAAGACAACTTCATTGCTTTGCTCAGTCACGAATTGCGCACACCTATGAACGCCATCATCGGCTTCAGTGACCTGCTGCGACAGCATGTCAAAGATAGGCCGCGCGCGTTGGAAATTGCAGAACTGGTTAAGCAGTCCAGCGATCATTTAATGACCGTGATCAACGATGTGCTGGATTTTTCTTTGCTGCAACGCGGTCAACTGAAAGTACAGCACGAACCCTTTGAATTGATGGTCACGGTACGTGCGGCTTTCAATCTGTTTCAACAACGTGTCAACAGCATGAAGATTCGCTATGAGTTGCAAACGGATGACACGCTTCCTGCCTGGGTAGTCACTGACCGGCACAGGTTGATGCAAGTTCTGGTCAATTTGCTGGGTAACGCCATCAAATTCACCCACCAGGGGTCGGTGTGCTTGCGGATTGAGCGACATGAATCGCAGTTGTTGTTTTCTGTGACCGATACCGGTATTGGTATTTCGCCCGAGCGACAGGACAAAATCTTTGAACGCTTCGAGCAGGCCAGCACGGACACGGCTTCGTCCTATGGCGGCAACGGTTTGGGGCTGGCTATCAGCCGCAATCTGGTCAAGCTTTTAGGCGGCAGCATCGGGGTTGAAAGCCAACCAGGTCAGGGGTCGCGCTTTTGGTTTACCTTGCCGTTGGTGACCGGCAGCGCTCCCAGATTCGAAAACCGCGACTCGCCACGCAGTGATCAATTGCTACGCTTTCCCGTGCGTTTTCTGGTGGTCGATGACAGCGCTGTCAACCGTTTATTAGCCTGTCAAGTGGTGCAAGCGCATTGGCCGCAAGCTGTCATGGTGGAAGCGGCCAACGGTCAGGAAGCACTGGATGCATTGGCGCGTGAAAACTTTGACATGGTGTTGATGGATATGCTGATGCCGGTGATGGACGGGATTGAGGCCACCCGCAGACTGCGCACCGAATGGCCGTCGCCGCAACGCGATGTACCCGTGCTGGCGCTCACGGCCAACGTCAATACTGAAGACCACCAGCATTGCACCGATGTGGGTATGAATGCCATGGTCCTCAAGCCTTTTGACAGGCAACGCTTATGCGCTTTGATTGAAGAGCAGTTATTGCTTTCACCCGCTTTTTTACAACGATTAAATTCAGCACAGTCCGCATAGCTTTCTTCTCGGGAACTTAATCATCCGTGGTATTTTAAATTTTGTTTATTCTGCGGCTGTTATTTCAAATGGAAGCCGCTTTTTCAGCCAATACCACCAGAACAAATGGCAGCATTGCTTCTTCGCGTCTGAGGGCGGACCAGGTATTCATCACATAGGGGCCGCTGGTGCAAAACAGTTTGCCGTACTGATCGTCAAACCTGCTCCGCCATCCGTCAACCAGCAACGGTAATCCACTTCTAAGCATAGCCCGACGCGAGGAAATGTGTGTTTAGCTGGCTGACAGCGCCGCATCCACCATTTCAATCCAATGACGCACCGGCACCTCGGTACCGCTTTGCAAATGGGTGATGCAGCCTATGTTGGCACTTAATATCGCCTGCGGTTGCATCTCATTCAAGTTGCCGAGCTTGCGGTCGCGCAATTGTTTTGCGATGACCGGTTGCAACACGCTGTACGTACCGGCCGAACCGCAACACAAATGCGCTTCGTTGCCGGCCACGCGCAGCTTGAAGCCGAGCGCATTCAACTGGGTTTCAACGCCGCCTTTGAGTTGCTGGCCGTGTTGCAAAGTGCAAGGCGGGTGAAACGCCATCAAGCCTTGGGCTTGCGCGGTCTGTGGTGTGATGCGTTTTTGTAACTCGGGCAGGATCTGAGGCAATAACTCGCTCAAGTCTTTGGTCAATTCGCTGATGCGTTTGGCTTTGTCGGCATAAGCCGCATCGTTGCGCAATATGTGGCCGTAGTCTTTCACAGTGACACCACAGCCGGACGCGTTCATCACAATCGCTTCTACGCCTTGGGCCACATGCGGCCACCAAGCGTCTATGTTGTTTTTCATTTGCACGATGGCGCCGTCTTGGTCGTTCAAATGAAACTTCACGCCGCCGCAGCAACCCGCCAACGGCTCCACCGCGGTTTGAATGCCGCAGGCATCCAGCACACGCGCGGTGGCGCTGTTGATGTTCGGGCTCATGGAAGGCTGCACACAACCGGCCAGCATCAAGACTTTGCGCGCATACGTGCGTGCCGGCCATGTACCCGCACTGCGTGCTTCGGGCACTTTGGCTTTGATGCCGCCGGGTAATAAACCTCGCACAGCTTGACCCAGCTTCATGGCCGGCGCAAACAAGGGCGAATTCAAACCTTCTTTCAGCGCCCAACGCAGGGCTTGTTCGCTGGCCGGGCGCGGTACTTTTTCATCCACCAGTTTGCGGCCTATGTCGACCAGATGACCATATTGCACGCCGCTGGGACAGGTGGATTCGCAGTTGCGGCAGGTCAGGCAACGGTCTAGGTGCAACTGTGTGTCGCGGGTCGGCGTTTCACCTTCCAGCACTTGCTTGATCAGGTAGATGCGTCCGCGCGGACCGTCGAGTTCATCGCCGAGCAATTGGTAAGTGGGGCAGGTTGCGGTGCAAAAACCGCAGTGCACGCATTTGCGCAGAATGGCTTCGGCCTCTTGGCCATCTGCCGTGTGTTGGTATTCGGGAGAGAGATTGGTTTGCATTTTTAAATACCCAGTCGTCCGGTGTTGAACACGCCGTGCGGGTCAAACTGTTTTTGTAATTCGCGTTGTATGCGTTGTTGCACTGCAGGCAGTTCTGAAAACACAGCGGTGTTTGATGCGCCAGCTTGCGCCCGCCGGAACAGCGTGGCGTGACCACCGACCGCATGGGCTGCTTCGCGCAACTGCGTGGCTGCCGAGGCAGGTGCCCACAACCAGCGCACACCGCCGTGCCATTCGATGTAAGTGGCATAAGGCAGGTTCAACACAGGCGCGGTTTGCGGCAGGCTTAAACGCCACAAACACAGCTCAGTAGAAGGTGCGTGGAAAAAAGGCAAGCTCTGTTCGCGACAGGCTTGCCAGTCTTTGGCGGCTTGCGCGTTGTCCATGCGTGAAGCTGAACCGCCCAAGGCTTGCACATCGGCGATCATGCGCGGGCAAGCGGATTCAACCGCAGCCACCGCACCGCGCAAGCGCACAAACAACAGGTCTTGCGCGGGTTGCGCTGTGGTGTCGTGCAGCCAAGCACTGGCGTTCAAGGGCAAGGCTTGGCCACCCCAGCGGTGTAACAGTTCGAGGGCATCGTGTTGAGACAGCTTGCACACCAAGGTAGCTTCTTCAGGCGCGACGGGCAACACCTTCAAAGACAGCTCAGTGACCAAACCCAAAGTGCCCATGCTGCCGGCCAACACCCGCGACACGTCGTAACCGGCGACGTTTTTCATCACCTGACCACCGAAGGTGAGTTCTTCACCCAAACCGTTGATCAGCTTGGCACCCAGCACGTGGTCGCGCACGCTGCCCACATTGGCACGCGACGGCCCGGCCAGTCCGGCGGCCACCATGCCGCCAACCGTGGCAGCCGCGCCGAAATGCGGTGGCTCGTAAGCCAAGCACTGGCCTTTGGTGGACAACAGTTGTTCGAGTTCTGACAGCGGTGTGCCGCTGCGCACCGTCACCACCAATTCGCTGGGCTCGTAACTCACCACACCTGTGAGTTCGCGGGTATCAAGCACTTCATGCGATGCATCGTGCTCGCCATAAAAGTGTTTGGTGTTGCCACCTTGTATGCGCAAGACTTGCGCGTTGGCAGCGGCTTGTTTGATGCGTTCTTTGAATGTTGAAATCACTGAATCCATGCGTCGATGTTAGCGGTTGTGTATGTTTGGCGTGCGTAGCGGATAGACACAATAAAAAGCGCCCCGCAGGGCGCTTGAGCTTGGATGTTGACCGCTATTTATTTGGCGATCACGCGCACCATCTCCAAACACTTGTTGGAGTAGCCCCATTCGTTGTCATACCAGCTGACCACTTTGACGAAAGTGCTGTCCAGCGCAATGCCTGCATCTGCGTCAAACACACTGGTGCAAGGCTCGCCACGGAAATCGGTGGCCACCACTTTGTCTTCGGTGTAACCCAGCACGCCTTTCAACGCGCCTTGGCTTTGCGCTTTCATTTCGGCGCAAATCTCGGCGTAGCTGGCGGGCTTTTCCAATTCAACGGTCAAGTCCACGACGGACACATCAGAGGTGGGCACGCGAAACGACATGCCGGTGAGTTTTTTGTTCAAGGCGGGAATCACCACGCCCACCGCTTTGGCCGCGCCGGTGCTGGATGGGATGATGTTTTCCAAAATGCCGCGACCGCCGCGCCAGTCTTTGTTGGACGGGCCGTCGACGGTTTTTTGCGTGGCAGTCGCTGCGTGCACCGTGGTCATCAAACCGCGCTTGATGCCCCATTTGTCGTTCAACACTTTGGCTACGGGGGCCAGGCAGTTGGTGGTGCAAGAAGCGTTAGAGACGATGGTCTGTCCGGCATAGGTGCTGTGATTCACGCCAAACACAAACATAGGCGTGTCGTCTTTAGAAGGTGCGGAGAGCAGTACTTTTTTCGCGCCAGCGGCCAGGTGTTTTTCAGCGGTGGGTTTGTCCAAAAACAAACCGGTGGCTTCAATCACCACATCGGCACCGACTTCGTTCCACTTCAAAGCAGCAGGATCGCGCTCTTGCGTCAAACGGATTTTTTTGCCATTGACCACCAAGTGACCGCCATCGACAGACACCTCGCCTTTGAAGCGGCCATGCACGCTGTCGTACTTCAACATGTAAGCCAGGTAATCCGGCTCCAGCAAATCGTTGATGGCAACGATTTCAATGTCGTTGAAATTTTGAATGGCGGCACGAAACACCATGCGTCCGATGCGTCCGAATCCGTTGATACCTACTTTGATGGCCATGGCTACTCTTTCTATCAATACAAGTTAAACAAGATCACGCTGTCTGGCAGCGCATGAAACTCTCAAGCCCGCTGCAACACGGCGCGCACGGTGTCAGCCACGTTTTCAGGGGTGAAACCAAAGTGTTTAAACAACACAGGTGCCGGTGCGCTTTCACCGTAGGTGTCGATGCCGACCACCGCTGACACACCGTATTTCCACCAGCCGTCGGTGCTGCCCATCTCAACCGCGATACGCGGCACACCAGCGGGCAACACCGCTGATTTGTAGGCTGTCGATTGGCGGTCAAACGTGGTGGTGCTGGGCATGGAGACCACGCGCACCGCGACTTTGTGTTCGGCCAACAGCGCTTGCGCTTTGAGCGCCAACTGAACTTCAGAGCCGGTGGCAATGATGACCGCCTGCGCTTTTTTGTTGATGCCGACTTCGGAGGGTTCGGCCAGCACATAAGCGCCTTTGTTGATCGCGTCCAAACCGCTGGCATCTTTGGCCTTGCTGTCGCCCTTGGGCAAATACGGCAGGTTTTGGCGGCTGAGCAGCAATGCGGTCGGGCGATGCGCGTTTTGCAAAGCCACAGCCCATGCGACGGTTGTTTCAGCGGTATCCGCAGGGCGCCACACATCCAAACCGGGGATGAGGCGCAATGAAGCCGCGTGCTCGATGGACTGGTGGGTCGGGCCGTCTTCGCCCAGACCGATGGAGTCGTGGGTGAACACATGCACCACGCGCTGCTTCATCAACGCGGCCATGCGGATGGCGTTGCGTGAATAGTCGGAGAAGGTAAGGAAAGTGCCGCCGTAAGGAATGAAACCGCCGTGCAAGGTGATGCCGTTCATGATGGCGGCCATGCCGAATTCGCGCACGCCGTAATTGATGTGACGACCGCCGTGGCCATGCTCGTCCTTGACGATGCGTCCGGCCAAGTCGACACGCATATTTGGTGTGGACTTGGTGTTGGTCAGGTTGGAGCCTGTCAGGTCGGCGCTGCCGCCTAGCATTTCGGGAATGGCGGCGGTGAAGGCTTCCAAAGCCAACTGGCTGGCCTTGCGGCTGGCCACGGTTTCGGCTTTGGTGTTGGCAGCCACCACGGCATCGACCACGGTTTGGTGGAAATTGGCAGGCAAGTCACCGGCCATGCGGCGTTTGTATTCAGCTGCCAGCTCAGGGTGAGCACTGGCATAGGCTTGGAACAACTGGTTCCACTGTTGCTCTTGATGCGCGCCTTTGGCTTTGGCATCCCAGTCGGCATACACATCTGACGGCACATGGAAAGGCTCGTGCGGCCAATGGATGGCGGCGCGGGTCAGCGCAATTTCTTCCGCGCCCAAAGGTTCGCCGTGGGCTTTGGCGGTATCGACACGGTTGGGGCTGCCTTGGCCGATATGGGTTTTGCAAGCGATGAGTGTGGGCTTGTCGGCGCTGTGTTTGGCGGTGGCAATGGCTTGCGAGACTGCGTTCACATCATGGCCGTCAACCGTGATGACGTTCCAACCATAGGCCTTGAAACGCGCCGGTGTGTCGTCGATGAACCAAGGTGTGACCTTGCCGTCGATGGAGATGCCGTTGTCGTCGTACAGCGCAATCAGCTTGTTGAGCTTCCACGCACCGGCCAAAGCGCATGCTTCGTGGCTGATACCTTCCATCATGCAACCGTCGCCCATGAACACATAGGTGTGGTGGTCAACGATGTCGTGGCCGGGGCGGTTGAATTCGGCGGCCAGCAGTTTTTCTGCCAAAGCCATGCCGACCGCATTGGTGATGCCTTGGCCCAGCGGGCCGGTGGTGGTTTCTACGCCGGGGGTGATGCCCACTTCGGGGTGACCAGCGGTTTTGCTGTGCAACTGGCGGAAGTTTTTCAACTCGCTCATCGGCAGGTCGTAGCCGGTGAGATGCAGCAGCGCATATATCAACATAGAGCCGTGACCGTTGGACAGCACAAAGCGGTCGCGGTCGGCCCAATGCGGGTGTGTCGGGTTGTGTTTCAGATGTTCGCCCCAGAGCGCTACGGCGATATCCGCCATGCCCATGGGCGCACCGGGGTGACCGGAATTTGCTGTTTGTACCGCGTCCATTGCCAAGGCGCGAATCGCACTGGCCATTTGTTGGTGGTTCGCCATGGTTGGCTCCGTGTAAGGGATTTAAAAAGGGGAACCGGCGATTTTATCAAACAGATTTTCCTTCAATCCCCGCACATCCACGGCCGTTGATTCACGGTCAAAACCCGACGTGACTGCCCATTCCTGCGACTTGGTTCGCACGCTGTTTTACCGTGGCTACACTCTTTTATTGTGAAACCCCCAGAGCAACCCAGCGCCAATTTCCTCCCCGCCAGTGCCATGGTTTTGGCCGCCGGGCGCGGCGAGCGCATGCGCCCGCTCACCGACACCTGTCCCAAACCGCTGTTGCAAGTGCGCGGTCAGCCTTTGCTGCAATACCCCTTGCGTGCGCTTCACACCGCCGGTGTTTCAGCAACAGTGATCAACACCGGTTGGCTGGGCGATCAGATTGAACCGGCTTTCGGCCCGTACTTTTCGACCGACGCGATGCCAAACACCCCTGACGCTGCGCCTATGGCCTTGTATTACTCGCACGAGGGACGCGGTGCAGGCGAAGCGCTGGAAACTGCGGGCGGCATTGTGCGTGCCCTTCCATTGCTTGACGAGGTGTTCTGGGTGGCGGCCGGGGACGTGTATGTGCCCGGTTTTGAATTTTCAGCACAAGCTTTCGACCGCTTTAAACACAGCCCGCAACTGGCGCATATTTGGCTGGTGCCGAATCCGGCGCACAACCCTGGCGGAGATTTCGGTTTATCAGCCGACGGTTTGGCGCTGAATCTGCCCAAAGCCGCCTCTTCTTCCGTCACGTCGCCAGCCGCACCTCATTCTTACGTCAGCAACGCATCAAGCACTGAAGCCCATGACCCAATTCAAGTGCCTGGGCAGCTCTACACCTTCAGCACCATTGCTTTGTATAAAAAAACTTTTTTCAGCGAAGCGCGCTGCGGTATTCCGCCCGGCAATCCGCAGGGCGTGAAAACGCCGCTGGCTCCTTTGCTGCGCCGCGCCATGGACGAGGGTTTGGTAACCGCTTCTCTGTACAACGGCCTTTGGGTAGATGTGGGAACGCCTGAGCGGTTGGCGCAGTTGAACGAACGGCCATTCGCTTGACATCATGTAGCCCAATGGCTACATTTCTGTTGTGCTTCAAATACGCAAAACCGATGTCTATGCCGAATGGATCGATAATTTGCGCGATCAGCAAGCACGTGCGCGGATTTTGGTGCGCGTGGAGCGTTTGGCGGCTGGCAACCCCGGAGACGTCAAGCCTGTTGGCAGTGGTGTTTCAGAGTTGCGTATTCATTTCGGCCCCGGCTATCGGGTGTATTTCACTCAACGCGGCCAAGACATCGTGATTCTTTTGGCAGACGGTGACAAGAGCAGTCAATCCAATGACATTCAAACAGCCTTGCAGTTGGCAACAAACCTGGAGAAGTGACACATGGCTCAAACCCTCACCACCCCCTACGATGTAGCAGACCATTTGCGTACGCGCGAAGAAATGGCAGCCTACCTTGAAGCTTGCTTGGAAGAGGCTCATGGAGACGCTGCTTTCATTGCCAAAGCCTTGGGGGACATCGCCCGCGCCAAGGGCATGAGCCAAGTGGCGCGTGACGCAGGCCTTTCGCGCGAAAGCCTTTACAAAGCACTGTCTGGTGAGCGTTCGCCCAGCTTTGACACCATTTTGAAAGTCATGAACGCCTTGGGTTTGGAGTTGCGGGCTCAAGTAGCGAGTTCTTAAGGCCTCCAACTCTACGGATGCATTTGTTACTAATTGGACATGTGCAAACTGCTGAGGCAGTTTTCATCGCCACTCCATGGTGACCCATAACCCCTGAGCCTCTTACCAAGATGCCCCCTCCTACAATCCCGCCATGACCTCTATCTACGCGCAACGCCGCGCCGCATTGGCTGCCCAATTGGGCACTGGCGGTGTGGCCATCATTCCCACCGCACCAGAACGCATACGTAACCGCGACGCAGATTTTCCGTTTCGACACGACAGTTATTTTTTCTACCTCACCGGCTTCAGCGAACCCAATGCCTGGCTGCTACTTGAAGCCAATGGCCGCAGCACCTTGTTTTGCCAGCCCAAAGATTTGGAACGCGAAATTTGGGACGGCATACGCTTAGGCCCTCAGGCCGCGCCAGCCGCTTTGGGTGTGAGCCAAGCGTTTTCTGTGTCCGAGTTGGACGCGCACATTCCTAAGCTGTTGGAAAACCAAACCAGCGTCTGGTACCCGTTTGTCACGCACGACCATTTGTCCTCGCAGGTTGACGGCTGGTTAAACAAAGTACGCGCCCGCGTGCGCATGGGCGTGTCTTGTCCGTCGGTGCAGCAAGATGTGTGTGTGTTGCTGGATGAAATGCGTTTGGTCAAAGACGCGCACGAGCAAGACACCATGCGCAGCGCAGCGCGCATCAGCGCAGCCGCCCATGTGCGCGCCATGCAACTGAGCGCACGCATGTTGCGCGACGGCCAGGATGTACGTGAATACCATTTAGAAGCCGAGTTGCTGCATGAATTCCGTCGCCACGGCTCGCAGTTTCCGGCCTACACCTCCATCGTCGCCGCCGGTGCCAACGCTTGCGTCTTGCATTACCGCGCCGATACCGCGCCTGTGCGCAACGGCGATTTGGTATTGATCGACGCAGGCTGCGAACTCGACGGTTATGCGTCTGACATCACCCGCACGTTTCCGGCTAACGGCAAATTCTCCGGCCCGCAGCGTGCGCTCTACGACATTGTGTTGGCAGCGCAATATGCATCGGCCAACGCCACACGCGCCGGTGCCCGCTTCAACGACCCGCATGAAGCGGCAGTGAAAGTGTTGGCGCAAGGCCTGCTGGATGTGGGTTTGCTCACCCACGACAAACACGGCTCGCTTCAAGATGTATTGGAGAAAAAAGCCTATTTCCCGTTTTACATGCACCGCACCAGCCACTGGCTGGGCATGGATGTGCACGATTGCGGCAGCTATGTCGAACCCGGCGAAGCCATCACCGAACCGCCCAAGGCCGACCCGATCACCGGCGCTGTGGTGCAACCGCGCCCCAGCCGCGTGCTGCACCCAGGCATGGTGCTGACTCTGGAGCCGGGCTTGTATGTGCGCCCGGGCGAGGGCGTGCCCGAGCAGTTCTGGCATATAGGCATACGGATTGAAGACGATGCCATCGTCACCGCCAACGGCTGCGAGTTGATCAGCCGTGATGTGCCTGTGGATGCGGGTGAGATTGAAGCCCTCATGCGCGGCTGACACGTTGTTTCACTTTTAAAGATAGACGCTATCAATCCATTAGCAATATTCAATTGGCTTTATTAATCGATTGTCTCTATCATTCCTCCTGTAACGATTTGTTTCATCAATCAAGGAAATCAGACATGAGCACGATCCAACGCCCGGAAATCAAAACCATGGCCAATTTGGAAGCCGCCTTCGCCGGTGAATCCATGGCCCACACCAAATACCGTTATTTCGCCCGCATTGCCCGCGCCATGGGTGACGAGGACACGGCGCGCGCTTTCGAGGAAACAGCCGAGCAGGAGTTGCACCACGCCTTCGGTCACCTGGATTTGCTCTACCCCAAAGCCGGTATGACCCCGGCCAAAGCCTTGCAAATCGCCATTGACGGCGAAACCTACGAATACACCGAGATGTACCCGTCATTCCGGCGCACGGCAGAAGCCGAAGGCAATGCCGCTGCCGTGGCTGAAATGAACGAGCAAATCGAAGAATCCAAAGTTCACGCAGCGCAGTTCACAGCCACTTTGGAGAAAGCGCAAAAACGCTTCGCCGCTTTGGCCAAGGTAGAAGAGCGCCACGCCAACCACTACCAAAACCGCCTGGCAGCGGTTCAAGGCTGAACCCGGATTTAGCGATACTCACCCCCAACTTTCAACGAATCACGCAGGAGTTTTCATGAGCACCACCCACCGAACCTATGTTTGTATTGTTTGCGGCTTTACCTATGACGAAGCCGCCGGTAGACCTGAAGACGGCATCGCGCCTGGCACCTTATGGGCGGACGTGCCCGCCGACTGGAGCTGCCCGGACTGCGGCGTGTCCAAAGCCGATTTCGAAATGGTTGAGATTTAAACCATGGACAGCGCTCCCGTGGTGGTAGTGGGCAGCGGTCTGGCCGCTTGGACCGTGATCAAGGAATTTCGCAAACACGATAGCCAAACGCCAATCACGATGGTGACGGCTTCCTCCGGGGATGCTTACCCGAAACCTGCCTTGTCAACTGCGTTTGCGCAAAACAAATTGCCCGGGCAATTGCGCAACGGTGTCGCCAGCGAATTGGCCGCAACGCTGAATATGCAACTGCAAACGCAGACCCGCGCTTTGTCACTGAACCTGGCCGCGCAAACCCTGCACACCGATCACGGTGATTTCGGCTACAGCCGCTTGGTGCTGGCCCATGGTGCCAACCCGATCCGTATCCCTTTGCAAGGCGATGCCGCCGACAGGGTGCTGTCGGTGAATCAACTGGAGGACTACCAAGTGTTGCGCGACCGCTTGCAACCCGGCATGCGGGTGCTGATCATGGGTGCGGGTTTGATCGGCTGCGAATTCGCCAACGATTTAAGCGGCGCGGGTTTCAAGGTGCAAGTGGTCGACCCCGCGCCACGCGCATTGGCCGCATTGCTTCCTGAAGATGCCAGCGCGCAACTGCAGCAGGCGTTGTCTGATCTGGGCGTTGGCTGGCATTTCAACAACAGCGTGGTCTCGCTGCATCACCACGCTGGAGCCCTGCAAGCTGTGTTGAACAACGGCGAGACAGTGGACACCGACTTGGTGCTCAGCGCCATCGGCTTGCGCGCCAACACAGGCTGGCTGAATGCGTCCGGATTGGTCTGCGACAAAGGCGTGGTGGTCAACAGCTTGTTGCAAACCAGCGACCCGCATGTCTATGCTTTGGGCGATGTGGCGCAGTACGCGTTTGCCCACAACCGGCTGTTGCCTTATGTCATGCCCATCATGACAACGGCCCGCGCGCTGGGCGCGACCTTGACGGGCACGCCCACCGAAGCTGTGTTTCCCGTAATGCCTGTGGCAGTCAAAACACCGGCCATGCCTTTGTTGCTAGCCTTGCCTGCGCCGGGCGCAGCCGGTGAATGGCAAGCCGCGGATGAAGACGTCTGGAAATTCATGGCATCCGCTGGCGAATGCCTGGGGTTCGTATTGGCAGGTAAACAAACCTCGCAGCGCAGCAAAGCATTGCAATGGTTGACGCCAAGCTGAGGCAAAATCACTGCATGCCGACACCAACCCCTCACCGCCCCAAGGCTTTCAGCCTGCTCTGCCTAGCGGCGTTGTGGAGTTTCAATGTGTCGGCCGATTCCCAAGTGTGGGGCGGCCGCCCGGTCCTAGGTGTGTCATTGGAGAGGGAAACTTCATCTGACAAATCACAGGTGGCTGATTCGGCGACTATTGCCCCGGGACTTCGCTTCACTGATGGCGGCGTCAACCGCATCGACTTGTTGATTCAAACGGAGCGCGACACCGACAGCAGCAGCGGCACTGACACTTTCACCAAGTACAACGGGCTGGCTGTACGCATCAGAAAAGACGTTGTTTTGGGTGACAAATTGGACATGTATTTCACCGGTCTGGCCGGACGCACCCAAGGCAATGACACACACTTCTGGTACGGCTACTCCGAAGCCGGTCTCATTGCCCGTCACAGCGGCTTGAATTTTTTGCTTGGCGCCCGGGTTCACCGGTCGCTGGACGGCAACACAGACCAAGACTTCAACCGATTGCTTATAGGCCCCGGGCTTGAACTGGGCGACAGGCACGAGCTTGAATTGCACTGGATGCGCTCTTGGCGCGCTGCCGGCAATACCTTTGCCAGCGAAGCTGTCAAGCTCGAATACATCTACAAGTTTTGAACCGCTACTCTTTCTGAAAGATACCGTATGAGCGACAACAAGCCGGCAGCGGCCGACCACACCAGCCCGCAAGCCCGCGCCCAATTGCGCAAAGCCGCGCTTGAATACCACGAGTTCCCCACGCCAGGCAAAGTCGCCATTCAGGCCACCAAACAACTGGTCAACCAACACGATTTGTCGCTGGCCTATTCACCCGGTGTCGCAGCCCCCTGTGAAGAAATTGTCAAAGACCCGAACAACGCCTACAAATACACCAGCAGAGGCAATTTGGTGGCCGTCATCACCAACGGTACGGCAGTGCTGGGCTTGGGCGATATCGGACCGCTGGCCGCCAAACCGGTGATGGAAGGCAAGGGCGTACTCTTTAAAAAATTCGCAGGTATTGATGTGTTCGACATTGAAATCAACGAAAAAGACCCGGACAAACTGGTCGACATCATTGCTTCCTTAGAGCCTACTTTCGGCGGTATCAATCTGGAAGACATCAAAGCGCCGGATTGTTTTTATGTCGAGCGCAAACTGCGCGAACGAATGAAGATTCCGGTGTTCCACGACGACCAGCACGGCACCGCCATCGTGGTCGGTGCAGCCATATTGAACGGCTTAAAAGTGGTTGGCAAAGACATTACCCAAGTCAAACTGGTGGCTTCCGGCGCAGGTGCGGCTGCACTGGCCTGCTTGGGTATGTTGGTGAAACTGGGCATGCCGCGCAAAAATATCTGGGTCACCGACTTGGCCGGCGTGGTGTTTGAGGGCCGTACCGAATTGATGGACGAAGACAAGATTCAGTTCGTGCAAAAAACAGATGCGCGCAGCTTGTCTGACGTGATCGCAAATGCAGATGTGTTCCTGGGCTTGTCGGCTGGCGGTGTGCTCAAACCCGAGATGGTCAAGGTCATGGCAGCACGACCACTGATACTGGCGCTGGCCAATCCCACGCCGGAAATCCTGCCTGAAGAAGTACTCAAAGTACGGGACGATGCCATCATGGCCACGGGCCGTACTGACTATCCCAATCAGGTCAATAACGTTTTGTGTTTTCCGTACATTTTTCGCGGTGCGCTGGATGCAGGCGCGTCCACCATCACGTCAGAAATGGAAGTCGCTGCAGTGCACGCCATTGCCGAGCTCGCGCAAGCCGAGCAAAGTGAAGTGGTCGCGGCGGCTTATGCAGGTGAAAACCTGGCCTTTGGCCCTGAATACCTGATTCCCAAACCGTTTGACCCGCGCTTGATGATGAAGATTGCGCCAGCCGTGGTGCAAGCAGCGATTGCCAGCGGCGTGGCCCAGCGACCCATCACCGACATGGACGCTTACCGCGAAAAACTCCAGTCTTTGGTCTATGCCTCAGGTGCGGCCATGAAGCCGGTATTCAGCGCAGCCAAACGCGGCGCCAAAAAACGCATTTGTTTTGCCGAAGGCGAAGACGAGCGCGTGTTGCGTGCCGCGCAAATCGTGCTGGACGAAGGCCTGGCCAAACCGATTTTGATCGGCCGTCCTGCCGTTATCAGCCAGCGCATTGAGCGTTTCGGCTTGCGCTTGACCGAAGGCGTGGACTACCAGGTGGTGAACGTAGAGAACGACCACCGTTACCGCGACTTCTGGCAAAGTTACCACCGCATGACCGAGCGCAAAGGCGTGACCCAGCAACTGGCGAAAATCGATATGCGACGCCGATTGACACTGATCGGCTGCATGATGGTGCACAAAGGCGAGGCTGACGGCTTGATCTGCGGTACTTGGTCGACCCCGGATTCACATTTGCAATATGTGGATCAAGTGATCGGTCTGCGCGCCGGTGTCAGCACTTATGCTTGCATGAATGCGCTGCTGCTGCCCGAACGCCAGCTGTTTCTGGTCGACACGCACGTCAATTACGACCCCACTTCCGAGCAATTGGCAGAAATTACCATCATGGCCGCCGAGGAAATGAAACGCTTTGGCGTCGAACCCAAAGCCGCTTTGCTGTCACATTCCAATTTCGGCAGCAGCAACCAACCCACCGCTTTGAAAATGCGCCGCACGCTTGCACTGGTGCAACAACGTGCGCCTTGGCTGGAAATTGACGGTGAAATGCATGCCGATGTAGCGATTGATACGGCCGCCCGCCAGGCGCTGATGCCCAACAGCACGCTTCATTCGGACGCCAACCTGCTAGTTTTGCCGAATCTGGATGCGGCCAATATCACCTACAACCTGTTGAAAACAGCCGCAGGCGGAAATATTGCCATCGGCCCGGTGCTGCTGGGTGCGGCCAAACAAGTGCAAATCCTGACAGCCAGCACGACGGTGCGCCGGATCGTGAACATGACGGCCATCGCTGTTGCCGATTTAAATGCTGTCAGATAAGCAATTTTACGAGAGTTGGCACTAACTTCTTTAGAGATTTTAGCCCTGCTGCTGTCACTGTTGCATCTGTCGATCCTTGCAAATTTAGCGTGTTTGCAGGATAATTAGCGTATCGAATTTTTCGGGTTAACCCGAGTTCGGTAACCGGGCTATGCACTTTGACAGTGCCTTGTTGTCAACTTATCCACAGTTGACTTGCCCGTTAACCGCACTCGCACTTTGCAGGATTACCATGGCGACGGACATGCCTCTTCGTACAGTCAAAACCAATATTGTGCAATCCATACGCGCATTTCGCGTGGTGGACTTGCAGACGGCTGCGGCACAACTGGGCTACCATTTTTTGTATGCCAATTTGGCCAATGCGCAAAGCAAGCAAGATATTTTGGACATGACGGCCCAACAGTTCACTTTTCCTCAACAAGCCGGCAAAAACTTCGACACCTTGTTCGACAGCATGAGCGATGCTTTGTACAAATCAGGTCAACAGCCGGGCTTTATTCTGGTACTGGAACACATACCGGCTCACGCCAAGTTCGACAAAGAGGCGCGCGAACAGCTGTTGGACGTGTTTCGTGAAGCTGCAGAGTTCTGGGGCGAGCGCAAGGTGTCGTTCCGCTGCTTTTACTCATTCTCTGTGGCGCGTGCGGCAGCTGCGGAACGCATTGACGGTTTAGAGCCTTCCGCCATAGAAGTGGGTGACGGCGAAAAAATGCCCACGGACAAACTGGTGGATGTATCTCCGCTGGCATTACGTATGAGCAGCCCATTCAATGCCGGTTACTGGTTGACAGCGGCTTAATTTTTAAGCTCACTCGTCTCTTCAAAGCCCCGCTATGCGGGGTTTTGTTTTTTGGCGTGCATTAATTGGAACCTGACCCCAATTAATTCATGATCACGCCGCCACCCAAACACACCTCGCCGTCGTACAACACCGCCGACTGCCCCGGCGTGACGGCCCATTGCGGTTCGGGAAACGACAACGCATAGCCGCCATCACCTAATGCTTCAAATGCACAAGCCGCATCCGCTTGTCGATAACGTGTTTTGGCAAAACAGTCTTTCAACGCAGGCGAGGTTGGAGCCGTCCAACTCGCATCGTCAAACTGCAAACGTGACGACAGCAACCACGGATGGTCATGGCCTTGCACCACCCACAGCGTGTTGGTTTGCATGTCTTTGCGCGCCACAAACCAAGGCGAGTGGTCCCCGCCGCCGCGCTGCGCGCCTTTTTCTTTGATGCCGCCTATGCCCAAGCCTTGGCGCTGCCCCAAGGTGTAAAAACTCAAGCCCTGGTGTTCACCGATTTTTCTGCCCTGATCAGTTTTGATCGGCCCCGGTGTTTTGGCGATATAGCGGTTTAAAAATTCACGAAACGGCCGCTCGCCGATAAAGCAAATTCCGGTGGAATCTTTTTTGCGCGCATTCGGCAAACCGGCTTCATCGGCGATGCGCCGCACTTCGGTTTTTTGCAACTCACCAATCGGAAACATGGATTGCGACAACTGCGATTGCGTCAAGCGGTGCAAAAAATAACTTTGGTCTTTGCTGTTGTCCACACCTTTGAGCAGTTCGTGCAATCCGGTCTGCGGGTTGTGCCGCACGCGCGCGTAATGCCCGGTCGCCATTTTGTCTGCGCCCAACGCAAACGCATGGTCTAAGAATGCTTTGAACTTGATTTCAGCGTTGCACAAAATATCCGGATTCGGTGTGCGCCCGGCTTGGTATTCGCGCAAAAACTCTGCGAAGACGCGGTCTTTGTAATCCGCCGCAAAATTGATGTGCTCTATCTCTATGCCTATGACATCGGCGACTGCTGCTGCGTCTATGAAGTCTTGGTTGGACGAGCAGTATTCATCGTTGTCGTCGTCTTCCCAGTTTTTCATGAAGATGCCGACCACTTCATGGCCTTGGCGCTTCAACATCAAAGCCGTTACTGCCGAGTCGACACCGCCACTCAACCCCACCACGATACGATGCTTCTTGCTCATGCGCTGATTATCTGCGTCTCGTGTTTTATCGATTCAAAACAGCACTTGCTGCGTCTAACACCGCTATGACGTGACGCAGCAAACTCTCATTCAGTTAGCGAATGCTGCAATGCCTGTGATGGCCCTGCCCAAAATCAAAGCGTGAATATCGTGCGTGCCTTCGTACGTATTGACCACTTCCAGATTCACTAAATGACGTGCCACGCCGAACTCATCGCTGATGCCGTTGCCGCCCATCATGTCGCGCGCCATGCGTGCAATGTCCAGCGCTTTGCCACACGAGTTGCGCTTCAAAATAGAAGTGATTTCCACTGACGCAGAACCTTCGTCTTTCATGCGACCCAAACGCAAACAGGCTTGCAAACCGAGTGCGATTTCGGTTTGCATGTCTGCCATTTTTTTCTGAATCAGTTGATTGGCAGCCAGCGGTCTGCCGAATTGCTGGCGGTCCAAGGTGTATTGGCGCGCGCGGTGAAAACAATCTTCAGCTGCACCCAATGCGCCCCAGGCGATGCCGTAACGCGCACTGTTCAAACAGGTGAACGGGCCTTTCAAACCTTGCACTTCAGGGAAGGCGTTTTCTTCGGGCACAAACACGCCGTCCATGACGATTTCACCGGTGATGGAGGCGCGCAAACCAACCTTGCTGTGAATCGCCGGTGCGCTCAAACCCGCCATGCCTTTTTCAAGCACAAAGCCGCGTATCGGTCCGACCGCACCGGCTTCGCTCACCTCTTTGGCCCAGACCACGAACACATCGGCGATAGGTGAATTAGAGATCCACATTTTGTTGCCGCTGAGTTTGTACCCGCCTTTGACCTTGTGTGCGCGACTCGCCATGCTGGCTGGGTCCGAGCCGTGGTCGGGCTCGGTCAAGCCGAAGCAGCCAATCCATTCGCCAGTGGCGAGCTTGGGCAAGTATTTTTGGCGCTGGCCTTCGGTGCCGAATTCAAAAATCGGCAACATCACCAAAGAAGACTGCACGCTCATCATGGAGCGGTAGCCGGAGTCGACGCGTTCGACTTCGCGCGCGATCAAGCCGTAAGCCACATAGTTCAACTCGGGGCCGCCGTATTGAGCAGGAATGGTGGGGCCGAGCAAACCAAGTTCGCCCATTTCACGGAATATCGCCACATCGGTTTTTTCATGCCGGAAAGCTTCGGTCACACGCGGCAGCAATTTGTCCTGGCAATACGCAAACGCGGCTTCGCGCACCATGCGCTCGTCTTCGCTCAATTGCTGGTCGAGTAACAACGGGTCGTCCCAGTGAAATGCTGTCTTGGCCATGAATGCTCCGGTGGGCTGTGTATGTATGACTGAAGCTTGGATGTTAAACCCGGGCGTTCGTTTCTATAGATGAGAATAGTTGGAGTTGAATGCATCGGTAATTGGGGTCAGGTTCCAATTAATTTTCCAATTTAATTGGAACCTGACCCCAATTACCTGACCCCAATTAAACAACCTAAGCTGCCGCCAAATGCCTGTTCGCCAACTCGATATACCAATCCAAACAAGCCGGATTGGCCATGGCATCCCGGTTCAACACTTTCTCCACCGGCTGACCAAGCATCAGCTTCTTGATCGGCAACTCTTGTTTTTTACCTGACAGCGTGCGCGGTATCTCCGCCACCTGGAAGATGTCGTTGGGCACAAAACGCGGGCTCAGCGCAGTGCGTATCGCGCCGTTCAAGCGCGCGCGCAAGGCGTCATCCAGCGTCACACCGGGGCGCAACACCACGAACAGCGGCATATAACTGTCTTTGCCCAAATATTCCAAATCCACCACCATACTGTCCAACACCTCGGGCAACGCCTCGATGGCGCTGTACAACTCGCTGGTGCCCATGCGCAAACCGTAGCGGTTGATGGTCGCGTCGCTGCGTCCGTAAATGATGGCGCGGCCCTCGGGCGTGATCTTCAACCAGTCACCGTGCCGCCAGACCGAGCCCGCGTCCGCAGGTAAATCCCCACCGCCGGGTTTTCTGCCCTGACCGGCGGGAAACGTATCGAAATAACTACCCAGGTAACGCTGGTGGTCTTTGTCACCCCAAAAATAAGGCGGCATGCTGGGCAGCGGTTGCGTCACCACCAGTTCGCCCACCTCGTCAATCACCGGCTTACCCTGTTCATTCCAAGCCTCCACACTGACGCCCAGAAAACGGCATTGCATTTCACCGGCGACCATGGGCAGATCGCGCAGCCCGCCCACATAAGTGCCGGCGTCGGTGCCGCCGGAAATATTGCACCACCAAATGTCCGGGCGCTGCACACCGGCGCTAGCGTACACCTGCTGCATTTGCTCGCTGCCCCATTGCTGCACCTCGGCGCTCAAAGGCGAACCGGTGGTGCCCAAGGCTCGCAGGTTTTGCAAGCCCGGGATTTTGTTTAGCTGTACGTTAGCCTTCATGCAGTTGGCATAAAACGCCGCGCCGCCGCCGAAGAACGTCACGCCCTCTGCGGCGGCAAACCGCCATAGCAGGCTCCAATCCGGGTGTTCTTTGGTGCCGCCCGGGTTGCCGTCGTAAATCACGCAGGTGGTGCCGCTCATCAAGCCGCTGATTTGCACATTCCACATGATCCAACCGGTGGATGAGTACCAGAGAAAGCGTTCGCCCCAGGTGTTGGGCTGGTAACTGCAACCGATGTCGCAATGCAGGTTTTTGTGAATCTCCAGGTTCAACATGGTGCCGCCGTGGCCATGTACCAGCGGCTTGGGCAAACCGGTGGTACCGCTTGAATACACAATCCACAAGGGATGGCTGAAGTCCAGCCACAAGGGCTCGAACGCGTGCACGGCTGCGTCGTCGCGCTGCATGATCTGCGCCCAATCGACGCTGTCGGCCAGCGGCGGTTGCAGATCGAGGTTGCGGTACATCACCACGTGCTCGACCGTGGGCAATGCAGCGCGCAATTCATTCACCACCGTGTGGCGTTCCAAGTCCTTGCCCGCGTAAGTGACGCCGTCAACCGCGATCAACACCTTGGGTGTGACTTGCTTGAAACGGTCGACCACGGCGTTGGTGCCCATATCGGGCGCGCACACGCTCCAAATGCCGCCGATGCTGACCACCGCGAGAAACGCCACCATGGTTTCGGGAATATTCGGCATGTACGCGGCCACCCGGTCGCCGGGTTGCACGCCCAGCGCTTGCAAATGCAAAGTCAAGGCGGCGGACTGACGTTTCAATTCGGGCCAGCTGAGTTCGCGCCGCTGACCGCGTTCGTTGCTGCTGATGATGGCCGGCATACCGGCGGCGTGGGCGGACTCTACATGCCGGAACACTTGCTGCGCGTAATTGACCTTGGCGCCGACAAACCAGCGAGCGCCCGGCATGGTGTTGCGTTCCAGCACGGCGGTATGCGGTGTCGGCGATTGCAAATCCAAATAGTCCCAAGCAGCTTGCCAGAATGCTTCGATTTCGCTCACTGACCAGCGCCACATGGCTTGGTAATCATCGAAATACAGTTGTCTGTGTTCAGCCAGCCATTGCTGGTAGAGACGGATTTGCGGGACAAAGGGCGGGTTGGCTGGGGTATGGGTAGTCATGACGCAGAGGTTAGCAGGGCAAGTCGGATACAGCTGTAACACTGGCAACTAAGATGCGGTTTTGTTTTTGAAAGCACCGAATTGTCATGGCGATCTGGACCAAACCCATCAGCACAGAAATATTAACTACCACTCACATCAACACGGCCGCGGATCGTCTGGGTATTGAGTTTGTGGAAATCGGTCCGGACTTTATACGCGGGCGCATTCCGGTGGACGAGCGCACGCGCCAACCTTATGGCGTGATTCACGGCGGCGCGAGTGTGGTGCTGGCTGAAACGCTGGGTTCGTGCGGTGCGGATTACTCGACGCCTGTCGGGCACCGCATCGTCGGCCTGGATATCAATGCCAACCATATTCGGGGCGTGGCTGAGGGTTGGGTGAATGGGATTGCTCGGCCGGTACACATCGGGCGCAGCACGCAGGTCTGGCAAATCGATATGACGGATGACCAAGGACGGACGAGTTGTGTGTCCCGATTGACTTTGTCGGTGTTGGCGCCTAGGGGTTGATGCTTCTATTAAGTCACGCTTGGCCGAACCATCCGGATGGGTTGGCATTCCTGCGGTTGAAAGACACGCTTTGGCCGAACCATCCGGTGCGATTTTTTTCTGCGCTTTCGCTGGAAAAAAACGCCCCCTCCGATTCGGCCTCAAGTGAATATTTTGATTGCTGAGAGACTTTGATAACTGAGTAATTGACACCAGACCCCAATTACAAAATATTGAACAGAGACGAATTTCAATTTGCGGTTAACCAACTGTCCTGTTACACGGCCACACACTGCGGGCAGGTTGCGACGGTTGCGGATGCGTTTTCTGAGCTGGCAATAAGCAAGTAACACTAAAACTGTGGCGCCTCTGATTTGAATTTATTTATCAAACTTAGGCTCATGAGAACTAATGAGGCCAAGTGCATCTGTAACAATGTAGGCATGTTTTTTTAATTTATTAGGGTTAGTTCTATAAAAACAATTCAAAATATTAATATATTGATAGTAAATCTTCTTTTTAAGGAAATCATGAACTACGATCCACTCAATAAAGTCACGCTTATTGATTTATGGCGTAAGCGTGATGAGTCTAAAAGGCGTTCAGAAACTGACATTCTTCAATTCCACACAGAAATTCAAAAAAATAGTCCACATCTATTGAGGTTTTCTGATATGAAACTCGACACATACCAACAATTAAAACTTTTTCTCCCGCTTTCCGGTTCATAACATTTGTCGACAGGATCTAGAAAAAACATGAATAGATTAACTGTAGTTTTATTAGCTTTATTGCCTTCTTTATGGGGATGCTCCATGGGAACGCAATTAACTCGCGATGGAGATGCAGTACAGGTTCATTCACAAATGAGTACTTTGCTTAATGAATGTAAAAAATTGGGTCCTGTGCAAGTCAAAGACAAAACGTTCAACTTGTTGGATACAACGATGAATCAAACTAGCGCCATCAATAGTGCGCGTGAAATAACTGCAAAAATGGGAGGTGACACGCTTGTGCTGATTAATAGAGATGTAACAAACCTAGGTGCTGTTGCTACAGTGCAAGGTGTTGCAATGAGATGTTATAAATCCAATTAATTGACAACCGCACAGACTCCAATCTCAAAGGGTGGTTTCAAGTCCCAAATACAACATCGGGATAAATAGGATGAAGTGTAGATTTCCATTAAGCTTGAAAACCAAACACTTCTTCAGGCAGGAAGATTTCAGCTGGGCACTTCCACCGCAAGCAGTTGGTTTCTGACCTCAATTAACAAACCGCAGAAATACGGTCGGAGAAATACATCGGGCGGACAAACGACATTGCGGGCGGGCCGACGCGAACGTCATGGCTTTGCCATGGAGAGCGGCGACCGTCCCGGCATGGCGTGAACACCTCTCGACAAGCTAAACCCTGTGGGGTGAACACGCTCTCGAAGAGCGTAAACCCGAGGCGTGAACGGCTTACTTAGACACCTCTGACGTACTTGGCTTCACAGGCTCTGCTCCCGACGGCGTTGAGGAAGGCTTGTCCTGCCCACATACGCCTTTGAAAAACGCCCATTCCTCACACACCGTACCCGAAGGCAAAGTACACATACCTTGTTCGCCTTTGTCTGTATAAATTTTGCTGATGGTTCCACCGGCCTCTTTGCAGGCCACCGCCGCCGGGTTCGCCATGGTCACCAACCAACTGTCTGCCGCCAATGCGGATTGCAAACTCAAGGCCAAGGCCACAGCAGCGGTGCGTGCAAGCCAAGCACTGCACACGCACCTCTCAGCCAAATGCGGCAAACCACAACAACTCATGCGTCAGCCGCTTTCATACGCTCGCTTTTCCAATACACATCGTCACCGCCGTGCATGCGGTTGAGCACCCGCGCCAGCACAAACATCAAATCGCTCAAACGGTTGAGGTATTGGCGCGGTGTCGGGTTCAATGCTTCTTCCGCGCCCAGCGCCACCACGGCGCGTTCAGCCCGGCGCGCCACCGTGCGGCACACATGGGCCAAGGCAGCAGCGCGGCTACCCGCCGGCAAAATGAATTCCTGCAACTTGGGCAGCACCGCGTTGTGCTCGGCCAAAGCGTTATCCAACAGTAGCAAGGCTTCTGCCTTCAGTAATTCAAAACCGGGAATACTGAGCTCGCCGCCCAGATTAAACAGTTGATGCTGCACCTCAACCAGCAACTCACGCACGCCCAGAGGCATGTCTTCGCACAGCAATACACCTATGTGCGAGTTGAGTTCGTCCACCTCGCCCATGGCGTGTACCCGCAAACTGTTTTTGCTGACGCGTCGGTTGTCGCCTAAACCGGTGGTGCCGTCGTCGCCGGTGCGTGTGGCTATTTGAGAAAGTCGATTGGCCATATACGTTGTCCTGTTGGTTCGCGCCATTGTCTCGCACCCGCCGAAGTCGGCTACGCTTGAGGCTTTCACGGGGAATCGCAAATGGCTAACAACACAAACGTCGGTTTGATCGGATTAGGCGCCATGGGGCGCGGCATGGCGGGCAGTTTGCGCCGCGCGGGTTACACCGTTCACGTCTGTGATGCACGACCTGGAGCCGCCGCTGAATTTGCCGCTGACGGCGGCGTGGCTTGCGCCAACCCCGCCGAAGTCGCAGCCTCGTGTAGCGTTGTGATCAGCGTGGTGGTGAACGCCGCGCAAACCGAATCGGTCTTGTTCGGCGACCACGGTGCAGCCGCCGCCATGGCCGCAGGCAGTGTGTTCGTCATGTGTTCTACCGTCGACCCCAACTGGTCGATTGCCATGGGCAAGCGCTTGAACGACATGGGCTTGCTGTACCTGGACGCGCCCATCTCCGGCGGTGCCGCCAAGGCGGCTGGTGGTCAGATGACCATGATGACCTCGGGTGCACCGGCGGCTTATGCGCTGTGCGAGCCCATGCTCAACGCCATGGCTGCTTCTGTCTACAAACTGGGCGACGAGGCCGGCGCGGGCAGCAAGGTGAAGATCATCAACCAATTGCTCGCCGGTGTGCACATTGCCGCCGCCGCCGAGGCCATGGCGCTGGGGCTGCGCGAAGGCGTGGACCCGGCCGCGCTGTACGAGGTGATCACCCACAGCGCAGGCAACAGTTGGATGTTTGAAAACCGCATGGCCCATGTGCTGGCGGCTGACTACACGCCGCTGTCGGCAGTAGATATTTTTGTCAAAGACTTAGGCCTGGTGCTGGACATGGCGCGCGCCAGCAAATTCCCGCTGCCACTGTCCAGCACCGCGCACCAGATGTTCATGCAGGCCAGCACAGCTGGATTTGCCAAAGAAGACGACAGCGCGGTGATCAAAATATTCCCCGGCATCGAACTGCCAGGCAAGCCCTGACGCCGCAGCGGCAGTGCACCCTAGCGGCCAACACGTCGCTTGCACATGCGGTGTCACCGACGGGTAAATGCCTGTGCACACGGGTGATGGCTCTGCTTAGAATGGTTTTCACTAGGAGTACACCGCCATGAATGCACCGACCACCGCTCAACATTTGATGCCCGCCATTGCCATTCGCGAGGTGCCGCAGGTATTGATAGACACCCTCAAGGCGCATTTCGGTGAACGCTGCTCCACTGCCTTGGTGGTGCGCGAACAGCACGGACGGGATGAGTCCGCTTACACCACCGTGCCGCCGCCTGCGGCGGTGGTGTTTGCTGAAAGCACCGAAGACGTGGCATTCGCTGTGACACACGCCGCCGAGCACGCAGTGCCCATCATTCCGTTTGGCATAGGTTCGTCGCTTGAAGGGCATTTGCTGGCGGTGCAAGGCGGCATCAGCATCGATGTGTCGCGCATGAGAAAAGTCCTGAGCATCAACGCCGAGGATTTGACGGTCACGGTGCAACCCGGCGTGACCCGCAAGCAATTGAACGAAGAGATCAAAAGCACGGGTTTGTTTTTTCCCATCGACCCGGGCGCGGATGCCAGCATAGGCGGCATGAGCGCCACCCGCGCCAGCGGCACCAACGCGGTCCGCTACGGCACCATGCGCGAAAACGTGCTCGGCCTGGAAGTGGTCACGGCCAGCGGCGAAGTCATCCGCACCGGTACCCGCGCACGCAAATCGTCTGCCGGGTACGACCTCACGCGTTTGATGGTCGGCAGCGAAGGCACTTTGGGCGTGATCACCGAGGTCACACTCAAGCTGTTCCCCTTGCCGGAAGCCGTGTCTGCCGCCACTTGCTCGTTCCCCTCCATAGCAGCCGCGGTGCAAACCACGATTCAAATCATTCAAATGGGCATTCCAATTGCACGCGTGGAATTGATCGACAAAAACGCAGTGCGCATGGTGAACACGTATTCGAAAATCAATTTACCGGTGCAGCCCATGTTGCTGATGGAGTTTCACGGTTCACCGGCCAGTGTGAAAGAACAAGCTGAAACCGTTCAAGAAATTGCCGCAGAGCTCGGCGGCCAGGCCTTTGAATGGGCGACCACACCCGAAGACCGCACCCGCTTGTGGACCGCGCGTCACAACACCTATTTCGCAGGACTGACCAGCCGCCCTGGTTGCCGTGTCATCAGCACCGACACCTGTGTGCCTATTTCCCGCCTGGCCGATTGCCTGCTCGATTCCATCGCCGAAGTCGACGCCTCCGGCATTCCCTACTTTCTGGTGGGGCACGTGGGCGACGGTAATTTCCACTTCGGTTATTTGATCGATCCGGACAACGCCGAGGAGCGGGCCAAAGCTGAAACGTTGAACAACCAATTGGTGGCACGCGCTTTGTCAATGGACGGCACCTGCACCGGCGAACACGGCATTGGTTTGCACAAAATGGAATATTTGGTGTCCGAAACCGGGGCGGGTGCGGTGTCCATGATGCGCAGCATCAAACAAGCGCTGGACCCAAAGAACATCATGAACCCGGGCAAGATTTTTCTGGACTGATGTTGTTATCAGCGCAGCGGAAGAAGTCCGTACGCATACTCCACAGAGCTCAAACCCATGCGCCAAGGGGCATATATTTAAGCGTTAACAGTGGTGGCCGCATTCGCGCCACGCTCAATCACCACGGTCGCGTCCAGCAAACCGCTGGAATGGTTGAGGTCAGACTGAGAAATCAAGACCGACAACTCGCTGCCTTTCAAGCGAGAGATCACTTCTGACAAGCGCATGGACAAAGCTGGAGCGACACCTTCAAAAGGTTCGTCCAATAAAAGCAGACGCGTGCCCACCGCCAAAGCGCGCCCTAGCGCCACCAGTTTTTGCTGACCCCCCGAGAGCAACAAGGCGCGTCGCTGCGCCATGTCTTTAAGCTCTGGCAAGACCTGGTAAACAAAGCCCAAGCGATCGTCTACCTTCAGTGTTTTGCTGACCCACAAAGGGATGAGGATGTTTTCTTCGACCGTGAGTTCGGGCACCAAGCCGCGGTCTTCGGGCATGTAACCTATGCCGAGTCCGGCTCGCGCCTCAGGCGGCAATACGCGCAAATCTTGACCGTCAAACCGTAACTCGCCTTGCAGCATTGGCAAATGACCCATGATGCTGCGCATGGTGCTGGTTTTACCGGCGCCGTTGCGTCCGACGAGACCGACCATTTGACCTTGATTGACCGACAAACTGAAGCCGCGCAAGACTTGCGCCGAGGCAATTTGCACATGCATATGGTGCAGTTCAAGCATGGGGCGCCCCTGTTTCGCCTGTCACATAACGGCGTACATCGGCATTGGCCAGCGCCACCGATGGCACGTCATCGGCAATGATGCGACCGCTGTAAAACGCAATCACCCGGTCGCAATAGCGACTGACGATGTCCATGTCGTGTTCCACAAACAAAGTGGTCAAAGGCTGGCCGCTGAGCGCTTGCATGACCGTGTCCATCATGGGAAATTTTTCCTCTGCGGCCACGCCGCTGGTCGGCTCATCCAGCAGCAATAGCCTGGGCTGCCCGGTCATCGCCAAGGCAATATCCAACAGCTTGCGCATGCCGCCAGGCAGTTCTGCCGCTGTTCGCGCTAGATGGTCTTGCAGGCGAAACCTGAGCAATACCTCTTCCGCCCGCTCTTGCGCAGCCGTTGTACGTGCCGGGCGCCACAAAGACAATCTGTCATCGTGGCAGGCCTGAGCAACCAACATGTTTTCCAACACGCTAAGGTTGGGGTAGATCTGTGGAATCTGAAAAGACCGGGCCACCCCCAGCCTGGTGATTTGTCGGGGTGACATGTCATTGGTGCGCAGTCCGTCAAGGCGTATGTCACCGCTGTCCGGTTTGATGTAGCCGGTAATCATGTTCACAAACGTCGTTTTACCCGCGCCGTTGCTGCCGATCAAACTGACGCGTTCGCCGCTGCGTATGCCTATATTGATGTCTTGTGCAGCCACCACCGCACCAAAGCTTTTGTTCAACGCTTGCGCATGCAGTAAAAATTCAGTGCTCATGACGCATCCTTTTTACCCGGACGAAGCGACCCTAATCCCTGTGGCAGAAAACGTATCACCAGCAGCAAAAACAAACCCAGCGCCAACTGCCAAGTATTGGGGAAATACGAGCTGGAAAAAGAACGAACGACTTCCAACACCACAGAAGACAACATGATGGCGACCACGCTTTGCGTGCCGGCCAAAATGGCCACGAACACAAACTCTCCTGAAGTAGTCCAGTAACTGAAGTTGGGATCAATATGTCCCAACGCCATGACGGCCAGCGCGCCGCCCATGCCGCCTAAAAAAGAAGCCAGCCAAAAATTGATAGCCATGCTGCGACTGACAGAGCCGCCCATGTATTCCACCCGCAATTCGTTGTCTCTGATAGCTTGTGTCACCAGACCGCGTGTAGACGAGAAATACACACGCGCCAGAAATGAAGCGACCACCGCAAAGAACAAGGTCACGGCATACACAGTGAAGCTGACTTGCTGATCAGCCAACTGTTGGCCGAACAAAGTGACTCGGCCCATATTAAAACCGTCAGAGCCACCCAGACTGTCTGTTTTGACCAAAATGCCGTATCCGACCATGGACATGGCCAAAGTCAGCATAGAGAAAAAGATACCTCTGTAACTGGCGAGCAATGGGCCAAATGGCGCAGTGATTAAACATGCCATGAGGCCGCCTAGCAAGGGCAACAAAATCGCGTCTTGAATGCCGAGCATATTGAATACCAGCGCAGCGGTATAGCCGCCAATGGCTGACATCAAGCCTTGGCCAAAGGCCACCACGCCGCCGCGCATCAAAATGACGATGCCCAGAGATACCAGACCATTGGCCATGGCCATGGTTAACATAAACTGCAACCAGCGCGGCACAAAAGCACCTGCCCCCAACGCAGTAAGAAACACCAGCAAAGCAGTTATCAACAACTTGTTCATGGTTTAAATTTTCCGGGCCTGAATGCGTTGAAACAAGCCCTCAGGTCTGAACACCAGCACCAAAGCCATGACAAGGTATACCGAAAACAACTCGGCCACTGGCACCATATGAACCGCAAACGCACGGGCCAGCCCGACGATGATGGCACCGATAGCAGCGCCCTCAATACTGCCCAAACCGCCGATGATGACCACGGCAAACGAAATAATGATGACGCCTACCGACACACCTGGTTGAACTGAAATCATCGGCGCAGTAAACGCACCGCCCAGCGCCGCCAAAAAAATACCAATGGCAAAAGACACCATATAAACACGCGACACCTTGATGCCCATGCTGGCGGCAATTTCAGGACTGTGTATGACAGCAGTGACTATCTTTCCTGAACGGGTGCGGTTCAAGCCCCACCAAACCACCAGTCCGACCACCAACGCCAACACCACCAGAAACAAGTCATAACCGACATAACTTTGCAGCCCGATGTCGATATTGCCGAACAAGGCATAGGGCTCGGACACGTAATATGGATTAGCCCCCCAAATCAGCTTAGTGATATCTTCAAGCATCAAAAACATGGCGTAAGTGACCAGCACCAGCAAGACTTCATCGCGGCCGTAGTAAAAACGCAGCAAGCCGCGCTCGGTCAAAGGTGCAATCAATACAGCCACAGCCATCGCCGCCCCCAGCATAGCGAGCAATGACAAAAGCGGCGCGGCGCCACTGCCCGTAAACCAGGCCACAGTCGAAGCGGCGGCATAAGCACCCAAGGCATAGAAGCTGCCGTGGGCGATGTTCAAAATCTTGAGCACGCCAAACACCAAAGTCAGGCCCAGTGCGACGATGAACAGCCAAGAGGCGTAGCTCAATCCATCGACCAAAATGGTCAAAGCAAGTTGCATGCTTGTGTGCTCTAGTTTTAGGGTTTGGCTTTTTTCGCTTTGCTGTTGTCTGCTGTTTTCTTATTGGCAGGCGCATCGCACTTGGCGCCGGCAAACCCGGACTTCAGCCAATCTTCTGATTTCACATTCAAAGGCGGGTTGACGCACTCGGCACCAAACCGCTGAATGTCTACCAACTCAACCAACTTTTTTTCTTCGCTCCATTTGGTGCGTCCGATGGCCGTGTCTTGCATGGCTTGTTGTCCATTGGCCAGCGACATGCGGATCTTGCCCGCTGGAGACATCCAGTCGCTGCCGCGCAATGAAGCCGCCAATACCTCGGTGGCTGGTTTTTTGCCATTGTTTGCTGCCATGGCGCGCTCAGCCGACAGTTTCAAACCCATCAGCGCCTGGGCCATGCGGTAAGGTGCTTGCACCGGGTACACATTGTTGGCTTTGCTGTACAGGTCCCACCACCACGTATTTAAAGGTGAAGGCGGGGCCATCAAACCATAAGCACCGCGTGCACCAATGATGGTGCCGTCCGGTACTTTGTTACCCAAGCCGGGCAAGACATGATCGGCGGCAGTCAATACCACTTGCGATTTCTTGAACATACCGCGCGGGGCTGATTGCAAAATAAACGCCTGCAAATCACCGCCCCACAAACTGGAGTGAATCAAGTCAGCGGGTTGCGACATCAGCGCGGAAATTTCAGTGCCATATTGACCTGCGCCAAACTTTGGCAACTGGTCCACCGCCGGTTTGGCATTCGGGTACAAATTGGCCATGGACAACATAAAGTCTTTGCGTGAGTCCTGGCCCCAGGCGTAATCCTGGTTAATCATGCTGAATGTGTTGACAGGAATATTGCGGGCCTTCAAATAACGCGCCATGGCCACGTTGTCCATGGTGGCATGGGATGCGGTGCGAAACACATATTTATAGGTGTTTTCTTCAAAAATTCTGGGTGTTCCACAGTCATACAGAATCAGGAATTTCTTCAATTCCTCGGCCACCGGGGCAACCGCCAGACAATCGCCGGAGCCGACATAACCAACCACGACATCCACTTTTTCTCGTTCGTACAAATTGCGCAACTCTTGGACTTGCTTTGTAGCGCCACCAGCCTCATCCACATAAATAGCCTCAATTTGCAAGCCGCCTATGCCAAGCTTGTTGAAGGGTGCCGGGCCTTGACCTTTGTTGAATGCATCAATCAACACTTTGGCCCCATTGACCGCTGGTATGCCGAAACTCTCCGCTGCCTGGCCAGATAAAAAACTGACGATACCGATTTTGAATGTTTCCTGTGCGGTAGCAACCACGGCGCAAAAACCAAAGACGGCACCCACACACAAACGCAATGCGTGCAAAGAAGAGGGGATTCGCATGAAAAACTCCAGAACGAGGATATAAGAGGGGGTTAACCGGCAGGTATTGCGGACAGACCTGAGCATAACTGCTTGTGCAGTCTGCCGCCATTGTGAAAGCCCTAGGTCGCTTGTAATTTTTCTATCAAGCCGTTCAAGGCTTCCAAAGATCCGAAAGCGATGGAAATCTCGCCAGATTGATCTAATTTGCCAAAACGCTTTGTTTGCTTTTTCACTCTGATTTCCACCTGTGCTGTCAACAAGTCAGAAAGTTCTTCTTCGATGCGTTTGATGTCGCGTGATTTTTCTTTGTTCGGCTTTTGGGTGACCAGAGAAAACTCCGCGCCAATTTTCTTGACCAGACTTTCAGCTTCGCGCACAGACATTTTTTTGGCTGCAATCTGGTTGGCGGCCGTGATTTGAGCAGCACGGTCCAAAGCGAGCAAAGCGCGCGCGTGGCCCATGTCAAGGTCACCAGCGATCAACATGGTTTGCACTGGATCAGCCAGATTTAACAGGCGCAATAAATTACTGGCCGCACTGCGTGAACGCCCGACTGCTTGTGCGGCTGTTTCATGTGTCAAGCCGAATTCTTTGATCAGGCGTTGCAAGCCCTGGGCTTCTTCCAAAGGATTCAAATCCTCGCGCTGCATGTTTTCTATCAACGCCATGGCTGCCGCGTTTTGATCGCTGACTTCACGCACCAGCACAGGCACCTCGGTTAAACCGGCGAGTTTGGCGGCGCGATATCGCCGCTCCCCGGCAATGATTTCATAACCGCCGTTTTGCAATTTACGCACCAGAATCGGCTGCATGATGCCTTGGGATTTGATGCTTTCTGCCAACTCATACAGTGCGCCTTCATCCATGCGCTTGCGCGGCTGATATACACCGGCAACCAACTCATCGAGCTTTAAAACACCAGGCGCGGCATCCGCTGCCGAGAGCTGTTGGGACTCATTGGCGGTCGGGCCCAATAGTGCCTCCAAGCCGCGGCCCAAGCCTTTGATTTTTTTTGTTGCCATGAATATGTCTCTTTGCTGTCGCCGTTAATCAATCGTTTTGAAATCGCTGCACCAATTCTTTGGCGAACTCTATAAACGCCAAACTGCCTTTGGCGGCAGGATCAAACACCACGCCAGGCAAACCATAGCTGGGTGCCTCCGCCAGGCGCACATTTCGCGGTATCAAGGTATTGAACACCTTGTCACCGAAATGTGATTTGAGTTGGTCGCTGACTTGCTGTTGCAGTGTGATGCGCGGGTCAAACATGACTCGCAGCAAACCGATGATTTTCAGGTCTTTGTTCAAATTTGCATGCACTTGTTTGATGGTATTGACCAAATCAGTCAGTCCTTCAAGTGCAAAGTATTCGCATTGCATGGGAACGATGACGCCATGTGCCGCGCACAATCCATTGAGTGTGAGCAACGACAAAGACGGGGGGCAATCGATCAGCACGATGTCGTATTCGTGAATGCATTCGGCAATGGCGTTTTTCAAGCGCTTTTCGCGCTGATCCAGGTTGACCAACTCAACCTCGGCACCGGCAAGGTCACGGTTGGCACCCAGCACGTCATAGGTTGGCATATCCTGGCGAGGCGCGGCCTCGCCCCAGCGACTTCGTGTCCGCGCCTGCGCCAGCGAAGTTTCACCCAGCAAGACGTCATACACCGAATAATTCAATTGGCGCTTGTCTACGCCAGAGCCCATAGTGGCATTGCCCTGAGGGTCCAAGTCAATCATTAGTACACGTTGGCCAATGGCCGCCAGTGCAGCAGCCAGGTTGATTGTGGTGGTGGTCTTGCCGACGCCGCCCTTTTGATTGGCTATACAAAAAACATGTGCCATGGTGATTATTTCTGTAAAACCAAACGCAAACCAAAACCGAACAACACCACAGCAGCCGCTTTTTGCAGGAACTGTGCGACCAGGGGGTGTTTGCGCATACGCCCGGCCAGGTGGTAAGACAAAAGAGTCAGTCCCATGCCATAAACCAGCGTCAATCCCGCGACTGTAGCAGCCATAACTACAAAAGTGAGCAAACCAGGTTGTTGTTTGACATCGATGAATAAAGGGAGAAAGGCCATGTAAAAGACAATCGCCTTGGGATTGAGCAAGGTAATGAACAAGGTCTGGCGGAAAAAATGACCGGAGGACATATCCAACACAGGCGAATCCCCTGGCGCTTTTCTCCACATTTGTATGCCCAGAAAAGCCAAATACAAAGCACCTAGCCATTGAATGACCGCAAACCAAACAGGTGAAGCGGCCAAGACCGCGGCCAAACCCACGACGGCAGCCCACATCAAAACCTGGTCACCCACAATCACGCCGGCCGTCGCGCTCGCTCCACCTTGACGTCCGCCTAGGGCGGTCGCTGTCAGCAGTGCCAGATTACCGGGCCCAGGAATAGCGAGAAACACAATGACTGCACCGACAAATGCCGGATAGTCGGAAATACCAACCATAGATAAGCCTTGAAACAGTGCGTAAGGTGAAGGGATGGAGAGTGTAACTGCCCGCCCGTTCAAACACAGCACTGTTTCACGTGAAACAGAAAGGTGATATGTGCACTTCAGCCGGGCGACCGCAAATCACGCATCCAGACCAGACAACGATCTGCTTGCAGGCCGGGGACCTGTAATGGATGTATTTTTTCTATAAGCACGCCGGGTGGTAAATCCGCTGCTTCCTCATTAGTCAGCTTGGCCTTCATGGCCATCCACATGCCGCCAGGTTTTAACAAGTGGTGCGAGGACTCACAGAAATCCCGCAAAGAAGCATAGGCACGGCAAGTGACCAGATCAAACTCACCGGACATAGACTCCACCCGGGAATGCACCGCCTGCAAATTGGCCAAGCTCAAAGCATGTGCCGTGGTGCGGATAAAAGCGGCTTTTTTGGCTACCGTGTCAACAGCCGTGACCTTCCAATCCGGACAGGCTATGGCAAAAACCACGGAAGGCAAGCCACCTCCAGCACCCACATCTAACAGAACCAACTCTTGTTGAGGGCAGTGCTTTTTTACAAAGGGCAGCGCAGCCAAGCAATCCAACACATGCTGAGTCAACATTTGCTCAGGTTCGCGGACGGCGGTCAGGTTATATACCCGGTTCCATTTGCCGAGCAATCGGATGTAATCCAACAAAGCCTGCTGCTGCGCCGGGCTTTGCAACAAGGACAAATCATTCAAGCCCGCAGCCAATGTCTTCACCAAATCCGGCATTAACCCAGCGCCCCAGTTTTCTGTACGGCTTCGCCAAAACGTGCGCGCCGAAGGTGAACCAGCAATAAAGAGATAGCCGCAGGCGTGACGCCGGAAATCCGGGAAGCCTGCCCCAAAGTATGCGGCCGATGTTTATTAAGTTTTTGGCGGACCTCCACGCTAAGCGCGGATATGGTCATGTAATCCAATTCGGCCGGCAAGCTTAAATGTTCATAATGCGCAGCGCGCTCAACCTCTTCTCGCTGCCGTTGTATATATCCCGAATATTTAGCTGAAATATCAAGCTGCTCTATCACTGTTTCACGTGAAACCGGATCGAGCGCGTTGATATCCGGACTAGCAAAACACCCGCCATCCAGGCTCATCAGGCCGGAATAACTGACGTCCGGTCGCCTGAGCAAATCTGCCAGACTGTGTTCGTGACTGATGGCCTTGCCCAAAACCCGCTCGGCTTCATGGGCGGACAGGTTGGCTGGATTGACCCAAGTCGACGCCAAGCGCTGTGTTTCACGTGAAACAGCGTCTTGCTTTTTGCAAAATGAAGCCCAGCGGGCATCGTCTACCAAACCCAATTCGCGCCCCTTTTCGGTCAGCCTGTTATCAGCGTTATCCTCTCTTAATTGCAAACGGAACTCCGCGCGGCTGGTGAACATCCGATAAGGTTCAACAACTCCCTGGTTAATCAAGTCGTCAACCAAGACGCCTATGTAAGCTTGTTCCCGCCCGGGTATCCAAGAAGCCTTGTCCTGGCACTGAAGTGCAGCATTCACACCAGCATACAAACCCTGAGCCGCCGCTTCCTCATATCCCGTAGTACCGTTGATTTGACCCGCAAAAAATAAACCGTCTATAGATTTGGTTTCAAAATTAGGGCGCAACTCTCTGGGGTCAAAGTAATCATATTCAATGGCATAGCCCGGGCGAAGAATATGGGCGTTTTCCAGCCCTTCCATGGACCGGACCATGGCGTACTGCGTATCAAAAGGCAAACTGGTAGAGATGCCATTCGGATAATACTCATGGGTGGTCAAGCCCTCGGGTTCAAGGAAAATCTGATGGCTTTGCTTGTTAGCAAAACGGTTGACCTTATCCTCAACACTTGGGCAATACCTGGGCCCGACCCCTTCAATTTTGCCGGTAAACATAGGGCTACGGTCAAACGCACCACGGATAATGTCATGCGTTTTCTCATTGGTATGGGTTATCCAGCAAGGTACTTGCACAGGGTGCATGCCTAAACTGCCCATGAAACTGAACACGGGAAGTTGGCTGGATTCGCCGCCGGGCATACCATCACCCGCTTGTTCCATACAGCGGCTGAAGTCAATACTGCGTCCATCGATCCGCGGAGGAGTACCAGTTTTTAATCTGCCTTGCGGCAATTTGAGTTCCTTCAAGCGCTGCGATAAGCGCAACGCGGGTGGATCGCCGGCGCGTCCGGCAGCATGGTTTTCTAAACCGATGTGAATTTTTCCGTCCAAGAATGTACCCGCGGTTAAAACCACCGCACGCGCAGAAAAGCGAATACCAACTTGCGTAATTGCGCCAACAACTCTTGACCCTTGCAACATCAAGTCATCGACAGATTGCTGAAACAACCAGAGGTTTTCCTGGTTTTCTAAACGTCTGCGAATAGCAGCTTTGTAAAGTACGCGGTCAGCCTGTGCGCGAGTAGCACGTACAGCCGGACCTTTGGAGCGGTTGAGAATTCGAAACTGTATACCTGCCTCGTCAGTGGCCAAGGCCATGGCGCCACCGAGAGCATCGACCTCTTTGACCAGATGGCCTTTGCCAATACCGCCGATAGACGGGTTGCAACTCATTTGGCCCAGCGTCTCGATATTGTGGGTCAGCAATAAGGTGCGACAACCCATACGCGAACTGGCCAACGCAGCCTCCGTCCCGGCATGACCGCCGCCGATCACAATCACATCAAAATGCTGCGGGAAAAGCATGCTTGGAGCCTTAGTAAATCCATATTTTAGAGCGCGTAAATTTATACCGCTTATGCGATGGGAAAATTGATGGGGGAAAACAAAACGAACAATGACAAAAGTAAGGGTATAGAAATGCTGGACAACTCATTGAAAGAACAACAGGTGCTGCGTTTTGTCATCAATCTAGGAAACCCCCTACTGGCCAAAAACACTAACGGCAAGCTACAAGGTTTGAGCATAGATCTGGCACAGCGCTTCTGCCAGAAGTACGGTTTATCGTACAAACTCTTTCCCGTAGAAAACGCAAGGGAGGCAGTGGCTGAAATAGAAACTAACAATGCAGATATCGGATTTTTGGCGATAGACCCGTTACGCGAAGAGCACCTGCAATTCACACAACCCTATCTTCTGATCAAAGGATGTTATCTGGTGAAAGAAGAAAGCCACATCCACAACATAGAGGAAGTAGATCAGTCCGGCAACGACGTAGTGGTTGGCTTGGGCAGTGCTTACGATTTGTACTTGAGTCGCCATTTGAAATATGCGCACATAGAACGCGCATCCTCTTCTGCGGAAGTAACGGCAATGTTCTTAAGCAACAACGCTGATGTAGCTGCAGGAGTCAAATACCAATTAGAGTTGGATCGTCAAAAGTTTCCGGGGCTACGTTTGCTGCCAGGTCATTTCATGCTGATACAGCAAGCCATGGCCATCGGTCGCCGAACAAAGAATGAACTTCACCATCAGTTACAGGCTTTTTTAGATGTCTGCCTGAAAGACGGCTTTATCGCTGAAGCCATGCTCCGACACGGCATCAGCGGAGCAGAACCGGCAGAAGTCAAAGACTAGACGTCGATATTGGCAGCACGCAGTGCATTGCCTTCGATGAATAAACGCCGCGGTTCCACTTCGTCACCCATGAGCATGGTGAACACACGATCGGCCTCGATGGCGTCGTCAATTTGTACACGCAATAAGCGGCGCACAGCGGGATCCATGGTTGTTTCCCAAAGTTGTTCGGGGTTCATTTCACCCAAGCCTTTATAGCGTTGTCGTGCGGTAGCGTGCTCAGCCTGTTGTATCAGCCAGCGCATGGCTTGACGGAAATCGCTGATTTTTTCTTCTTTGCGACGATCACCTTCCCCGCGCTCAACACGCGCGCCATCACTTAACAATTCACGAAAAGTAGACGCAGCCTCAGACAGCGCCGCATAGTCAGCGCCGTGCACAAAGTCTTGTGTGATTACGCTGCTTTTGATGTTGCCATGGTGGTGTCTGCTGATGCGCAAAATAGGTTTATCAGTACGCACATCAAATTCAGCTGCAACTTCAGAACCACTGCCCAATTCACGCAACTTGATTTGAAGCTGCTGGGCTGATTGCTGTGCTTCATCAAGATTGTCCAAATTCAAAGACACGCCGTCAGCCATGGCGCGTAATGCTTCAGCATCCATCACGTTGCTCAAGCGAGATATGACAGCTTCCGCCAGTTGGTGCTTTCGCGCTAATTCAGCCAAAGTATCCCCGTTCAACTGTCTAGGTTGATTACCACCTGTGAATAAACTGGCGTCCTTTAAAGCAATACGCAATAAGAACATGTCCAAAGCCAATTGGTCTTTGAGGTATTGCTCTTCTTTGCCGACCTTGACTTTGTAAAGCGGAGGTTGCGCGATGTAAATGTGTCCTCGCTCGACCAATTCCGGCATCTGACGGTAAAAAAAGGTGAGCAACAAAGTGCGTATGTGTGCGCCATCGACATCTGCATCAGTCATGATGATGATGCGGTGATAACGCAGTTTGTCAATGTTGAAATCATCGGTCGCTGATTTGCCGGAATCGGCGCTGGCTTTGCCTATGCCTGTGCCTAAGGCAGTAATCAAAGTCAGGATTTCGTTGCTAGTGAGCAGTTTGTCATAACGTGCTTTCTCAACGTTCAAAATTTTGCCGCGTAGAGGCAGTATGGCTTGAAACTTTCTGTCACGGCCTTGTTTGGCTGATCCACCGGCAGAATCTCCCTCAACAATGTAAATCTCGCACAGCGCGGGATCTTTTTCCTGACAATCAGCCAGCTTTCCCGGCAAACCCATGCCATCAAGCACGCCTTTGCGACGTGTCATTTCGCGCGCCTTGCGGGCGGCTTCGCGGGCTCTGGCTGCATCTACAATCTTGCCGCAAATGATCTTGGCGTCATTAGGGCGTTCTTGCAAATAATCACCCAGCACTTTGCCAACGATGTCTTCAACCGGCGCACGGACCTCACTTGATACGAGTTTGTCTTTTGTCTGACTGCTGAACTTAGGTTCTGGTACTTTGACAGAAAGAACACAACAAAGACCTTCGCGCATATCGTCGCCGGTTACTTCAACCTTGGCTTTTTTGGCAAACTCATGTTCTTCAATGTATTTATTAATCACACGGGTCATGGCCGCGCGCAATCCGGTTAAATGCGTACCGCCGTCTCTTTGTGGAATATTGTTAGTAAAACACAGCACACTCTCGTTATAGCCGTCATTCCATTGCATGGCCACTTCAACACCAATATGTGTACCAGGGATGCCGCCATAAGTGTCAGCAGGCCTCTCACCCATAGCGTGAAATACATTGGGGTGCAAAGTTTTCTTGCCCGTGTTTATGAACTCGACAAACCCTTTGACACCGCCTGCACCTGAATAATCGTCAGACTTACCGGTTCGCTCATCAATCAAACGAATGCGAACACCATTATTTAAATAACTGAGTTCGCGTAAACGCTTGCTTAAGATTTCATAATGGAAATCGTGATTCTGTGTAAATATGTCGGTGTCAGGTAAAAAATGGACTTCTGTACCACGCTTATCGGTCACACCAGTCACGCGCATAGGCGAGATCTCGACATCTTGAACAGTTTCTAGTAATCGGTTTTGTACAAATCCTTTGGCAAATTCAAGAGTGAAGACCTGACCGTCGCGACGCACGACCAAACGCAGCCATTTTGACAATGCATTTACACAAGACACACCAACGCCGTGCAACCCGCCTGACACCTTATAGCTGTTTTGATTGAACTTACCGCCGGCGTGCAATTCGGTCAAAGCTATCTCAGCAGCACTGCGTTTAGGTTCGTGCTTATCATCCATCTTGACACCGGTAGGAATACCGCGCCCGTTATCTGTCACACTGATGGAATTATCAGAATGGATAGTGACAACAATGTCATCACAATGGCCTGCCAAAGCTTCGTCAATGGAGTTGTCAACCACCTCAAACACAAGGTGATGCAAGCCTGTGCCATCGGACGTATCGCCAATATACATACCTGGGCGCTTGCGAACAGCCTCTAAACCTTCCAAAATTTGGATAGAGCTTTCACCGTAAGCTTGATCGGCTTCAGGCTTGTTATCCTGGCCGCTAATACCGTTATCAGAGTGACTGGTCATATATCAATTCATTATGCGCATTAAGCGCGAACATTAAAAATCAGTGAAAGATTCAAATACGCATTGGCATCACAACATATTTGAAAAAAGCGTTATCTGGAATGGTGACCAACACAGAACTATTGGAATCAGCCAAATCCATGCGAACCATTTCTTCATTCATATTGACCAACACTTCAATCAGATAAGTAACATTGAAACCAATCTCGATTGCATCACCTGAATAGTCGACCTCAATTTCATCAACCGCCTCTTCCTGTTCTGCATTACTAGAAGCCACACGCAATACACCAGGTTCTAAGTTGATACGTACGCCTTTAAATTTGTCAGTAGTCAGAATAGCTATACGTTGTAAACAAACAAGCAATGCAGATTTACCAAGGGTAATACTGTTTTTGTGACTTTTGGGAATGACACGGTTGTAATCGGGAAATTTACCTTCAACCAATTTTGTGACGAATTCTTTGCCATCGAACGAGAACCTAGCCTGGTTGCTCGCAAACTGCATGTGAATTTCACCTTCTTTGTCGCTCAATAAACGCAACAATTCGAGCACCGTTTTTCTGGGCAATATAACTTCTTGTTTAGGTACTTCGGATTCAAGTGTTGCTGAGGTGTAAGCAAGCCTGTGGCCATCTGTTGCAACCAAACTGAGTTGCTTGCCTTCAGCCACGAACAAAATGCCATTCAGGTAGTAGCGGATGTCATGAACTGCCATCGAAAAAGACACTTGCTGAAGCAAAGCTTTGAGCGTTTTTTGAGGAACACTGAAAGCTGGTCCGAAATTAGCTGATTCTTGTACCAATGGAAAATCTTCAGCAGGCAAAGTTTGCAAACTGAATCGGCTTTTACCGCTTTTTAAAAGTAATTTGTTTTGGTTGGACTCTAAGCTCACGGTTTGATCTGAAGGCAAGGATTTCAGAATGTCCATTAACTTGCGCGCACCTACCGTGGTAGTGAAATTACCGCTATCACCACCTAATGCAGAAGTGGTGCGGATTTGAATTTCCAAATCACTGGTCGTTAATTGCACATCGTTGCCTGTCTTACGCAACATCACATTGGCAAGAATAGGCAATGTATGTCTGCGTTCAACAATACCTGCAACAGACTGCAAAGAACTGATAATTTGCTCTTGGGTGGCTTTCAAGACAATCATGTCATCCTCTTCTTAAATTCTTTATTAATTAATAGCAGTAGTAGATAAGGCTTGCCTGTTTGTGTGGACAAGCTTCTTTTCTACATTCAAATCAAGCACTTGGCTGTCTGCAAACCATGTTTGCAAGTGGTCAACGAAGTGCAAGTCCAACATGAATAACTTTTTCAAAATGGCATCCGCTGTGGATAAGCAAGTACTTGTGCTGATTCTATCCACAGGGTTAAACATAGAAGAATTCATTCTTAACCTTTGAGTGTTTGTTCAAGAACGTGTAATTGCTGGTTGAGTTCATTCAGCGTTTGTCGCTCACCGGAAATTTTGCGAACAGCGTGCAAAACAGTGGTGTGATCCCGACCGCCAAATAATTCCCCAATTTCTGGCAAGCTTTTTTGAGTCAGTTCTTTGGCCAAGTACATAGCTATCTGACGTGGTCTCGCAATAGACGCCGGCCTTTTTTTGGAATACATGTCAGCGACTTTGATTTTGTAATAGTCAGCGACTGTTTTTTGAATGTTTTCAACAGATATTTGCCGGTTCTGTATCGAAAGCAAATCACGCAATGCATCACGCGCCAATTGAATAGAGACTTCTTTTTGGTTAAATCGTGAATAAGCTAATATTTTCCGCAAAGCTCCTTCGAGCTCGCGTACGTTAGAGCGGACGTTTTTGGCAACGAAGAAGGCCACTTCTTCGGGCATCTCTGCACCTTCAGCGCGTGACTTGTTGATCAATATAGCCACACGCATTTCGAGTTCAGGAGGTTCTATCGCAACGGTTAATCCGGAATCAAAACGAGAAACCAAACGCTCGTGTATGTCGGCCAAACCTTTGGGATAGGTATCACTGGTCATAACAATGTGGGATTTTTTGGCTAAAAGCGCCTCAAAAGCATTAAAAAATTCTTCTTGCGTGCGGTCTTTATTAGCAAAAAACTGAACATCATCAATCAGTAGCAAATCCAATGAGTGGTAATGATGCTTAAATTCATCAAACGTTTTACGTTGATAGGCTTTGACCACGTCGGAAACAAATTGTTCAGCATGAATATATAAAACCTTGGCTTCAGGCTTGTTTTGCAGCAACTGGTTGCCGACAGCGTGCATCAAATGTGTTTTGCCGAGCCCGACACCGCCGTAAATGAACAAAGGGTTATAAAGTTGTCCAGGAGTGTTGGCGATGTGCATGGCAGCTGCCCTGGCCATGCGATTTGCGGTGCCTTCCACCAGAGTATCGAAGCACAAATTACTATTCAAGCGGTTTTTGAATACGTTAAGCGGAGTTTCTGAACTTAAAGCAGAATTTTCACTGTGATATTCATCAACTTCATGCGACGCTCGCAAGACAAGTTCGCGTACGGGAGCTGTTTTTGGCGCCAGACTGAAGTCAATATGCACAGGCTGACCATAGAGCTGGTTTAACAGTGCACTGATACGTCCGGCATACTGAGCCCGAATCCAATCAAGTTTAAAGCGATTGATCACCACAATAGTTACTTTGGAGAAATCATCAGACACAGTCGCTTCTAGCGGTTTGATCCAGGTATTAAACTGTTGCTCAGGCAGTTCTTGAGCTAAAAGTTCTAAACAAGACTGCCACAAGGTTTGACCTGCGTCATGGGTATTTGACGGACGCATTGAAGAATTCATGACGTAGTCACGCGTCGTATAGAGCTGTGGATAGAAAGCAGAATAAAGTGCATTGGCAGTACTTTATCAAAAAATTATCCACAGAAACCACAATATTTTTCAATTCACAGACAAAATATGACCTAAGTCGCTATAAACAAAAAGATTTGTGAAAAATAAGCACAAAACCAGAGATAATGCATGGTTTAGCTTTGAATAGAGACATCTCAAATGAAACGTACATACCAACCCTCTAAGACTCGCCGTGCGCGCACCCATGGATTTTTGGTTCGCATGAAAACCAAGGGCGGGCGGGCCGTCATCAATGCACGTCGGGCCAAAGGCCGTAAACGGTTAGCAGTCTGAGTTTGATGGCACATCAGGGCGAAAGTCTTGGTGAAAAAAAGGCGTGCTAAAAATCACGCAGCGATCTGACTTTGATGCGGTGATGTCTTCGGGCCTGTTCACAAGCACTACGCATTTTGCGTTGCATTTTCGACGTCCCGTGGCTCAAAACCGCATAGGTGCTGTTGTTCCCAAGCGCTGGGCCAAGCAAGCCGTCACGCGAAACACCATTAAACGACAAATATACGGGTTCGTACGGGCGCAAGAAGAGCATATACCTGCAATAGACATGGTGGTGCGACTGAGAAAAACATTTCAGCGCACACAATTTGTCAGCGCAACGTCGCAGGTGCTTAAGCGCGCTGTACGCAGCGAATTGAAAGAATTGTTTGCCAAACTTAGTCACATACTATGATGCAACAAGTCTTGATAAACTTGGTGAAGATTTACCGACTTATTCTCAGTCCGTGGTTGGGTTCTTCTTGTCGCTTTACACCCACTTGTTCTGCCTATGCAGTACAGGCTTTATCAGCTTATGGCGCCACCAAAGGCAGTTACCTCACGTTGAAAAGACTGGGGCGATGTCATCCCTGGTGCCAAGGCGGTCATGACCCCGTTCCCGCTGAACAAAACATTGCAACCTTCAAGCCGCAAGTCGGCTCATCACCTTCATCTTCCACCGGATCCCCATTGCCATGAACGATATACGCCGCACCATTCTTTGGGTAGTTTTTGGATTTTCCATGGTGATGCTGTGGGACCAGTGGCAAATTCACCAGGGTAAGAAGCCAACGTTTTTCCCTTCCGCAGTTCCTGCGCCGGTAGCCATCAGCAACGCACCGGCCAACACATCTGCAGTGCCTGCGCAAGCGGCCGTCGAGACCCCGGCGACACCCAATACAAAAACAGATACATCAAATACCGCCGCAGTCAAGTTGATAGATGTCAGTACAGACGTATTGAAATTGCAATTCAGCAGCGAGGGCGGAAGTCTGGTTCGCGCAGAATTGATTCAACACGAAGATGTTCACCATCCCGGCAGCAATGTCGTGTTGATGGACAACAGCAAAGAACGCGTTTACTTAGCACAGACAGGATTGATTGGAAGCGCAGTGGCGACGGCCTGGCCCACGCATAAAACACCTATGGTATTTAGCGGTCAAACTAAGTTGAATGAAAGCGATAAACAAATTCAACTGAAATTTGAAACCCCGGCAGTTGGCGATATCAAGCTAATTAAAACCTATACCTTGACACGTGGCAGTTATGCTATCGAAGTCACGCACCAGATTGTCAATTTGTCGTCTGCACCAGTTGCACCTCAGTTATACGTACAACTTGTACGTGATGGAAACAAGCCAGAAGGTGAATCATCTTTTTATTCCACGTTCACCGGCCCAGCAGTATTTACCGCGCAAAAAAAATACCAGAAAATCGAATTTTCGGACATAGAAAAAAACAAAGCAGACTTTGAAAAGGATAGCAACCAAGGCTATGTCGCCATGGTTCAGCATTACTTTGCATCAGCGTGGTTGATGGATGACACGCAGCAACGGAATTTATTTGCGCGCAAGATAGACAACAACTTGTATGCCGTTGGCATGGTGGTACCGTTAGCTGCCATTGCGTCCAATACACAATTGACGCACACCACCCGCTTATTTGTTGGTCCGCAAGAAGAAAAAATCTTAGAGTCTTTGTACCCCGGATTGGAACTGGTCAAAGACTACGGATGGTTAACCATTTTGTCAAAACCATTGTATTGGTTGCTTTATGAGCTGTACCGCTTCATAGGCAATTGGGGCTGGGCCATCGTTGCTCTGGTAGTTATTTTAAAAATCGCTTTTTATTGGTTGAATTCACAGGCTTATAAAAGCATGGGCAAGATGAAAGCCATTAATCCCAAAATCATGGAAATGCGTGAGCGTCTTAAAGACAATCCGCAACAAATGCAAATGGAGATGATGAAGATTTACCGGGAAGAAAAGGTCAACCCGTTAGGTGGTTGCTTACCCATAGCGGTGCAAATTCCGTTCTTTATTGCACTCTACTGGGTATTGCTGTCATCGGTTGAAATGCGTAACGCACCGTGGGTCGGCTGGGTACATGATTTGGCGGCTCCTGATCCATGGTTCATATTGCCATTGCTCATGACAGCCACATCCATGTTTCAAACCTGGTTAAACCCCACCCCTCCGGATCCTATTCAGGCCAAGATGATGTGGTTCATGCCACTGGCATTCAGTGTGATGTTCTTTTTCTTTCCGGCGGGCCTGGTCTTGTATTGGTTGTCGAACAATATTTTGTCAATCGCTCAGCAATGGATGATTAACAAGCAACTTGGTGTCATGAAATAAACGGCCCGTTACAACTTTAGGTTGTTTGCCATGTTGTCTCAGCGCGATGACCCTATCATTGCTTTGGCCACGCCACCTGGACGGGGTGCAGTTGGCGTGGTGCGACTCAGCGGTAAATCACTTTCGGAATTTGCCGGCAAACTTACAAACGTCAGACTAAGCCCCAGAATTGCGAAACTGGTCAGTATCAAAGATGAAAGAAATCAAACCATAGATCAGCTGCTGGCGCTGTATTTTCCAGCGCCAAACAGTTATACCGGTGAGGATGTGTTGGAGCTGCAAGCCCACGGCGGACCGGTGGTGTTACAAATGCTGTTGAAGCATTGTCTGAAATTAGCCCAAACGCCGACAACATCTGGCGTAGCGCCCTTACCGTACTTGCGCATGGCCAGGCCGGGTGAATTCACAGAAAGAGCGTACTTAAACCAAAAAATGGATTTATCGCAGGCCGAAGCGGTTGCAGATTTGATTGACGCAAACACAGAAGCGGCTGTACGTAGTGCAGGCCGGTCTTTAGAGGGAGAGTTTTCTCACAAAGTGACTGCTCTTTCAGAGCGATTAATACACGTGCGTATGCAAATCGAGGCTTGTCTGGATTTTCCTGAAGAAGATATAGATTTCATACAACAGTTTCAAGTGCGTGCACAACTGCAGTTATTGCAAGAAGACACACAACACCTTTTGGCTCAAGCAGAACAAGGTCGATTGCTGCGCGACGGGTTAAAACTGGTAATCGCTGGTCAACCCAATGCTGGTAAAAGCGCCTTGCTCAATGCTTTGGCTGGTGCACCAGTGGCCATCGTCACAGCTATAGCTGGGACTACGCGCGATGTGTTGACACAAAGCATTAATATTGAAGGTGTGCCTATTCATGTGTTGGATACGGCAGGTTTACGCGAGTCCTCACTTGCAGATGAAGTCGAACAAATAGGCATGGTACGCGCTTGGGAGCAAATCAAACAAGCAGACATGGTGTTGCTTCTGAATGATCTCAGCCGTCATGGTGATTCACTGTACGTACAAGCTCAGTGCCAACTTCACAAAGACATCAAAGCAGCCATGTCAGCGCACACGCTGCTTTTAGAAGTAAACAACAAAATTGATGCCGTTGAACAACTGAATGCGGTGAATACCCGTGCCGTGTGTATTTCCGCACTCAACGGCCAAGGCTTACCGGAATTGCGTCAGCGTATTTTGGAATCAGCAGGGTGGCAAGAAGGTATGACAGAAGGTGTCTTCACGGCCCGAACCAGGCATGTACAAGCTTTGCAATTTGTTTTGACGCATGTGCAACAAGCGTTACGCAGCTTGGAACAGACAGCACCGCCACTGGATTTGATGGCCGAAGAATGTCGGCTCGCGCACCAGTACCTGGCGCAACTGACAGGTAGCTTCAGCGCAGATGATTTGCTGGGTGAAATTTTCAGTCGTTTTTGTATAGGTAAATGAGAAGATTGCCACTGAAACCACCAAGCATAATGCCCACATGACTGAAAACGCACGTCGAGAGCACTCACACATTTTGGAATTGGCCAGACAAACCTTGGCCACGGAAGCGCAAGCCATTATTGGTGCACAGCATCGCTTAGGCGATCAGTTTGTACAGGCGGTGCATGCATTGCTCAACGTCAAGGGAAGGGTGGTCGTCATGGGTATGGGCAAAAGCGGCCATATAGGACGCAAAATTGCAGCTACCCTGGCGTCTACAGGAACACCAGCTTTTTTTGTCCACCCAGCCGAAGCCAGCCATGGTGATTTGGGCATGGTTACTAAAGACGATTTAGTGATTGCTTTGTCTAACAGCGGAGAAAGCGAGGAGCTTTCAGCCATATTGCCGCAAATTAAGCGTCAAGGCGTGTTGTTGCTCGCTATCACCGGCAATTTGCAATCTACCTTGGCAGATTACGCAAACTGGGTCATTGACAGCAGCGTTGAGAAAGAAGCGTGTCCCATGAACCTGGCACCTACAGCCAGCACCACAGCGCAATTGGCCCTAGGTGATGCCTTGGCTGTAGCTGTGTTGGATGCCCGGGGTTTTAAGCAAGATGATTTCGCCAGATCTCACCCGGGCGGCAGTTTGGGTAGGCGTTTGCTTACACATGTAGCAGATGTCATGCGCACAGGTGTTGATGTGCCTTCGGTTTTTTTGACAGCGCGTTTGAGTGATTTGATGCGGGAAATGTCAGAAAAGGGTTTAGGCGCTACAGCCATTATTGATTCGGACAAGCAGGTATTGGGTGTATTTACTGACGGTGATTTACGCAGGCTGATAGAAAAAGGCATAGATTTGAGAGAGCTGAGTGCCGCTGACGTGATGCACCCCAATCCCGCCACCTTGCGCGATACCGCTTTGGCTGCAGAGGCGGCGCAATTGATGGAACTCAAACGCATCACCAGCGTTTTGATCGTCAATGCACAAGGACAATTGTGTGGTGTGGTTAACAGCAATGATTTGATGCGGGCCAAAGTCATATGAACAAGATACGGCAGAGATTTAGTGCCCAATTGCTGGAGAAGGTACGTGGTATCCGCGTTTTTTTCCTGGATGTCGATGGAGTGATGACGGACGGTAGTTTGTATTTCGATGTCAACGGTGAATCTCTCAAGAAATTCAACTCCTTAGATGGCCATGGGCTGAAATTGATAAATAAGGCGGGCATTGTTCCTGTGATCATTACGGGAAGGGACAGCCTGGCTTTGCGTTCTAGGGTGAAAGAGCTACAACTTGACCATGTGTTTTATGGCGTAGAAAACAAGCAATCTGTTGCACTGCAATGTTTGCAAGACCTGGGTTTGACTTGGTCAGAGGCGGCAGCCATGGGTGATGACTGGCCTGATTTGCCTGTTTTAATGAAAGTTGCATTTGCCGCGGTACCGGCCACGGCACATGTGGAGTTGTTGACCCGGGCAGACCATGTGTGTGTGGCAGCTGCAGGTATGGGCGCTGTGCGTGAAGCCTGTGATTTGTTACTTATGGCCAATGGTGGTTACAGCAAGGCGTTGAATGAGGTATTGAATTGAACAGTTTATTGACCACGCTGCCAAGCGCATCCTTGAGTACGAAGCAGCGCATTCATAGATTGCGTGAAACGTTGATGGCTTACTTACCGATATTGATGTTGTCTTTGTTGTTTTTATTTTCAGTATGGCTTGTTCGCAGTGTGGCGCCGGTACAGAACACAACACCGGTATCGTCTCCTTTGCATACAGCGGATTACGATTTTCAAAAATTCAATTTGAAATCATATGAAATGAATGGTAATTTGAAATCTTCTATGCATGGAGAATTCGCCCAGCATTTTCAAGACACCTTGGCTACAGAGGTAAAGCAACCGCATGTACTCATCTACAACAAAGACAAAGTTATTTCTGCGCAGGCAAAAAAGGCCATAGTGAATGAAGATGGGTCGCAAGTTCAATTGATAGGACAGGTTTTACTAAATAGAGACGTTGCAGGACAGCAAAAAGACGATATGCAAATCAGTGGAGAGTTTTTGCACTTTTTTGCCAACAATGACTCGTTGCAATCGGATTTGCCTGTCAGCATCGTCCGAGGAAAGAACCACTTTAAAGCAGATCAGATGCATGCGGATAATGTGAATCAAACGTATAAGTTACAAGGGCGTGTTCACGCCACTTTATATCCAGCATCCGATTAAGAACAAAAAAAGCCTCTATAAAAGAGGCTTTTTCGAGTGTCAGAGCTAATGTCAGTATTCGTTGCGACCGCCGCCGCCTTCACGACGACCGCCACCACCACCGTAACCGCCGCCGCCTTCACGACGACCGCCGCCACCGCCGCCACCATATCCACCACCGCCGCCGCCGCCGCCGCCATATCCACCACCGTATCCACCGCCGCCACCGCTACGGGGCGGGCGTGGTTCCATGGGGCGTGCTTCATTAACCACAAGGCTGCGGCCGCCCAATGCCTGACCATTCATGCCGCTGATTGCAGCCTGTGCTTCGGCATCGGAGGCCATTTCCACAAATCCAAAGCCTTTGGAACGACCTGTATCGCGCTCCATCATGACTTTGGCGCTTGTGACGGTTCCAAATTGACCAAAAGATTGTTCCAAGTCGCCATCGCGAACGGAATATGGCAGATTGCCGACGTACAGTTTGTTGCCCATTCAGGGACTCCATAAAAACGAATAAAAAAGCGATGGAGTCCCGATTGCACCTGTCCACGAAAGCCAAGAAGCGAAACTAACCGATCACCGACGCACCGGTTAACCACCCTGTGGATAACCAGTCTTAACCATTATGAAGCAGATTATGGTCTTTTAAACCAGTATTTCTACCTGATTTAGCCGTGAAAACCCTAAAAACGACAGAAATCACCAGCTGGACTCCCTGTCCGGAGTGGCGCTGACACTGTGAATACTCATGTCAGCTCCTTCAAACTCTTGTTCCTGGGTTAATCTCAAACCCAAAAAGTGTTTGATCAGGCCGTATAAAAGCGCCGAGGACAACAAGGCCCATAACACGCCAAAAAGTGTTCCCAGCAATTGGGAGATAAAGCCTACGCCGCCTAAGCCACCCAAAGCGGTGCTACCAAAAATACCGGCAGCTACTCCTCCCCAAGTGCCGCACAAGCCATGTAAGGGCCAGACGCCTAGAACGTCATCAATTTTCCAGGTGTTTTGAGTGAGGGTAAACATATACACAAACAAGGCGCCGGCGGCAGCACCAACTGCCAGTGCTCCCAAAGGATGCATCACATCTGAACCTGCGCAAACAGCGACCAGACCGGCCAGTGGGCCGTTATGAACAAAACCAGGGTCGTTTTTGCCCGCCCAAAGCGCGGCCAGTGTGCCGCCGACCATGGCCATCAGGCTATTGACAGCAACCAATCCGGAAATCTTGTCTAGAGTTTGCGCGCTCATGACATTAAAGCCGAACCATCCGACGCACAAAATCCATGCGCCTAAAGCTAAAAATGGAATGCTCGATGGGGGATGCGCAGATATAGCGCCATCTTTGCGATAACGGTTGCTTCTGGCACCCAGGAAAACTACGGCAGGCAAGGCAATCCAGCCTCCGACCGCATGAACCACCACAGAACCAGCGAAGTCATGGAACTCAAAGCCGGTATTTGCCAGCAGCCAGGCTTGAAAACCAAAATGCTGGTTCCAAGCAATACCTTCATAAAACGGGTAAATAAACCCGACAATAACAGCAGTTGAAATGAGTTGTGGGTAAAAGCGGGCTCTTTCGGCAATACCACCAGAAACAATGGCTGGAATTGCAGCTGCAAAAGTCAGCAAGAAGAAAAATTTGACCAGGTCATAACCATTGCGAGCAGCTAGTATGTCTGCACCGACAAAAAAATGCGTCCCATAAGCCACGCTGTAGCCAACTAAAAAGTAAACCAGCGTAGAGATACTGAAATCAACCAGAATTTTGACCAGTGCATTGACCTGGTTTTTTTGTCTGACTGTGCCCAATTCCAAAAAAGCAAAACCGGCATGCATGGCCAATACCATGACAGCGCCAAGCAAGATGAACAAGGCATCGGCGCCCTGTTTAAGTGCGTCCATGTGAACTCCTGGGGATAAATGATTTAAAAAAGTGCAATTTTCCATGGAAAAATGCATTAGCACCAAAATAAAGCAAAAAACGCACCGGTGAGGTGAGATGATCAATAAACGATCAAAGAAATCCGCAAATATGTAGAAACTTGGTGAAATCAGGAGTGCATAACAAAACAAAAGTAAAACCTCACGCTTGGATATACTAAGACAACAGCGCCGATTTGCCACAGCTTGCGGGCGCTTTAACAAGTACAGCTAAAGACGTCATGCCCATCCGGACGCGTTTTTAGCGAAGCCGGATTTTTTATGTCATTCATTGTTTCACCGTCGACCATGCATTTTGGAGAGCCATTGGCTCTCAGCTCGGGCGCGGAATTGGCTCAATACCAGCTTTGTTTTGAAACCTACGGCGAATTGAATGTAAATAAAAGCAATGCCATTTTGATATGTCATGCCTTGAATGCCTCACACCATGTGGCCGGGTTTTACCAAGGCCAGGAAAACAGTGAAGGTTGGTGGAACAACATGATAGGGCCGGGTAAGCCGGTAGACACCAACCGGTTTTTCGTGATTGGGGTCAATAACTTAGGTTCTTGCTTTGGCTCGACCGGCCCTATGCACGTCAACCCCGCGAACGGGCGAATTTACGGCGCAGACTTTCCGGTTGTCACTGTGGAAGACTGGGTGAATGCTCAAGCGCGTTTGCTAGATCGTTTAGGTATAGCGCAACTGGCAGCTGTCATGGGTGGCAGTTTAGGAGGTATGCAAGCTTTGAGTTGGAGCTTGCAATATCCGCAACGCGTCAAACATGCGGTTGTGATTGCCAGTGCACCCAATCTCACCGCAGAAAATATTGCGTTCAATGAAGTGGCCAGACGAGCCATTGTGACCGACCCCGATTTTCATGGCGGGCATTTTTATGAGCACGGCGTGTTGCCTAAAAGAGGACTGCGTATTGCCCGAATGTTGGGCCACATCACTTATTTGAGTGACGACGTTATGAATAGCAAATTTGGTAGAAATTTGCAAGAAGGCGACGCTTATCGTTTTTCAACACAAGATATAGAGTTCCAGATAGAGAGCTATTTACGTTATCAAGGCGATAAATTCAGCCATTATTTTGATGCAAACACTTATTTGTTGATTACCAGAGCACTAGATTATTTTGACCCTGCCAAGCCGTTCCAAGGCGATCTGGTCAAAGCATTGGCCAGTGCAAGCGCTCAATTTTTATTGGTTAGTTTCACCACCGATTGGAGATTCGCGCCATCACGCAGCAGAGAAATGGTTCAGGCGTTGGTTGCTAACAAAAGAAGTCTCAGTTACGCAGAGATAGACGCGCCACACGGCCATGATGCATTTTTACTTGACGATCCGCGCTACTTGCGGGTTGTGCGGTCGTATTTTGAAAATATCCATCTCACAGATCAAACGACATGAGTACTGACTTTTTAAAAACAACCATCGCCGACATGGTGCCGTATGGGAGCCGAGTTCTGGACTTGGGATGCGGCGACGGGGAAGTCTTGGCTTATTTGCAAAACTCACATGGTTGCAGCGGTTATGGCGTGGAAATAGACGATGACAATGTAGCTGCTTGTATAAAAAAAGGCGTGCATGTCATTCAACTCAATCTGGAGCAAGGTTTGCAAATGTTTGAAGATCAGTCTTTTGACGTGGTTTTACAAATAGATACCTTGCAGCATTTGCGAAATGCAGAAACCATGTTGAGAGAAACCTTGAGAGTGGCTCGTATGGGCATCATTACTTTCCCTAACTTTGCCCATTGGTTTAACAGGTGGAGTGTGTTGAAAGGGCGCATGCCTGTCACACCTAAATTGCCCTATGAATGGTATGACACACCGAATATACGGGTAGCGACTTTTGCAGATTTCCAGGCGTTGGCTTTAAAAAATCATTTGCACATACAAGATGCATTCGGTTTAGATGCCGAAAAAACCGTGCGCTTTTGGCCGAATGCATTGGCATCTACAGCCGTGTTTCAATTAACAGGCGCAAGTCAAAGGACGACATGAGCACAATAGCAGTGCAACACACTTTCCGCCCGTCTATAGAAAAATGCGACATCAATAACCGAACACTGGCGCTTTACCGTTGGCCTCTTCCTGATACCAAGCCAAAGGCAACCGTCTTACTGGTGCACGGTTTGGGCGAATATGCAGGTCGTTACAACCATTTGGCATTTGTTTTAAATCAGGCAGGCTATGCAGCTATAGGCTATGACCAGATAGGTCACGGCTTGTCATCGGGCGCGCGTGGAGACATCGAGCAACCGCAGCAATTGGTGCAAGACTTGCAATCGGTCGCAGTACATATGCGACCGGAAAACACGGCCCTGGTATTGCTCGGTCACAGCATGGGGGGGTTGGTTGTCGCTCGCACCATGACTGAATATCCTGAATTAGCCGATGCAGTGGTCTTGAGCTCACCGGCGCTGGGCGCATACACCACATGGATAGACAAGTTATTGCTGGCATTTATGCCAGCCTGGTTTCCACATGTCAAAGTGGACAATAAATTACCATTAAATTGGTTGTCTAGAGACGCGCAAGTTGCACGTGAATACCGCCATGACAAATGGGTTCACCGGAAAATTTCCGCTGGACTGGCGGCCTGGATTATTTCGCAGGGAGAAATTGCTCGGGTTCAAGCAGAACACTGGCGCACACCCGCTTTGCTCTTGTATGCCGGTCAGGACAGATTGGTGGATCCCCAGGCTACAGCATTGTTTGCCAAAACCGTACCCGCAGGTTTATTGCAAGCGCACTGCTTCAATGTCATGTACCACGAGATATTCAATGATCCTGAAAAAACCATGGTGTTTTCCAAACTGACAGAGTGGCTGGATAAACGTTACGCTTGATTCACAATAATTGCGCTAACACAGCAAGCGGTGCGGTTTCCGCACGAAGCACTTGAAGCCCCAGATTGACTGCTTTAAACCCCTTGTCCAGCGCCGCTTGTTCTTCTTGCGGTGTCAATCCGCCTTCCGGCCCGCTCAACAGTGTGACGTGAGTCGGAGCTGTAGACCAGATTTCGCGCCAATGGTGTGTTCCTGATTGCAGGCTTAACACCGCTTTCAAATCATTGCTACTTTCTTCCGCTTCAGTCAGGTACTGCGTCAACCCCTTAGGTAAATCAATCTGTGGCAAACGGTTGCGACCGCTTTGACTGCATGCCGCTTGTGCTATGCCTTGCCAGTGTTCAAGCCTTTTTTCAGCTCTTTCACCGCTTAAACGCAGAACGGTACGTTGTGTCATCACCGGGGTGATCCGTGTAGCTCCTAGCTCAGTGGCCTTTTCAACCAGCCAATCCATTCGTTCATTTGCAGGCATGCCTACCACCAAATGCCTGACCCGTACAGGAGATGTATCGGGTGGCTGTATTTCAACGACTGTGACATCTACCCTTTGTTTGCCCATGTGATCAATGCGAGCGATGCAGGCCTTGCCGGCACCATCGAATAATTCAATTTGAATACCAGGCTGCAAACGCAATACTTGCACGTGCCGCACAGCTTGCGTAGACAAGCTGATTTGTTCACCGAGGTTAAAGTCAAAAGCTAAAAAAAACCGGTGATACAGCATCACATACGCCCGAATGCGTATGAGACATTCGGTGCTTGACCTTCGATCTGATCAACCAAACGCAGCAGTGGCATCAACTCTCTGTAGCGTCCGGCGGTTGCGCGAATGTATTGGATAAACCTGGGTGTGTCGGCCAGATACTTGGGTTTGTGGTCGCGCAAACTCAAGCGGGCAAAAATACCTGCGACTTTCAAATGCCTTTGCAGACCCATCCATTCGACGGCGCGGTAAAAAGCGCCGAAATCAGAATGCCAGTCTTCGAAATCCATAAGCCCCTGGGCTTTGGCTTTTTGCCAGTAACGCACAGTGATGTCCAAGCAAAAATCCTCGTCCCAGCTGATAAATGCATCCCGCATTAAACTCGCGATGTCATAAGTCAGTGGTCCTTCTACAGCGTCTTGAAAATCCAATACGCCCAAGCGGTTGTCCGTGGATTGATCCGAAACCATCAGATTGCGCGGCATGAAATCGCGATGCACATACACGCGCGGGGCCGCCAGGTTGTGCTTCACGAGGCGGTCGTAGACCAAAGCTAAATCAGCTGTTTGCTGTGCATTAAGTGTGTATTGGCGGTGAGTATTCACATACCATTGCTCGAATAAAGAGAGTTCGCGGCGTAAAAGCGCATCGTCATAGGCCGGCAGCACGCCAGGTTGAGAGGCCTGTTGCCATAGCAATAAGGCATCGGTAGCTTGTTCAAACAAGCCAAGTTGCTGATTGGCATTCACCTGCGTCAAGGCATGCATCATGGTGTGTTGGCCCAAGTCTTCCAACAGCATAAAACCCGTTTCAGGCTGCCAGTCATACACACGGGGAGCGCGCAGACCGGCTTGTAACATTAAGTGACTGATGTCAACAAATGGTTGACAGTTCTCTTTGTCCGGCGGAGCATCCATCAAAATAAAAGTTTGATCGTTACCATCGATGCGGAAATAACGTCTGAAACTGGCATCAGCTGAAGCAATACGCAAGGTATGAAGTTTCAGTCCGTGAGAAACAGAGACAGGAACCAGCCATTGTTTAAATAAAAGCGCGCGTTCAGGAGGGTTCCAGCCCAAGTCATACAGGGCTTGAAAACTGTTCAAATCAGTCAGATGGTGTGGGTCGGTTGTGCTCATGGATAATCAGAATTCTACAAACAGCGCTGTTCGAGGCGTCAAATCTTTCTATGCGATTGTTTTTCGTCTTATCAAGGCTCGTGTTGGCTGTCGCCTGCTGTCAATGGTGCAGCAACACAGCATACGCAGAAAATGCGCCCCCCGAATTAAAAAGCAGCCCAGACGTTCAAAACAAAGAGCAATTGCCAGCTAGCGAGACAGATCAAAACAAAGTCCAAGCTTTAGGACCGGGCATGAAGCTTAAACAAAGCAGCGGATTGAATGCCAAGCGGAGCAGCGACGAAACCCGGTCACAACCGATATATGTAGATACAGATTATTTAAATGGTCGCAGCGACTTAGATGTTCTTATGGACGGTACTGTACGGATTCGAAAAGGCGATACGCTGATAAGAGCGGAGCGAATAGATTATTTTCAGCCAAACGACCGCGCCAGAGCCACAGGCGGCGTTTACATGAACAGGGGCGGAAGCATTTTTACTGGCAGCGTGTTGGATATGCAACTCGACGCCATGGATGGCTATATGCTGAATCCGGAATTCTTTTTTCTGCGCGGAAATGGTCAAGGCAAAGCAGAAAAAATGCAATTCATTGATGACAAGAAATCCGTTGCAGATAAGGCCACATATACCAGTTGCAAGCGCAGGCCCGGGCCGGATTGGTTGCCGGATTGGTTCATGAAAGCCGACCAAATCAGCTTTGACCAGGACAAAAATGAGGCATTGGCCACCAATGCAAAACTCATGTTTTACGGCTTACCCATTTTGGCTGCTCCGGCGTTGAGCTTTCCGCTTAACAGCGAAAGACGATCAGGGTTTTTACCGCCAACTTTCTTTCTAGATAACTTGGGTGGTCTGGAGATGAGTTTGCCGTATTACGTCAACCTCGCGCCCAACCGGGATTACACCATCACCACCACACCGATGACGCAGCGCGGCGTGTTGTTCAGTAATGAATTTCGGTACCTGGAGCGCAAAGAGCCCGCGCTACCTTTCAACGGTAATGCCTTGTTTGAGTTCATGCCTGAAGACGCCTTGCGCCAAGAGGCGCGTTGGGGCTTGAGTTACCAGCACAACGGCTGGGCTGATGAAAAACAACCTTTGTCATTCTCTTTTGAAATCAACCGTGTCAGCGATAACAATTATTGGAGCGATTTCACCAGTGTGAGCAGCAGTAGCCAGGGAAAGCTGATGCAGCGTACTTTACCCAGCTCATTCAATCTAGGCCGTAATTGGGGAACGCTTACAGCCGCTGTGAACATGACGCAATGGCAAACCCAGCAAGGTATCGACTCGAGCACTGCCATTGCTTCGCCGTTTGACAAACTGCCGCAACTCACGCTCAATTATTTGCGAGCTGATGTCAACGGTTTTGATTGGACCGTCAATACAGATTTAACGCATTTCAGTGTGAACCGTGCTTTTTATTGCACTTATTACTCTAGCAGCGCATACTGTCACCAGCAAAATGCATTGAGACTGGTTGCCAACAACCAGTTGAGTCGTCCCTTTTTGACCAGTTACGGCTACGTCACGCCTAAGCTCACGCTCAGTGCGCGTCAATACCAGTATGACGATAAGTATTACGGTACTTATGGCAAAAGCGGTGCCTCCAGCAGTGATGGCGTGGTGGTGCCCAGCTTCAGTCTGGATACGGGAGCTGTGCTGGAGCGGCCGGTGCGCTTGTTCGCGAACAACTGGACACAAACCCTTGAGCCTCGCGCTTTTTATGTATACACCCCTTACCGCTCGCAAAGTGATTTACCTAATTACGATACCGGTAGCAACGACTTTAACTTTGCCACGGTGTTCACGGAAAACGCATTTTCCGGCCAGGACCGGATATCAGATTCGCATACATTGACCTTGGGCGGAACTTCGCGCATGATCAATCCGCAAACAGGCGCTGAAGGTGCGCGCTTCGGTCTAGCCCAGCGTTATCGATTCACGGAACAAAAGGTATTGTTAACTCCGGATGCGACTGCCGTGAGTAACGGATACAGCGATATTCTGGGTGGCGCCAGTTTGTATTTGACGCCCCGCCTCACATTCGACAGTCTGGTTCAGTACAACTATGAGGAAAGCCGGTCCGAGCGGCGTTCTTACGGTTTCCGTTACAACCCCAGTGGCTATCGCGTCATCAACACAGCCTACCGTTATCAGTACCAGTCATCCGAAGTGATAGATGTGAGCTGGCAATGGCCGTTGAATGATTTATGGCGCGATATAGGTATCGATCAACGCCAAGGCCAGGGTATGGGCGGTGGCCACTGGTACAGTGTCGGACGCTTGAACTACAGCATGTATGACGAACGGTTGGTCGATGCATTATTAGGCTTGGAATACGATGGCGGTTGTTGGCTGGCACGGGTAGCCGCACAGCGCACACAATTGACGCTGACCACAGCCAGTACCAGTTTGATGTTCCAATTGGAATTCAATGATTTTTCCAGGCTAGGCTTCGGCTCCATGGGCTCGGTTAAAGACAATGTGTCGCGATACCAGAATTTGCGTGAGCCATTTAAATTTGCGCCCAGCCCTTTTACCAACTATGAATGAATCCATAGGTATGAAATTTAAATCTGTCATCAGCACGGGCTTAGTGCTGCTCACTTGCCTGTTCGTCCAACCGGGCGCGGCTCAAACGCTCAAGCCTAAAGTACCCAATCAACCCGGCATCGGATTGAATTTGCGCAATAGCAGCGCTGCTTCAGCAGCGGACAGCCCGGACCAATTACAAGCCCTGGACTATATGGTGGCCGTGGTGGACAACGAGCCTATTACCAATATGGAAGTCAATGCATTGGCTGTCATGGCAGACCCGGCGGCGGCCAGGCTGGGCAAAAGTGCTTTACTTCAGGACGCGCTTGAAACACTGATTAACGAATCTGCGCAACTCCAAGTGGCTCGTCAGTTGAATATGCAGGTATCAGCTGATGAGTTGCAACAGGCCATAGATATGACGGCGCGGCGTAACAACTTGTCTTTGCAAGAATTGCAACAGCGTGTTCAAGCACAAGGCTTGGGCTGGGAGCGCTACCGGGCACAAATCAAACGTCAAATACTGTTACAGCGGGTGCGCGAACGTGAAATCACCGGCCGTATCAAGGTGCAAGACTACGAGATTGAAAAATTCCTGAGTGAAAACAGCAGCACGCAAAACGGAAAAAATGACGATATACACATTGCACACATATTGTTGTCGTTATCTGAAAAAGCCAATGCCGATGAAGTCACGCAGGCATACAACAAGGCGCTAGAACTGTTGCAAAGAGTCAAAAACGGTGAGGATTTCAGCAAACTCGCCGCGCAGTTTTCCAACGCCCCGGATCGCACTAACGGTGGGCAACTGGGAATGCGCAGTCCTGACAGGTACCCCGTATTGTTTGTTGACGCGGTTCAATCATTGTCAGTGGGTGCAGTCACCGGTCCCATACGCTCTGGCGCAGGTTTTCATTTGTTGAAACTGCTGGAGAGGAAATCGCCGAACGCCTTGCCGTCCAGCATCCTGCAGACCCGGGCCAGACATATTCTGCTCAGGCCCGGCGGTCAATTAAGCCAGGATGCGGCGCGCGCCCAATTGGCCGGTTACAAATCCAAGATTGAAGCGGGCAGCGTCAGCTTTGAAGATTTGGCAAAGCAGTTTTCTCAGGATGCCAGTGCTACCCAAGGCGGAGATTTGGGATGGGCGAATCCCGGCATGATGGTGCCCGAGTTTGAAAAAGCCATGGACAGTTTGCAACCCGGCCAGATAGGCGATCCGCTGGTGTCACGTTTCGGTGTGCATTTATTACAGGTGCTGGAACGGCGTGAGGCGCCGCTGAGCTTGCGCGACAAGCAAGAGTTGGCGCGCAATATTCTGCGCGAGCGCAAATTTGATGAAACTTTGAAAAACTGGGAGCGTGAAGTACGTGGTCGCGCATACGTGGAATACCGTGAACCGCCGCAATAAGTCCGGAATTTAGCGATGGCTCAACATCAGGCGCGCAAACGCTTCGGGCAACATTTTTTAACCGATCCTGGTGTGATCGCGCAAATCGTGCAAGCTATTGCTCCGCAAGCAGGCGAGGTGATGGTTGAAATCGGCCCCGGCCTGGCGGCCATGACCCAGCCTCTGGTCGAGCGCCTGGGGCACTTGCAGGTGATCGAACTAGACCGTGATTTGGCCAAGCGTTTGCGCGAGCATACGCAATTGACAGTGACAGAGTCCGATGTGCTCAAAGTTGATTTCAGCGAGTTGGCCGCCCGTTTACAAACGCTGCAATTGCGCGTGGTCGGCAACTTGCCTTACAACATTTCAACGCCCATACTGTTTCATTTGCTAAACCATGTGCAAGTGATCAAAGACCAGCACTTCATGCTGCAAAAAGAAGTCGTGGAGCGCATGGTGGCCGCGCCGTCTACCGCTCATTACGGGCGCTTGAGCGTGATGCTGCAATGGCGCTATGACATGGAAATGGTATTGCTGGTCGGCCCGCAGGCATTTGATCCGCCGCCGCGCGTTGACAGTGCCGTGGTGCGCATGCTGCCGCATACACAACCAGCGCTGGTCGACGAAACCTTGTTGAGCGAATTGGTACAAGTGGCTTTCAGCCAAAGACGCAAATTGATACGGCACACGCTGGGTCGCTGGCTGACAGACAGAGGTTTTAGTGGCGATTTTGACGTACAGAGACGCGCCGAAGAAGTGCCAGTGCAGCAATACCTGGCGCTGGCGCAGCAGTTGTCCGCCAGGTCTTAGGGTGGCCTGACACTCAGGTTGAAGCGCTTTTGAAAAACGGCGTATCAGACAAACTTCACGTATTTAAAGTTTCCAGCAATGTCTCTCGCATCAAGCGTTTCATCAATTTGCCGTTGGCATTGCGCGGCAAGGGCTCGCTGCTGAGCGTGAAGCTTTCGGGGACTTTTTCGCGAGACAGTCGCGTGCTGCAAAAAAGAGTCAATTCCTCGGCGCTGGCTGTATCCCGCAATGAAATAAAGGCATGCACTCGCTCGCCCAGAACCGGACAGGGTTTGGCCACGATCGCACACTCAGCCACCGCGGGATGCTGGTACAAGGTATTTTCAACCTCTATGCAGTAAATCTTGTAACCGCCACGGTTAAGCATGTCTTTTTTGCGGTCCAGAATGCGGACATAAGCTTGCGCGTCCAAACTGCCCATGTCACCCGATTTCCAGTAGCCGTCGACAAACTCTTTGGCCGTGGCTTCGGGGTTGTTCCAGTAACCAGCGACCACCATAGGCCCTTTGATCCAAATCTCGCCCATGTCGCCCGCCGGCACAATTTGGCCGTCGTCATCAACTACTTTGATCTCCGTACAGACCAGCGGTTGACCGACGGTGTCGTTATGCAAAGCCGTCATGCCCGGCGGCATCATGGTGGCAGGCGAGGTGGTTTCCGTGGCACCGTAGCAGTTCATCAGTACCAGGGACGGTAGTGTCCGCGCCATGGCTTCAATACTGGCCACCGGCATAGGCGCTCCGCCGTATGCACCAATGCGCCAATGGCTCAAATCGTATTGAGTGAAGTCAGGTTGCAACAAACACAGGTTGTACATGGCAGGGACCATGAGGGTATACGTCATGGCTTCTTGCTGTGCCAGTTGCAAAAAAGCAGCCGCTTTGAAGGCCGGCAGTATGACCAGTTTTCCTGCCACGTGCAGCATGGTAGTGACCAAAGCCACCAAACCGGTGACATGGCTTAAGGGCACGGCAGCGAGACCGACATCGTGCATACCCAACGCCATGCCGGCTTGGTAATGGATGCAAGAGTGCAAGATGCCTAAATGGCTGAGCATGGCACCCTTGGGCCTGCCGGTGGTGCCTGAGGTGTACAAAATCACCGCCGTATCTTCTTCATTGACGCTGGCAGCGGTTTCGCACACTTGATCGGATAACAGCGAGTCAAAGTCCTGTGCGCCTGCACAGCCGTCAAAACTCACGCGCCAGTGCAGATCGGGCAGGCTGTCTGTGGTCGGCACCACGGCGGCCAAAGTGGCTTCGTGCACCAGCATGACGGCAGCGCAGTGTTCAAGCATGTAATGCATGCCAGGGGTTTGCTCGCGGATGCTGATGGGTACAGTGATGGCGCCCAGTCGGGCAGCGGCTAAGAGACACAGCACAAACTCAATGCGGTTGCCCAGCAGCAAAGCAACCCGGTCGCCTGGCTTGACGCCGAGTTGCAGCCAGCCTGCGGCTAACTGACCGACACGTTGGTTTAACTCGCTGTAGCTCAGCCGCGTGTCATCACAGACCAAGGCCGTGCCGCGCGGATTCACGGCGACGGCGTTTTCCAGCAAAGCATGCAGGCTGTGAGGCCTGTGCGTAAAACAACGCAAAGCACGCGCAGGTTGAAAATGATGTTCCAGTTGCTGTTGCGGCCAGCTCACCTCAAACGCGCTCATGCTTTACCTTTGCCTACAAACAATCCAAACCGCATGATGCCAGAAGCTGTCCATAAGACAGCGGCGGTTCAAGCCTCCAGGCGCAACGCAATTGCCGCTTTGGTGGCCGTCAATTCGGAAGGCAGGTGGTAAGCCAGTTGCGTGAACAGCACTTCATGCAACTTCAGTTCTTCCACCCAAGCGGCTTTGTCGATGTGGGTCACGGTTTGGAACTGCGCAGGTGTGAAATCCAAACCTGTCCAGGTGATTTCTTCATAGGTCGGGCTGATACCGAACACATTCTCTTTGCCTTTGGCCTGACCCTCAACGCGGTCAATCATCCACTTCAGAACGCGCATGTTTTCACCGTAACCCGGCCAGACGAATTTGCCGTCCTCGCCTTTGCGGAACCAGTTGACGCAGAAAATCGCAGGCAGGTTTGCACCGCTGGTTTTCAATTTATCGCCCATGTTCAGCCAGTGCTGGAAATAGTCGCTCATGTTGTAGCCCATGAACGGCAGCATGGCAAACGGGTCGCGTCGGACCACGCCTTGTTGACCGGCGGCCGCAGCCGTGGTCTCCGAGCCCATGGTTGCGGCCATGTACACACCTTCGGTCCAGTTGCGCGCTTGTGTGACCAGCGGTACGGTGGTGGAGCGGCGGCCGCCAAAGATGAACGCGTCGATTTTCACGCCGGAGGCGTCGTCCCAAGCGCTGTCCAGCGCCGGGTTGTTGGTGGCGGCCACGGTAAAGCGTGCATTCGGGTGCGCGGCTTTGGCACCGGTTTCTTTGGCAATCGCGGGAGTCCAGTCTTTGCCTTGCCAATCAATCAGGTGATCCGGCAAATGGCCGGTGTCTTTCTCCATGCCTTCCCACCAGACATCGCCGTCATCGGTCAAAGCCACGTTGGTGAAGATGACGTTTTTGTCTAGGCTGGCCATGCAGTTGGGGTTGGTGTGGAAATTGGTGCCGGGCGCAACACCGAAGTAACCGGCTTCCGGGTTGATGGCCCGCAATTCACCTTTGGCGTTGGGTTTGATCCAAGCGATATCGTCGCCTATGGTGGTGACTTTCCAGCCGTCAAAACCGGCGGGTGGCACCAGCATGGAGAAATTGGTTTTGCCGCAGGCGCTGGGGAAAGCCGCTGCCACATGGTATTTTTTGCCTTGCGGATTGGTCAAACCCAGGATGAGCATGTGCTCTGCCAGCCAGCCTTGGTCGCGGCCCATGTTGGAGGCGATGCGCAGCGCGAAACATTTTTTACCCAGCAAGGCATTGCCGCCATAGCCTGAGCCGTAAGACCAGATTTCGCGGGTTTGCGGGTAATGCACGATGTATTTGGTGGCGTTGCACGGCCAGGCCACATCTTGTTGACCGGCGGCCAGCGGTGCGCCGACGGTGTGTACGCAAGGGACGAAATCGCCATCTGCACCCAGCACATCAAACACCGCTTTGCCCATGCGGGTCATGATGCGCTGGTTCACCGCCACGTAAGCGCTGTCAGACAACTCGATACCGATGTGGGCGATGGGCGAGCCCAACGGGCCCATGCTGAACGGCACCACATACATGGTGCGGCCTTTCATGCAACCGTCAAACAAGGGCTGCAGTGTGCGGCGCATTTCGGCGGGGTCCATCCAGTTGTTGGTGGGTCCGGCCTGTTCTTTTTTCTCAGAGCAAATATAAGTGCGGTCTTCGACGCGGGCCACGTCGCTGGGGTCGGAGCAGGCCAAGAATGAATTCGGCCGCTTGGCCGGGTTGAGCTTTTTAAAGGTACCGGCATCGACCAATTGCTGGCACAGGCGTTGGTATTCTTCTTCGCTGCCGTCACACCAGTAAACCTGGTCCGGTTTGCACAAAGCGACCATGTCGGCAACCCAAGCAATGAGTTTGGCGTGCTTTACATAGGCAGGTGGGTTCATAAAAGCTCCTCAATCAAAAAATTAAGGTCAGCGTCTTTGTTTGAGGCGCTGACCTCAATGCTTTGGCCCTGTGATGCGTGCGGGTCGGTCATTCTAAGAATGTCTGAGGTTCAAACCGCTGACAAGCTAGGTTGTTTAAGTCCGACAAGAGAATACAAAAGATATAAAAAAACGCCCGAAGGCGTATGTAATGAATGCAGACCCCGGACAGGCAGAGGTCTACAGCAGGTTCAAGCCATGAAAACAGCGATGAAAGCCAGCAAGAAAATCAAAACTGCGCCACCGATAGGTAAAACGATAGGCATCAAGGGGACAATGGACTCAACCACATCGGTGGTTTCAGTGTGGTTTGAATGGTCTGACATGGCATTACCTTTGGACGTAAACAGACGGATATTCTAAAACACCCAGTCTGACCGCAAGCTGTCGGCGAAAATAACGAAACAAACCCTTTGCATTTGATAAAGACACCTATGACCGACTTTCAGCTGCCAGCCTATACCCGTGCACAAACCTTACCGGGCCTGCTGCAGCAACGTATCGCCATACTCGACGGTGCCATGGGCACCATGATTCAGCGTTTCAAGCTCAATGAGGCGCAGTACCGCGGCCAAGGGTATGCAGGTGCCGACAGCCCGTATGAGCGCTTCAAGGATTTCCCGCGCGACATCAAAGGCAATAACGAATTGCTCAGCATTACCCGCCCGGACATCATCCGCGACATACACGAAGGCTATCTGGCCGCCGGTGCCGATTTGATTGAGACCAACACGTTTGGCGCGACCACGATTGCCCAGGCCGACTACCACATGGCGGATTTGGCAAAGGAAATGAACCTGGCCTCGGCGCGCATTGCCCGCGCTGCTTGCGACAAGTTCTCCACGCCTGACAAGCCGCGTTTTGCCGCCGGCGCGCTCGGCCCCACGCCCAAAACCGCCAGCATCAGTCCGGATGTGAACGACCCGGGTGCGCGCAACATCCATTTTGAAGAATTACGCGTGGCCTATTTAGAGCAGGTCAAAGCGCTGGTCGAAGGTGGTGTGGACGTGTTGTTGCTGGAAACCATTTTTGACACCTTGAACGCCAAAGCGGCCTTGTTTGCCATTGATGAATTTTTCGAGGAAAGCGGCGAGCGCCTGCCCTTGATCATCAGCGGCACGGTGACCGATGCATCGGGCCGCATTTTGAGCGGTCAAACCGTGACCGCGTTTTGGCACAGTGTGCGGCACGCCCAACCATTGGCCATCGGCCTGAACTGCGCCTTGGGTGCTGCGCTGATGCGACCTTACATACAAGAGCTGGCCAAGGTGGCAGGCGATACCTTCATCAGTTGCTATCCGAATGCCGGTTTACCCAACCCGATGAGTGACACCGGTTTCGATGAAACGCCGGAAGTCACCAGCCGTTTATTGCATGAGTTCGCCGCAGAGGGATTGGTGAATATCGTCGGCGGCTGTTGCGGCACCACGCCCGACCACATCAACGCTATCGGTCAAGCGGTCATGCCTTTGAAGCCGCGAGGCGTGCACCTGTCCGGGGCTTACAAACAAGCCGCATAAGCGGCTACGCCAGTCGGGCAGTTGCCGTGTCTTGCAAGCCAAACGGCAGCGGGTTCAATAGCCAGGGCAAAGGGCTTGATTAAGTCCCGTTTTCCATGGCCTTGGCCATGGTTTTGCCTAGCTCCACGCCCCATTGGTCATAGGCATGTATGCCCCAGATGGCGGCCTGGCAAAACACCTTGTGTTCGTACAAAGCGATGAGTGCGCCTAAGCTGTGCGGGGTGAGTTGATCTAACCAGATCACACTGCTGGGCACATTGCCGCTGAAACTGCGGTGCGGTGCCAGCGCTTGTGCGTCGGCCTCAGCCATGCCGTTGTCGCGCAGCCATTGCGCGGTGTCGGCCACGCTGCGGCCCAGTGCCAAGGCTTGGACTTGGGCTTGCAAATTCAGCAACACTACACGTTGGTGTTCATCGGCCAAGGGCAAGCCAGCGTGACCTTGACGCACGCCAATGACATCCAGCGGCACCAAATGTTGGCCTTGGTGCAACAATTGAAAGTACGCGTGTTGACCGTCTATGCCCAAACCGCCCCATAGCACCGGTGAAGTACCCACGGTGGCGATGCTGCCATCGACATGCACCCGCTTGCCGTTGGACTCCATGTCCATTTGCTGCAAAAAAGGCACCAACCGACCCAAGGCAGCGGCGTATGGCGCAATATGAAAAGTAGGTGCGCCCAGAAAATTGCGGTTCCATATGCCCCACAAGGCCATGCATAAAGGCAGGTTTTGCTGGGCCGGTGTGTGTACGAAATGTTCATCCATGGCGTGTGCACCTGCCAGCATCTGCAAAAACGCATCGCGCCCGATAGCAATCGCCAATGGCAAACCGATGGCCGACCATACCGAGTAACGTCCGCCGACCCAATCCCATAAATGGAAACAATGCTCAGTCAAATAACCGGCGGCCATTGCTATCTCTTGTTTGGCGGTTACTGCTACGCATTGCTGCGGCCATTGGGTCTGGCTGCAACCCGCGTCAGTTAACCAGCGTTTGGCCGAAGCTGCCAAGGTCATGGTTTCCTGCGTGGTGAAAGTCTTGCTTTGCACAATGAACAGGGTGCGCGCCGGGTCAAGCGGCGCCAAGGCGGCGGCCAGACACCACGGATCGACGTTGGACACGTAATGCACACGCACGGCAGCGGGCGACTGAGGGCCTAAGGCTTCGCTGGCCATGCGGGGGCCCAGGTCCGAGCCGCCAATGCCCAGATTGACCACGTCGGTGATGGTTTGGCCGGTAAAGCCACGCAATTCGCCACTGCGCAGGCGTTCGGCAAAGCCGGTAAAGCGCTCCAACTCCTGTTGCACCGCTGTGGAAATAGCCTGGCCCCAAGGCGGGTTGCTGGCATGGCTGCCGCGCAATGCCACATGCAACACCGCGCGTTGTTCGGTGGTGTTGATCTGCTGACCTTCAAACATGGCGTGCGCCTGCGGCAGTACCCGGCTTTCATCAGCCAGTCGCAATAAGGCCTGCATGATGGCGGGTGTCACGCGCTGGCGCGAGGCGTCGACTTGTATACCGGCGGCGACAAACTGCAGACTGCTGTGCCTGTCAGCGTCTTGCAGCAAATCGCTCAAATGCGCCGATGGCGCATCTGCCAGGGCTTGAAGTGCCTGCCAGGACTGTCGTTGCTCAGGGCGTGTGAAAGGGTTCATGTGTTTGGGTAGGTGCGGATTTGAAAAAGCGTGATCATTGCAAGTATTGCCATGCGCAGACCTAAGGCACCAGTGCCATGGCCTGCTTGGCCAAGCGAGTGATCAGCGCCCAATCACCACGTGCCAGTGCCTCTGCAGGTGTCAGCCACGAGCCGCCGACCATGGCCACATTAGGCAGTTTCAAGTAATCGTTCATATTTTCTGTGGTGATGCCGCCGGTCGGACAAAACTGCACATCGCGCAAGGGACCGGCCAAGGCTTTAAGCATACCTAGACCGCCCGCCTGTGCGGCCGGAAACAATTTCATCAGGCCAAAACCTTGATCACGCGCGCGCATCACTTCAGACGGCGTCATCACGCCGGGGATAAACGGCAGCTTGCAATCGAAGGCGGCTTGCACCAGCGCATCGCTGTTGCCGGGCGACAAGGCAAAACGTGCGCCTGCACTGAGCACGCGTTGCATGTCTTCTGCCCGTGTCACGGTTCCGGCACCTACATGCATCAGCGGCACTTGCCGGGCAACGGCTTCAATGGCCGCCATACCAGCGCTGTGGCGCAAGGTGATTTCCATCACGTCAATGCCGCCGTCTAACAGCGCCTGAGCCACGGGTACGGCTTGCGCGACATCGGTGATCACAATGACCGGGACCACCCGGGCGCTGAAGCCGGGGCGTTGAAATACAGAGTGGTTATTCATAGGTTTGGCTCAGTCAGGCATGGCAAACTGCAATGGCGACGCGCCTTCTTCAGCCGTGGCTGCATGGCGGCGGAACAAGGCAAACAAACCCTGGCCGCTGCCCCAGGCGGTGTCAGGCAGTTGCGCCAGCGGCGCACGTACATCGAGTTCGGCTTGGCTGATCTCCAGCGTCAAAGTTTGCGCTTCGCAATCCAGCGAGACCATGTCGCCGTTTTGCACTTTGCCGATGGCACCCTGGTTCACCGCTTCCGGCGTGACGTGGATGGCCGCCGGGACTTTGCCGGAGGCGCCCGACATGCGCCCATCGGTGACTAGCGCGACTTTGAAGCCCCGGTCTTGCAATACGCCCAGTATTGGCGTGAGTTTGTGCAATTCCGGCATGCCGTTGGCTTGCGGGCCTTGTTGGCGTACGACAGCGACAAAATCTTTGTCCAGCAAACCGTCTTTGAACAACTGCTGCAAGGCCTGTTGGCTGTCCACCACCACGGCAGGTGCACGCACCACCCGGTGTTCCGTTTTGACAGCGGACACCTTGACGATCGCGCGGCCCAGATTGCCGGTCAGCAGACGCAAACCGCCGTCAGCGCTAAAGGGCTGGTCATAGGGCCGCAACACGTTTTCATCGCCGGATTGCACAGGCACCGGACGCCATGCCAGTTCGCCGTTATTCAGCCAAGGCTCTTGTACGTAGTGCTGCAAACTTGGGCCCATGACGGTATGAACATCCGCATGTAACAAGCCTGCGCTCAGCAACTGCGATATGAGAAAACCCATGCCGCCCGCAGCGTGGAAATGGTTCACATCTGCGGAACCGTTCGGATAGACCCGCGCCAGCAAAGGCACGCAGGCCGAAAGTTCAGAAAAATCTTCCCAGTTCATGATGATGCCGGCCGAGCGGGCCATGGCCACCAAATGCAAGCTGTGGTTGGTCGAGCCGCCGGTGGCCAGCAGGCCGACGATGCCGTTGGCCACGACTTTGGCGTTGATCTGATGACCCATGCCTTGCCCGCTGGCCGCCAAAGCGACGGCGCGCTGCACGCCCGCCTGGGTCAGTGCCAAACGCAAAGGTGTGCCCGGGTTGACAAACGAAGAGCCCGGCAATTGCAAGCCCATGATTTCCATCAGCATTTGGTTGGAATTGGCTGTGCCGTAAAAGGTGCAAGTCCCCGCGCCGTGGTAAGCGGATTGCTCGGCGCGCATCAGCGTGTCGCGGTCGACCAGGCCTTGCGCAAATTGCTGGCGTACCTTGGATTTGTCGTCATTGGAGATGCCGCTGGTCATCGGACCGGCGGGTAAAAACACCGCCGGTAAATGGCCGAATTGCAAAGCGCCCATGAACAGGCCGGGGACGATTTTGTCGCAAATGCCAAGCAGCAATACGGCATCAAACACGTTGTGCGACAGGCCGACGGCGGTGGCCATGGCGATCACGTCGCGCGAGAACAACGACAGCCCCATGCCGTCTTCGCCTTGCGTGATGCCGTCGCACATGGCGGGCACGCCGCAGGCGACTTGGGCGGTAGCCCCGGCAGCGCGCGCACTGGCACGTATGGTGTCCGGATAGTGCTCATAGGGTTGGTGCGCAGACAACATGTCGTTGTAGGCGCTGACTATGCCCAGATTCGGCTGGCGTTCCTGGTGTAACACCAGTTTGTCGGCGGAAGGCATGGCCGCGTAGGCGTGCGCTGCGTTGGCGCAGCCCAGACCGGCCCGGTACGGCCCTGGCTTTTGTGCTGCGTCGATGTGCGCCAGGTAAGAGGCGCGGCTGGCCGCACTTCGTTGCTCAATCCGCTGTGTGACCTTGGCCAGTGTGGGGTGTACTTGCATGTTCAATCATTCTCCTTGGTCAGCCACACAGCGACCGGGGCCCGGTCCTGGTGTAACAACTTGGAGACCGGCAATTTCAGGCTGGGGCCAAGGTGCGCGCGATGCAAAACCGCCAATTTGTCCGCGCCCGTGACGGGCAGGACGATATGGCGGGTGTTCAACAACATGCTCAGGTTTTGCGACAACCTCGGGTAAGGCGCGTTGGCAGGCAAGTCTGACATTTCCATGGCCAGACAGGCCGGGGTTTGCATCAAGTCCATGGCCAGCGGCAAATTGGCGGCTTGCGGAAACAGCGAGGCAATGTGCCCGTCGGTGCCCATCCCCAATACCAGCACATCCGCTTGTCCCAGCGCCAGTAATACACGGGTGGCTGATCTGGCCAGTTGTACCGGCGCTGCCAAGGGTGTTTGGTCGGCGATCAAGGGTAACAGGCGGGCCGCCGCCGCCTGTGCTTTGAGCAAATGACGCCGCACCAGAAAAGCATTGCTGTCCGGGTGGTCGTTAGTGACACAGCGTTCGTCGGCCAGTGAAATGCTGATCTGTTGCCAGTGCAAAGGCATGACACGCAGCGCTTCAAACAAAGCCACCGGCGATTTGCCGCCGGAGACTACCAACACAGCTTGACCGCGTTGGCTGATGGCCGCTTGCAAGCGGCCTGCGATGTCAGATGCCAACGCCTGAACCAGCTGATCCGGCGGGTGGTGCTCAAAGCTGACTCGTGCAGACACCATCAATGCTCCTCGAACCAGGACAAATCGTCGCGTGCCATCAATGCAGACGAGGCCGCTGGCCCCCAACTGCCCGCCGGGTAAGGCCGGGGTTTGTCGTCCAGCTCGGCCCAACCGGCCAATATGGGATCTATCCAGGTCCATGCGGCCTCCAATTCATCACGGCGCATGAAATGGGTCAGTCGACCTTTGATCACATCCATTAACAAACGCTCATAGGCTTCGGCGCGGCGTTTTTCGGATGACTGTTGCAAATCCAGTCCCAGCCGCACAGGGTGCATGTGCATACCGGTGCCGGGCTCTTTGACCATCATGGCGAGTTGAATCGACTCTTCAGGTTGAAGTGAAATGATCAGCCGGTTCGGTTCGCTGGTTTCGCTTTTGCCGAAAACCGAGAACGCCTGGTCGGCAAACTCGATGATGATTTCCGAGCGGCGGTTTTGCAGCCGCTTGCCGGTACGCAGAAAAAACGGCACGTTGGCCCAACGCGCATTGTTGATTTGCAAACGCAGGGCGACAAAAGTTTCGGTGCGGCTGTCGGGCGGCACCCCGGCTTCATCCAAATAAGCCGCCACCGGTTGTCCGTCACTGGCACCTGCGGTGTATTGGCCGCGCACGGTGTCGCGTTTGACATCGGCCAGACGCATGGGCCGCAAGGAGCGCAGCACTTTGAGTTTTTCGTCACGCACATCGTCTGCGTCCAGCGAAATCGGCTGCTCCATGGCCACGATGCACAGCAGTTGCAGCAAATGGTTTTGCACCATATCGCGCAAGGCACCGGCACCGTCGTAAAACCCGGCGCGGCTGCCCACACCCACACTTTCGGCCACGGTGATTTGCACGCTTTTGATACTCGGGGCCCGCCACAGCGGCTCAAAAATGGCATTGCCAAAGCGCAACACCATCAGGTTTTGCACGGTTTCTTTGCCCAGGTAATGGTCGATCCGGTAAATCTGTTGCTCGGCAAAATACTGCGCCACTTCTTGGTTGATGCTGCGCGCTGACGCCAGTCCGGTGCCCAAGGGTTTTTCCAGCACCACCCGCGACTGCGCGTCGACCAGGCCGGCGCTGTGCAAATGGGCGCAAATCTGGCTGAACAAATGCGGCGCCGTGGCCAGGTAGTACACCCGCAGGCAAGGCGTCGCGCAAACGGATGTCAATGCCGCGAAGCTTGCTGCCGAAGTGACATCCACGCACACATAGACCAGCCGCTGCAAAAACGATTGCCACACCGCTTGGTCAAACTCACTGGCCTCAATGAATGCGGGGGAGTGTGTGTCTATGAACGCCAGGTAATCGACCGTTTGCCAGGCTTGCCGGCCCACCGCCACGATGCGGGTATCAGCGCTCAGCTTGTCATGGGCGTGCGCCATGTACAAAGCGGGCAGCAGTTTGCGAAATGACAAATCGCCTGCGCCGCCAAAAATCACAATATCCAGACCCGGTGACGGTGAAAGTGTTTGCTTCATGTGTATGGCTTTTTCAGCAGCTTGTTTTTCATGGGGCTCAGTGGTAAGCCATGGGCGGGTGGAGGTCTTGTTTTAAGAAAATATCTTTGTCGGGAAAAAATTGCGCATGCAAGGGCAGCAGTGCCGCGCCCAAAGACCTGGCCATGCGACCGACCTGACCAGCCGCCAGTGAAGGCATGTGAATACCCTCAAAGCGCATGTGCTGCATTTGCGTTTGGGTCCGGGCCATCAACGCCTGCAACAGCAAAGGGCTGATGGAACCGTCCATCACCATCGAATCCAAATCCAGCAAAGCCGCCGCACTGGTGATGCATAACGCCAAGCCGTGAGAAGCCTGCGCCAGCCAGGGTTCGCGCATCTGCGTAAACGCCGTGTCCATGATGCGGTCATCAGCCACCAGCAACGGGTCAAGCCCGGCGTTGATCAATGCCTGTTCAAGTTGCCAGCCCGATGCTGACTCCAGCAACTGCCCGGTGCTGTTGCCGCCCAGGTTCAGCGGGAACGAGCCGATAGCACCGGCATTGCCGCGCAGGCCGTTGATGATGTGTCCGTCCAGCACCAGGCCCCCGCCGACAAAGGTGCCCATGAAGATGTATAAAAAATGCGAATGTTCACGACCCCGTCCTTGCACCAACTCGGCCACGCAGGCCGCCGTGGTGTCTTTGGCGAATTCCACCGGTAACGTAGTCATGGTTTGCACGGTATGCCGCAAATCGATACTTTCCCAATCCGCCATGGCGCGGCTGGCATCTGCGCCCATCAAATCGCCCCAGGCGTGCAGCGACAGCGGCGCGCTCAAGCCAATGCCGACCACCCGTGACCATGCCTCACCCAGGTGCGACTGCATGTAGGCCAAACCTTCGGCCATTTTGGGAACCACTTCGGCGGGCGAGGGATACGGGTAATGGTGCTGCCAGGTGTGGCGGATCTGCCCGAGAAAATCGCTGACCACCACCTCTAAGCCGCGTCGGCCGACTTGCAAACCGATGCTGTAAGCGCCGTCCGGGTTCAGGCTCAAAGGAATGGAGGGTTGGCCGATCTTGCCGCGAATCCGTTCTTGCTTGATCAGCAAGCCGTCTTCCAACAAGCGGTTGACGATGATGGATATGGTTTGCGTGGAGAGTTGCGTCAAGCGCGCCAAATCCGCTTTAGGAATCGCGCCTGCATGGCGGATGGCCCTGAGCACAATGCGCTCATTGAACTGACGCATGCCGTTGTGGTTGGACCCACGCATGGCTTTCAACACAGAATCACGCCTTTGCAAAACAAGGCGTTGCCAAACGCGGTGCCTTCACCGGTTTGCACAATCAGGCTGGCTACTTTGATCTTGTCGTAAAACGCAAAACGCTCCACCGCTTCGATGCGGCTTTCTTCAAGGCCGTGTTGACTCAACAGGTGGACCACTTCTTGTTGTGCAGCGGTACGGTGCCCGGGCGCGCTGCCGCTGACTTGCATATAGCCCGCCGGTTGCGTCACATCGTCGGCCAGCGGAAACACCGACAACACCGCTTGCGATACCCGCGCCAGGCTCAAACCCGGCAAGCGCACCAGCGGTTTGCCGTTGCGCAATAACTCGGCGGTGAAATTCGCGTCCACCACCGCCACCCATTCGCCGTGGCCCATGGCGCTCAAATGCATCAGCAATTCCGGCGACAGCACCGGATCAATCCCTTTCAGCACAACGACTCCTCGGCTTGAGGCAAGCTGGCCGGGTCAATCGCGCCGGTGATCAGACCGACGATTTCTTGCGGTGTGGTGTCGGCTGTGCGGCGGTTGCAAATGATGCGGCCCTGGCGAAACACCCAGATGCGGTCGACCAGATCAAACACCTGGCGCAGGTTGTGGCTGATGATGATCAGCGGCACACCGCGTTGTTTCAACCCTTTGATGATGTCTTCCACACGTGCGGTTTCCTGCACACCGAGTGCGGCGGTGGGCTCGTCCAGGATGATGAGTTTTTTGGCAAACCCGGCAGCGCGCGCAATCGCCACGCATTGGCGTTGACCGCCGGACATGCCGCGCAAAGAAGCGGACATGTCTTGGATCTTCACGCCGGTGGTGGCCAACATCTCGGTGGATTGGCGGCGCATGGCGGCGTGGTTGAGCACCGACAAGAGGCCGAGGTTGAAGCGGGTGATTTCGCGGCCCAGAAAAATATTCGCCGGTACATCCAGGTCTTCGGCCAGCGCCAGGGTTTGGTAAACGGTTTCCATGCCGTGTTCGCGCGCATCCAGTGGCGAATTGAAGTGGACGGCGTGTCCGTCCAACTCAATCACACCCGCACCCGGTTGCTCCACACCGGTGAGCAAACGCACAAACGTGCTTTTGCCCGCGCCGTTGTCGCCAACGATGGCGGCGTGTTCGCCTGGCAGCAGTTCAAAGTTGGCATCGGTCAGGGCTTTGACGCCGCCGTAATGCCGGGTCAGGCCTTTTATTTGCAAAACAGGGGTAGAAGCGGACATTTGGCGCTCATTCAAGGAAATTCGGAGCTTGAAGCATGCAGCATAACGCTGAAACTGCGAATAGGTAAATCTACTAGGTTTATTTAGTCGCCGGTTCTGATGTAATTCAGTCCACAAGAAAGCGATGCAGGACGGTCCTGCACTGCGCTTGCCCTTATGACTAGGAGACACCATGAAAATCACGCGTACCCTGGGCCGCTTGGCCATTGCTTTGTCTGCCGCCGGCATGATGGCGCTGGCACATGCTGAAACCACCATTGCCTACATCACCAACGGCAACACCAACGAAGGCTGGACATTGATCAACGGCGGCGCGAAAAAAGCTGGAACAGCCGCTGGCGTGAAGTTCATTGAACTGGCTGCTGAAAAAGGTGAGTTGTCTAAACAACTTGCCATCGTCGAAGACATGATCACCCGCAAAGTCAATGCCATCGCCATCGCACCGGTGGACAGCAAAGGCATTGCACCAGCAATCAACAAAGCCTTGGCCGCTGGAATTCCTGTCATCGCGGTAGACACCGGCATCACCGGCGCCAAGATCACTTCCTATGTGGCGACCGACAACATCAAAGCTGCCATGGTGCAAGGCAATTGGGCAGCTGAGCAAATCAAAGACGGCGACACCGTCATCTATATCACTGGCGACTTGGGTCAATCCACTGGCCAGGAACGCAAAAAAGGCTTTCTCGACGGTTTGAACGCCAAACGTAAAAACGTCAAAGTGGTAGAAGTGCCCACTACCTGGGACCAGACCATGGCGCAAAACGGGGTTGAGGCTGCATTGCGCGCCAACACGAACGCCAAAGTGATTGCCTGTGCTTGGGACGGCGGTGCCTTGGGTGCCAAAGCCGCGCTGATGGCTGCAGGTAAAAAAGCCGGAGACATCAAGATCGCTGGCTTTGACGGTTCACCCGGTGGTTTGGACATGATGAAGCAAGGCTGGCAGCAAGCCAACGCCGCGCAAATGCTGGCCAAGATCGGTCAAGTCGGTGTGGAAACCGCCATCGCTGCGGCGCAAGGCAAAAAGGTCGAAGCCCGCATCGATACCGGATCATTTTTGGTATTGCCTTCGAACGTCGACCAGTTCGCCAAGGACTCCGGCGTGGCCCAATTCATGAAGGTTAAATAAGACCATGAAAGCGATCACCCAGCAAGACTGGTATGGGTCGATCGTGGCGGTGCTGTTGCTGAGCCTGGTGCTCAGCATCGCATCGCCGTACTTTTTGACCACCGGCAATCTATCCAACATTCTGGTGCAAGCCTCGGTGATTGCGCTGTTGGCCGGTGGGCAAACCTTTGTCATCCTGACCGGCGGCGTGGATTTGGCCGTGGGCGCACTCACCGCATTATGCGGAGCAGTCGCCGGCCACCTGATGATCAAACTCGGCGTGCCTGTGCTGCCTGCTTTGCTTGCGGCGATGGCTATCGGTGCAGCGGTGGGTGTGTTCAACGGCTACCTGGTGGCATACGTGGGCATCCCATCATTCATAGTCACTTTGGGCGGACTGACGTTATGGCGCGGTTTGGCGTTTGAAGCCACCGGCGGTTTTGACAACGCAGGCATGCCAGACCCTTTGCCGTTCATTGGTTACGGCGAACTCATGGGCGTGCCCATGCCCATCGTGATCTCAGCTATTTACTTTGTGGTGATGGCGTTTGTCTTGTCCAGCACCAAGCTCGGACGCTATGTGTATGCCATGGGTTCGAATGAAATGGGTGCACGACAAGTGGGCATACCCATCAAAGCCTACAAGCTGGCGGTGTATGTGGTGTGTGGACTCAGTTGCGCCTTGGGTGCGATTGTGCTTATGGCCCGCATGGATTCGAGCAGCGGCAAGATGGCGCAAATGTTCGAGCTGGACGCGATTGCCGCAGTGATATTGGGCGGCACTTCCTTGTTTGGCGGACGTGGCTCGATTTGGGGCAGTTTGCTCGGTGCCATCCTCATCACCATGGTGCGCAACGGTATGAACTTGTTGGAGATATCGCAGTTCAAACAAATGATGGCCATAGGTGCGGTTGTCATCATTGCGGTGTGGATTGATGTTTGGCGCAGACAACGCCTATTGAAAAAATGACACAGTCTGTGTGGGTGCTGGGTGAAGCGCTGATGGACTGTGTCGCACAAGCAGACGGCAGTCTGCGCCCCTTGATAGGAGGCAGCCCGTTCAATTTGGCCTGTGCCGTGGCCTTGCAACAAGTCGATGTCGGTTACCTGAACCCGTTTTCCACCGATGTGTTTGGACAAGCACTTGCCGCCAGGCTTAAAGCATGCGGGGCTCAAGCCCTGTCATCTGCCTCGGCTAAACCCACTTCATTGGCGGTGGTGAATATTGAAAACGGTCAACCGAGCTACGGGTTTTACAGAGACGGTGTGGCCGACCGCGACTACAACGCCGACGACATCGTGCGCTTATTGAAAAAGCACGAGCCCGGTGTGTTGCACACCGGCTCGTTGATGGCCATGCCGCCCGAGCACCACAAAGTCATGCATGTGATTCAGTTTGCCAAAGCGCTGGGTTGGACCATCAGCATGGATGTGAATTTGCGCACGCGTGTGGCCTATGACCTGCCTGCGTATTTGCAGGCAGTGAGTCACATGGCGAGATTGGCAGATTGGCTCAAGGCCAGTGACGAAGACATGCAATTGCTGGGCTGGACGGATGTGCGCTGGGACAACACACAGGCATTGGCCGCGCAATGGCAAGACATGGGTTGCCAACGTGTGGCGCTGACTTTCGGTGAGCAAGGCGCTGCTTTGCAAATGGGAGGCGCGCATGTCAAAGCCGCTGCACCTCAAGTGCAAGTGGTGGACACGGTCGGTGCAGGCGATGTGTTTTGGGGAAGCTGTTTGGCCGACTGGGTTTCACACGACACATTGAAGGATGAAGCGCTTGCGGTGCTGCGTTTGGATCAAACGTTGCAGCGTGCTTTGAGGGCTGCGGCCATGAATTGTGAGAGGGAGGGGTGTCAGCCGCCGACAAGCAGAGAGATAAATGGCTGAAAGCTGAAACAGCACAAAGCATTTCACAGACATACATGAACCATTGACAGCTGCAAGCTGATTGTCAAAGTCTTGCAGTTAAAATCTTGTCATCCCAAGGAGCGTTGCAGCTTCACATGAAGCCAGGCTTGGGACATTTCTTCGCAACGACGCTCACCTGTTTTGCATCCACCAGGTGAGTCTATGAATACCGCATCCCGTCTTGTTCCGCCCATGAAGCTCTCAGGCTTAGAGCCTGTGTTCATCGCTTCCAGCCAATCACACAGCGCACAACAAGACAACGACGACGAATTAAGCGCTCAGCCGCAAGCCACTTTCGTCAACATCGGCGAGCGCACCAACGTCACCGGCTCCAAAGCCTTTGCCCGCATGATTTTGAATGGCGAGTACGAGCAGGCTTTGGCAGTGGCTAGGCAGCAGGTGGAGAACGGCGCGCAAATCATCGACATCAACATGGACGAGGCCATGCTCGACAGCCAAGCGGCCATGGTGCGGTTTTTGAATCTGATCGCGTCCGAGCCTGACATCGCTCGCGTGCCCATCATGATCGACAGCAGCAAGTGGTCGGTGATTGAAGCCGGTTTGCGTTGCATACAAGGCAAAGGCATTGTGAATTCCATCAGCATGAAAGAAGGCTTGGACGAATTCAAGCGCCAAGCGAAGTTGATCAAACGCTATGGAGCCGCTGCAGTGGTCATGGCTTTCGATGAACAAGGTCAGGCCGACACTTACCAACGCAAAGTGGAAATTTGCGAACGCGCTTACCGCGTGCTCGTCGACGAAGTGGGTTTTCCGGCGGAAGACATCATCTTTGACCCGAATATTTTTGCCATCGCCACCGGCATTGAAGAGCACGACAACTACGCGGTGGATTTCATCGAAGCCACACGTTGGATCAAACAGAACTTGCCCGGCGCGAAGGTGAGCGGCGGTGTGTCGAACGTGAGTTTTTCATTCAGAGGCAACGACCCGGTGCGCGAAGCCATACACACGGTGTTTTTGTACCACGCCATCCAAGCCGGTATGGACATGGGCATTGTGAACGCAGGCATGGTCGGCGTGTATGACGACTTAGAAGCGGTGTTGCGCGAACGCGTTGAAGACGTGGTGCTGAACCGTCAACTTCACTACAAAGAAGGTGAAGAGCATTTAAGCCCGGGCGAACGTTTGATTGAGATAGCTGAAAACGCCAAAGGCGCAGCACGTGACGACAGCGCCAAACTCGCGTGGCGTGGCACGCCGGATGCACCGGTGGCGGTGGCGCAGCGCTTAAGCCACGCGTTGGTGCACGGCATCACCGACTTCATCACGGTGGACACCGAAGAGGCTTACCAAGAAACATTGTCAACCGGCGGACGGCCTTTGCATGTGATTGAAGGCCCGCTGATGGATGGCATGAACATCGTCGGCGATTTGTTCGGTCAGGGCAAAATGTTTTTACCGCAAGTGGTGAAAAGCGCGCGCGTCATGAAGCAAGCGGTGGCGCATTTGATTCCCTACATTGAAGAAGAAAAACGCCAGCAAGAAGCCGCTGGCGAAGAGGTAAAAACCAAAGGCAAGATTGTGATTGCCACGGTCAAAGGCGATGTGCATGACATCGGCAAAAACATTGTCACCGTCGTGCTTCAGTGCAATAACTTTGACGTGGTCAACATGGGTGTGATGGTGGCCTGCCACGATATCCTTGCGCGCGCCAAAGTCGAAGGCGCAGACATCATCGGCTTGTCCGGTTTGATCACACCAAGCTTGGAAGAAATGCAGTATGTCGCCAGCGAAATGCAAAAGGACGATTACTTCCGCATGCGCAAAATCCCGTTGTTGATTGGCGGCGCCACATGCAGCCGGGTGCACACCGCCGTAAAAATTGCGCCGCACTACGAAGGCCCGGTGGTGTATGTGCCGGACGCATCGCGCAGTGTGGGTGTGGCGCAAGGTTTGCTCAGCGATCAGGCCGCGCAGTTCATTGCCGAGTTGAACGCCGACTACGACAAAGTGCGCACACAACACGCGAACAAAAAGCAAACTCCGTTGCTGCCGCTGACCAAAGCGCGCGCGAATGCGGCACACATAGACTGGTCGTCATACACGGTTGCGACACCGCGATTTTTAGGCAAACGCTTGTTCAAAAACTTTGACCTGGCAGAGCTGGAAACCTATATCGATTGGGGCCCGTTTTTCCAGACCTGGGATTTGGCCGGACCGTTTCCTGCGATTTTGAAAGATGAAGTTGTCGGCACTGAAGCGCAACGCGTGTTCAGCGACGGCAAGCGCATGTTGAAACGATTGGTCGAAGGCCGTTGGTTGAATGCGCACGCGGTGGTCGGTTTGTACCCGGCCAACAGCATGGGCGACGACATTGTGTTGTGGACCGATGAAACCCGCACGCAACGCGCCATGACTTGGTGCGGTTTGCGTCAGCAAACCGAAAAGCCGGTGCATGACGGTGTGCAAAACCCCAACCGCTGTTTGTCTGATTTCGTCGCACCGTTCACAGATGCAAACGGCAAGCCCACCGGTTACAAAGACTATGTGGGCGTGTTCGCAGTCACCTCTGGTTTAGGTGTTGAGGCCAAAGAAAAATATTTCATGGACGACCATGACGACTACAGCGCCATCATGTTGAAAGCTTTGGCAGACCGACTCGCCGAAGCGTTTGCCGAATGCATGCACGCGCGCGTGAGGCGCGACCTGTGGGGCTATGCCGCCAACGAGCAGTTAAGCCATGAAGAATTGATCAAAGAAAAATACCAAGGCATACGCCCCGCGCCGGGCTACCCGGCCTGCCCGGACCACAGCGTCAAGCGCGGCATGTTTGAGTTGCTGCAATGCGCCGACATAGGCATGACCTTGACCGACAGCTTGGCCATGACACCAGCGGCCAGCGTCAGCGGTTTTTACATCGGTCATCCGGATGCGTGTTATTTCAATGTGGGTCGCATCGGCGACGATCAGGTGCAAGATTTGGCGCACAGACAAGGCGTGGCTGAAAAAGATTTGCTCAGGTTGCTGGCGCCGAATTTGTAACTTGAATCGGCGAGTTGCTGGTTCAGTCTATCCATGCCGCGCAAAGCATTGATGACAAATTGCTCTGCTTGACTTTAATAACGAGCGTCGTTATTATTTGTGCATGATTCAAAGTTTTCAATGCAGCGACACGGCGGCTTTGTTCGCGGGTAAGCGCATTGCGCGGTTTGTTAACTTTGAAGCTGTGGCGCTGCGCAAGTTACAGCAGTTGAATGCCGCGACCACACTGGATTTCTTGCGCGTGCCGCCTGGCAATTTGTTGGAAGCTTTGAAAGGCAACCGCCGGGGCCAGCACAGCATACGCATCAATAGCCAGTGGCGTGTGTGTTTTGTGTGGCTGGAAGGCGGTCACGCCGATTGCGTTGAAATTGTTGATTACCACTGAAGGAACAGATATGCCTCGCGAAGTTCCCCTGATTCACCCCGGCATGATCTTGCTGGAAGACTGGCTCAAACCCATGGGGATCAGCCAGTACGCGCTAGCCAAAGCCATTGATGTGCCACCCCGGCGCATCAATGAAATTGTCAAAGGCTTGCGCGGCATCACCGTGGATACGGCCTTGCGCCTGAGCGTGTTCTTTGGTACCGATGCGCAAAGCTGGGTCAATTTGCAAACCCACTACGACACGGAACAAGCCCGCGTTGCCATGGCTGGCGTATTGGGACGTATCGTGCCGCGTGAATGGGTTGAAGCTGACGATAGCGCCCATGCGTAGGCGGCCTTGATGGAACACGCTGACTTCACCATAGGCCGGGAATTCGTGATGTCTGGCACTATTGGAGATTTGCTTTAAGGTAATTTATAAAAGATGTGCACGAAAGTAAAAAGTACTTCGCATCACTTTGGTTAATGTTGGGTATCTCAAGCATTGCATGTCGGATTCCGTTCTCGTCGCTTGTATAACCGTAAAGTTTAGAGAAGCCCTCTTTCAGTGATGAATGTAAGCTGCCGTTTCGTTCAAGAATTTTTAGTGCCTCACCCAAGGTAGCCTTAGGTGTATTACCAACAATTCGAGCCATACATTCAACAGCCGAGATGGACTCTTTTATTGAGTTACGGTAATCAGGTTGGGTTCGATCTGATAGAAGTTGCAAAGCCCGCTCAAGATGAGCAGTAACCAGGCCAAATGTAGAGTCTGAAAGAGTCTCATTCAGTAATTCACTTTCTTGAACATCAGTGATTTGTACAGCAACTCCGTTTATGAACGTATAACCAGCAAACTCGCGCTTTAGCATTTCGTTCAAGTAATCGGCTAGTCTGGGCGTATTAAAGCTGTTTGCTTTAACCACAAATTCTAGGAAGTCGTAGACTTCATTCCACTTGCAGTTGAAGTAATACTCTCGAATACTTTCGAGGATTAATCTCCCTCTGCTTGGCAGTCCATATCCGGGCCGAGAATCTACAGGTTTTTTAAAATAGCCTGACCAAAGAATTCGACTGAATTTTTCGATCTCACCATTTCCACGCTGAAGGCTGTAAACAAATCCAGGGGTGCTCCAGATTAATAAGTCTAAAACGTTCCAAAGCGAATTACGTAGTTCGTCATTCATATCGCTAACCTGAACGACTTGGACAGTGGGTTTGATACCCTGTCGTTGACTGAATGAATTCATTTTCTTAACTTGATGCTATAAATCTGATGGAATGTGTAGCCGCTTCAATGACAAAACGATTTGATATCGTCACATTATTTTCCAACTATTTCGATTTAATATATATTAAACATCCAATATTTGGAAAATATCGCAAACTAAAAAATACATCCAGTCGCACCAAGTATTAAATAAATAAGGACTAAGAGCCCTAAGTTGCAGCAGACGAAAAAAAACCACCCGGCTTTCACCGGGTGGTTGTCAGAGGTGTTAGTTGTGCTCTAAGAATTGTTATCTGTGATACGCAGTTTCGCCGTGGCTGCTGATGTCCAGGCCTTCGCGTTCTTCTTCTTCGCTGACGCGCAGACCGATCACGATATCCACCAGTTTGTAAGCAATCAAAGACACCACACCTGACCAGACGATGGTGGTGATGACGGCTTGCAACTGAATCCACACTTGGCCACCGATGGAATAGTCAGGGCTGGCTGCGTTGGCGACATAGTCAAAGATGCCGGTGCCGCCAAGCGATGGTGCAGCGAACACGCCGGTCAACAAGGCACCGACGATACCGCCGACACCGTGCACACCGAACACGTCGAGTGTGTCGTCAGCGCCGAGCATGCGCTTCAAGCCGTTGACACCCCACAAACACAGCAGTCCTGCCACCAGACCGATGACGATGGCACCCATGGGGCCGACGAATCCGCAAGCCGGTGTGATGGCGACCAGACCGGCCACTGCGCCGGATGCTGCGCCCAACATAGAGGCTTTGCCTTTGCTCAGTGCTTCACCGGCCATCCAGGCGAGTGTGGCCATGGCTGTTGCAACCAAGGTGTTCATGAAGGCGAGTGCTGCGGTGCCGTTGGCTTCCAGGTTGGAACCGGCGTTGAAACCGAACCAGCCCACCCACAACAGTGCGGCACCGACCATGGTCAATGTCAGGCTGTGAGGTGCCATGGATTCTTTGCCGTAGCCTATGCGTTTGCCGACCATGTAAGCGCCGATCAAACCGGCGACAGCGGCGTTGATGTGCACCACGGTGCCGCCTGCGAAGTCGAGTGCACCTTTGGCCCACAACCAGCCTGCAGCGGCAGTGACTTTTTCCAGTGAAGCTGCATCTGTGATGGTATCAGGACCGTCCCAGTACCAGACCATGTGCGCGACCGGCAAATAGCTGAAAGTGAACCAGAGTGCGCAAAACAACAGCACAGCAGAGAACTTCATGCGCTCGGCAAATGAACCGACGATCAATGCGCAAGTGATGGCTGCAAAAGTGGCTTGGAAAGCGACGAATGTCAACTCGGGAATGTAGACCAGCTTACTGAAGGTGGCGGCTACCGAGTCAGGGGTGATGCCTTTGAGGAACAGCTTGTCCAGCGAGCCGAAGAACGGGTTGGACCCGGTAAAGGCGATGGTGTAGCCGTACAGCGTCCACAGCACATAAATCATGGCGGTGACGACAAAGACTTGCATCAACACGGACAACATGTTTTTCGAGCGGACCAGGCCGCCGTAGAACAAGGCCAGACCGGGGATGGTCATGAGAATCACCAGAATGGTGGAGACGGTCATCCAGGCGGTATCGCCTTTGTTGGGCACCGGTGGTTTGACGGCTTCGGCAGCGGCAGGCGCTTCAGCGGGCGCATCAGCTGTGACAGCTGCGGCAGCAGGTTTGGCGGGCGCGTCTTCGGCCATGGTCACGCCAGAGGCGAAAACCAGACCCAGGCCCAGGGCCAGCGTGGCTAAAAGTTTTTTCATGGTGTGTGTCCTTATTCGAGAATCAAATAGCCGCTGTGCCGGTTTCGCCGGTGCGGATACGCACGACTTGTTCCAAGCTGCTGACAAAAATCTTGCCGTCACCGATCTTGCCGGTACGGGCCGAGTTTTCGATGGCTTCAATCACCTGGTCTACCAGATTGGCTGTGACAGCTGCCTCGATCTTGACCTTGGGTAAAAAATCCACCACATATTCCGCACCCCGGTACAGCTCGGTGTGTCCTTTTTGTCGTCCGAAGCCTTTGACTTCGGTAACGGTAATGCCTTGTACCCCGATCGCCGACAAGGCTTCGCGTACCTCGTCAAGCTTGAAGGGTTTGATAATGGCCGTGATCAGTTTCATAGGTTCTCCTAGAGTCAAGGGTCTGCGTCAAGTGAAATCAAGACGTTCAAAAAAACGCAGTGCAAGTACCTCTTAGCAGTCTCTGTGCCAAGCAGAATTCCCATGTAAACCGCACGTTGTAAGGGCGGGCGCTAGAAGAAACGACCAATCGCGCACCATTTGAGGGCAATAAACGGTGCAAGAACGCACCGACACGGGGAATATTGGCAGAACGGGAAACATCCATGGGGTATGCGCAAATTCACACCTGCACGGTTTTGGGCTCAAACGCACCATCGGTCACGGTCGAAGTGCATCTGGCCAACGGCCTGCCCAACTTCTCGCTGGTCGGTCTGGCGGATACAGAGGTTCGAGAAGCGCGCGAGCGGGTGCGCTCAGCCATATTAAATAGCGGGCTGGAGTTTCCCAGCAACAAACGCATCATCGTCAACTTGGCCCCGGCGGATCTACCCAAAGAGTCTGGCCGCTTTGATTTACCCATCGCCGTGGGCATCTTGGCTGCCAGCGAACAAATCGATGCGCAGGCCGTGCAGCAACACGTGTTCGCGGGCGAGTTGTCGTTGTCCGGCGAACTCAGGCCGGTGCGCGGCGCGTTGGCCATGGCGCTGGGCCATTACCAGCAAAACAAACACCTGGCTTGGGTGCTGCCGCCGCACAGCGCAGAAGAAGCGGCATTGCTACCAGATGCACGTGTTTACCGGGCCGCGCATTTGCGGGATGTCGCGCAAGCGTTTGCCTTGCCCGGACAAGGCCCCCAGCAAGACAACAGCGGTTGGTCGCGGGTGTTGCCCGGTACGCGTGGTGCAGCCGTTGAAAGCGACATTGAGACTGATTTGCAGGATGTGCGCGGACAAGCCGGACCGAAGCGGGCGCTGGAAATTGCGGCAGCAGGTGGGCACAGCTTGCTGATGATCGGGCCGCCTGGCAGCGGTAAATCCATGCTGGCGCAACGTCTGGCAGGGTTGTTGCCTGCGCTGAGCCAGCAACAGGCGTTGGAGTCTGCGGCCATGCTCAGTCTGGCCGGGCAGTTTCAACCCTTGCGATGGGCCAGACCGGCGTACCGGCACCCGCACCACAGCGCCACCATGGCGGCATTGGTCGGCGGCGGTGCACCGCCCAGGCCGGGCGAAATTTCATTGGCGCATCACGGCTTGCTGTTTTTGGATGAGTTGCCCGAGTTTTCAAGGTTGGCTTTGGAGGCCTTGCGCGAGCCCTTGGAAAACGGTCGCATCACCTTGTCGCGGGCCAAGCACCAGGCCGAGTTTCCGGCCCGCTTTCAATTGATAGCCGCCATGAACCCCTGTCCTTGCGGATACCTCGGTGCGTCGCAACCGGCCTGCCGCTGTGCGCCTGAACAGATACAGCGTTACCAAGGAAAACTCAGCGGGCCGCTGCTGGACCGCATCGACATGCAAGTGCATGTGCCTGCGCTGCCGCCAGAGATGTTGATGCAGGCGCCGCTTGGCGAGCGCAGCGCTGTGGTGCAGGCGCGGTGTCAGGCTGCGCATGAACGGGCGGTGAAGCGTCAAGGCGTCAGCAACCACGCCTTGAGCGCGGCCCAGTTGCAAACCCTCAAGCTGCAAGCGCAGGCGCAGCAACTCGTGCAGCAGCAAGCAGCTCGATATGGCTGGTCGGCGCGGGCCGTGCACCGTGTGCTGCGGGTGGCGCAAACCATTGCCGACTTGGCCCAGGCCGACGAGATTGAACATGCGCATGTGATGCAGGCCATGCATTTCAGAATGCCGTTGAAACCCTGAAGACAGCGCCGGGGAAATCGAGACAAATTTCTGGGAAGATGCGCAACACTTGCCACGCAAGGTAGCGAAACATCTTTGACACAAGGAGCAGCCATGGCCCGCACACACCGCATCGCCGTTATCGCCGGAGACGGCATAGGCACCGAAGTCATGCCCGAAGGCTTGCTGGTGTTAGACGCGGCGGCGCGCAAATTCGGCATCGACTTGCAGTTTGACCATTTCGATTTTTCCAGCTGGAACTATTTTGAAAAGCACGGGCAAATGCTGCCCGACGATTGGAAAGAACAGATCGGCGGGCACGACGCCATCTTCTTCGGCGCGGTCGGTATGCCCGACAAAATCCCCGACCATATTTCGCTCTGGGGCTCGCTGCTGCTGTTTCGGCGTGAGTTTGACCAGTACATCAATTTGCGCCCTGCGCGGCTGATGCCCGGCATCATCGCGCCGGTGGTGCGCCGCGACGGCACGCCGCGCCAGCCGGGTGAGATCGACATGTACATCGTGCGCGAAAACACCGAGGGCGAATACTCCAGCATAGGCGGGCGCATGTTCCAAGGCACGCAGCGCGAAATAGTCATGCAAGAAAGCGTGATGACGCGCATTGGTGTGGACCGCGTGTTGAAGTTTGCGTTCGAGCTGGCCCAAACCCGCCCGAAAAAACATTTGACCAGCGCGACAAAGTCCAATGGCATTGCCATCACCATGCCGTACTGGGACGAGCGTGTGGCCGAGATGGCCAAAGCCTACCCCGACATACGCTTGGATAAATTCCATATCGACATTCTTACCGCGCATTTTGTGCAGCGCCCCGACTTTTTTGACGTGGTGGTGGCCAGCAATTTGTTTGGCGACATACTGAGCGACCTCGGGCCCGCGTGTACCGGCACGATTGGCATTGCGCCCAGTGCCAACCTCAACCCCGACCGCGTGTTCCCGTCGCTGTTCGAACCGGTGCACGGGTCTGCCCCCGACATTGCGGGCAAAGGCATTGCCAACCCCATCGGGCAAATTTGGTCCGGCGCCATGATGCTGGAATTTCTCGGCCACAAAGACGCACACGATGCGGTGCTGGCGGCGATTGAAAAAGTGCTGGACCCGAAAAGCGGCGCGCCCAAAACGCCGGATATTGGCGGGACGGCCAAGACCAAGGATGTGGGCAAGGCGATTGCGCAGGTGCTGTGAGGGGTGACCAGACTTTTATCGTGGCTCTCAGGGTCTCAAATTAAAGATTGCTTTCATACTTGCCGTTCAAATTAAAGGATGGTTTAATTTGAACACTTTCATTTAAGCAAGCTTTCAATGCGCCGAGAAACCGGAACCTACGCTATTTCAACGACTTTGGGCGAGTCTGTGCGGTCGTTTGTGCCTTATGCCTTGCCGCCTAAAGATCCGGCCTTGTCCCCTATGGCGTATGAACACCGCAATCACCAAGCCGAATTGGCGCTGGCGCGCCTGGTTGGCGTGTCGGGCTTGGTGCCTTCGGTGGACTGGCTGCTTTACAGCGCCATCCGCAAGGAAGCATTGTTGACATCTCAAATTGAGGGCACACAAGCCAGCCTGACTGACTTGTTTGATGAAGAGGCGGGCATCAAGGTCAGCAACGCCGATGATGTGGAGGAGGTGAGCAATTACCTGCGGGCTTTTCGTTGGGTTCAATCGCAGTTGCGCGACCCGAAAGGCTTACCTATCAGCGTGCGTTTGTTGTGCGATGCCCATCGCTTGCTTCTGAATGGCGTCAGAGGTGCGGGCAAGCAACCAGGCGAACTGCGTCGATCACAAAATTGGATTGGCGGCACACGGCCAGGCAATGCAGTATTTGTTCCGCCTGCGCCAGAGCATGTGCCTATATTGCTGGCAGATCTGGAGCGATTTATCCATGATGCGGATGCCGACTTGCCGCCTATGGTCAGGGTGGCGCTTATTCACGCTCAGTTTGAAACCATTCATCCGTTTTTAGATGGCAACGGCAGAATAGGTCGTTTGCTGATCGCGGCCCTGTTCGAACATTGGGGCCTGCTGGCAGAGCCGTTGATGTATCTCAGCGGCTATTTAAAGCAACACCAATCCGAGTATTACCGTCGACTGTCGGCCATTCGTACCGAAGGGGATTGGGAGTCTTGGGTGAGTTTCTTTTTAGAGGGGGTGACTGTGGCTGCCGGGGATGCCGAACAAAACATCATTAAGGTGGCGAGTTTGATTTCCGCCGATCGCAAGCGGGTGTTGCAGTCTTCGAAAACCGGCCAGGCCAGTTACCGTTTGTTTGAAATGCTGCCCATGATGCCTCGCTTCACCATCGAGATGGTTCGCCAGCAACTCGACACCAGTTTTCCCACTGCCACTGCGGCGGTCAAATTGCTCGAAGAACTTGGCCTTGTGGTTGAAATGACGGGTCAGAAAAAGAACAGAACCTACAGCTATCAAGCGTATGTTGAACTGCTGTCAGGGTGATGAATTTGCACTAAAGGGCAACACGCGTTAAACACGGACAACATTTGAATTTATGCTGCAAGAAGCGAAGATGCAGAAGTACTTGCGTCTCAATTATTTGCGGCAACACCTTTGACCACATCCGCAACCATGCAGCGTTTTGGGTTTGAAAACAGTTGGCTTTAACGCCTGCTTATGACATTTGCCCGCAATCCCTCGCAGGCCAGCAGGCATCGCAAGCCTTGTTGTTTCATGGCCGGGACCGAAGCAGTCACTTGGTCACTTGGTCACTTGGTCACTTGCATTGCAGCGACTCCTTCGTTTTTATTAGCCTAGAAAGACGAGATGGCTATCGTGAACCATCAAGTGAGATTGATTCAAAACGAATGGCAAGCGGTTTGCGTTGCAGCGAAATTGAGCGACGTGGAAAGTGCCATGTTTTGGCGCAGGGAGTGTTTGAATCCGTTTGCTTTTGGAGGGCGGAGGAGGGTTGTTTGTGCTTGCTGAAAATTGAAGTCAATTTGAAATAACGTTGGGGATAGTCTCTCCAATGTTTCGAAGCCGGTGATAAGCATTGACTTGAAGCAGATAGAGTAAAAAAATGCAGCAGAAATCCCAAAAAATAATATGAAACAAAACATTATTAGATATTTAATTATATTTATTGAGGTATAAATAGCTATATCAAAAAACAATAAAGGTACCTATATGCCAATTTTTCAAATAGTCGGCGCTAAGCTCAAAAAGCTCAAGGTTTTACAACTCGACAAGGAAAAGACACTTCAGCAATTGGTAGAAGCCAATCTGTCAGAAGTTTTAGATATGGCGTTTTTAGACAGCGAGTACACGACCACGTTTGGAGGCCGCATTGATACTTTGGCCGTGGACGATAGCGGGGCCCCAGTCATCATTGAATACAAGCGTAACAAGAACGATAACGTCATTAACCAGTCCTTATCCTATTTGAAATGGCTGAAGTCACAGAAGCCAGGCTTCTTTGAAAAGCTGATTCAAGACAAATTAGGAACAGAAGCAGCTAAAAAAGTTCAACTTGATTGGAACAATCCAAGGGTTATTTGTATAGCCGAATCATTTAGCAAATTCGATATTGATACAGCCGAGGTTGTTCCGCTGCGGATTGAATTGATGCGTTATAGGTACTACGACAACAATGTATTTTCGTTAGAGCCTGTTCACTTAGCGGAAGGCGGAACAATAACTACCGAGGCGCATCAAAAGGACGCGCAAAAGCATCAGAATGAGGATAAGACAATCTCTGTTGAAGCACTGCTGACTAAAGGTTCACCTGAAACTAAGGAGCTGTTTGGCCAGCTTCGGGAGCGAATCATGGCCTTAGACGAAAGTGTTGAGGAAAAACCGACTTCACTTTACGTGGCCTACCGCCGTTCGAAGAACTTTGCAGAGGTTCATATCAACAAAAGTGGTTTGAAGATTTTTATGCGGCCATTCGAATATTCTGATCCTAAAAATATGGTCGAGAAAATTTCAGAAGGATATAACTGGACATTGGACAGAAAGGTGTATCTCAAAAGTGCAGCAGAGTTAGATGATGTCATCAGCCTCATCGAACAATCTTTTAAAGATGTACTCTGATTTTTATTGGCGACTCATACAGAATTAGCCAAAAATAAAGCAGTAAATGAAAAAAGCCCCAAATGACGACCACTTGGGGCTTTTGATTTACGTGAGCAAACCAATTCGAGTTTTAAAACGGAATATCGTCATCCATGTCATCAAACCCGGACTTCGCCGCTGCCGGTGCTTTGGCCGCTGCGGGTGCTGATGCGCGGGGTGCGCTGCGAGCGCCGCCGTCTTCACCTGCGGGTGCGCCCATGCCTTCGCGCCCGCCGAGCAATTGCAGTTCGGTGGCGATGATGTCGACGGTGTTTTTTTCTACGCCTGTAGTTTTGTCGGTGTAAACGCCGTATTTCAAGCGGCCTTCCACGTAAATGGGGCGGCCTTTTTTCACATATTCACCGGCGATTTCGGCGAGCCGGTCGTAAAACGTGACCCGGTGCCATTGCGTGTCTTCCACCATCTCGCCGCTGTTTTTGTCTTTGCGCTTGCTGCTGGTGGCGATGGACACATTGGCCACGGCCTGGCCGCTGGGCAAATAACGCACTTCGGGGTCGCGGCCGCAGTTGCCGAGCAGTATGACTTTGTTGACGG
>CANGPN010000001.1 GCA_947456305.1 Comamonadaceae bacterium | reverse complement strand
TACCAATTATTTTCAATTTTTTTGCCTAAAGTTACCTGAGTCACACCGTTTATTTGGCCGTAGTTTTTGGAAGTAACTGTTCCATCTGGATATACCTTTTCTTTGCTATCGTACTGAACGCTACCGTACCAGCCTTCAGCACTGGCAATGCCGTGAATAAGCGCGAGAATCAGCACAGGCATCACAGAGCTTGTATGATTTTTCTTAGTTAAATATTGCGCTTTATGCGTGCCTGTGGAATTAGCAATTAAATCTGTTGTTGCACGGGTGTGAAGTTTTTTCATAATAATTGCTTGTTGAAATGAAAATCAGCGTTTAATGGATTGAGAAATTTGGTCGTAAATAGCGCTATTGGCGAAATGTTCATTGGAGGCTTTGTCCCAACCGCCGAAAGCTTGATCAATCGTGAACAGTGGTAATTTGGGTAATTTTTTTTCAAACTTAGCTTTGATTTTTTCGTTGATAGGGCGATAAAAATTTCTCACTGAAAATATCAGACGCTTGATAGAGCCAGCGGCATTGGATTGACTCAAACCTATAATTAAACCCATGCCTAGAGAGATGAAAAACCTGAGCAAACTGAACATAGCGCGCTATCCCGCAATTTTCAAAATTATCATAAAAGATGAATAGCGAATAGAATTCATTATTCATAAATGGAATAGCGATTGTAATCAAAAAATCCAGAAAGTAATCACATGCCGGCAGTAAAAAAAAACACCCTAGGGAAAGCCCTTGGTCACACTAAGACCGACAAACGTCTGGAGATATTGAAGAAATTACAAGAAGCCGGCTCTATTTCCGAGGCAGCCAGGCGTGCCGGTGTCAGTTACAAAGCGGCCTGGCAAGCTATTGACGTACTCAGCAATCTGGCCGGCACACCTCTGGTGAGCAAAGTGGTCGGTGGCTCAGGCGGTGGCGGCGCGCAACTGACCGAGGCGGGCAAACAATTGTTGCGAGCCTCTCATGATTTAGACATAGCGAAAAACCAGGTCGTCAAAAATGCCGCCCAATCTTCCGCACCTGAGACATCGATGAATCAAATGCTGGGTTTGCGTACAACCATGCGAAATCAATTTCCCGCTCAAGTCGCTTCCATTCACAAAAAAGGCGACTCCGTCGAAGTGGAAGTCAGCACCAAGGGCGGTAGCGTGTTTTCAGCGCGCATCACTGCAGCTAGTGCGGAATTATTTGCATTACACAAAGGCCAACATGTGCAAGTGCTTTTCAAAGCCACCGCAGTAGCCATTCAAGCACCCGGCGCCAAAGCAGACAAAGCCAACTCCATACACGGCATTGTTGTCAGAAAGTCGCGTGGACGCACCAGCGGTGAAATCAGTATGTTGGTTGAGCCCGGTATCACCCTTGTAGGGTTTGCTGACAACTTATCTGATTTCAAAATCAGCGATTCAGCTGTCGCTTTCATGGATGAATCTGCATTGGTTCTGGCTTTGGTGTAATTAAAAAAACTTGATCAGATGCACTGGCATTAAAGACTACTCTTCATCTGTCAAAAAACTGACCACCGCTTGCATGCGCTTGACAGGATCGGGCTCTGTCATAAGTAGGATTTTTTGCTCAGGCTCCATAGGTAACACTTCTGCAAAGCGGTTGGCAACCCAACCGCATTCATCCAGGTGGTAAGGTGCAAACAAGGGCAAGCGGTCCTGCAAACCTTGTTCTTGGGCCGTGCGTATCCATTTACCCAGACGGTCTGCGTGCATTTGCCAATGCGGTGGTATATCAACCACCGGGTCCTGAGGCAAGTAGCTCACGCTTGCCTGCCACACGCCGTATGCGCCTGGTTTGACATCATGCAATTCAAACCTCAGGCCCCCTTGGCAAAGAATGCGCTGCAAAGCAGGTTGGACCTGCTCAAACTCACGGATATGCGCCAAGCAACCATACTCATGTAACAGGGGTTGCTCACCCGGCACTTGCACTTCACTGCCTTGCTTTAACCAAGCCACGCCAAACGGCTTTTGGTCACGGTGACAGCGTTTGATCAAGTCCAAGTAACGCACTTCGAAGATTTGCAATTGCAACATGCCATCTGGAAACACGCCGTGAGACAGAGGAAAAAGCGGAATGGTGTCGGTAGCAGAAGCGGTCATGACAAGCGTGTTTCAACAAATAAGTACCCATTCTATGAATGCCAAAGCTTAGCGAAGGTTTATTGTTAAGGAGACTCTTGCAAATCCGTGATCACAAAAGCACCTTGCATTTTTTCCACATGAAAGCGAACTTTGTCACCGGCTTGTAGCTTGTCAAGGCTCACCGATTCCTGCAAACGAAACACCATGGTCATGCCGGGCATCTCCAGATTTTTGATCTCACCGTGTTTGATAGTGATTTTCCGGTTTTCGACGTCAATCTTTTTCACCAAACCCTCAGCCATGAACAGATCTGTGTCGGCAAACACGAGCACAGACCAGAACAAGCTGCACAATGAGACAAGCAAAGCAAGAAGACAGTTTTTGAGATGAAACTTCATAGATAACTCGCGGGTTCAGAAAATTTACTGTTTGGCTGAAGAATGCTTATGTTCTGAACCACTGACAGACACCCTGCCTTTCATACCGGCGTCGTAATGTCCGGGTTGCAGACAAGCAAAATACACCACGCCGCTGCGACTGAATTGCCAGATGATTTCAGCGGTCTGATCTGGAGCTACGCTGACCATGTTGTCGTCGTCGTGTTCCATGTCAGGGTTTTGCTTCATGAATTCATTGTGGGCTTTCAAAGCCTTGCCTGTGCCCAATACAAACTCGTGATTGATTGCTCCGGCGTTATGTATGACAAACAGCACCGTATCGCCCTTTTTCACTTTCAATTTATCAGGCGAGAAACGCATACTGTCACGCATTTCAATTTTGACCCTGCGGTTGATCTGCTGAGGATTGCCGGCTTGACCGACACCTTCGTCTTTCATTTCGTCACCGTGAGCCAGCGCTATAGCGCTGCTCAAACAAAGAGAAACTGCCAAGATGGGTGTGCGTAATTTCATGGGAAGCTCCGTGATGGTGTGGTTTGATGAGTTTTCAAATTTGCTTGTTCAATAAGCCTATCACCTGCAGGTCATCAATGCCCGCTGTGTCCGCCAATCGGCTTTCGCACTTGCATTTGAACAGCAGGGGCTTGTTCTGATAGTGAATCGGGTGCATACGCAGGTGCAGCAATCTCACCCCTGTATTCGCTGGCGACGGTTCCCGGCGGATGCTTGTACCAACCCGGGTCGCGGTAATTGCCCGGCGCTTGGTCGCGCCTGACTTTCAACACGCTGAACATGCCTCCCATGCCCACACCGCCAAACGGTCCCTGCCCGGTCATCATCGGTAGGGTGTTATCCGGCATAGGCATTTCCATCTCAGCCATGTCTCCCATACCGCTTTTTCCCATCACCATGTAATCAGGTATCAGACGATTGATTTTTTTCGCTAAATCCGCCTGCTCTACACCTATCATGGTCGGCACTTTATGCCCCATGGCGTTCATGGTGTGATGGCTTTTGTGACAGTGAAAAGCCCAGTCGCCCTCTTCGTCCGCGACAAATTCAATCTGCCTCATTTGCCCCACCGCAATGTCTGTGGTCACCTCACTCCAGCGCGCGCTCACCGGAATAGCACCGCCATCTGTACCAGTCACTTGAAATTCATGGCCGTGCAAATGTATGGGGTGATTGGTCATTGTCAAGTTGCCTATGCGTATGCGCACTCTGTCGTTCAAACGCACATTCAAACTGTCTATGCCGGGAAAAACGCGGCTGTTCCAGGTCCACAAATTGAAATCGGTCATGGTCATGATGTTGGGCGTGAAGCTGCCGGGTTCAATGTCGTAAGCGTTCATCAGAAAACAAAAATCGCGTTCTACTTCACTGATCAGCGGATGCGGCGTTTTCGGGTGCGTGATCCACATACCCATCATGCCCATGGCCATTTGCGTCATTTCATCTGCATGCGGGTGGTACATGAAAGTGCCTGCCCGCCTCGCCACAAACTCATAGACAAACGTTTTGCCCGGCTCAATGCCTTTTTGCGTGAGGCCGGTGACACCGTCCATGCCGTTGGGCACGCGCTGTCCGTGCCAATGCACGCTGGTGTACTCGGGCAATTTATTGGTGACAAAAATGCGCAGCTTGTCACCTTCAACGACTTCAATCGTCGGACCCGGGCTTTGTCCGTTGTAACCCCATAAGCGCGCTTTCATGCCCGGTGATATTTCACGTATCACCGGCTCAGCCACCAAGTGAAATTCTTTGACCCCGTCTTTCATGCGCCATGGCAAGGTCCAACCGTTCAGAGTGATCACCGGCCGGTATGGCGCGTCCTCTGCAGACAACGGTGGCATGGTGGATGCACTGGTATGACTATGGGGTTCAGGAATAGCTGCCAAAGCATGGCGACTGACAGCAGCTGCAGACACCGCACCAGCCACCCCTGCCCATTTGAAAAAATCTCTTCTGCTTGACATGGTTTGTTTCCTTAATGAGCGGATGCGTTGTTGCTGGTTTTGCTGTTGGTGACAGATACAGAATTCGACAAAGGTCTGCCTATCAATGTAGATTGCAGTGCAGCTTCACTCAACCAAAACTGTAGTTGAGCATCTATGGCGGCAGTCACAGCTGCGTTTTGATCAGAAGCGTCTGCTAGCAAATCAAACACGCCGATTTGCATGGCGTTGTAGCGCAACAGGTTTTCACCAGCCATGTGTTGACGCAGGGGTAGTAACTCATCTTGGAATTGCCGCGCTATGGAAAATGCAGTCAAGTACGCCGCGTATGTTTCACGCAGACTGGAAGCTGCATCTGTCGCTGAAGCTTTTAATCGATTAACAGCAGCCAGTGTTTGAGCATTCATTTGCGCGCGCTGCATATCGCCACTATCCAACAAAGGCAGTTTGACACTGATTTGCGCGCCAATGCGTTTGGAATCTGAGCTGTTGCTGTTGACCATGCCACTTATTACTGTAAGTTCCACATCCAGCAAGCTGGTGATACTGGTCAAACCTTGGGCCCGCGCCACAGTCTCTAACTCTGCCTTGGCCATGCGTATGTCCAGACGTTGTTGAACCGCTAGTTGGGCTACATCTTGTTCACTGACAGCCAGGGCAGGTAATCCGGGCAATGTGTCCGGCAGTTGCAGTTGCAAAGCCTGCGTTGCGTCAAGACCCAGCAAGCGCACCAGTTCCTCGGTGCGGGATAACTTTGTTTGCTTTGCAGCTGCAAGCTGCATTTGTGCTTGTAAGTGAAACAAACGATGCTTGCTGCGGGTCAATGCATTGAAGTTTCCGGCGCTCAGCATGCGTGCTGCCAACTCATCACTGGCCAGCGCCGCATCAGCTACCTTGTGCGCGTAATGCACAGTAGCACTGGCAGCGACAGCCCGTACCCAGGCCTGGCGTACCAGCGTGACCTGATCAATCACTTCAGCGCTCAACCTCAGTTGCGATTGAACAAGCTTTAAGCGCGCAATATCTGCACGTTGCGGTAATGTCAACGCATCCATCAGACCGAAAGTGAGTAAACCATTCAATTCGGTTTCGCTGCCTGTGACAATGCGCTCAAGCGCGAAAGTCGGATTGCTGATGCGTCCGGATTGCGCTGTAGCAGCAGCCTGTGCCCAATGCTGGGCCAATAATCCTTGGAACGCCGTACTGTTGACCAGCATAAGTTCCACCGCTTGCTTTGGCCCTACAGGCGCTGACAGCAATTGCTGTGTCAACACGGTGCGTTGTTGCCGCTGCTCTTCAGTGACAGCCAATAACAAGCGCTCAGTGTTGAAAGCCGCCGTGCCTTGCGCAGCCTGCAGAATGCCCTGATTGACGTCATAACTGACGCATCCGGAGACACAGACCAACATACAGGCCAGTACCGTCAAACGGTGACGTTTGGGTAAATAAATAAACATAAAAAACCTATTGCAAAGTCTTAAGACAAGACAGAGCGATGCAATCACCCGGCCCTTGAAAATGCGTGAACTGCCAGACAAGTGGCAGACATGTTCAAGCAGTTACAGGTTTAGGGGGTCTTTCAAATAATCGCGGCGCTATGGCCAATAACACGGGGGCTGTCCACTGCGGCTTGGACTGAACCAAATCAGGCGAATTAAAACCGGAGAAAGTCGGCAATACAGCGAATCCAAGACAACAAGGGGCGCAATGTTGGCAACTGCTGTCTGTTCCGGACGAGGAATGACCAGGCTTATCTGCACAAAGCGACGGGTATTGCGTGTCAAACATCTTTGAGCCAACGTGGACAACAGCTTTTGTAGGTTTTTGATGCTCGTTGGTGTGTGAATGCTTCGAATGCGAATGAATAGTTAGCTTGACCTGACTTTGGTGTGGTTTGTGTGCCCCGGCATTCAGTTGATCAACATCGGACGCAGTTGGTGTTGAATTGTGCGCATAAGAAACCTCAACCCCCGTTGGGTCATCGTGACAAACAGGTGGCAGCATAGCCGCCAGAGTTTGCAGGGGCAGGCTGATAGTCAGCAGCCAAGTGAAGAGGTAATGCATAGTTTTCACAACGGCATCGTAGCAGAGGGAGGACGGGTCTAGCGGCAATGTCAAAATCTCCCCCATGAATGCATTTACTCCTCGAATCCTCTTCGCAAGCTTGGTCAGCTTACTGCTCGCTTTCCTGCCCCCGCAAGCCGTCGCTCAAAGTAAGACCCTATTGCGCATTTCCACGCCGGCAGTACCGCAAGACTGGCATGCCAAAATGTGGAACGTATTTAAAGAATCGCTTGACGCCGGAGCGCCCGGTGAATTTGAGGTACAGATTTACCTCAACAGCAGCTTATTCAAACAAGCCGCTGAACCTGCGGCTCTGGCACGGGGTAACTTGGAACTCAGCACCGTGTCCGCTGCTGACTTGTCGCGCCAAGTACCTTACTTTTCCGTGTTCACTGCCGGTTATGTGTTGCGCGATGTACCGCATCAACAAAAAGTATTTAACGGGCCCATAGGCGAAGAAGGCTTTAAGCAAGTGTCTGAGCGCATGGGCATCAAAGTGTTGGCCACGGCTTATTTGGGCACGCGTCAATTGGTGCTGCGCGAACCACGCAACATCAAAACGCCAGCCGACCTCAAAGGCATCAAGCTGCGCATGCCGGCTTCCAAAGAATGGTTGTTTCTGGGAGAGTCACTGGGCGCAACAGCCACACCGCTGTCATTCGGCGAGGTCTATATGGGTTTGAAAACCGGCACCATCGATGCCCAGGACAACCCCTTGCCCACAGTGCGTGCGGCGCGTTTTTATGAGGTCAGCAAACAAGTGGTGTTGACCGGGCATTTGGTCGATGCCTTGTTCATCGCCATCAGCCAGAAAACTTGGGACAGCTTGAAGCCCGCGCAACAAATGAAAGTGCAACAAGCCGCGCAAGCCGCTGCTCGCTTCAACAACGACAACCGTTTACAGGAAGAAAAACAAATACTCGATTTTCTTAAACAGCAAGGATTGAGCATCAACACACCGGATATCAATGCATTCCGCCAGCAAGTCAATAGCGCCTACAAAGCCTCTGACATAGCTAAAAGCTGGCCTGCGGGCTTGCTCGAACGCATACAAGCGGTGCACTGACCCATGCATACCTTCAAGCGTTGGTTAGACCACATAGGCGGTGCATTGTTTCTGGCTTTGTTCTGCGTTTTTATTTTGCAAATTGGCGCACGGTTTGTGTTTAACCAACCCCTGCCTTGGACCGACGAACTGGCTGTTGTGCTCTATATCTGGACTATTTTTTGGGCTTGCGCCTTCATGGTGCCGGCGGCTTCCCATGTGTCGCTGGACATACTCAGCACACGTCTTGCTGATAAGCCGCGCATGTGGCTACAAACTGTGGGACACGTGCTGTTAGGCGGTCTGGCACTGCAAGCCTTGCCCGCGAGTTGGGACTATTTGCTGTTCTTGCGGCGCGAGGCCACCGCTGTGTTGGGTCTGCCCTTGTTCTGGGTATTTTTGCCTTTGCTGGTGTTGTTGGTCATGCTGGTGTTGCGCGGCGTGTGGCACACGGTGAAAGCCGTGAAAGCAGGCCTATGACGCTGGCTTTGTTGACCATGGTTGCGGTGGTGGTGATAGGCATGCTGCTGGGCTTGCCCATAGGTTTGGCCATGTGGATGTCGGGTGCGGCGTATTTGGCCGTTAAAGGCCAGGACATGGCCTTGGTGATAGAGCAAGTGGGCCAAGGCTTATTCAACAGCTATGTCTTGCTGGCGGTGCCCTTGTTTGTGTTTGCCGCCAACTTGATGAATGCGGGTACGGTCAGTGAACGCATTTTTGATTTCTGCCGCATTCTCGTGGGTCGCATGCGCGGCGGCTTGGCACAAGTCGATATTTTGGTCAGCGTGGTGTTCTCCGGCATGAGCGGCAGCGCATTGGCGGATGCGGCCGGGCCCGGCCTGGTGACCATCAAACAAATGTTGAAAAAGCCCGAGTACACACCGGGCTTTGCCGGTGCCGTGGTGGTGGCCAGCGCCACTTTGGGGCCGATGATTCCGCCGTCGATACCCATGGTGATTTACGCCCTCGTGTCCGGCTCCTCGGTAGGCGCCTTGTTTCTGGGTGGGGTGGTGCCTGGCGTGTTGATGACACTGTTGATGATGTTGACGGTGCACATCATTGCCACCCGAAGAAACATGCCGCGCGATGAACCTATACCTCGCAGCGAATGGGCGGGCATAGTGTGGCGCGGTGCAGCACCGCTGTCTTTGCCTGTTGTGTTGCTCGGTGGAATTTACTCGGGCGTGTTCACGCCCACCGAAGCCGCCGCTGTCGCCGCCTTGCACGCCCTCGTGTTGTCCGCCTTTGTTTTCAAAGCACTGAGTCTGCGTGCGTTTTGGGACGTGGTCATCGAATCGGCCCGCGCCAGTGCGGTAATCACCATCATTCTGGCCGGCTCGTTCATGTTGCAGTACGCATTCACTGCCGAAGGTGTGCCGCAAGCGTTGGCACTGTGGGTAGAGCAACAGCATTTGCAACCGGTGGCGTTTTTGTTCATGGTCAACGCGCTGTTTTTGGTGTTGGGTTGTTTTCTGGATGTGTCGGTGCTACTACTGGTCTTCGTGCCTATGCTGTTGCCTGCCGTTGACCTGCTTGGCATAGACAAAGTGCATTTCGGCGTGCTGGTGGTGCTGAACATGATGATCGGATTGATTCACCCGCCGTTTGGCATGTTGTTGTTTGTGACCAAAGCACTGACCGGCATTCCCATCATGGCCATGGTGCGCGAGGGTTGGCTGTTTTTGGTGATGCTGCTGACGCTGCTGGTGGCTATGACTTTGTTCCCACAAATCGTGTTGTGGTTGCCTATGCAAATGGGGTATGTGACGGGGTAGTTTTTGGGGAGTTTGATTGGCCTAAAGCGTCGAGCTGTGACGATACCAAAGCAAGCTTTACAGCCAATAATCGCGTGGTATTTAATATCAAGGGAAATGATTATCGACTGGTGGTTTTAGTGCGCTACGACAAAGGGTTGATGTTCGTTCGACTCATAGGCACTCATGTGCAATATGACAATTTTGATGTCACAACTGTTTAATGGAGAGCCAAATGGAAATTCGTACTACTCGCAATAAGAAAGAATACAAAGCGGCTTTAAATGAAATAGATCAACTTTGGACTGCGCCATCTAAATCTACAGAAGCAGAGCGACTGGATGTACTCACCTTGGTCGTTGAGCATTACGAAAAAAAACATTTCCCAATTAATCACCCGGACCCTAATGCACTTATTGAACACGTCATGGAAAGTCGGGGACTGAATCGCAAAGACTTGGAGCCAATGATCGGGCCAAGAGGTCGAGTGGCAGATATTTTGAATAAAAACGTCCGTTGACCTTGGAAATGATTCGGCGCTTGGCTGCTCAGGTTGATCTGCCGATTGATGTTTTAGTAAAACCTTATCCCTTGAAAAATGAGTTGTTGGCAGCTTGATACTGGCCATCAGTGTTTGGTTAGACGCTGCACTGATACCAATTGAATGAATTAATTTATACAGATTATTTACATAACTCAAAGCAATAGTGTCCGGTTAAATCATGCTATTGCCTCCAAACAGCAGGTCACGCAGTTTTCCAATCTATTTCGGAACGTCGCCCTTGGCTATTTGTTCCCTCCAATATTTGGCTTTTTCGAGGTCTGCTTTCTGCCCCAAAAGTCCCTTCTGAAACACTTCTGCAAGCTTCTTCATGGCTTCGGGGTCACCTGCCACCGCCGCACTTCCATAGTGCTGGAAAGCCTTTCCATCGTCCTTGGGTGTGCCAACGCCGTCCTCATACATGCGCGCAAGCTTGATGTGCAACGGCGCATCAGAAGTAGAAAACTTGGATTCGGAAGCCTTCTCATAAAGCTGCAAGGCTTCGGTGTTGTCCTTGGGTATACCAAGTCCCTCTTCATACATGCGTGCGAGCCTTCCGTAAGCAAATTTACTGCCGGAGTTGTCGATGGCCTTGCGGTAAAAGCTGATGGCCTGCGAATAATCTCTGGGAACACCCAGACCCGAAACATAGATGTCACCGATGAAAACTTGCGCCTCGGGATCAGCTTGCCTCGCGGCCTTGCGAAGCCACAAGAGGGCTTCGGCGTAGTCTTTTTCGGATGTACCTGTTTTTAGCAGCAAAACTCCCAAAAGGGTTTGGGCTTCCACAACGCCTTGCTGGGCAGCCTCTACCGCCCATTCCTTCGCTTTGCCGATATCCTTCGGGACAGATTTAGCAAAAGAATATTTCATGCTGCCCGCCCCGGCATAAATGGCGGCAAGTTTGTATTGGGCGTTGGCGTTGCCTTGAGTGGCAGCAAGTTGATACCACTTCGCCGCCTGCACCTGGTCTCGCTCGCCTACCATTTCCATGGCATACATAAAGCCGAGGATTCCATGAGCTCCTGCGTGCCCCTTTTCAGCAGCCTTGCGTATCCACCCTACCGCCTGCGACTGATTCTGAGACATGTTTTGAGGCATCATGGAAAGATCAACCAAATACATGTAACCTAAATTCAGTTGTGCGAGCGTATCGCCCTGCTCAGCTTTTCGACGAAAGATGTCATGAGCTGCGGCAATGCCGTCGTCAAATCGTTTTTTGATGGCAGGGTTGTCTGATATTCCGGGAATGTTTTTCGGGTACGCGTAACTTCCAGCTTCTGTAGCCTTTCTTAGCCACTCAACAGCAGTGGATATATCCTGCTTGACGCCTAAACCATATGCATAGTAGTTCCCGATCGACTCCATGGCATCTCTGTCACCTTGTACCGCAGCTTTGCGATACCAGACAAGAGCCTGTGAATAATTCTTCGTCGTACCAGTTCCTACTTCATAGTGCCATCCAAGCCATTTTTGCGCGATTGGATTGCCAGTCTTTGCCGCCATCTCGAATTCCTTGAACGATGTCTTGAAATCTTGTCGACGAAATGCGGCAAGCCCAGCGTCCAAGTCTGCAAACGCTGAGCAGGAGAAGCACATGAAGATTATGGAGGCGAGAATTAACAGACTTCTTTTCATATTTACTCCAAAGCTAAGCATTAATTATTTATTATTGGCATCAGAATAATACAGAAGAAAGTTTTTAACGATGGTTCCTGTCTTTCGGTCCACACCAATAGGTTCTGTATATTGTGAGCATGACAAGGGCGTCAGAAACAAATCCTATGCCCAGAATATTAAATTAGCAAAAAGATACTACGATTCTCCATCCGGGCTTTTTTGATTTGTAGTTTGAAGCGTTTACATATTGCTCAGCGCCATGTCCGTCTAGCTACCGGCGCACTTCTGGCTCCATGCCCTTGCTTTCACCCAGCGTGGGATTTGTGTGTATGGTCTTAACTATATCGATGGTGTCTGCGACCATTTCGATCGCGAGTGCAAACTCGCCAATCATGTCGCACGCATGCGTGCCGATGATGCCGAAAGATGCTGCTGACGCTGCTGGTGGCTATGACTTTGTTCCCACAAATCGTGTTGTGGTTGCCTATGCAAATGGGGTATGTGACGGGGTAGTTTCTTCTCTGTGTCATCTATTTACGTTGAGCGTGCAGTTAAAGCAATGCAAGTGCGGTCTGCATTCACAGCCGCAACCGACAACGTTCGCGTCTTCCTTTAACCCGACCTCTCCTACCTCCTTATGATGGGCAAACTTTTTGCCCGCCAACAACCCCGCCTGCCAGTGCCGCCCTGCTTTTTATGAATCCACGCCATCGTTATCGCTTGTCCGGACTGTTGTTACTTGCCACCCTGTGTGGCTGCAGCTGGCGCACCTACACCCAGGCACCGCTGGATTTGCCCCAAGCAGCCGAACAGGAGACGGCTCGCCGACTTGACGACGACAACGTACAAGCAGCGCTGACCGCCAGCGGTCAAGACACCACGGGCTGGCCGAACATCGTCTGGACGCGTGACAAGCTGACCACGGCCTTGCTGAGTTTTCACCCGGACCAGCGCGCGGTCCGCGCCAAAGTCAACGCCGCACTGGTGCGCATCCAGTCCGGCTTGAAAACTGACCCGCCGGAACTCACCACCAGCGTGGAACACCACAGCCAAACCAGCGACGGAAAAAATTCTCCCTGGGCGGTAGGCGCTGGCCTGCAATGGCAACTGGTGGACGGTTCAGTGAAGACCGCCTTGGCGGCGGCCGCAAACATCGAAACCCAAGAGGCCAAACTGGCGACCGGTGAAACCGCTTGGCGCTTGTACCGTGCGCTTGGTACGGCTTTGCTTGAACGACAGATTGCAACCGGGCGCGCGCAATTGGCGGCCACAGGACTTGAGCTGGCCAAGGCCCGTGACAAAAGTGTGGCTGTGCGCGAACGCTACGGCGTGGCCACCGCCATGGAAGTGCAACTCACCGCGCAACGTTTACAAGATGCCCGCCGTGAATCTGCCGAAGCCGATGCAGCCAAGATGGCTGCCCTGGCCCAATTGGCTACTTCGCTATCTGTGCCCTTCGAATCTGTGAACCGCATTCACATCTCTGAATGGCCGTTACAAACCATCCCGGACACCAATACCGTCCGCCAGCTTGCGCTGACAAATCAACTGGATTTCGCCCGGCAACGCTTGCAATACGATGCGGCAGAGGCTGAACTCAAGCTTCAAATCGCCAAGCAATTCCCCAGTTTGAAGCTAGGGCCGGGTTTGTTATGGAGCCAAGGCGACTCGGTGTGGCAGTTTTCATTTTCTTTGCCGGCTGCTTTGCTCAACCGGAATCTGGCCGGCATCGAATCCGCCGAAGCCAACCGTCGCGCCCAAGGCGCTGCTGTGCTTGCCAAACAATCAGAGATCATGAATGAGGTGGAACGATTGCGCTTGAACGCGCTGGCACTCAAACAACCCTTGAACATTGCCCGGGACTCTCTGAAAACAGCTGAATCACAGGTCAGGCTGACCACGGCACAATTTGAAGCTGGCAATGTGGACGCCTTGAGCGTGATCGATGCACGCAGTCTGCATTTGCAGGCTGAACGCGCTGTATTTGATGCCCGCACCGCATTCATGCGCGCTGCTTGGGAACTCGAGTCAGCCATGCAAGCACCCGTCTTCGCCATTGACAAGCCCTAAATCACAGAGAACATATGTTGGAAAAACCCTGGAAAAACACTTTGATACTGGTGCTGTCGCTGGTCATTCTGCTGCTGGTGTGGGCGTTGGCTTGGATGGGCAGAGACGAGTTTCAACACGCGCATGAAGACGACGACAAGATGGCCAATGTTGAGAGGCTGCAAACAGAACCCAATGTGGTGGTGATTGACGAGGAAGCGCAAAAGCAAGCAGGTATTGCAGTCGAAGCGTTGAAGCCTGCCAAATATGCTGCATCACAAAAATTCACAGGTTTGGTGCTTGATTTGCGTGCATTGGTCGAAGCTCGGCAACGCTTTGTCAGTTTGTCAGCCCAACTGGCTGGCTCGCAAGCGCTGGTGCAACAACGTCGCAGCGAACTCACACGCACCCAAGGTTTGTACGACGACGGCCGCAATGCCTCCAAACGCGATTTGGAAGCCGCACGCGCAGCGCTTGCCTCCGAGGAACAACACGACATAGGTTTACAGGCTGAACTGCGCGCGGTTGTCGACAATGTGCGCATACAGTGGGGCGACGCTTTTGCAGACAAACTGGCTGACAAAGACGGACTGGTGGCTCGCGCTACCAGCCATCAGCTTGAAGTAGTTCAATTTGCCGTACCTTTCGGCTCCGCGCCCCAACATCAGCAATGGCGGGTGGATGTGTCTTCTTCGGCGCAGTCAAACGGTGTTGTTGCTGGATTGATTGGCCGGGCTGCCCAATCAGTGCCTGGCTTGCAGGGCGAAAATTGGTTGTTAAGCATTGCGCCCTCTGGCGCAGGTGCGGGCACCCATGTACGAGTCATATCTCAACAAGGTAAACCGCAATCAGGGGTGATGGTGCCTGTATCGGCCATGATCCGCTTCGCCGGTAAAACTTGGGTGTATGTGCAAACCGAAGCAGACAGATTTGAACGCACAGCACTGCCGATAGATCGCGCCATGGCTGAAGGGTTTTTCACGGATACTTTGGACGCCGACACTTCTGTGGTGACCAGCGGCGCGCAATTACTGCTCTCTGAAGAATTCCGTTTCCAGATCAAAAACGAGAACAAGGACTAGCTGCAGATGCTGGTCCAAACCATTCGATTTTCGATTCGCCACCCGGCGGTGGTGCTGGTGCTGGCTCTCATGCTGCTGGCATATGGTGTGTACTCGACACGCATTGCCAAACTTGATGTGTTTCCCGAATTTGCACCACCGCAAGTTGTGATTCAAACCGAAGCACCAGGCTTTTCAGCAGAGTTGGTGGAGTCGTTGGTCACCCGTCAGATTGAATCCGCCATGTTCGGCACCGCCGGTGTCGCCAATATGCGCAGCCAGTCAATACCGGGCTTGTCGATTGTCACGGTCGTCTTCGGCGACGACAGCGATGTGTACCGCAACCGCCAATTGGTGAGCGAGAAATTGACCTTACTAGCTAACCATTTACCCCTGGGTGTCGCCACGCCCAACATCACGCCCTTGACCTCTTCTGCCAGTTCGGTGCTGGGTATTGGCTTGACATCGGATAAACGTGATTTGATGGATTTGCACGACATCGCTGAATTCACGGTGAAACCGCATTTACTGGGTGCCACCGGCGTGGCCGATGTGAATGTTTTTGGCGGCAAAGTCCGGCAGTGGCAGGTGCAATTCGATACCGATGCCTTGGTACGTCACGGCGTCACGGTGCAAGAAGTCATAGAGGCTGCGCGCCGCGCCAGCGGGCTGCGCCCCGGCGGGTTTGTCGAAGGCCGTAATCAACGGGTTATTGTCAGCGCCGACGGGCAGATCAATAGTGTGGATGAACTTGCACAGGCCACGCTGTTGGTGCGCAGCGGTCAGGTGCTGCGTTTGCAAGATGTGGCCGCAGTGTCCGAAGCCCCTGCTCCCTCCATCAGTGCAGCCAGTATCAACGGCACACCCGGCGTATTTTTGATGGTGCAAGGTCAACTCGGTGCCAATACATTTGAGACCACCTTGCGTATCGAAGAACGGCTTGCTGAGCTCGAACCCATGCTTAAACGCGAAGGTCTGACCGTACATAAAAACCTGTTCAGACCAGCGGGCTTCATTGAAACCTCGATCACGAATATCCAACGTGACATTCTGCTCGGGTCTGCTTTGGTGGTGGCTGTGCTGTTTTTGTTTTTGTTCAATGCCCGGGCCGCACTGATTTCCGCGATTGCCATTCCTCTATCGCTGCTGGCTTCAGTGATTGTGCTGGTTCATCAGGGTGTGTCGCTGAACATCATGGTGCTGGGCGGGTTGGTGATTGCCTTGGGCGAGGTGGTGGACGACGCCATCATTGACGTTGAAAATATTTTCAGACGATTGCGGGAAAACCGCGCCAACGGCAATCCGCGCACCGACTGGCGCGTGGTTTTGAATGCGTCGCTCGAAGTTCGCAGTTCAGTGATTTTTGCCACCTTCATTGTGGTGCTGGTGTTCATGCCCATGTTATTTTTATCCGGTGTCGCCGGGCGCATGTTTCAACCGCTGGCGCTGACTTATATCTATGCGCTGCTGGCTTCGCTGCTGGTAGCGCTGACAGTGACCCCGGCGCTTTGTTATTTGCTGCTGCATCGCGGTGTAGCCTTTCCCAGCGGCGATCCGCCATTGGTACGCTGGCTCAAACAGCGGTATGAAAAACTGCTCAGAGGGATTGAAGGTTCTGCCAAATCAGTGGTCTTCTCCACTTTGATAGCTGTGTTGCTGGGTATGGCGGCTATTCCGCTGTTTCGCATTGAATTCGTGCCAGAGTTGCGCGAAGGCCATTACATCGTGCATATGACAGCATTACCGGGCACTTCGGAAGCTGAATCACTGCGTATAGGTGCCAAAGTCATTCAAGCCATACAGAGTGTGGATCGCGTGAAGTCGGTCACACAATGGGTAGGTCGAGCGCAAAACGGCGCTGACACTTTCGGCATGCACTACAGCGAAATAGAAGTGGAAATCGGCCCGCTACCGGCCAGCGAGCAAAAGGCGGTGCTCGACGCCATACGCAAAAAACTCACTACGGTCGAAGGCAAGCCCGATGTGCTGCCGTTTCCCGGTGTGAGTTTCGGTATCAATACGTTTCTGGCCGAACGTATTGAAGAAACCGTATCGGGATACGCTGCTGAGTTTGTAGTTGAAATATTCGGTCAAGACTTAGACTTGCTGGACCGCGACGCCAAGCTGCTGGCGCAAGCCATTGCAGCCATACCCGGTGCACGCGATGTCACTACCCAGTCCCAGCCGGGTACACCTCAGCTCGAGTACAGACTGGATCCGCAGCGCATTGCCCAAAAAGGTTTGCAAACCACCGAGGTGCTGGATGTGATCCATACGTTTTACGGCGGCATGGAAGTCGCCCAAGTGGTGCAAGAAGGTCGCGTCATTCCTCTGGTGACCATTGCTGCGCCGGATCAACGTACAGCACTGCACCGGCTCAAACAATTGCGTTTTCCCATGGCTGACGGCGGTTCTTTTGCCTTGACCGATGTCGCAGAGGTACGCGAAACCAACGGGCGTAGCAAGATTTTGCGCAAAGACGGAAAGCGCGTGCAAACCATCACTTGCAACATCAGCGGCCGCGACATGCCGGCTTTTGTGAATGAAGTCAAAGAGGTCGTGGCGCGCATGGGTATGGCTCCAGGTAACTATATAGGCATAGGCGGTGACGCTGTTGCTGTCGCACATGCGCGCAATGAATTATTGACACACGCAGCCCTCGCCATGGTTGGCGTCATATTGTTGCTCTACTTGGCTTTGGGCAACCTGCGCAACCTGTTGATCACCTTTTTGAATCTGCCTTTTGCTTTGATTGGCGGCGTTCTGGCAGTGATGCTAACCAGTGGCTGGCTGTCTATAGGCTCACTGGTCGGCTTTGTCACTTTGTTCGGCATCACGCTTCGCAACACCATCATGCTAGTGTCTTGCTACAAAGACTTGGTGGAAATTGAAGGACTGCCTTGGGGACTGGAAACTGCGGTGCGCGGAGCGAGTGAACGACTGCCGTCCATATTGATGACCGCCATCGTTACCGCGATCGGTTTGTTTCCGCTGGTCATAGGCAGCGGTGAACCAGGACGTGAAATTGAAGGGCCGATGGCCTGCATCATTGTGGGCGGACTGCTGTCTTCCACCGTGTTGAATTTGCTGATACTGCCGGCCTTGCTGCTGCGTTTCGGGCAATTCGGAAAAACCATTCAGCACTGACACAGACTCATATGCACAGTTTCAAAGTGCGTTCAAAGGAATTTTGGCGTAGGAGATGCCGTTGTCCTCTTTGGGCGGCAACTCACCTGCGCGGATATTGATTTGCACCGCAGGCAATATCAGCACCGGCATTTCTAAAGTGGCATCGCGCTTGGTGCGCATCTCGACAAACTGTGCTTCGCTGATGCCGTCATGCACATGGATGTTTTTGGCTTTTTGCTCGGCAACGGTGGTCTCGAACTTCACCGGCCTATCGTTGGGCGGATAGTCGTGGCACATGAACAATCGCGTCTCAGGCGGCAAGCTCAAAATTTTGCGGGTAGAGGCGTACAAAGTTTTGGCGTCTCCGCCGGGGAAGTCGCAACGAGCGGTGCCGACATCCGGCATGAACAAGGTGTCGCCGACAAACACGGCATCGCCAAACTGGTAAGCCACGCAAGCCGGTGTGTGACCGGGCACATACATGGTGTGACCGGTGAGGTTGCCAACTTGGATGGCGTCGCCGTCGGCAAACAAATGGTCAAACTGCGAACCGTCAAGCTTGAAACTGCTCTCCATGTTGAAGATGCCTTTGAAGACTTTTTGCACACCACTGATGTGGTCGCCAATCGCAGTTTTGCCGCCCAGGTGTTGCTTTAAATAAGGGGCGGCGGTCAAGTGGTCGGCGTGGGCATGGGTTTCCAAAATCCATTCCACTTTGAGTTGATGGGCATTCACAAACTCAATGACCAGGTCAGCCGATGTATGGCTGGTACGCCCTGACTTGGGGTCGTAGTCCAGCACCGAGTCAATGATGGCGCAAGCCGAACCCGGTTTTTCGTACACCACGTAGGTCACAGTCCAGGTGGCGGGGTCAAAAATGCCGTGTACTTGCGGGTTGACAGTGGCTGTGTTCATGGTTTATCTTCTGTGAATTAGTTTTCTTATAATATATTGACAAATAAACTATCTGTCAATATACTTTTCACATCACGACCCGAACGCTCAGGAATTCAGCCCATGGAAGCAGTCACTTTTGACCTTGAAAAAATGAAAGCCTCAGCGGCTCAAGCCTCGAAGCTGATGAAAGTCATGTCCAACCCGGACCGCCTCATGTTGCTGTGCCAGTTGTCACAAGGCGAAAAGCGTGTCGGCGAACTCGAAGAAATTCTCGGTATCGTTCAGCCCACTTTGTCCCAGCAACTCACCGTTTTGCGTGAGGAAGAACTCGTCACCACCCGGCGTGACGGCAAACACATTTACTACCAAATTGCCAGTCCTCAAGCCTTGGCAGTGATGAAAGTCATGTACCAGCAATTTTGCGACACACACACAGGAGACAACTCATGAATTTGGATTGGTTGCATTTCACCCCTTGGGCCTCGCTCACCGGCGGCATTCTTTTAGGCGTGGCCTCGGCCATGTTCATTTTGCTCAACGGACGCATTTTGGGTATCAGCGGCATTCTGGGCGGCTTGCTGCCACCCAAGCTCAGCGACAGCGTGTGGCGTGTAGCGTTTTTGCTCGGTATGTTCTGTGCCCCGCTGGTATTCAACACACTCGCTCCTGCCGGTTTTGCCACCACACCTCGTATTGATGCGACAGAACTCACAGTGATCGCTGCCGGGCTTTTGGTCGGCATAGGCACTCGCTATGCAGGAGGCTGTACCAGCGGCCATGGGGTCTGCGGCTTGTCGCGCATGTCACCACGTTCGCTCCTGGCCACGCTGTCCTTTATGGGTGCAGGCTTCGTCACAGTTTATGTTGTACGTCACTTCATTTAAGGAATCAGCCATGAATAAAAATGACATCCTCCACCGCATCAGCGAATTTCTGGTCGGTCTGTTATTTGGTCTGGGACTCATACTTTCGGGCATGACCGACCCCGGCAAGGTCATAGGCTTTTTAGACCTCTTCGGTCTGTGGGACCCGTCGTTGGCGCTGGTCATGGGCGGGGCCATCGCGGTCGGTTTTTTCGCTTTTGCATTGGCCAAAAAACGCACAGTCAATTTCTTCGGCAGCATGATGCGTTTACCCGCCCGCCACCAGATTGATAAACCGCTGGTCATTGGCAGCCTGCTGTTCGGTGCCGGTTGGGGACTGGCCGGTTTTTGCCCCGGCCCGGCGTTGGTGTCTATGGCATCGGGTCAGCCCAAAGCCTTGGTTTTTGTCGTTGCCATGGTGATAGGCATGGTCGGTTTTGAGTTGTTGGACCGGTTCATTCACACGCCCCGCAAACTCGCATTACAAGACAGTAAAACGGTTTGAACTTAGCCGTTTGATGACTTCACGCCTGACACGCTGGCTACCCTCGGTTCCCCTGCTCGATTGGGGCCGCCAATACAACCGGGACACTTTCACCAACGACTTGGTGGCCGCCGTCATCGTGACAGTCATGCTGATTCCGCAAAGCTTGGCTTATGCGCTGCTGGCAGGCTTACCGCCCGAAGTGGGTTTGTATGCCAGCGTGGCGCCGCTGCTGTTGTACGCGGTCTTGGGTAGCAGCCGGGTTCTCGCAGTCGGTCCGGTGGCTGTGGTGTCGCTCATGACCGCCGCCGCTGTCGCCGAGCACGCGGCTGCGGGTACACACGCTTATTGGCAAGTGGCCATCACATTGGCGTTTTTATCCGGCAGTATGTTGTTGCTCATGGGTTTGCTGCGCTTGGGTTTTCTGGCCAATTTTTTGAGCCACCCGGTCATCTCCGGCTTTATCTCTGCGTCTGGTTTATGGATTGCGGCCAGTCAGTTGAAAACGCTGATGGGTGTGAAAGCCGAAGGGCATAACTTTGTTGAGTTGCTTTACTCGCTGCTGCACCAAGCCTCGAATATTCATTTACTGACGCTGGGCGTGGGTATAGCTGCCACGGCATTTTTATTTTGGGTGCGAAAAGGCCTCAAACCTCTGCTGATCAGCTGGGGGCTACAGGCGCGCGCCGCCGACATGACGGCCAAAGCAGGTCCGGTGGCAGCGATTGCACTCACCACCGTGCTGGCCTGGCAACTCGACTGGCAAGGGCAAGGCATGAAACTCGTGGGCACGGTGCCGCAAGGCCTGCCACCTCTCACAGCACCTATGTGGGATTTAACGCTGTGGCAGGAATTGTTGGTCCCGGCTTTGCTGATCAGCGTGGTGGGTTTTGTGGAATCGGTGTCGGTCGGCCAAACCTTGGCCGCCAAACGCCGCCAACGCATTGAGCCTGACCAGGAACTGGTGGCGCTGGGCGCAGCCAATTTGTCCTCCGCCTTCACGGGCGGCTTTCCGGTGACCGGTGGTTTTGCCCGTTCGGTGGTCAACTTTGACGCAGGTGCTGTCACGCCGGCTGCAGGCGTGTTCACCGCAGTGGGCATCACCTTGGCATCCTTGTTTCTTACACCTGCGCTTTACTATTTGCCTCAAGCCATACTGGCCGCAACCATTGTGGTTGCCGTGTTGTCTTTGGTTGATTTTGGCATTTTGAAATCGACCTGGGCGTTTTCCAAACTCGACTTCATAGCGGCGTCCATCACCTTGTTGGCCACCCTGCTGGTGGGCGTAGAAAGCGGTTTGGTCATGGGCGTGGTGGTGTCCTTGGCGCTATTTTTATTCAGAGCCAGCCGTCCGCATATTGCCACTGTGGGCCTGGTGCCAAACACGGAATACTTTAGAAATGTATTGCGCCACGACGTGTTGGTCAGCCCCAAACTGGTGTGTCTGCGCGTGGATGCCAGCTTGTTCTTCGCCAACGCCCGTGGCGTGGAAGACCACATCAATGCCGAAGTGGCTGCACGACCAAACTTAGAGCACGTCTTGCTTCAGTGCTCTGCTGTGAATGATATTGATGCCAGCGCACTTGAAAGTCTTGAAACTATTGCCAGTCGTTTGAAAGACTCGGGCATCTCCCTGCACTTTTCAGAAATCAAAGGTCCAGTGATGGACAAACTCAACAAAACCAAGTTCTTGCAGCATTTGAACGGACGGGTATTTCTGACCAATTACCAGGCGATACAAGCGCTGACGCCAGAAGTCATTCAATAGAATTAATTGCTTCGGCGAAGCTGCTGCCGTAAAACGGTTTTCAAGATTTTTCCGTAATTGTTTTTAGGCAAATCCTCAAGAAAAAAATACTCGCGCGGTCGCTTGAACCGCGCCAAATTGTCCAGACACAGGGTGTCGAGCTCCTGCTGAGTGACGCTCATGCCGTGTTTCAGCACGACAAACGCCACCGGTTCCTCACCAAGGTCTGCACTTTCAGCGCCTATGACAGACACCTCGGCCACAGCGGCATGTCGTAGCAGCACTTCTTCGATTTCGCGCGGGTAAATATTGCTGCCGCCACGAATAATCATGTCCTTGGAGCGGTCACGCAACGTCAGGTAGCCGAGTTCATTGAACGAACCGATATCACCGGTCCATAACCAGCCGTCGCGAATGGCCGATGCCGTGGCCTTGGGATTGTTCCAGTAACCCAGCATGCGCGTGTCGCTGCGGGTGATGATTTCACCCGGTTCGCCCAGGGGCAGCTCACGGCCTTCGTCGTCCACTACCTTCACCTGTACCGCGCTGCGGGCAACACCGCAAGACGCCAGACGTGCCAGATGCGCTGCATCGCCGTTGCCCTGGTGGTCCTGGCGCGACAACTGCGTGATGGTCATGGGGCTTTCACCTTGACCGTAGATTTGCACCAAGCGCGGCCCGAACACCTCCAGTGTTTTCAGCAGGTCGGACACATACATGGGCGCGCCGCCGTACACCAGGGTTTGCAAATTCCCGCCTGCGTTACGCAAACCTTCAGCTGCCCGCAAAGCGCGGGTGATCATGGTTGGCGCGGCAAACAAAGAAACACGCGGGTAACGCTGTAAGCCGTCAAGCAACAACTCAGGGCTGAACGATTTTTCAATCACCTGGTGGCCGCCGTTGAAAATATGCGGCAAGCTGTACTGACCGGCGCCATGCGACAGCGGCGCCAAATGCAACATGGTGTCACCGGCCATAACGTAATCAATATCCGCGCCGTAATGCAAAGACATGCCGAGCAGGTTGCGGTGCGTCAGCATGGCGCCTTTGGGAACGCCGGTGGTGCCGCTGGTGTAAAAAAGCCAAGCCAGATTGTCCGCTTGCATATCTTTGCAAGGCATAGGTGAATGTCGCAACATGGCGTGGTAGGCGTCATCGTCAACCGACACCAAGGGCACGGCCTGCGGCATATCCGCCAGCACCGGTTGCAAGCCCGACAACAAATGATCACTGGCGAAAACCAGCGCCGCGCCGCAATCACCGGTGATCTGCCGGACTTCTTTGGGATGCAATTTGGCATTCACAGGAACTGCGGACAACCCTGCGATCCAGCTGGCGAACAAGGTCTCAAAGAAAGCGGCTCTGTTCTCCATGCAAATGACCACCCGGCTGCCCTCAGCCAATTGCATGTCCTGCACCATGTAGGCAGCGAGCGCATGACAGCGAGTGGCGAGTTCGCCAAAGCTGAGCGTCTGTCCACTGCAAGTGACGGCGGCCAGATGCGGATGACTGCGAGCCCGGTTTAAAAACGCATGAACAATATTCATCAGCTCAACTCCAGTGCAGTACTGAGGCTCAAACCACTTTGACCGAAAAAGGTGTCAAACCTGCAATTCGCCCATGCATGATGTCGCCGGGTTTGACCGCACCTACACCTTCGGGCGTGCCGCTGAAAATCAAATCACCAGGCTGCAATTCAAACAAGGTGGACAAATTGGCAATGGTTTCATTGACCGACCAAATCAAATGGCTGAGGTTGCTGCTCTGACGGTTTTCATTATTGACATCGAGTGCGATGTCAGCACTCAGTATTTCGCCGGTGAGGGACTTGGGATGCAGTAATCCGACCGGTGCGCCGAAGTCAAAGGCCTTGCCGATTTCCCAGGGTCTGCCTTGCTCGCGCATTTTGATTTGCAAATCGCGCCGGGTCATGTCCAAGCCTACGGCGTAGCCATAAATATGCGAAGCTGCATGTTCAACCGCGATATTTTTTCCGCCAGTGCCTATGGCTACCACCAATTCGATTTCGTAGTGGAAATTGGCGGTCAATGGCGGATACGGAATATTCACTGTGCGACCAGCAGGCACCGCCACCACAGACTGCGCATCGCCGGGCTTGCAAAAAAAGAAAGGCGGCTCGCGGTCCGGGTCAAAGCCCATTTCGCGTGCATGTGCTGCGTAGTTGCGGCCCACGCAATAGACGCGTCGCACTGGAAACAAGTCGCTGGAGCCGGCCACTGGCAAGGCATTGACGGGCTGAGGTTGAAAAACAAAACTCATGTCGATATACCTTTGGTCAAAAAATTCAATTCATACCAGACGCTTCGCGTCATCTAGGTTTAAGCAATTGTCTACCCGCCAGCCATACAGCCATTCGACGGCATCATAAAAACGCTCAGGACTGCGCCCGCGCCATAAATCGTTGCGCACCAACCGTTCCACGCCTTTGGCATGGTAGATGCGCCCCATCTCGCGTGCAGACAACACAATGCGCGCGGTACGCGCAATGCGCGAGCGCTGGTAGAGATCAAACGCTTTTTCAAAATGATTGTCATGAAAACGCAGCGCTTGGCCCAGCGTGACCGCATCCTCTACCGCCATGCACGCGCCCTGCGCCATGTACTGTGTGGTCGGGTGCGCTGCATCGCCCAGTAAGGTGACTCGCCCGAAACTCCATCGGGCGATCGGATCGCGGTCGGCCGTCGCCCAGCGTTTCCAGCTTTTCGGTAACTCGATCAATTGCCGCGCCTTGGGACAAATGTCTTGGAAATAACTGTGCACTTCATCGGCGCTGCCTTCGCGCACGCCCCATTCCTCAACGTCGCGACTTTGAAATGTGACGACGACGTTGTACTGTTCGCCGCCGCGCAATGGGTAATGCACCAGGTGGCAGTCGGGGCCTACCCAGATGCTGGCTGCATTCCATTGCAAATCAGGCGGAAAGTCTTTTTTCTCGACAACAGCACGGTACACCACGTGACCGGTGACGCGCGCCGGGTCGCCGACGTACTGCGCCCTCACCACAGACTTCACGCCGTCGGCAGCGATCAAAGCTTGGCCGGTATGGGTCTGGCCGTGCTGATCAAACACCGTCACACTGTGTGCATCCTGTTCAACGCGTTGCACGCGTGTATCGGTAAGACATTGCACCCGACCGGTTTCCATAGCGCCTTGTTGCAAGGCCTGGTGCACATCGACCCGGTGAATCACCGCATAAGGATTGCCAAAACGCTGCCTGAACGCTTCACCCGTCGCTATGCGGCCGATCTCGTATTCGTCAATGGCATCGGTCATCACCATGTCGTCCGTATAGACCGCATGGCTGCGCGCCTTGTCACCCACACCCAGTGCATCGAACGCATGGAAAGCGTTAGGTCCGAGTTGCATGCCTGCGCCGATTTCGCCTATGTGGGCAGATTGCTCAATGACTTTGACCGCAAAACCTTGGCGCACCAGCGCCAACGCTGCGGCAAAACCGCCTATGCCGCCGCCGGCAACGATGACAGGTAAATCCATGGGTCTCCCGCTTCATGATGCCTTCAGCGCACCGGCGCTGTTCAAAGGCTTTGATCGATTTTGACATGAGGCTAAACCCTGAAATCACATTAGGTATGCTTGTTGCCCTGCTACGGGCAAAAGCTGCTTGACAGTTTTCACTTTGAAAGTATCACCATATGGCTAACAAATTCAAGCAACACAAGCGCTTTCATCCGCAGGTGCATCCATGAACCTGTTACTCGGCTGTATCGCAGACGACTTCACCGGTGCCACCGACCTGGCCAACAACCTGGTGCGCGCTGGTATGCGCGTGGTGCAAACCATAGGCGTGCCGGATGCGCCCTTGCCCGCCGATTGCAACGCGGTCGTCATTGCGCTGAAATCACGCACCATTGCCCCGGCTGAAGCGGTAGCGCAATCGCTGCAAGCCTTGCGCTGGTTGCAATCGCAACAAGTCAAGCAGGTGTATTTCAAATACTGTTCTACCTTTGACAGTATTTACCGGGGTGAGGTGCGCGGCAACATAGGCCCGGTCACCGAGGCGTTGATGCAGGCCATGGACTGCGACTTCACCATCGCCACCCCGGCGTTTCCCGACAACCAGCGCACTTTGTTCAAAGGGCATTTGTTTGTCGGCGATGTGTTGTTGAGCGAAAGCGGCATGAAAAACCATCCGCTCACACCCATGCAAGATGCCAATTTGGTGAACGTGTTGCAAGCGCAGTGCGACAAACGCGTCGGCTTGATCGATTACCGCTGTGTGGCCAAAGGAAGTGAAGCAATTGCTCAACGCATCGCTGAATTGAAAGCCCAAGGTGTTTCCATTGCGGTGGTCGATGCGCTTTCCAATGAAGATTTGCTTCGCTTAGGCCCGGCACTTCAACACATGTCTTTGGTGACAGCCGGTTCGGGCGTGGCCATAGGACTGCCTGCCAACTGGGGCATTCAACCCGCTGCAGACAGCGCGCGATTGCCCGCAGCGCATGGTTTGCAAGCCATCGTCAGCGGCAGTTGCTCGGTGGCGACGCAAGGGCAGGTCGCGCATTTTGTGCAACATGGCGGCCACGCTTACCAACTCGATCCGCTGGCCTGGCCTAACCACACCCCGGCTGAAGACATCGCCCAACATGTATTGGCTTGGGCCGCCCCGCTGTTGCCTGCAGCGCCGGTGCTGGTGTATTCCACCGCAGATGCATCGCAAGTCAAGGTTGTGCAAGACAAACGCGGCACGCAACAAGCCGGAGAGCACACCGAACAAGTGCTGGCCATGGTGGCACGCGGACTGGTCAAACTCGGTGTGGGTCAATTGGTGGTGGCAGGCGGCGAAACCTCTGGCGCGTGCGTGCAGGCGCTGGGCGTGACGCAAATGTCGATTGGCGCACAAATAGACCCTGGTGTTCCGTGGTGCCATGCGCCATGCAGTTTTGCGTCTACCGGCAGCTTGCACTTGACATTGAAATCGGGCAATTTTGGCAGCACCGATTTTTTCACCAAAGCTTTCAACGCATTGCACGCAGGCAGCGCTGCATGAGTCAGATGATGATCCACACAGCCATGAATCAAGCCCGCGAAGAAATGTGCCGGGTCGGGCGCAGTTTGTTTGAGCGTGGCTATGTACATGCCAGCGCAGGCAATATCAGTGTTCGTTTGGATGACGTTTTTTTGATCACACCTACCGATGCCTGTTTGGGCTTTTTAGATCCGAATGATTTGGCGCATCTGGATGCGAATGGCGTACAACTCAGCGGCGCACGTGCCAGCAAAACACTGGCTTTGCACAAACGCATTTACCAAGCTGCAAGCACACTGTCACCAAACACCTCGTGCGTGATTCACAGCCACAGCACCCATTTGGTGGCTTTGAGTTTGCAAAACGCCACGCTGCAAACACCGCTTGGCGCGGAGTTGTTGGCCCCGATCACGCCTTACTTTGTGATGAAAGTCGGTCACGTGCCCTTGATTCCCTACGAACTACCCGGCGCAGTCGCTTCTGCCGATGCGGTGGAACTGGCGATACAGCGTTATGCACAACACGGCTTGCCATTGCACGCGGTCATGTTGTCGCGCCTCGGTCCCAACGTCTGGCATGACAGTCCGGCACAAGCCATGGCCACCTTGGAAGAACTCGAAGAAACCGCTCGCTTGAGTGTGCTGACGCAGACCACACCACTGACCGAAGACCAGATTCAAGCTTTGCGCCAGACCTTTGGCGCGCATTGGTAAATACTTTTATTCATCGAAAGCATCTCATGTTGAAATTCGCCGCCAACCTCTCATTTTTGTACAACGAATTGCCTTTCATGGAGCGTTTTGCGGCTGCCGCCAAAGACGGTTTCAAAGGCGTGGAATACCTGTTCCCCTATGCCTTTAGCAAGCAGGAAATTGCAGCAGCGTTGAAAGACAACGGTTTGCAGCAAGTCTTATTCAATGCCCCACCCGCCGGGCATGACCGTGACAGCGCGCAAGCCGCTTGGGACCAGGGCGTACGTGGCACCACCTGTTTGCCCGGGCGAGAGGACGAGTTCAAACGTGGCTTTATGCTGGCCCTTGAATACGCCGAGACGTTGAATTGCCCGCGCATACATGTGATGGCCGGCTTGGTACCAGAGACATTTCGCATTGCCAATCACTTGCCCGCGCATTTAGCCACCAGCGCTGCCCATGCTTCAACCCCGGGCCCCATGCGCGACACTTACTTAAGCAATTTGCGCTGGGCTGCTGAACAAGCAGCCTCTGTAGGACGCGATGTATTAATTGAACCCATCAATACCCGCGACATTCCCCATTTCTTTTTGAACCGACAGGATGACGCGCATGCCATCGTGCAAGAAGTGAATCTGCCTAACCTGAAAGTGCAGTTTGACCTCTACCACTGCCAGATTGTGGAAGGTGACGTGGAAAACAAAATCCGCCACTACCTGCCCACAGGACGGGTGGCGCATTTACAAATAGCCGGTGTGCCGCAACGCCATGAGCCCGACACCGGCGAATTGAACTACGGTGTTTTGTTCAAAACGATTGAACAAATCGCTAGTGAATGCGGCTGGGATGGCTGGTTAGGTTGTGAATACCGCCCTGCATTGGGCGCTGTGAAGGACGGCACTTCAGCCGGATTGGGTTGGATGCACTCAGGAGTTTAAATCTGCTGCAAATGCATTACCGGGTAGGGACTGACCACCCGGTAGGTGGGGCACTGGTAACGTTCTATATCGTGACCGTTGATGGGGAATGAACCGCAGTTAGAGAAGCGGCGCAAAGGCGAACTGTAAATACCGCATATGAAAGTATCTGCTGAGGACTGCTCCAAAAATACACATTGGCGGTTCAGACAACAGTTACCGCATTGAGAACAATGGCCTTGCACGGGTTCGCACACTTCGGTATTGAAACGCAGGATATCCTGAAAGTAATGCTGTATAGGCCCTTGGCTGATGGCGTTCAGATGGATAGTCATTTTGTCCGAAGTGCGCCTGTAATTCAGCAGATATTGCTTTTTCCAGAACAACAAGCCGACCACTGCAGGCAGAACAGGCAATAAACATTTGAAGATGAAAACCAGGGCCAGAGCGATTTTTTCGGCGTGGTGTTTTTTCAAGACAAGCTACTCTGAAAAGTAAAAACCAGAGTCTCGTCAACTAGCATGACAAACTGATGACGAATTAAATTCTTTTAAATGACAAATCAGACAGTTGAATTATGTGAATCAAGCCTTTGGAACGGCGACCGCATGAGCATGATAGGCGGCATCAAATGTCTTTGCTTTGCCCATGTAATGTCTGTCAATACGCCATTCCTTGAGGATTTGCATAGCAAAGTCGAACTCTTCCTGAGGCAAATCATAAAGTTGTCGAATTTGAAAATCCATTTCTGATTCCAGCGACAACACCAAATGGGCAAGCACTTTGGCAAAAGCCTGCTCAGGATTTTTCTCGATGATTTTTTTGGCTTTTTTGATGGCGCGCATGTTCATTACCTCTGACAGTTTAAAAATTACCCGACATCTGATAACGGCTAAAGTTAACACATAAAACAGCTCGAAATATGACAGTTTTAGCCTAATTTGATGACTATGCAATACTTGATTAATATCCGCGTTCAAGTCGAAGAATAATGGAATGGCTATGTGGGGTACTTTCATAGATAAGCAATTACAAAACATCAAAACGTATTTTCAAAAACACAGCAACACGTTTACAAGTGCTTGACTTGATCTGCCACAAATAAACAGCATATTTAAATACTAAAACTCTAGCAATCACCCTTTTTAGAATCATGATTCATGACAGTTGAAAGCAAACAAAGGCCAACTGTTTGCAGAAGATATTGAAAATCTGTCAAAATAACTCAAGTAATTACTATCCTTATTTAGAAAGTAGCCATGAGCACATTCGCCAACCAATTGAAATCTGAAATTGCGCGCATAGCCAAAAAAGAAAATAAAGCAGAAAACGCAGCCCTCAAAAAAGCCAGCGCCCAATACCGTTCAGATATTGCTGCTTTAAAACGCCGTATCGCTTCTATGGAAGCAATGGTTGCCAAGCTCGGCAAGCAAGCGGCTAAAACTGGAGCTGAAGTTGCGGCAACTGAAGATGATGAAAAATCCCTGCGTTTTCGCGTGGCAGGGTTTGCCAGCTTGCGCAAAAAACTCGGTTTGACTGCGAATGAAATGGGCACCTTGCTCGGTGTCAGCGGTCAATCGGTTTACAAATGGGAACAAGGCAAAGCCAAGCCGCGTGCCAGCCAGATGCAAGCGATAGCTGCAGTTAGAAAACTCGGTAAAAAACAAGTCTCCGAATTGCTGGCAGCGGCCTAATACCGGCTTAAATCTCTCTTTCCAGATTAGCTATGCCAGTCACAGGTCTCTCTCAGCGAAAAAGTTTTACCCTCCCAGTCACAGCAGTCAACGGATTCGCCATGGACCCGTCGCTGGCATTCCAATCCGGCATTGCTTTGCAGCACGACTACTTCAACGCGCAACCCTATGCTTATGCCGTCTTTGATGATTTTTTACCTGCAGCAGTGATAGACCATGCATTGGTGCATTTCCCTGCTGAAATCAACCGCAATGACTACATTGCGGCATCCCAACACATAGAGTACTTAAAACGTGGGATCAACCCCATAGATTGCAGCGAAGGCGCCAAGGCTTTGTTTTACTTTTTCAATTCACCGGCCATGCTGCAATTTCTGGAAGGTTTAACAGATATCCAAGGCCTGATTCCTGATCCTTATTTTCTCGGCGGCGGTTACCACGAAATAAAACGCGGAGGCAAACTGGCGGTTCATGCGGATTTCCGCATCAACAAACAACTACATTTAAACCGCCGACTTAATGTGTTGATTTACCTGAATAAGAATTGGCAAGCTGAATACGGCGGTAATCTCGAACTCTGGGACCCGTCTATGCAGCATCAGGCCGATGTGATTGAGCCTTTATTCAACCGTTGTGTGATATTCAACACCGATCAGAAAAGCTACCACGGCCACCCTGAGGCCTTGAATTCGCCCGCAGAGGTTACCCGCAAATCCATCGCCTTGTATTACTACACGGCCTCTAGCGCCATCTACGAAGAAGGCTCTGCCAGAGGCACCGATTTCAGCTATAGACCGCAAGACGATACAGCTACCAAACGCAAAATCATGCGCCGCAAATTGCGAACGCATGTGAAAGAGTTTTTAGAGGACTGGATACCGCCTGCCATCATGCGGTATTTCAAAAAGCACTGAGTCAACGCTCTATCGTCAGCGACACGCCCATGCCGCCGCCAATACACAATGCGGCCAAACCTTTTTTCGCACCGCTGCGCTGCATTTCATGCAACAAGGTCACCAGAATACGGCAGCCTGACGCACCTATGGGGTGACCGATAGCAATCGCACCGCCGTTCACATTCACCCGCTTAGGATCAATATCCAGAGCTTGGTTGACGGCGCAAGCCTGAGCCGCAAATGCCTCGTTCAACTCGAACAAGTCCACATCAGCAGCTTTCCATCCAGCGCGCTCCAGCGCTTTGCGTGATGCAGACACCGGGCCCATGCCCATGGTCGCGGGATCCAAACCGGTGGTAGCAAAAGACGCGATACGTCCCAAAGGTTGGAGTCCTAACGCATGGGCGCGAGATGCAGTCATGACCATCACCGCGGCAGCACCGTCATTGATACCTGAGGCATTGCCGGCAGTCACACTTCCCGCCTTGTCGAAAGCGGGGCGCAAACCGGCCAATGCCTCGGCGGATGTTTTGGTATTGATGAATTCATCCTGTGCGAACACCAAAGGATCGCCTTTTTTCTGCGGCAACAACACCGGCGCAATTTCATCTTTAAATTTACCGGCGGCTTGTGCGGCAGCGGCTTTTTGTTGAGAGGCCAAAGCCAGTGCATCTTGCATATCGCGACTGATGTTGTTTTGCTTGGCGACGTTTTCTGCGGTGATGCCCATGTGGTATTGGTTATAGACATCCCACAAACCGTCGACGATCATGCTATCGACCATTTTCCAGTCGCCCATGCGGTGGCCATCACGGGAGTTATTCAAAATATGCGGTGCGGCACTCATGTTTTCCTGCCCGCCTGCAATCACGATATCGCTGTCACCAAATGCCACCGCTTGGGCTGCAAGCATGACGGCTTTAAGGCCGGAGCCGCATACTGCATTGATAGTTAAACCCGGAATTTCTTTGGGCAATCCGGCTTTCATCAGCGCTTGGCGCGCCGGGTTTTGGCCTGCACCTGCGGCCAGCACCTGGCCCATGATGACTTCACCCACCAGCGACGGCTCAATGCCTGCGCGCGTAACCACTTCTTTGACAATCAAACCACCAAGCTCGGTGGCACTGAGTTTGGCCAGGCTGCCGCCGAATTTGCCCACAGCTGTGCGGGCGGCTGAAACGATGACGATGTCTTGCATGGGGGTCTCCGGAGTGATGAGGTTGTTGTAGCTCTATAACACCATAACTGGCTGATCACAAACTTACCGGCCGCGCCCGGCTTTGAAATAAGTTGGCCGCCTTGGCCTAATCGTTGCAAATAGCGTGGTTTCCGGGAATAGGCACCGCCAGGCCGAAAGTGAAGTCGTAGTGCATGATGGTGAACACCCGACAGGATTTATTGCCTTTGGGCGTAGCGAACACCATATTGCATTGCTCGCTACCGTCCTGAGCTCGGCCCCACTCGGCTCTGAGGTAGCGCACTTTGGCGGCCTTGACTTTGAATTCTTTGGCCACGCCTTCCAGATCGTATTTGCCGTAGCCGCGAATCAATTTGCAATTGGCAGGCGTGACGAACAGCATGTCGGGTTGCCGAGTGGCGGCGGCCACAGACATACTGGCAATAGCAAGTCCCCCCGCACAAAGGCGGATGCAGGGCCAAAACATGAAACGCCTACACATAGGGGCCATGGTAAGTCAGTCCTGCCGACTGAGTAGGCATGTCATGGAGTGGGATGGCGCAGTTTTCATTTCGGCGGGTTCTTGAAAAAACACTTTAGCACCCCTATCTCTGAAATTTGCCCCCGATGAAGCCCTTTCAGGCTTGAGAAACACTGGACAACCTCCTTTGCATTAAATGCAACACCCGGCTATGAAAACTTTTCACCCATTATTCAAACCCTTGTTATCCACAGTGACCGTGTTCTTTATGTGCCTAGCCGTCGGATTTTCCATGGCAGACGCCACTGGCGGCAAACCCAGACCTGTGACGCCGCGCGGTGAATTGGGAGCAGACGAAAAGTCCATCATCCATTTATTTGACAACGCCAAAGACTCGGTGGTGTTCATCTCCACCAGCGAGCGTGTGCAAGACGTCTGGTCGCGCAATGTGTATTCCGTACCCAAAGGTTCGGGCTCGGGTTTTATCTGGGACGAAGCAGGCCACGTGGTGACCAATTTCCACGTCATACAAAACGCCAGTGAAGCATCGATCAAACTGTCAGACGGCCGCTCGTTCAAAGCCAAGCTGGTGGGAGCAAGCCCGCGACATGACATTGCCGTGTTGAAAATCAATACCGGATTTAAAAAACCCGATCCCGTCCCTCTGGGCAGCAGCAAAGACCTCAAGGTCGGTCAAACCGTGTTTGCCATCGGTAACCCCTTTGGTCTGGACTGGACGCTGACGCGCGGGATTGTGTCTGCTTTGGACCGCTCGATTGAAGGAGAAACCGGCGGCAAGATAGACCATTTGATTCAAACCGATGCAGCCATCAACCCGGGAAATTCCGGCGGACCGCTGCTGGACTCTGCAGGGCGGCTTATAGGAATCAACACCGCCATTTACAGCCGCAGCGGTTCCAGCGCAGGTATAGGCTTTTCCATACCGGTAGATACAGTCAACCGGGTCGTGCCTCAGTTGATACAAAAAGGGAAATACGCGCGCCCGTCGCTAGGGATAGAAACCGACGAAAACATCAATGCCAGGCTCAGCGCCGCGCTGAAGTTAGAAGGCGTGTTTGTGCTGCAAGTCGATGCCGGTTCTCAAGCCGACAAAGCCGGACTCAAAGGCATACGCGTCAAAGCCAACGGCGAAGTGGTGACCGGCGACATCATCACGGCCGTCAACAATGTCAAGCTTGCATCAGCAGACAAACTCATGTCATTGCTCGATGAGCGCCAGATCGGCGAGATCGTGACTGTGACGGTTTGGCGTGAAGGCAAAACCCGGGATATTGCTATCAGCTTGCAAGCCGAGTGAAGACACGCTGTGATGCCAGGGCGCAAACGGGGCAGGCTCTAAAATCCTGTGATGCAAGAGACCCCATTGAGCTTCACAGATGTACGCGGCCTTTCTGTCGGACATTACACCGATACCACGTCACTGACAGGTTGCTCTGTGGTCTTGACCCCGAAGGGCGCAGTTGCCGGTGTGGATGTGAGGGGCAGTGCGCCCGGCACCCGCGAAACCGATTGTTTGCAACCCGGAAATCTGGTGCAACAAGCACATGCGATTTTGCTGACAGGCGGTTCGGCTTTCGGGCTGGATGCCGCAGGTGGCGTGATGCGCTGGCTGGAAGAACGGCGCCACGGTTTTGCGGTCGGCGCAGTCCGTGTACCCATCGTGCCTTCAGCCGTGATTTTTGATTTGGCGCTGGGCAACCCACAGGTCAGACCCAACGCTGACAACGGCTACCTGGCCTGTGAAGCAGCGGTAAACCAACCTCATCAGCAAGGCAATGTCGGCGCCGGAACCGGTGCCACAGTCGGCAAGGTGTTTGGTTTTCCCTTGTGCATGCGCGGCGGCATAGGCAGCGCGGCTATCCGTGTGCATGGCATCACCGTAGGGGCATTGGTGGTCTGCAATGCTTTAGGTGATGTGATGGATCCGCAAACCGGCCAAGTCATTGCCGGCGCTCGAACGGATACCGGCAGCCTTGAGTTGCTCCAAATTCACCAAGCGCATCTTGCAGGCCGCAGCGGCCAGGCACCGACTGCCGGTCAGAACACCACTATTGGCGTGATCGCCACCGACGCCAAGCTCACGCCGCTGCAAGTCACCCGACTGGCCCAAATCGGCCACGACGGTTTGGCACGCACCATTCGACCGGTACATACACCGTATGACGGCGACACCTTGTTCGCCTTGAGTACTGGTATGAGAGATCAAACGCTGGACACCATGCTATTGCATTCGCTGGTGACTGAAGTGGTCGCGCAAGCGGTCCTGAATGCCGTTCGATTTGCTTCGTCGGTGAAAACCGCTGAGCTGTGGATTCCTTCGGCCGCGGAACGTGCTGCCGCTCAGGCGACACGCTGAGGGTCTGAGGCTGTGATCATTTGACAGAATGTATTGAACTTTTATTCAACGACAGTGACCATGAACACACACCTTCACGCAGACCTGCTTTTCCGCCAGGCATTGGTATTTGACGGCAACGGCACCGAGCCTTTGACGCAAGACGTCGCTGTTCGCGACGGTCGTATTCTGGCCATGGGCAGTCACTTGGACCACAGCGCAGATCAGGTGATTGATGCCCAAGGTCTGGCGCTGATGCCGGGCATCATTGACGCGCATACCCACTTTGACGCGCAAATCACCTGGGATTCTTATGTGCGCCCGTCGCCTGCCCAAGGCGTAACAACTGCTGTTATCGGTAACTGCGGTTTCACCATTGCGCCGTGCCGACCACAGGACCGTGAACTTACTATGCGCAACCTGACCCAGGTTGAAGGCATGTCGCTGGACGTGCTGGAGCAAGGCATTGACTGGGACTTCGAAACTTTTCCCGAATACCTGGCCATGTTGAAACGCAAACGCTGCGCTATCAATATTGCCGCCTACATAGGCCATTCCTCCGTACGTACTTGGGTGATGGGAGAGCAAGCCAACAAACGCGCGGCCACACCGCAGGAAATTGAAGCTATGGCCGCGCTGGTGCGCGAAGCCATGTCAGCAGGTGCCATCGGTTTTGCCAGCAGCACCAGCCCGGCGCACAACGGCGAAGGCGGCTTGCCCATGCCTTCACGGCTGGCTAGTGACGAGGAAATGATGCAACTCACACTGGCGATGAGCCACCAGGGCAAAGGTGTGTACATGGTGACCAAAGGCGGTCAAATGCCGATGACGTTTTTGCGCTCGCTGTCAGAAACCAGCGGCCGCCCCGTGTTGGTTGCTGCATTGCTGCACAACAGCACCAATCCGCAAGCCGTGTTCAATGATTTCAAAGCCATAGGTCAAGCCAATGAACAAGGCGTACCGTTGATCGGCCAGGTATCTTGCTGCCCGTTGACCATGGACTTCACCTTCGCCTCCGCTTATCCGGTAGAGGGACTGGCCAGTTGGCGACCCGCCATGGGCTTGTCACATGATGCATTGAAATCCTGTCTGGCTGACCCGGCATTCAGACAAGCTGTGAAAAACGAATTGAACCAAGCCACCACATTCCGATTGTTCAACAACGAATGGGACAAGGTGCATGTGGTGCAGACCTCTGACAACGCGCACCAAGCTTACGAACAGCACAGCGTGGCCGAACTTGCACATCAACAAGGCTTAGACCCGCTTGACTTTGCGCTGGATCTGGCGCTGGCCGAGGATTTACAAACCGTTTTTACCGCGCAATTGCTCAACAGCGATCCCCAAGCGGTTGGCAGCCTGCTGAACGATCCGCACAGTTTGATCACACTCAGCGACGCGGGCGCGCATCTGACTTTTTTCAATGATGCCGGTTTCGGCTTGCACTTGTTAGGACACTGGGCACGCGACACGGGCGCCATGTCCATGACGCAAGCGGTATACAAATTGACGGCTCAACCCGCGCGCATTCTGGGCCTGAAAGAACGCGGCTTGATACGCCCGGGCTACGCGGCAGACCTGCTGTTGTTTGACCCGAGAACCGTGGGGCGCGGGCCCAAGCACCGGGTGTTCGACCTGCCCGGCGGTGCGCCTCGTCTGAATACGCACGCTGTCGGCGTTCACGGTGTCTGGGTCAACGGCAATCTGGTGGCAGATCACCACGGTATGAAAGAACAAGCGCCGCTGGCAGGTGAGTTGCTGACCGATTTCGTTTAAAAACGTTCACTCTTCCGGGCGGCCCCTGCAACACGCTTTGTCGGCTTAAACCCCTAAGCCCGCGGGTGTCCGTTTGACATAGACTGTTTCTTACCTTGTGAGCCAGCCAACACCCCGGGAGATCACCATGTCAGACCTCACCTCGCAACAACGCCGCCAACTGTTGAAATTCGGCGCTTCTGCCGTCACCGCCGCCACCTTGAGTGCGCCTTTTATTTCGCGCGCTCAGAATAAAAACATACGCATAGGCATGCCCACTATTTTGTCGGGCCGCGTCGCTATGCTGGGTCAGGCCTCCTCAAATGCTGCGTCACTGGAAGTCGAGAAATTCAACGCCGCAGGCGGTCTCAACGGCCGCAAAATCGAACTGGTGATTCGCGACTCCAAAGGTCAGCCGCAAGAAGCCGCGCGCGTGGCGCGTGAACTCGTGACGTCTGAAGACTGCGAGATCATTTTGGACGCAGAGGCATCGTCCGGCGGTTTTGCGGTGCATGAAGTCGCGCGCGACTTGGGCGTGCTGGTCATGCACACCTGCTCGGAAACTTCATCGCTGACAGCAGATCCCAAAATCCGCACGCCACTGGGCTTTCGCTGCGCCCGCCAAGGTGTGCACGATGCCATCGTCGGCGGCGCTTATGCGGCGCAAGTGGCCAAGGAAAAAAACCTGAAGCGCTGGATGACGGTGTCGCCAGACTACGCCTACGGACGCGATACCACCGCTGAGTTCATGGAGTATTTGAAGCTGTTCAATCCTTCGATTGAAATCACCGGCGATGTCTGGCCCAAGCTCTTCCAGGCCGATTACACCGAAGCCATCACGCGTTTGCTGCAAGGCAAACCGCAAGCCATTTATTCGGCGCTGTGGGGCGGCGACCTCACCTCTTTCATCGACCAAGCCGGCATTTACGGCTTGTTCAACGAACGTGAGTTTTTTGCCGTCAACATGGCCGACTACGCCGTGCTGCATGCGGTGAAAAACGTGCCACGTGGATTGCACTCGGGTAACCGTTATCTGAAAAGCTTTCCCAATACACCCGCCAACACCAACTGGTCCAACGCCTACCAGGCGCGCTTTAAAGACCTGCCGCTGAACTGGGCTTGGCAAAACGCGGCTGCGGTGCAGTTTCTCACCAGCGCCATGAAGAAAACCAATAGCGCCGACGGCAAGAAAATGGCCGAAGCCTTGCGCGGCATGAGCATCGATTCTCCTTTCGGCTCAAACGGCAAACTGACCATGCGCGCCGAAGACAACACCTTGGTCGACTACGCCGTGGGCTGGGGCGCACTCGAACCCAAAGAGCCATTCATGTCCAAACCGCTTCCTGGCAACTGGAAACAGATTGCCGAGTTGGAAGTTCAATGGAAAAAGCGCAAGTCCTACAGCTGAACTACTGATTGCTTCCGATGGATCTCAATGCCTTGTTTGAATGTCTTGGCTCGATGTCATGCATCGTCACCCAGACCAGTACCGGCCTGATCGTCGGCGCATTGCTGTTTCTGGTGGCCGCCGGTCTGACACTCATCTTCGGCGTATTGGGCGTTATCAACTTTGCCCATGGCTCGTTTTATATGCTGGGTGCCTATGTGGCGCTCTCCGCCTACCGCATCACTGACAGCTATGCGCTGGCGGCGTTGGCGGCGGGTTTGGGTGTCGGCCTGTTTGCATTGGTGTTTGAACGCTTTTTCATGCGCCGGGTTTACCAGTCGGATGTGCTGCTGCAACTGCTGGTGTGTTACGCGTTTATTTTGATTTTGGACGATGTGGTGAAAATCGTCTGGGGTGCAGAGTTCCAGTCCATGGGCATGCCCCAGGCTTTCCAGCAAGCGCCTTTATTTATTGGCGGCGGCGTGGTGCCGGTGTTTTATGTGTATTTGATGGCTGCTGCCGGGTTAATCGCCGGTTTGCTCTGGTTCACCCTCACACGCACCCGCGCCGGCAAAATCATCCGCGCAGCGGCGCAAAACCCCGGCATGACCTCCGCTTTGGGATTGAACACGCGACTGATTTACGCCTCGGTGTTTGCTTTCGGCGGTCTGTTGGCCGGGCTGGCAGGCGGCCTGGCAGCACCCGTGCGCTCCATGTCACCCGGCATGGGGTTTTCCATATTGATTGAATCCTTCATCGTCACGGTCATAGGCGGCATGGGTTCGGTCAGCGGCGCCTTGCTAGGTGCTTTGCTCATAGGTTTGATCCGATCTTTCGGCTCCATAGGTTTTCCGCTGTTTGTCGAAGGCATCATGTTTTTGGCCATGGGTTTGATTCTGGTCTACAAGCCCAGCGGACTCATGGGTAAGGGCCAATCATGATCGGGGTGAATCGCTGGCAAAAAGACGCTGCTTTGGCTGCTCTGGTGCTGATGTTGCTGTTGGTTTTGCCTTGGCTTGAACCGTCGAGAGTGGTGATTGACTTCATCATCCGCTTGTGTGCGGTTGGCCTGCTGGCCACTTCGCTCAATATGCTGGTGGGCTACGGCGGCATGGTGTCCTTTGGTCACGCCATGTTTTTCGGTAGCGGTGCCTATGCGTTTTCTTTGATGCTGCAAAAAGCCGCTGTGCCGGTGCCCGTGGCCTTGTTGACGGCGGTGGTGTTTTGCGCCCTGCTAGCTGCGGTTGTTGGCGCGATTTGCGTACGCCTCAAAGGCATTTACTTTTCGTTTCTCACACTGGCTTTTCAAATGCTGTTGCACAGCATCATCATTACGTGGACGGGTTTGACCGGTGGCGACCAGGGCTTGACAGGCGGTATCCCGCGTCCCGTCTTCTTAGGCATAGATTTGAGCAAAACCCAACATGTTTATATGTTCGCTTGCGTACTGGCGGTGAGCTGTCTGTTGGCCATGCGATTGCTTATGCAGTCGCCCTTCGGCTATACCTTGCGCATGCTGCGCGACAATGAAGATCGCGCCGCTTTTCTGGGTATCAACGTGTGGCGCGTGCGTTTGTATGCTTTTATTCTGGCAGGTATGTTTGCCGGTGTTGGCGGTGTCATCATGGCCTTGTTTGTCTCAGGCGCTTTCCCGGACTTTAGCTACTGGACCATGTCGGGCGAAGCGGTGTTCATGATCATGATGGGCGGTACCCAGGTATTCACCGGCCCGGTACTGGGCGCAGCGCTGCTGCAAATCTTCAACGACACCATCACCCGCAATACCCAATACCACGGGCTGGCGCTGGGCCTGGTGATTCTGATGTTCACGCTGGGCTTTCAGCGCGGCATCACCGATGTGTTCAAAGGCTGGCGCAAGTGGTTGCCCGCGTCCAAAGAAGGCGGCCGCTGATGTTGCGCATACACCAACTCTTCAAATCCTTTGGCGGAGTCAGCGCCATTTCTGACGTGTCCATGGAGTTTGCGGCGGGCTCACTCAGCGCTGTCATCGGTCCTAACGGCGCCGGTAAAACCACGTTTTTCAACCTGATTTCCGGCGGCTTGCAACCCGACAGCGGCCAAATACTGCTGGACGGCGAAAACATGGTCGGGCTGTCGCGCAACGCCATTGTTCACAAAGGCATAGGCCGCGCGTTTCAAGTGGCCAAGCTGTTCAAAAGCCTGACCGTGGAAGAATCGCTGCGCGCCGCGCTGCAATCGGCATTCGGCCATTCAGCGCAAATGGTCGGCAGTTTTCCGCTGGTAGCCACACGCGAGCGGGCGCACGAAGTCATGGAACAACTGGGCTTGCAAAACAAAGCCGATACCGTCAGCGGCAATTTGTCGCACGGCGATCAGAAACTGTTGGACATGGCGCTGGCTTTGGTGATGCGCCCCAAAGTGCTGTTGCTGGACGAACCCGTGGCCGGCATGGGGCCGGACGAACGCACGCAAATGATGGACACAGTGGAAAAACTCTGGCGCCAAGGCGGCCTGACCATTGTGTTGATCGAGCACGACATGGACATTGTGTTCAGGGTCGCCCAACAGATTCATGTGTTGTCCTACGGCAAATTGCTGGCCCAGGGTAATGCCGACGAAATCCGCGCCAACCCGCGTGTCATTGAGGCCTATCTAGGCCATGCACAGGAGAAAGACGGTGAGTGATCTGCTGCAAGTCCAGGATCTCGAGGTGTTGTACGACACCAGCCAGGTGTTGTTCGGCTTGAACCTGATGCTGCGCGCAGGTGAAACTTTGGCTTTGCTCGGTCGCAACGGGGCCGGTAAAAGCACCACCATGAAAGCTATAGCGGGCGTTATCCCTGCACTCAGCGGTTCGGTGGTGTTCCAAGGGGATTCCATCCTGGGACGGCAAGCGCACTTGATAGCCCGCGCCGGGCTGGCTTATGTGCCCGAGGACAGACAGATTTTTTCTGAGCTCAGTGTCGAAGACAACCTGGACATTGCTTACAAACGCGGCCCCGGCGGCGAAGACGATTGGCCCATGGAGCGCGTTTACGACATGCTGCCTTTGCTTAAACCGCTGCGGCATCGCGCAGGCGGTTTGCTTTCAGGTGGCGAACAGCAAATGTTGACCGTCGGGCGCGCGCTCATGGGCAATCCCCGGCTGCTGCTGTTGGACGAACCCAGCGAAGGCTTAGCCCCCATCATGGTGCAAAAAATAGGCGAACTGATTCAGGCGTTAAAGCAAACCGGCACCAGCATTGTGCTGGCCGAGCAAAACCTGCATTTCTGCCTGGGACTGGCTGACCGCGCCGTGGTCATAGACAAAGGCCGCGATGTGTTCACTGGCAGCATCGCCGAATTGAACGCCAACGCCCATATCAAGCAGCGATATTTGTCTGTGTGAAACCGGCGGTCCGCAGACTATCGGTGCAAATGAAAGCCCCGGTATTGGCTGGCTGCCACCTCGTCGCAAATCCCTCGGTAACGCGCAAACCCGCCGGCATACGGCATGAACACTCGGGGCTTGCCCGGCACATTCGCGCCGAGATACCAGCTGTGGTGCGCCTGCGGCAACAAAGTCGCATTGGCGGCCTCGTTCACCTGTTGCACCCAGTCGTCGCTGGCTTGTTCATCGGCTTCAATTTGTGAAATGCCGTTGTCGCGCATATAGGCGATGCAAGCAGTGATCCAGTTGACGTGCTGCTCGATTTGCGGCGGCAGATTGCACAGCACCGAAGGACTACCCGGTCCGGTGATGGTGAACATATTGGGGAATTGGGGGATTTGCAAACCCAGGTAGGTGCGCGGCCCCGCCGCCCAAGCGTCTTTCAACGGCAAGCCTTGGCGGCCTGAAATATTCATGCGCAACAAACTGCCTGTCATGGCGTCGAAACCGGTGGCAAACACAATCACGTCGAGGTCGTATTGCGCCTGGGTTGTCTGAATGCCTGCGGCGGTGATGCGTTCAATAGGGTGGCTGCGTATATCGACCAGGCTGACGTTGTCACGGTTAAAGGTCTCGAAATAATGGCTGTCAATCGGCGGGCGTTTAGCGGCGAACGGGTGGTCTATGTCTGACAGCAAAGCGGCAGTTTGGGGGTCTTTGACGACTTGCCTGATTTTGGTCTTGATGAATTCGGCAGCCGTGTCATTGGCAGTTTTGTCCTTGAGCAAATCGCCAAAGGTGGCCCGGAACTGCAAACCGCCTTTGGCCCAGGCGGCTTCGTACACAGCGTTGCGCTCTTGCTCGCTGACCTCCAGTGCCGAGCGCGGATCTATGCGAAAACAATGCGCGTTGGTGGTTTCGTTCATCAACTGGCGTATGTCTTCGGCGTTCTCTTTGACATAGTGTTTGAACTCCTCGGTCAATGGCGCGTTTCGGGCTGGAATACTGTAGTTGGCGGTGCGTTGAAACACCGTCAAATGACCGGCTTGCGCTGCAATCACAGGAATCGCCTGAATGCCGGTAGAGCCTGTGCCCACCACACCGACGCGTTTGCCTTTGAAATCAATGCCTTCAGCAGGCCAGGCGCTGGTATGGGCCCATTGGCCTTGGAAACTGTCCAAACCTTCGATGGCCGGCACATTGGCACTGGACAAGCAGCCGACCGCGGTGATCAAGTAGGTGGCGCTCCAACTCTGACCGTCAGAGGTATGCACGCGCCACAACTTAGAGGCTTCGTCGTAGTCGGCGGCATTGACCCGGGTGTTGAACACCATATCGGGGCGCAGATTGAAAAAGTCGGCCACATGGTCCATGTAGCGCTGGATTTCAGGCTGCTGCGGGTAACGCTCTGTCCATTCCCAGGACTGCACCAGTTCCTTAGAAAAATAAAACATATACGAATGACTCTCGGAGTCGCAGCGCGCGCCGGGATAGCGGTTGTGGTGCCAGGTGCCGCCCACACCCGCGGCAGCCTCGAACACTTTGACGTTCATGCCCAGTTTGTCGCGCAGGCTGAGCAACTGGTACATGCCAGACAAACCGGCGCCGACGATGATGGCATCCAGATGACGGGTATTTGGCTGAGTGTCTTTCATGCGGCTGATCCTATCGCATCAAACTACCGCACATACCCTGATATCACTGGATCTGCTTGGGATCTATGCGCTTGTCTTTGAGCAATTGGCTAAAGCTCTCAAAGGTAGACTGGATGCCTGCTTGCAGGGGAATCTGACCATAGTCGCCGATATAGGCTTTCAGCGGTTCGTCCGAATGGCCCATTGGAAAAGCCAGGGGTTTTCCGCTGATACTGATATTGGCTTCAGGCGCCAACGCCTTGAGCATTTTCATGCCCTCCTCTACGCTGGCGAGCTTGCCATTGAGGTCAAACACCGGCGCACCGGTACGCAACTTGGCGACGCTGCGGATGAAGGCACTCGCGACTTCACCGGCAAACAACCAGGACACGTCGCCGCTGAACGGGATGGTGTAAGCCTGTCCGGCGGCGGCGGCCAGAATGGCCACCGTGGTTTTGGAGGTCATGCCCTGGTCGCGCGCGACACCGTAAACCACACCCGGGCGGATACCGACGCTGTGTATGCCGTCTTCTTCGGAATACACCTTGGCGGTTTGCTCATTGCAATATTTATATGCGCCGTAAAGCGTGGACATGGCGCCGCCGTTGTCCAGCGCGCCATAGGCTGCTACCGAACTGGCGTAGGTGATTCTTTCGACCTTGCTGGCTTTGGCGGCTTCAAACACATTGACAGTGCCGACCACATTGACCAGCGCACCCGCCACGGGATCGGCCCGGCAAAACGGCACCTGCAAAGCCGCGAGGTGAATGATGGCGCGCGCGCCGGTCTTGGCCACCACGTCTTTGACCGCTTTGGTGTCGGCGATATCGCCCGCGTGCCAAGTCACGCGCTTGAGTGCGGATTCGTTCATCAAAAGTGAGGGGCGCCGCTGATCGATTTGCAGATCAAACGCGTGCACGGTGACACCGGCGCGCTCAAGCAAAGCCAGCGTCCAACTGCCTATGCAGCCGCCTGCGCCGGTGACCAGTACAGGGCCGTCAAATTCGTCAGCTGACACAGGAAAATAGTCAAACATGGAAGGCTCCGGTGGTGTGTATCGGTTGAGGCATGTTTCAACCCCAAAAGGTGGATGTCATCATACTTTTAATCATTACTTAACCTTGGCAGCCTGATTGAGAACAATTCATGGCCTACATTACTGGCATGAAATGGCTGATGCGAATATTGGTTTTGCTGCTGGCGGGAGTGCTGCTGCTGCTGTTCCTGGGACTTGCTACGCTGATGTTGATATTGTCCTGTCTTAGGTGGTTGTTGACCGGCAGAAAACCGGATTTTGTCGTCATGGTCAACGCTGTACAACGCTACAAAGATCTGGCCGCGCGCCCTGCGCCCAAGAGCTATGATGACGATAATGTGATCGAAGCTGAAGTTCGAGAAGTCAAGGACAAACACCCCCGTTTACCTGACTAAACCAGACAACACGTTGTAAACCCGGAGAACCACACCATGCGCGTGAACGGATCCAGCCCCAGAGAAACCGCCCCGCCGCCTAAACCCCAGGCAAAACAAATGCAGGCTGTCGAACAGCAAAACAGAAAACCCGAACCTGTCAAAGCCCAGCCCCACAGAGTGGACGTCAAGGCCTAAGGCACGGCAGCTTATTGCTCTTGCACTCTGGCCATCATGGGCAGTTTGCCCAACACAAAACCGCCATCGACCACGATTTGCTGACCGGTCATCACCGAGTCAGGCTTGAGCAACCAAACCACAGCGTCCGCAATTTGATGAGGTTGCGTCACTTTGCCCAGCGCCGATTTGTCTGAATACTCTTGTTTAACGCGGTCATAGGCCTCATCGCCCAAACCCTCGCGCATCCAGCGCCCCTCTATGAAACCGGGTAACACCGCGTTCACACGTATGCGCGGTGCCAGCACCCGCGCCATGGTGACAGTCAGCATATTCAAAGCGGATTTGGACATCACATAAGGGATAGAGCTGCCGCTGCCGATTTGCCCTGCGATGGATGACACATTGACGATGGCGCTGCCCTCAGGCATGTGTTTTTCGCAGGCGCGCATCATTTGAAACGGGCCGACGGCATTGACGTTATAAATGCGCAAAAAATCCTCGACCTTGAGATCATCCAAGCGGTTCAATGCCACAAACTGCGTGACAGCAGCAGAATTCACCAAACCATCGATACGACCAAAGCGCTCGACGGTTTGATCGACCAGGCGCAAGCAATCGGCTTCCAATGCCATATCGGCTTGCACCAGCAGGGTTTGGGAGCCGAGTTTTTCGCAGTCATCTATGACCTGGCGAGCTAAAGCTTCACACTTGTTGTAGTTGATCACCAGGCTGTGACCCGCGGCCGCCAGTTGCAGCGCACAGGCTGCACCCACGCCGCTGCTGCCGCCGGTGATGATGTAAACCCGTTTGTGTGTGGTATTCATTTGGCCTGCTCCTGTGTCTGCATTCAGAGCCGCAGATTGTCAGGCAAAAACTATGCGGGCATCACTGACAAAAGCCTGTGCGGCGCTTTCAGCTTCTGCTCAGCTGCTTGAGCACGTCATGACATAGCCTGAGCGGTCTGCGTTTTCCATAGGCTGGCGCACAGGTTCACCCGGACGCTTCAGTATTTCGAGACACTGCAAGCCAGTTTGAACATAGGTTGATTAATCCCGGCGGCTAGTCAACGCCACCTCACACCTTAGCGCTACTGTGAATATCTTGCTTATTTAAATAATGAAAAACATCAGTATGTTGAAATCATTTACCGGACAAGGTTTAACGCAAGAAGCGGACAGGCTTTGCCTTAAGCTGCTCAAAGTGAGACGCTCAAGCGGCAAGCAGTTTCCGCTTTTTACAAACAATCTATTCTCATCTGCGTAAGCGATGTCCAGGCCAACCGTCAAACTCCCTATACGCCATTGAAATACAAATACACCATGATGAAAAATGCGCTGATTACCTCCTTGTTGCTTAGCTTGTCTGGCATGGTGTTGGCAGATCTGCCCGAACCACCAGACCCGCGCATGATTGCCCAGATGTCCGTTGAAGAGCGCATCGAGAGGGGGAAATTCATAAGGGCAGAGTTGAGCAAAGCCACACCCGAACAGCGCAAGGCTTTTCGCGACAAATTCCGCGAAAAGTTGCAATCCATGTCACCCCAAGAACGAAAAGCCTTGAACGAACAAATGCATGCGCAATGGAAGACCATGAGCAAAGAACAACAAGAACAGATTCGCGCCGGGCGTCGCCAAATGATTGAAAGTCTGACCCCCGAAGAAAAAGCCGAAATCAAGCACCACAGGGAACAAGAATTTCAAAAAATGACTCCCGAAGAGCGTCAGAAATGGCGGGATGACATGCACCATCACCCAAGCAAAAAATGAGTGCACAGATTGCAAAGCCCTTAAAGCCGGCAGAAGATTGAATGAATACCCGTCTTTTACCGTCGCCACCGGACAAGTATGAGGAAGACCTGGCGTTGCTGTTCTCGGCACAAAACGGGGACAAGCGTGCGGCAACCCGGTTGATTCACGCGCTGGGACCGAACGCCCACGCTCTGGCCTGGCGCATGGTGAACAACGCCGCCGAGGCACAAGATATTGTTCAAGAGGCTTTTCTCAAACTACTGAAAACAGCACGTTATGAAGGAAAGTCCAGTTTGAGCACTTTTTTTTACGCCATGGTCAGCAATGCTTGCCTGGACAGTCTGCGCAAAATAAACACAGAACCGCTTGATGAGGACGAATTTGATCGAAAGACCGCCACCGATGACGTCGAACCGGGGCGATTGCTGTCATTCAAACAACAAGCCGCCACACTGCAAACCACCTTGCTCAAACTCAGCCCCAGGCAGCGTCTGGCCATCAGCCTGTGGGCGTACAACGATGCCAGCATTCTTGACATTGCACAAACGCTTCACATCGAAGTCAATGCTGCCAATCAATTGCTGCACCGGGCCAAAGTCAATTTAAAAACACTGTTGAAGGAGAAACCATGAATCTTGATGATCAAGCTTTAAAACAACGCATACGTGAAGATGAAGTGCCTGTGATTGCCGCCCATTTTGTCAATGACACGCTGGAGAAAGCGGGCTTTAACGCCGCGCATGTATCGATTGGTTTGGTGCAACCCGCAGGACACGGCCCCAAATGGCACTGGATGTCACAACTGTTTTCTCACCGTTATGCCAGTCCTGCGCTCGTGCTGGCAGTGGCTGGCCTGCTTTTACTGAAAACCTCCATGCACGCTGAGGAAGAGGAATTGCACCATATAGATACCTTGTCCCTGTCGACCTTACTGGTTTTGTGATGAATATTGGACATATGTTGAATAAAACAATTCATAAAGCGTAATATTTGAACGCGCCGTACGTCTCAATGTCAAACAACGAGTCAACCGCCAATGAATAACAATTTATACCTCCACTTTCTGGAAACCACCAAACAAGTAGCCGAGATGTTTCCCATGAAGCACATTGATCCCGTGTGCAAGCTCATGCTCGAAGAAATCGCGCTTGGCGAGGCGCGTAACCAGCCTTTGAAAGTATCGGACGCCATTGAATTGAAAAGCATTGCCTCCCGCTCTACGCTTCACCGCAAACTCAGCCTTTTGATAGACGCCGGACTCATCAAACTGGTGGCTTCCAGCTTGGACAAAAGAACCAAATTACTGACCATCACCGCAACCGGCGCAGCGTATTTCGCAGCTTTGTCCGCGGCGATTGAGCAATTAAAACCCTCAACTTCAAGACAGCCCATTGCCACTTAGTAAGCCGATCAACGCTTACAAAACAACACGTCAATCAATCGATGGCTATCATTGTCTTCGGTTCAATAATCCACGATGCTCTCGATGCGTTCTGTCTTTCTCATTTGCCTGACTTTGTTGTGCGCAAGCTGCCTGGCCTGTACCGATGAATACGCACCAGTATGCGGTTACTGGATGCATTCACCCCGCACGCAAACCTACCCCAACCGTTGCAAGATGTTGGCAGCAGGTGCAAAATTACGCCACGAGGGCAGTTGCCGTGATCAACCGGTGAAAGTACCGCCAACAACTACCGGAAATAAAAATACCAAGTAGCCACCATCATGGACATTGACCCGATTGACCTGGTTCAGCAATCCTCAGAACAACATTCATCTGATGCTACTCAGAGCCCATGGCTTAATGCTGCGGTTGCTGTCAGTGTTGCCTTGTTAGCGACTTTCTTGGGTATTTGCAAAGTCAAAGACGACAATATTGTCCAGGCCATGCAACAAGCACAAGCAGACAAGCTGGATCACTGGAACTATTACCAGGCTCGAAATCTGCGTGAAGAAATTGCCAACGCCACACTGGCCACCCTCCAATTGATGGCTTTGTCAGCGGATAAGCGTCAACAACCGCAGTACCAAATTCAAATTAACTATTACGGTTCTTTAGCCAAAGAGCAAAATGAAAAGAAAGCTGCACTCAAACAACTGGCAGAACTGGACCAACAAACCTACGATGGATTGAACTTCATCGATGACCAGTTCGACCTGTCGGAAGCAGCTATTGCGATTGCCATATCTTTGTTGGCAGTTGCCTCTTTGACGGGACTGACTTGGCTTTATTTCCTGGCCCTGATCCCCTCGTCTTTTGGCCTGCTGATGGGATTGTCAGGCTTATTTAACTGGGGCATACACCCTGATGCGCTTATCAAATTTCTGAGTTGAATGTGGTCGTGAAAGTCAAGGGCCGCAGCAATCGGTCAAATAGGTGCTGGCAAACCACACCATGACGCCGCAAAAAACAGCTACGAACAAGCAAGCTAGCAATAACCAACCGAAGCGTAACTGAACATCAGTTTTTTTCATAGCGTTTTACTTTCTCAAGCCTGCTTAACATCACACGGCGATTGTGCTGTTTTCAAACCGGTGGAAATGCCACAGGCTTGTGGTCGGGGTACCAAACTTTGTATTTGTGCATGCACTGTTGGTACCGTGCAGAATTTTCGAAATCTGACAGCCACTGCTGCAACTTTGCCCAGGCTTGAGCGCTGAACCAGCCAGGATCAGTGTGTGCAAACTGTCTGACAAAAGGCGCAATAGCCGCATCTGCCAAACCCCAAGTTTGCCCGCTCAAAAACAAGTTCCTTGTGAGAAGTTGATTCAGTTGCAGTAAAAAAACAGCGCCCGCCTCCCGGTCTGCTACACCGTCGTTCAATTGGTAACGCTGAGGGTATTTGTAGCGGTCCAGGTGGTGTTTGAATTCGCCGTCGCATTGTCCGATCAAGGCCAATTGCTCTGTCTGCACCTGACTGTCAGCAGGCAACCAAGATTGCGGGTCGTGCTGTCGCAAAGCCCAGAGCACGATGTCCAGACTTTGCTCTAAGACTGCATCTTTGAGGACCAACACCGGTACTGTCCCCTTAGGCGAGACATCCAGCATGCTTTGCGGTTTTTGCGCCAACGCCACTTCACGGATTTCACAGCGTATGCCTGCTGCGAGCAGCGCCATACGGGCGCGCATAGCGTAAGGGCAACGGCGGAATGAATACAACACAGGCGCATCCTGAGGCAGCAAAGCAGCGATATTTTTTTGTTTTTGCGGCTCTCCCAGATGGACCTGGCCTCGCGCCTTGGCAAGCACAAACTGCTTTTGCCGTTCACGCGCACGTTGCTTGTGTTCTTCGCTGGTAGTGGCGTGACAACGCGGGCAACTGACGCCAAGTTCAAACAAGGGGGAGTCGATCATGCCTTCGGCCAGCGGATCGCGGCAACTGCGGCATATACCCATTTTGCCCGGAACCAAGCCGTGGCCGACCGACGTGCGTTCATCAAACACAAAACACTCGCCCCTCCACAGGCTTTTTTCCGGCGGTATTTGCTCCAGGTATTTGAGAATGCCACCTTGCAAATGAAACACCTCATCGAAGCCGTGCGTGCGCATCAATGCCGTGGATTTTTCGCAGCGTATGCCGCCGGTACAAAACATGGCGACCTTGGGTTTGCGGCCGTTGACCGCTTCCAGAGCTTGCGCTTTTTCCACCCAGGCCGACAGTTGTGAAAAGGTTTGAATGTCAGGATTGATGGCACCCTCGAACGTACCAATCTCAACTTCGTAATCATTGCGGGTGTCAATCAGCACCACGTCCGGGTCACTGATCAAGTCGTTCCAGTCCTGCGGTTTCACATAAGTGCCGGCCATGTGAACAGGACTGATGCCTTCGACACCCATGGTGACAATTTCCTTTTTCAAACGCACTTTCATGCGGTGAAAAGGCGGTTCATCGGCATAGGACTCTTTGTGCTCCAGATCGGCCAGGCGCGGATCGGCGCGCAGATAAGCCAGCACCGCCTGTACATCAGCTGGAGCACCGGCGATGGTGCTGTTAATGCCCTCGCGCGCCAGCAAAATCATGCCTTTGACATGGTGGGCTTCGCAAAAGGCTAGCAAAGGTGGTTTCAGTTCCTGGAAATCCGGCAAGTCGACAAACTTGTAAAAAGCCGCCGTCAAAAAAACGTGTTCAGTGGCAATCGCATTCATGCACCTATTTTGCCTTGTCCGGCTCAGGCTTATCATGACCGGAATTCATTGCTGAGTTCAACTATTGAAACGGATCCAAACCATGCGATTCCTGATCCCACTGTTGTGTTGCGCCTTGTTTTCTTCAGGGGTGAGCGCAGCAACGCCCTACCTAATGCCGGCCGGTGCCGCAGACCACGAAGCGCCCGACATCGTCGCAGGCTACCGCGCTATCTTTACATGCTCGGCGCATTTTTTCGCTGGCAGACCCTTGAACGACATTCTCAAAGTTGAACTGGTCGACGTGCAAGGCAAAGGCTTTCCAGACCCTGTGATTGATGAAAAACGCCAACTGGTGATTGCCTCAGATCCAACAAACACCTTCCGGCGCATTGCCGCTTACCGTCCGACCATGGGCTGTACGTTGTTACCACCGCATTGGACGCTAAGCGATATCCCGCGTCTGCCAAATGTGTCGTATGCGCCTGCGCCCGATGTCAGCGGGCAGGCATTTCCAACCGGTGACAAAGTCGATTTACCGGCTAATGGCATTGACCCCGCTTACCCGCAACTTGAAAATGTGCTGGCCAAAGCCTTCGACGGCGTGACGCACGCCAAAAAACCGGGCACCGTCACCACGGCGGTGCTGGTGCTCAAGCGGGACAAGCACAACCATTACAAGCTGATTGCCGAGCGCTACCGCCCGGGCTTTGGCATACACAGCGGCTACCGCACTTGGTCGACCGCCAAAGGCATCACTGCGGCGCTGCTGGCGGTGGCCAGTCAACAAGGGTTATTGGACTTGGACAAACCTGTGTCCATTCCCGAGTGGCCCGTAGGCGACCCCAGACGCAGCATCACTTACAAACAATTGATGTGGATGTCCAGCGGCTTGTACAGCGGCGGCGCGAATTCGGCAGCGGTGTATTTCGGCGGTCAGGACGTGGTCAGCGCAGCCACCGGCACGCCTTTGGAAGCCAAACCCGGCACCCGTTGGAAATACGCCAATAACGACACGCTGTTGTTAATGCGTTCACTGCGCCATTTATTGGCAGACGATTTACGCTATTTGCGCTTTCCTTATGACGAATTGCTGCATCCGCTGGGGATGTTCCACACGCGCATGGAGGTAGACCATGCAGGCAATTTCATCGCCTCCAGTCAGGTGTACACCACGGCGCGCGATCTGGCCCGGTTCGGTATTTTTCTGGATCAGGACGGGGTGCATCAAGGCAAACGTTTATTGCCTGAGGGCTGGATTCAGTTTGTCAGCGCGCCTGCACCTACCAAGCCGCCTGTCGCAGGTGAATGGGGCTACGGTGCGCAGTTCTGGCTGCTTGACACCATGCCCGAGGTACCTAAAGGCACTTACACCACCTTCGGCAACAAAGGGCAGTATGTGACCGTGGTGCCCGGCCATGACCTGGTGATTGTCAGAACCGGCGTCGACCCTAATGGCATCGAATACAAACAAGACCGTCTGGTGGTCGATGTGCTCAAGGCCTTGAAACAGGTTCCCTGAGCAGCTTTTCAGCGCCGGCACACAACCGGTGCTCACGCGTGTTTATGCATTCAACATGCCGCCCAAGCGCTGGCGAATAATGCCCTCGGCTTCGGCCATGATGCGGTCTATCAAAGCTTGGACTGTCGGTATATCGTGGATCAAACCGGCCACCATGCCGCAGGACCAGGCGCCCGAGTCCATGTCGCCATCGACCATGACACGCGGGTACACACCGGCAACTTCGTCCATGATGTCTTCAAACTTGATGCTGCTGCCCAAGGCGCGCTCTTTTTCAAGCAAACGGTCTACCGCCGGATTGCGCAACACGCGCTCGGTATTTCGCAGCGGACGCATGACCAGGCGCGTGTCGAGTTCGGTGGCGGCCAATATAGCTTGCTTGACTTTCTCGTGCACCGGGGCTTCCACCGTAGCAATAAAACGGGTGCCCATGTTCATGCCTTGCGCACCCAGCGCCAGCGCGGCCACCAGCGAGCGGCCATCGGCCATACCGCCGGACGCGACAAACGGGATTTTCAATTCGTCAGCGGCGCGCGGTAACAGAATGAAATTCGGAATATCGTCTTCACCCGGGTGTCCGCCGCACTCAAATCCGTCAATGCTGAGCGCATCGCAACCTATGGTTTGCGCCTTGAGGGCGTGACGCACCGACGTGCATTTGTGAATCACTTTCACACCGGCGGCCTGCAAAGCAGGCAAATATTTTTGCGGGTTGTTGCCCGCCGTCTCCACCGCCTTCACGCCGCCGTCAATGATGGCCTGTATGTAACCTGGGTAGTCCGGCTCTTTGAGTGCAGGAAGAAAAGTGAGATTGACACCGAAGGGCTTATCGGTCATATCGCGGCAACGGCGGATTTCATTCGCCAAATCCTGCGGCGTGCGCTGGGTCAGTCCGGTGATGATGCCTAAGCCGCCGGCATTGGATACGGCCGCAGCCAGTTCGGCGAAGCCCACATAGTGCATACCGCCTTGGATGATGGGGTGGCGGATGCCAAAGAGTTCTGTGATTTGGGTTTTCATAAATTGAGATTGTGTGGATCGATGAATCAAAGGGTCGATGATGCCTGAACATGTACCGGGCTAACGGGCGCCCAATCCATGCCGTGCTGCTGCTTGAGCGCCCGGACTTCTTCAGACGCCAAGTACTGCAAAAACCGGTGCGCAAGTTCATACCGTTCCCTGTCCAGCGAGCAGTTCATGCCTATGCCTGCGCTGAAGGTGGTGATGCAGGCCACTGACGAGGGCAGATCACCAATCACCGTGATGCCGGGCTGGTGCAGCAACTCGCTGCGCTGTTGAAACCCGATGGCGGCCTTGCCTTGGGACACCAGAGAAGCGACAGGCGTGCCCGGAGGCGGCACCACAATGCGTGACTTTAATTCGTCCATCACGCCCCAGCGCGTGAAGAGTTGCTCCAGGTAAGTACCGCTGGGTCCGGTGGAATAGCTCAAAGAAGGCGCTGCCAACACCGCCTCACGCAACTGTGACTCGGTACCTATCAGCGGCGCTATGGCTCCCGCAGTGACTGCCACAGCTACCGGCGATGTCACCCAATCGCAACGGCTACCCGCCAACACACCACCGGCTTCCTCTAGACGCGCGATCGAGTCAGCGGCAAGCAGTACCAGGTCAAAAATTTCCCCAGCCTTGACGCGAGCGGCGGCATCCACGCCGCCGACAGACTCGATATGGACGTGCACGCCGGTTTTATCCAAGTACTGCTCGCACAAGTCTGCCAACAAAGACTTGGTTGCCATGGAAGAAATGCCGGTCAAAGCAAATGGAGCCTGATGATTCATGACTTTCATTGTAGGCAGCCAGGTTAGGGGCCAGTCCAGCCGGAAAATCTGCCGGGGGCCACATGAACGACGGGTTCGGGCTGGTTTGAACACGGCAGCCGTTCTTTTTGAGGTCTATGCTCAGTTTGACCTGCATATTGTTGTATTCTGAGGTCTTATCAGATGAGTGCCTTACTCATTACCCAGCAAGGAGTTGTCATGGCGTCTGTTTTCACACCTGCTCAGCAAGCGGCTTTTGAGACCGACGGTTATGTGCTTGTCCGCGGTCTGTTTGACCCAGAGGAAATTGCGTTGATGCGCGGTTCGATTGAACAAGACCCTGATCTGCAAAAAAGCCTTTACCAACGCAAGGACTCGCAAGGCAAGGCCACCATGATGGCCACCTGGAACCATCCCGGCGATAGCGCTTACGGGCTGGCCGCCAGATCGCACCGGGTAGTCGATACCATGGAGCAAATGTTGGGTGGCGAGGTCTACCACTATCACTCCAAACTGACGGCTAAGGAACCGCTGGACGGCGGCGCCTGGGAATGGCATCAGGACTACGGTTACTGGTACCACAACGGTTGTCTGCTGCCGCACATGGCCAGCGTCATGGTGGCGCTGGATAAGGCCAACAAAGAAAACGGTTGCCTGCAGGTTTTGCGCGGTTCGCATCTGGCCGGCCGGGTCGACCATGGCATCATCCCCGGCGAGCAAGTCGGCGCCGATCCGCAACGTGTAGAGCAGATGTTGCGCACCATGCCGCTGGAACACGTGGAAATGGAGCCCGGCGACGGCTTGTTCTTTCATGCGAATGTGATGCACCGCTCCGACCAGAACCGCTCACCGAACCGGCGCTGGACGGTATTGTTTTGCTATAACGCTGCGCGGAACAATCCTTTCATTGCGCACCATCACCCGTTTTATACACCGCTTAACAAAGTCAGTGATGACGCCATCAAACAAGCGGGTGTGAAATTCTCCAATGCCGGACAGGATGCGTTCATGAAGACGTTTTCTAACCCGCCCGGCTTGAAAAACCGCCTGAGTACCGGCGCCTGACCTATTTAACTAATGAATCGAGTGGTATTTTGAAACCTGTCAAGCTGTGCCTGCTGGCGTTGTTGTCACTGACCCTGGCCAGTGCCAGAGCCGAATGGACTTTTTTACTTGAAGCCGCAGATGGCTCGGCTTCTATTGATTTGCAAACCGTGAAAAAAAATGGAAACCTGGTATCAGCCTGGTTTTTGCGGGAGATGAAGCAACCCACGCCTTCGCCTATGCACAGCGACAGGTTGTACCGTTCATCCAAAGTGCAGATTGAAGTCGATTGCCAAAAGCATAATTACCGCGTGCTTTATTCGGCTTGGCACGAAGGACTCAAAGCCAGCGGCAAGATAGTGTCTGAACTCAATAACGTGCAAACCGGATCACTCAAGTGGCAGGTGATACCGCCAGAGGGGTCGTTCATACTCCCTCTGGTGGTTTATGTGTGCCAATGAATCAACGGTTTTAAGCCAGTTTTTTCTGGGTATTGGGCAGCGCTAGCGTAACTATCACACCGATGACTGCAATCGCAGCCAGCGCCCAGAAAGCGGCCTCGCTTGCGCCACCCGACATAGTTCGGATGCGGCCGATCAGGTCGGGACCGAAGTGGCCGCCCAGGTTGCCTACCGAATTGACAAAAGCAATACCAGCTGCGGCGGCGGTTCCTGAAAGAAAAGCGGTCGGCAATGACCAGAAGGTAGACACAAAAGCCAGGCTGCCGGAAGCCACCAAGGTCAAGGCGATCAGCGAAGGCACAGGTGAATGGCCTACCAGCGATAGGCCGACCAGTCCGGCAATTGTGATCAACAGTGAGCCTGCCACGTGCCAGCGGCGCTCGCCGGTTTTGTCGGAATGCGCGCCCCACCACACCATGAACACCGCGGAAATACCCCAGGGAATCATGCTCAGCAAGCCGACTTTGAAGAAGTCCTTTTTGTCCACACCAAGCTCTTGAATGATGGTCGGCATCCAGAAGTTGATAGCGTAAAAACAAATAACACCGGAAAAATACACCAGCGCCAGACCCCAGACCCGGTAGTCAGAGAAGGCATCCCACAGGCTGTGGCCCTTGCCCAGCTCTTCCTTGCCTGCGTCGTCCAATTGCACTTCGTGAACGATGAAGGTTTTCTCGCGCTCGTCCAACCAAGCGGCGTGTTTGGGCCCGTCAGGCAAAAACACAAAAACCAGAAAGCCAACGACCACAGAAGGAATACCTTCAAGCAAAAACAACCATTCCCAGCCGCGCAAGCCACCCATGCCTTGCATGTATTGCATGATGGCACCCGACACCGGCGCGCCGATCACATTGGAGATGGCAATTGCCGTCATGAACAAGGCAATCACCTTGGTCCGACGTGAGCCCGGAAACCAGTAGGTCAAATACAAAATAATGCCGGGAAAGAAACCGGCTTCACAGGCGCCGAGCAAAAACCGCAACACATAAAAAGTGAACTCCGAGTCGGAGCAATTGAACATACTGGCCAGCGAACCCCAGTAAATGTTGTCAGTGAACATGAAGGCCGAGGAAATAATGCCCCAGGTGATCATGATCCGGGCGATCCACATGCGGGCACCGACTTTTTCCAGTATGACGTTGCTGGGCACTTCAAATATGAAATAGCCTATGAAGAAAATGCCTGCACCGAAACCGTAGATCGCATCGGTGAAATGCAAGTCATTGGCCATTTGCAACTTGGCAAAACCCACGTTGACACGGTCAAGAAAGGCCACGATGTAACAAACAAACAAAAACGGAATCAAATGACCGGCGACTTTGTCGTAGGTGGCTTTGATGAATTCCGGGCTGTCTGAAAGGTTGGAAGTAGAAGTGTTCATGCTCAGCACCTTGCTGTGGTTTCGTCAACCAATGACCTTAGCACAGACATTCGAGCGAACCTCCGTCTGAACCGCTGCAAACACCTGGCTCAAGGGTAAGTACCGATTAAAAACAAGCTGTCGCTAAAATGACCTCTCGGTCCTGTGTACCGAACCTTGTTTTTCCGCGCTGCAGCGCTCATTAAATCTGCGTGATTCCGCACGCAGGTGGCTGTTTCAAATCGGACATCACCATGAATCACTTCCATAGCCGCCGTCTGGCCTTGGGTTCGGCTTTGTGCCTGCCCGTTTCCCTCTTGCTTTCCCACATAGCGCACGCCAGTGAAGGCGTGCTGCGCGTCTCAGCCATTCCCGATGAGGCTCCCACCGAGTTACAGCGCAAGTTCGCGCCGCTTGGCAACTACCTGTCTGCTCAAACCGGTTTGAAAGTGGTGTTCACGCCCGTGACCGATTACGCAGCGGTAGTCGAAGCGCTGGCAGCAGGCAAGATTGATCTGGCTTGGTTGGGCGGCTTTACCTTTGTACAGGCGCGCATACGCACCAACGGCAGCGCCATACCGATCGTGCAACGCGAAGAAGACGCCAGATTCACCTCCAAATTCATCACCGCCGACCCGTCCATCAAAAGCCTGAGCGATCTCAAAGGAAAGACTTTCGCATTCGGCGCGCCCTCTTCCACCTCAGGCAGTTTGATGCCGCGTTTTTTCATGCAACAAGCGGGATTGAATCTGGAGAAAGATTTCAAGAACATCGCGTTTTCCGGTGCCCACGATGCGACCGCTGCCTTTGTGTCGGCAGGCAAAGCCGACGCCGGGGTGCTGAACGCGTCCGTCTGGGACAAACTGGTCGAACAGAAAAAAGTCGATACCGACAAAGTGCGCGTGTTTGCCACCACGCCGCCTTTCTTTGATTACAACTGGACGGTGCGCGGCGACCTGGACCCCAAGCTGGTCAAAACATTGAGCGATGCGTTTTTGAAACTCGACGCCGGTAACCCTGAACACAAAGAGATTCTGAACTTGCAACGCGCCACTCGTTTCATACCTACGCGCAAGGAAAACTACGACGGCATCGAAAAAGCGGCGGTATCCGCGGGCTTATTGAAATAGTCATGAGCAAGGCTTTCTTGATACCTGCCAGCGCCTCAAGCCTGCCATGAACCGCCCATGAGTATTTATTTAGAGCAAGTCGATTTTGTGCAACCCAACGGTCGGGTGGCTCTCAAAGGCATCAACCTGCAAGTGAAAGACGGCGAACACCTGGCATTGATTGGCCCATCAGGCGCTGGCAAAACCACGCTGTTGTCTTTGATCGGGGCTCGCTTGGCGCCTACTCACGGCCAAGTAACGGTGCTCAATCAGCGCATAGATCAGCAAGACACGGCGTCATTGCGCTTGCTTAGAACACGCATAGGTTCGATTTACCAGAGCCCGCCACTGCCCGGACGCCAACGCCTGGTGACGGCCGTACTGGCGGGGCGATCAGGCGTATGGCCGGCCTGGAAATCGCTGGCTTCTTTGCTGTATCCCCGGGACATTGCAGGGGCAAGGCGTGTGCTATCGCAAGTGCAAATAGCTGACAGATTATTTGACCGCTGCGATCAACTCTCGGGCGGGCAATTGCAACGCGCGGGAATGGCGCGCGTGCTTTACCAGCAAGCCGATGTGCTGCTGGCCGATGAACCGGTCTCGGCGCTGGACCCCGGCCTGGCGCTGGCTATGTTGCAGGTACTGAAACAAGATGCCAGCGCGCGTGGAGCCACATTGATCACCAGCTTGCATGCGGTTGATTTGGCGCTGAGCTGTTTCCCCCGCATCGTCGGTTTGCGTGATGGTCAGCTGGCGTTTGACCTGCCCGCAAGCGCAGTGACTCAAAGCATGTTGGATGAATTGTTTGCCAATGAAGCCAGTATGCCTTATGCATCCAAAATGAAGACATTCCCTACAAGCGAAATGACGTTTCAATACCCGGCTTGAATCACATGGCAACGCTTGAATCCCGCCGCGACCCGCTTGCCGCCCGTCGCTTGTCGCTATCGCTGTTGCTCGTGCTGCTGGCCTGGCCGGTGCTCAAAGCGGCTGAGTTCAACCCCGGCGCGCTGTTTGATTCCGGCAATTTGAAAGTCACAGGCCAATTTCTGGCTGCATTTTTACCGCCGCAAACGAACGCAGATTTTTTAACTGAACTCTTTAAAGCCACACTCGAAACGTTGGCGATTGCCACTGCAGGTATGGGGCTTGCCTTGCTGATAGCGGTACCGCTGGCCTACAGTGTCAGCCGTGTTTGCCGAGCGCACCCTGGCTTGCAACCGGTGTCGCGCGCCTGGCTGACTGTATTGCGTGGTGTTCCCGAATTGGTGTGGGCGTTACTGTTTGTGCGCGTCATGGGTCTGGGGCCGGTGGCTGGTGTGCTGGCACTGGGACTGACTTATGGCGGCATGTTGGCCAAGGTGTATGCGGAAATTCTGGAATCAGTGGATACCGCACCTGCCCGTGCCTTGCTGGATGCAGGTGCCAGTCGTCCGGTGGCCATGCTGTACGGTGTATTGCCGTTGGCGGCCAAAGAGCTCACCTCGTACACCGTATACCGTTGGGAATGCGCTTTGCGCGCTTCGGTGGTGATGGGCTTTGTCGGCGCCGGGGGCTTGGGTCAGTTGATGGACCAGGCCATGAAGATGCTCAATGGCGGCGAAGCCTGTTCGGTGCTGATTGTGTTTTTGTCACTGGTGTTGCTGGCAGACGGCTTATCAGTCTGGCTGCGCCAATCACTGGATGCACCAGCACCACGACAACCATCGCCGTTTGGCTGGCGCAGTCAGTTGTTCGGCCTTACAGGCCTGATCTCGGTCATCAGCAGTTTTGCCTTGCTGTCCATCGACTTTTCAGAGCTGCTGACTGTGCAAGCCGGGCTATCCATGGTCCATTTTGTGACCGGTTTTTTTCCTGTGGATGTTTCAGCCAAGGTGCTGCTTAAAACCGCTGAAGGCGTCTGGCAAACACTTGCGGTGTCAATACTGGGCACCGCGCTGGCAGCCGTAGCGGGCTTGCTGCTAGCCCTTGGCAAACCGCGCGTGATGGTGAATGCGGTGTTCAATCTGTGCCGTAGCGTGCCGGAGTTGGTCTGGGCTACTTTGACGGTGTTGGCGGTCGGCCTGGGCCCTTTCGCCGGTGCATTGGCGCTGGCTTTGCACACCACAGGCGTGCTAGGGCGATTGTTTGCGCAGGCCATAGACAACGCGCCACGCGCACCTGCTCTGGCTTTGCAAGACGCCGGGGTTGCCAGTGGCTTGACGTTTGTCTACGCCACCTTGCCGCAAATTGCTCCGCAGTTGCTGGCCTATACGCTGTACCGCTGGGAAATGAATATACGCATGGCCGCCATACTGGGCTTTGTAGGCGCAGGCGGTTTAGGACAAATGCTTTATGTGGCCTTGTCGCTGATGGACTATAAGCATGCCTGCACACTCATCATGGCCATGCTGCTGTTGTCCATGCTGGTCGATCAAGTCAGTGCAAGGCTGAGACGCAGCATGGACTGAACACGTCAATTATTTTTTGATACTGACCAGTTCGACTTCAAACTGCAACACTGCCTTAGGTGGAATCACGCCGCGTATGCCTTCATCGCCGTAAGCTGTGGCGGGAGGGCAAGTCAGTCGGGCTTTGCCGCCGACTTTGATTTTTTGCATGCCCTCGGTCCAGCAAGGAACCACGCGCGACAAAGGAAAAGCAATCGGTTCGCCACGCTTATAGCTGCTGTCAAATTCCTTGCCGTCCGGCAAAGTACCACGGTAATGCGCCACCACCGTGTCTGCGGCGGTAGGACTGGCGCCGCTGCCTTCTTTGAGGTGCTCGATTTTCACGCCGCTGGGCAAGGTTTCGGTTTTATTCTCGGCATTGGCGACACCGACAGACAAGGCCAGCAAGCCGGCACACAAAAGCGTGGTTGTTTTCATGAGGAAATGAAGTGGGTTGAAAACACGCATTATCGGCTTTGATTCCGCAGGCTGACGTCCTGCAACAAGGTATTGCGCGAACCCGGTGTTTAGTTGTTGTTGGCCATGCGGCAACGCTGAATATCGCAAGCTGTGGGCAGCAAAGACCGGTATTCAAAGTTTTTAGGCATGACGCCGTTGTCGCGGATAAAGCATTTTTCGCCTGCGTCATTGGCGTAGTAAGACAGCACGTCGACACAGCGGCGTGAATGTGCGGTCAAGCCCTGGAAGTGACCGACTTCGTGCGACACCACCATTTGCAGGGTTTCCATCAGATGACGGCTGGCATTGGCTTTCTTCAGATTGAGAAAGGCCTCAGGGCTGAGTGTCAGCGTTTTTTTGGTGATATTGGCCAAGCCAATGGTGCCTAGCTTGTCATCGTCATTCCATTGCACCGCTATTTTGAAAATACTCTTGTTGTCAAAAAAATCCCGCTTCAGCATGACCGTGTTCTGGCCGCCGCACTGGTCCCAGGCAGACGCCGCCTGTTGCAAAACGGAGAACACCGCATCCTCACTCACACCGGCCGGTGCGCCCTGGTGTTCGTACACGTACACCATGCTGGGGCTGAGCATTTTGGTGTCTTTGGCGCCATCGTTCCAGTTGGCGATTTCATTCGGCAGGCATTGTGCAATTTCACTCTCGCGCAAAGCATATTCTTTGCTGACGGCTGTTTTTTCATCCACTTTGTTGGCGAGTTTCTTGACCTTTTTGGTGGCCGTGGTGTCTATGCTGCCGGACGGTGCAATCACCGGTGCGGTGCTGGTGTTTTTACTGACCTCCAAGGTGGAAGCCGCTGGTTTTTTCGCCAAATACAATTCCTTGGCGGTCTGGTGCACTTTGTCTGTGTCAGCTGTTCCCAGCCATACCGCCAGATTGGCGCGAATAAGCTCGATTTCTTTGAAAGCACATTCTTTGCCGTACCTGGACAACCACTCCAGTGCGCGTTTTTCGCGTACCTGCACATCATTGATGGAGTAGGCCATGGTGCGGAAATCTTCCGCTTTGCATAGCGGTGACGCTTTCTCCTCCGGCACCGGGTTTTTGGTCTGACCCGGCACAACTATCGGCCATAAACCCAAGCAAAGCGAGAGCAAACCGGCAGCCAGTGAACGGCTTGTCAAAAAGACATTGTGATTAACATTAAACAACATGGGGCAATTCGAAAGTCAAAGCTGATGTTAGCAACCGGCAGCGGCGGTCCGGGTTTGACCGCTGGCCATCGAATGTCAGCCTTGCACCGAGTAACCGCCGTCCACCGGTATGGCGGTACCAGTCAAAAAATCCGATGCCGCACTGGCCAGAAACACCGCAATACCGCCGAAGTCCCCGGGTTCACCCCAGCGCTTGGCCGGGGTTCTGTCAAGCACACGTTCGTGCAAGCCACTCACATCGGTGCGCGCCTGCCGGGTCAAGGCCGTGTCTATCCAACCTGGTAGCACCGCATTGACTTGTATGTTGTCCGCCGCCCAAGCGCAGGCCATGGCTTTGGTCATTTGAACCAAGCCGCCTTTGGATGCAGCGTAAGGCGTGGCAAATGAGGCCCCGAAAATCGACATCATGGACCCGATGTTGATGATTTTCCCAGCGCCTTGATTTTTGAACTCGGAATAGACCGCCTGCGAACAACTGAAGGCGCTGGTCAAATTGGTTTGCAACACTTGGTTCCACTCGGCCAAGGCATAAGCCTGGGGTTGCTTGCGTATGTTCATGCCTGCGTTGTTCACCAGGATGTCTACCCGCCCCAGCGCCGCCACGGTTTGTTCCACCATGCGGTGGCACGAGGCCTCAAGTTGCACATCAACTTCAATGGCGATGGCTTTTCCACCGGCTGCCAGCAACTGCGCCACCGCACTGGCGTTTTTTTCACTGTTGCGACCGGCCACCACCACCGTGGCCCCGGCGGCGGACAGCCCTGTGGCCATGCCCAGACCGATGCCGCCATTGCCGCCGGTGACGATGGCGACTTTGCCGCTCAAATCAAACAATGCATTCATAAGCATGCGCCATTAAAACTTGTGCGACGGCGGCAAACCGTTTTGCGTGGCGACAAAGTCGGCCAGCATGGGCACGTATTTCTGCGCATAGCCTTGCGCCTCCATGGCGGCAAACGAGTTTTTCACCATCGATTGAATCGGGTGCAAAGCGCCTATGTCTGTCGCCAGACTGCTGAGGTAACGCATGTCCTTGTGCGCATTGGTGATGGTGAATTTGTGCGCGTTTTCGTCGCCGTTCATGGTCCATTTCATGAAGGTGTCGTAGAACGGGCTGCGCATGCGACCCGAGCCTATGACCGAATGAAACTGGTCCTGGCTCAAACCGGCTTTGCGCGCAATCGCCAGCGCTTCTGAGAACAATGCTGCGTAGCCCATGGCGACAAAGTTGTTTATCAGTTTCATGGTGTGGCCCAGACCCACAGGACCCAGGTGCACGATATTGCCGGCCCAGCATTCAATCACCGGTTTGACCGTATTAAACAATTCAGGCGAAGCGCCGACCATGGCGTCCAAGGTGCCGGCTTCGGCTTCAGCCGGTGTGCGGCCCAGCGGCGCGTCAATGAAATGCATGCCGTGGCCCTCGGCCAGCGCAGCCATTTGCTTGGTCGACACCGGGTTGGAGGTCGAGCAATCAATGATGATCAAGCCTTTTTTGCCACCGGCGATCAATCCGTCCGGGCCGTTCATCAAGGCTTCAACCTGCGGCGAACCGGTGACGCACAAATGCACGATGTCACATTGCGCCGCTAATTCGCGTGCGCTCTTGGCTTCAGTGGCACCTAAGGCTTTCAAGCGCTCTATGGGTTCGCGGTTTTTGTGGCCCATGACAACCAGAGGGTAGCCTTTGGTGACAATATTTTTGGCCATGCCGGTACCCATCAAACCCACACCGATAAAGCCAATCACTTGTTTGCTCATGAATCTTCTCCTCTGAAAAATTAACGGATGTGAACCAAGACCTCGGCGCAACCGGCGATATCAAACCGCAGATTCTGACCGCTCACGGGGAAAAACGATGCCAGCCAACTGCCGGTGGTCACCCATTGCCCGGCTTTGAAACGGCGACCGCGTTGCTGAAAATGGTTGGCGATCCAAGCCATGGCTTGCAGCGGATGCCCCATGACATCGCGGCTGTGGCCGCTGCCTATGGATTCACCATTGACATACGCAGTGCCGGTGGCTTGCCACAAATCCGCAAAACTGGATTTGTCAATCTGAGAGCCCAGCACCACGCCGTGGTTCCAAGCGTTCTCGGCCACCAGACTGAAAAAATTCTGTTTTAAATCAGGGTATACCGCGTGCCTGTCGTCAGCGATTTCAAGCGACGGGTAAGCGCAGGCGATGAAGTCCAGAATGCTGTCTGCGGTCCACGGCGCTTTGCGCTCGGGCACGTCGCGGGCAAATTGCAGTGCCAGCTCAAACTCGATGATCAAGTGCTGGCGCTTGGCTGCCTCTACGGTATGACCGCTTTGAAATAAGGTGTCTGCCAGTACACAACCCGACACCGCGTCATCAAAGCCGACAAACTCGCGCATCACAGGTGTGGTGATGGCAATCTTGTAACCGCTGATGGACGTGCGCCTCTGGTGCGCCTGCATGTCGATAAACGCGTCCTGCGTGGCATAGGCTTGCATCACATCGGCTGGGGCAAACTCATCAGCCAGACCAGTGAAAGGCGCACCGGTGTCTTGTTGCTTGAGCAATTCCTGCGCAGCTGCAGCAGCGCCCGACCAGTCGGGCATGGTGCTGAGTGGCATGTCAGGGAAGGCGGGTAGATTGCCAAGATATGTATTGCAACTGACCGTCTTTTTTCTGCCAAATGCTGTGGAAACGCAACTTGACGTTCATGTCTTTGCCATTGACGGACACATCGTAATCGCCGTTGCCGGTCAAGATGGCAACACAACCGAACGTGCGCACCACCACATCCGAGCGACGCATGACTTTGTATTGAACCGTGCCGGATCGCATGGAGTCAATGTAGGACTGTTTGTTGTCGACCACCGCACTGGAATGCACATAGACCAGATCGGGTGAATACAACTTTTCCATCGCCGCAAAATCATTGCCGGTTTGTGCGGCATAACGCGCGTCTTCGGCTTTGACAGCTTCGTCGGCAGTCACCGGGTCGCATGAAGCGGCGAAAGCAGACGTGCTGCTGAACAAGACCATGGACAGTGCAGTCAGTATTCGGGAAGTCAAGGTTTTCATGTCAATCTCCGGTTGTTATGTGTGTGGTCATCATACGCAGACCGGGATGAATACAAAGAAGAATATCCCGGGTGAATCGAGTTCCTCTAGGGTCAAACGGATAATTCCTAGGGTTTATGCTAGCGGCGCTGCCCAGTGGTCGGCGGTAATGTTCAAGCTATTTTGATTGCCTCTATGTCATCCTTCATTCGCTTACATCCTGACGATGATGTCGTCATCGCCCGCCAACAACTCATGAGCGGCACTTCAGTAGAAAATATCTCAGTGCGCGGTCTGATTCCACCCGGCCACAAAATCGCCACACGCGCTATTGAAGCCGGCCAAGCCGTGCGCCGTTACAACCAGATCATCGGGTTTGCCAGCCAGCCGATTGCAGCCGGTGAACACATACACACGCACAACCTTAACCTGGGCGACAACAAAGGCGACTTTGCACGCGACTATGCGTTTTGCGCTGATGTCAAACCAGAACCCCCGCTGCAACACGCTGAGTTCATGGGTTATGTGCGGGCCGACGGGCGGGTGGCCACACGCAATTACATTGGCATTTTGTCCAGCGTCAATTGCTCAGCCACCGTCGCGCGCGCCATCGCTGACCATTTTTCACGCACCACCAACCCTTCCGCGCTGGCTGCATTTCCGAATGTCGACGGCGTGGTCGCACTGACGCACGGCACAGGTTGCGGCATGGACACGCAAGGCCTGGGCATGCAAGTGTTGGAACGCACCATGGCCGGTTATGCCACGCACCCGAACTTTGCCGGGGTGTTGGCTGTGGGCCTGGGCTGTGAAGCCAACCAACTGAAGTCGTGGTTGTCACACAGCGGGTTGAGCGAAGGCAGCACTTTGCAAACCTTCAATATCCAGGACAGCGGCGGCACCAGCAAAACGGTGGCCAAAGGCATTGCACTGGTGCAAGCCATGTTGCCCGAGGTGAACAAATCCACACGCACAGCTTGCAGCGCGGCACACCTGACCATTGGTTTGCAATGCGGCGGCTCGGACGGTTATTCAGGCATCAGCGCCAACCCTGCACTGGGTGCAGCGGTCGACTTACTGGTCGCGCACGGCGGCACAGCCATACTGAGTGAAACACCGGAGATTTACGGCGCCGAACATTTGCTGACGCGACGTGCAGTCACGCGTGCAGTCGGCGAAAAACTGGTGGAACGCATACGCTGGTGGGAACATTACACGGCCATGCATTCGGGTGAAATGAACAACAACCCGTCGCCCGGCAATAAAGCGGGAGGTCTCACCACCATTCTTGAAAAATCATTGGGCGCTGTCGCCAAAGGCGGCACCAGCAATTTGCAAGCGGTGTACGAGTACGCCGAAAAAGTAGATAAACACGGTTTTGTGTACATGGACACGCCGGGCTACGACCCGGTGAGCGCCACGGGCCAAGTGGCTGGCGGCGCGAATTTGATTTGTTTCACCACGGGTCGCGGCTCTGCATACGGATGCGCGCCCTCGCCTTCGTTGAAGTTGGCGACGAACACCGCTCTGTGGGAGCGGCAGTCGGATGACATCGATATCAATTGCGGTGAAATCGTGGATGGCGGCGCGACGGTGCAAGCCATGGGGCGCATCATTTTTGATCGCATGTTGTCATGCGCGTCGGGTGAGGCCAGCAAGAGCGAGTTGCATGGCTATGGGCAAAATGAGTTTGTGCCCTGGCAATTGGGCGCGGTCATGTAAACGTTTAATTAGGGTCAGGTTCCAATTGTTCACGCCACGGCGGGACGGTCGCCGCTCTCCACGGCAAAGCCGTTACGTTCGCGTCGGCCCGCCCGCCATGTCGTTTGTCCGCTCAACGTATTTCCCCGACAGCATTTCTGCGGTGACTTGAAGCAAGAAATTTTCTAAATAGAAATAATCAAATAACCATAAACATCACTTCAGGCCGAATCGGAGGGGGCGTTTTTTTCCAGCGAAAGCGCAGAAAAAAAGCGCACCGGATGGTTCGGCCAAAGCGTGTCTTCAATGAACCTCAGGAATGCCAGCCACTCCGGATGGTTCGGCCAAAGCATGTCTTATAAAACGCTAAATAGACGACAGAAAGAAAATCAAATCTTCGCGCTGCTTTTTGGTGAATGCCACAAACTTTTCGCGAGCCGATTTAGCCTCGCCGCCGTGCCACACAATCGCTTCAAGCAAGTTGCGCGCGCGACCGTCATGCAAAAACGAATTGCTGGCGTTGACTTGCATAGATAAACCTGCGCCCCACAAAGGCGGCGTGCGCCAATCCGAACCACTGGCCTTGAAGTCAGGACGTCCATCGGCCAGGTCCGGGCCCATGTCGTGCAGCAACAAATCGGTGTAAGGCCGGATCAGCTTGTTCGATAACTGAGGAACGGCAGCGTACTTACCGGTGCGCATTTCAGGCACGTGGCAGCCGGAGCAACCGGCTGATTCAAACAATTGCTCACCAGCTTTGTATTCGGCTGTGTCCTTGTTGCGCTGGGCCGGTACATCGAGAGACTGAGACCAGAACGTGATCGGCTCCCACAACTCGGGGCGCAACTCAGGTTCTTTGCCAGTGATAACGGCCAAACATTCTTTTTGCACCGGTGTGCAACTCTGTTCAGGGTAAATGGCGGATGTGATGCCAATGTCCCCTAAAAACGCAGAAGCAATTTGCTGCTTGATACTGGGCTGATTCGCTTTCCAGCCGAAACGCCCTAAAGATGTTTTTTTGTTGATATCGTCGCGCACATAGTTGGGCCGACCATTCAAGCCAAGAGCTTTTTGCTTCTCGACCTGCTTCAAAATGTCTTTTTCGCTAACCGCTTCCAGGTAACCCATGCCCAGCAATGCCTGTGTGTTACGCAATGACATCATCACGTTGTCGGCCAGCGGACCGAAATTCAAATTCTCGATACGCACACTGGGTTTGCGCAGTTCAATGCTGTTGCCGTCCGGGAACGAAAAATTACTAGTGATCCAGTCGATGAACACTTCGCCCTCGCCGGCACGTGCATCAGGGTCGGTGCGGGTGATCATGTCAAACGACTGAATGTCATTGCCGTAATTCGGATCAGGCTTGGGTCCGCCATGCGGTGTTTCACCAGGAATAGACAGACGCACGAGCTGCTGGAATACCCTCAAACCGCTGGCATCCAATGCCCTGCCGCGACCGGCGTTCAAATGGCAACCGGCGCAGTTGGTCGCCATGAACATGGGGCCAAGTCCCCATTCACCTCCTGCCGGGCCGCTTTGCGACAAATCCCAGACCAAAGGGATCACCGGGTTATTGACCGGTATCCAGAAATTAGTGAAAACGCGTTCGCCCTTGCGGAACTTTTCTAAGTCCTTGGCTGAAAGCCCGGGCACAGGTTGCTTGTAGACATCTTGAGGGACGACCGACTTGGTTTTGGGCAGATCGGGCGTAGCGGCCGACACCGGCCATACAGCTATGGTCAAAGACAACAGGCTTAACAACAACTTTTTCACAGCATTCCTCCCGGCAACCGATATGGCTTGACCTATCTCAGCATGATAAGTCAGGTCCGCAGCCGCAGGATTTGAGCTGCATCAATACCCTGTGCTCAAAATCCAAGTTTGCTAAAGGCGCGTCAAGCAATGACGCCAAGGCCTTTGATGCAGCGATTGGAATTACCAAGGGCAAGGGATTTTGATGAGAAAAAAGGGAGCTCTTTAGAGCAAGCGCTATAAAAGTGCTTTGATTTGCGCTAAGCATTGCACAAGCGGCACTGTGTCAGTATGTAAGTGCAGTTCCGGGTTAAGCGGCGACTCGTAGGGGCTGGTCATCGCCGTCATGGCGGGTACTTCGCCTCGCTGGGCTTTGGCGTACAGGCCTTTGACATCTCGTTGTATGCAAGTGAGCAAAGGGGCGTCGACAAACACCTCGATGAATTGGCCTGGCGAAAACAGTTGGCGGGCCCGGTCCCGGTCTGCACGGTAGGGCGAAATCAAGGCAACCAGCACAGTGACACCGGCACCCGTCATGATTTTTGCCACCTCACCTACTCGGCGCACATTTTCGGCACGGTCCTCCGGGCTGAAGCCGAGGTCGCTGTTGAGGCCGGTGCGCAGCACATCACCGTCGAGTACAAAGGCATTCATACCGGTTGCACTCAAGTCCTGCTGTAAGGCGTATGCCAGGGTAGATTTGCCTGCGCCTGATAGCCCGGTGAACCAGATACATCTTTCATGCCGGCTATTGTATTGACTGAGATAACGGTCGTATAAATAAAGGCATCAAGGCTAAACAAACAACAACACAGGTATGAAGTTCGGCCCTTCTGAATGTGTTGTACAGCATGGCTAAGATGCACGCCAAGGAGACACACAATGAAGATTGCCATCATGGGTTCGGGCGCGGTCGGTGCCTACGTCGGAGCGCGCTTGCAGGCCGCAGGTGCGGATGTCAGGTTCATCGCCAGAGGTGCACATTTAGAGGCCATGCAGTCCAAAGGATTGCGCATAGACATGCCGGGCAAGGACTTGTTGCTGCCGCAGGTCAAAGCCACCTCGGACCCTGCGTCGATTGGTCCTGCAGATCTGGTGATCTTCGCGGTCAAACTCACCGACACCGTCAGCGCCGCGCAATCCATGCGAGCGCTGGTGTCAGAACACACCCGCGTGCTGACCTTGCAAAACGGCATAGACAGTGTGTCCATGATTGCCAAAGAACTGCCGCAAGCCAAAGTACGCGGTGGCGTGATTTACGTGTCTGCGGTGATTGACCAACCCGGCGTGATCAAAAGCCCGGGCGGTTTTCACCGAGTGGTGGCCGACCGCGCCAATGACGATGCTGTCATGCGTGAACTCGGTGAATGGGGCGCGAAATCTTCAGCGCTGGATGTGGCGCTGGTGGATGATATTCAAAGCATCATCTGGGAAAAGTTCATGGGCCTGGCGGCTTTCTCCGGTGCTACGTCTTTGCTGCGCGCGCGCATCGGTGAAATTTTCAGCCATGCCGAATCCACCGCATTCTTGCAACAACTGATCAACGAATCCGTGGCAGTTGCCATGGCGCATGGTCAAACTGTGCGGCCTGGCTTGGTCGATGAATACATGAACACCTTGCGGGCCGCTCCGCCCTCGTTTCGCTCGTCCATGTCGGAGGACTTGGAGCGCGGCAAAGCACTGGAGTTGCCTTGGTTGTCCGGGCGCATGCACCAACTCGGCTTGCAACTCGGTGTGCCTACACCGGCGCACACAGCGGTTTACCGGGGGCTGGTGCTCAAAGCCGGGGGCAGTCAATGAGCGCATTCAAACCCTTGTTTGAGTTGATCCAGTCGCACATCGCAGCACAGCGCTACCCCGGTTGTCAAATCGCTATTGCGCAGCGCGGTCAATTGCTGGTCAACCACAGCTTTGGTTTGTCGCGCATCGGCCAAGACCACCCGGCGGATACGCACACATTAAGCGCTGACAACCGCCATCTCTTTCTGCTGTACTCCAACACCAAAGTGTTGATGGCATGCACTTTGTGGAAGCTGTACGAACAAGGCAAATTGCAATTCACCGACCGCGTGGCGGACCACCTGCCGGGCTTTGCCGCCAAAGGCAAGCAAGACATCACACTGCTGCAAGTCATCACGCACCAAGGCGGGTTTCCGGATGCGGATGTACCCGCTTCTATGTGGCAAGACCATGCGCGTGTTTTGCAAACTGTGTGCGAATTTGATCTGCAATGGCCGCCCGGCTCCAAGGTGCACTACCACGGCTTGAGCGCGCACTGGGTGCTGGCCATGGTCATCGAGGTCATCACCGGCATGGATTTTCGGGAGGCAGTCACGCAACTGGTGATCACACCGCTGGGCCTTACTGACGATTTGTTCATGGGCTTACCGTCCCAGCAAGCGCACCGTTTAGCTTATTTGTATGAACCTGATGCAAGCTCGCCCATGGGACAGAGCTTGCGCGATGAAAGCACCAACCTGAATTGGCAAACCGCCGGTGTGCCCGGCGGCGGCGCTTACGGCACAGCGCAGGGCATGGCCATGCTGTACCAAATGATGTTGGGGGGCGGCGAGCTAAACGGCATGCGTTTGCTGTCCCCTGAGACGCTTGCCTACGCCATCCAAAACTACACCGGCGACAGAGTAGATGAATTCATGGGCATGCCTATGCACAGAGGCTTGGGTCCGCACTTGCGGGGCACGACAACGTCTATCCGTGGCTTGGGCAGTGAGGCTCCGGCGAATGCATTTGGTCATGGCGGTGTGGGCACGTCTTATTGCTGGGCCGACCCGAACAGCGGTGTGTCGTTTGCCTACCTGAGCAATTCGCGGGTGCCCGACCCTTGGCATTCACAGCGATTGAATGAGGTGAGTAACCTTGTGTACGCTGTCATGAAATGAAAAGACAAAGCCAATGAATACCAACCCCAAAGGTTTCACCATCGAAAAAAACGATGCCCCGTTAGGCGCAGTAATTCGCGATATCGATTTGACGCAACCGCTTGACAGCGGCACGCTGAACGCCTTGCGTCACGCATGGCTGCAACACCAGTTGCTGGTGTTTCCCTATCAACACTTGTCTATCACCGACCTGGAGCGCTTTGCCCACGGCATGGGCCCTTACGGCGAAGACCCTTACTTTGAGGCCATGCCCGGGCACCCGCATGTGGCACAGGTGCGGCGCGAAGCCAACGAGACCACCCGCATTTTTGCCGAGGCTTGGCATTCGGACTGGAGCTTCATGGCCTCGCCTCCCGCGGCCACCGCGCTGCTGGGCAGCATTATTCCGCCACACGGTGGCAATACCTTGTTCGCCAATCAATACGCCGCATGGGACGCGCTGCCAGATGACGTGAAAAACCGTTTGCGCCATGCCATGGGCATACATTCGGCACGGCGCGGCTATGCGCGTGATGGCGCTTATGGTGAAAAAGACCGCGAAGCGGGACGTTCCATGGCCATCAAATACGACGACTCTGCCCTGAAAACGCAATTACAGCCGGTAGCCCGGGTTCATCCAGAAACCGGGCGCATCGCTTTGTATGTCAGCCCTGGCTACACCTTAGGCATAGAGGGTTGGTCGCCCAAAGAATCTGACGACATGATGATGTATTTGTTCCAACACCAAACCCGCCCTGAGTTTGTCTACAGCCACCGCTGGTCAACCGACATGCTGCTGCTATGGGACAACAGATGCCTGATACACGCGGCCACCGGTGGTTACGAAGGCCACAGACGCTTGCTGCACCGTATCACCATAGCTGAACGCAGCTGATTCAAACGCAGGATCTCGACCCTAAGCGCGAACTTGCCTTGGCCCTGGATTCTGCAAATCCGGTCGAGTAATTGAAATTCCTGTTTTTATTTCCTTCAGGCATTTGAATTCCCCAAAGCCGTGCCGATTCCATGAACACATCCTGGTACTTGCTGCTGGCAGCGGGTTTGAATTCATGCGTCTGCACAATAAAAGAATACTTTTTAAAACACTTTCAGTCCTTTTCAAGGCCCTGAGTCGTGCCCTACCGGCAGGCATGCTGCTGGCGGCCGTCAGCCATGCACAAACCACTGCTGACAGTGTCTCCACCTCAGACTGGATCCATTTCCCGGCACGCCCTGCCAAAAAGAACCCGCCGTCAGCAACTACCGCACCCGTGGCTGCAAACGCTGCCACCAATACTGATACATCTGCGAACGCACCAGTACGAACGCCAACCAACGTAACTCCCCTACAGCCTGCGCCTGCCACCTCAACCAAGGCAGACTCGGCCGAAACCGCCGCGACCAGACCGGCCGCCAGCGATTGGGTGCAATTCCCTCCTCTGCCGCCACCCAAAGTCAAAGCCGCTGCCGCCAAGTCAGTCGCTCCCGCCAATACAGCCAAATCAGCGGAACCTGTGACTACCTCGGTCGAGCAGATCACACCGCCCGAAGCTCCCCAAACGGCGTCGCCCAAAACTACCGACAGCAAAACGACAGAAAAGGCGGCGGCGCAAGCTTCAAACGCACCTGCTCAATTCACTTTCAAAGGCTTTAAATTCGAGGGCAACACGGTGTACAGCAGCACTGTTTTGTCCCGCTTGATCGCCAAGCAAGTGCCGTCGGTCAATGAAGTGGCCGACATACAAAACGCTGCCCAAACGGTGGCCAACCGCTACCAAGAAGACGGTGTATTGGCGCGGGTGGATGTATTACCGCAAGACCTGACAGAGGGCATCGTCACCATCACTATCACCGAAGGCAAGTTCAGCGGCGCGCGCATGGAGTCCCCCGGTAGCCCGAAACTGCCATCCGATTTACTCGTCAAATTGGTTGAAAAAATCCAGCCCGTGGGTGAGCCTGTGCGCTTGAGCAACATGGACCGCGCCACCATGCTGTTGAACGAAGTGCCCGGGGTGCAAGCGAATGTGCGCCTTATCACCGGCCAGAACGAGGGACAGACCGAAGCCTTGGTGCAAGTGCAGGATAAAAACCCATCGGACGGTCAGTTGACGCTGGATAACTCAGGCACTGTGTCGTCGGGCATCAGCCGCTTCAGCAGCCAGTTCAACCGCTATGGCATGCTGGGCCGCGCCGATGTCGGCAACCTGCAGTACATGCACAGTCAGGGCTTGGATTACCTGCGACTGGGCTACAACGAACCGCTGGGTTACGGCGGTGCGCGCTGGGGCTTGAACACCGAGTTCACGCATTACACGGTGATCAGCGGCTACGACGCGCTGGACTTGCACGGCCCGTCCAACTCGCTAAGCCTGTATGTCAGCCAGCCGTGGGTGAGACGGCGTGACTTCAGCAGTGACTGGGTGCTTACAGCCGAACATAAAAATTTCAAAAACATCAGTACCTTCAGCACCTCGCAATACCAGCTCGACAACCTCACCAGCACAGTCTCTATGACAAGCCAGGACAGTCTGTGGCGCGGCGGCGAAAACAACGCCAGTTTGCAATTGCAACGAGGCTTTGTCGACTACGACACCACGCCCGCAGACAACACCGAAGGTGCGTTCACCAAATGGCGCTTGAGCATGAGCCGCAAAAACAAAATCAACGACAGCCAGTCACTACTGCTGTCCTACCAGCGCCAATGGGCCAACCGCAACCTGGACAGCTCGGAGAAATTCGGCATTGGCGGCGCCAGTGCGGTGCGCGCCTACCCGGGCGGTGAGGTCAGCGGCGCCGAGGCGAGTGTGTTCACCACCGAATGGCAGCATGAGGTGCAATGGAACAAGCAGTCTTACAAAATCAGCGCGTTTTACGATCTGGGCAGTATCACCAAGTACAAGTACAACACCACCACCAACAACAGCTATTCTTTGCAAGGCGCAGGTTTGTGGATAGGCACCAGCATTCCTAACCGCTGGGGCCAGTCGCAATGGCGCGCCACCTGGGCGCAGCGCATAGGCAGCAACCCTGGCGCTTCCAGCAGCGGCGCCGATGCAGACGGCACGTATTATTTGAACCGTTTCTGGCTCAGCGCCAGTCAGGTGTTTTAAACATGCAGTACCCCGGTCGTTTTTCTTACAACACCATTGCTCTGGCTGCCGCATGCCTGTGCAATGCCGGGGTCTGGGCGCAAAGCACACCGGCGGCCAACGCCTTGCCCTCAGGCGGCAAAGTGGTAGGCGGCAACGCCAGCCTGAGCAGCAGCGGCAATACGCTGAACATCAACCAAAGCAGCAACCGCGCCGCCATCGAGTGGAAGAGTTTCAGCCTTGGAACAGACGCAAAAATCAATTTCATACAGCCCTCGTCCTCGTCGGTGACGCTTAACCGCGTGGTCGGCGGCGACCCCAGCCAGATCATGGGGCGCATCAACGCCAACGGACAGGTGTTTCTGGTCAACCCCGGCGGCGTCATCTTCGGGCCGACGTCTCAAGTTGATGTCGGCGGTCTGGTGGTCACCACGCACGGCATCAGCAACGACGATTTCATGGTCGGCAAAACCGGTTTCAGCGGTAGCGGCAGCACCAGCAGCGTGCTCAACCAAGGTCAGTTGAAAGCCACCATCGGCGGCTTCATCGCTTTGCTGGCACCCGAGGTGCGTAATGAGGGCGTGATCATTGCGCAGCAAGGCACAGTAGCACTGGCCGCAGGCAACGCCATGACGCTGGTGTTCAGCGGTAACAGCCTGACCACGGTTCAAATAGACCAAGGCATTGTCAATGCCCTGGTCGAGAACAAACACATGCTGATCGCCGACGGCGGATTGGTGCTGATGACGGCGCGCAGCGCCAGCGCCTTGATGGGCAGTCTGGTGAAAAACAGTGGTACGGTGCAAGCGCAAACCATCGCCAATCAAAACGGACGCATTTTGTTGCTCGGCGATATGAGCAACGGCACCACTCAGGTCGATGGCAAGCTAGACGCCAGCGCGCCCAACGGCGGCGACGGCGGTTTTATTGAAACCTCGGCGGCCAAAGTGAAAGTCGCCGACAGTGCTGTCGTGACCACACTGTCCAAAAGCGGTAAAACGGGCAACTGGTTGATTGATCCGGTAGATTTCACCATCACAAATAGCGGCGACGCTCGCACGGACAGCGGTATAGGGTCCAGCAAACTTTCCAGCTTGCTGGCCACAACCAATCCAGAAATAAGCACTTTTAACCCCGGCTCACTAGAGGGCAGTATTCACGTAAATGGAGCCATCATTTGGTCTTCGGGAACAAGGTTGACACTGACGGCAGGTAAAGACATTTATATCAATGCGCTCATCAGCTCCAGCAACGCGAGCGGCATATTAAAACTGAAGTATGGTCAAAGTGCGTTGGACGGGATAATGTCCGACGGAACCCTGGCAGATTACTACGTAAACAAGCCCATCAGTGTGGCGGGTACCGAGGGGTTTCAAACTCAACTGGGCTCCGGAGGTACCAACTACAGCTACGCGAGTGCGACAGCAGGCATTAATGACAAAGTGCATAGACTCTCACCGATTCAAATTCCCAAGCTGTCCACTGCGCAAATATCAGCCATATCAACTGCAACTTTCAGCATTCTGAGTTCAGAACAATTGAAATCGCTGAACACCACCCAAATTCAAGCCCTTAGCAGCGCCCAACTCTCGGCTATATCCACTGCAAATATGCAGACCCTGACTGGTACACAGATAAGCTATCTGACAACTGCGCAAATCGGTTCACTGTCAACTGCAAGTATCAGTGTATTGACTACCGAGCAAATCAGTGCAGTGAGCACTGCACAGACGCAGGCCTTATCCACCAAGCAATTGCTTGCCCTGACCAGCGTGCAATTGGCCGCTTTGCCAACGACGGACATCGTCGCACTGAGCACAGCGCAACTCCGATCGTTCAGCACGGCTCAGGTACAAGCGCTGACCACTGCCCAGATTTCTTCCCTGTCCACCAGCCAAATCGCCTCGCTGTCCACCCTAGACATAGTCAGCCTCAGCACGACGCAAGTTGATGCCTTGACCTCCAAACAACTACTGGCATTCACCACCGCACAAATACCTTCACTGACGTCAAACCAAATCGCGTCACTGGTGACTGCAGACCTCAGCAGTTTGAGCACCTTACAAATGGGCAGCCTGACGTCTGTGCAATTGCAAGCGCTGACAACAGACCAAATACCTTCCCTGACCACCGCTCAAGTGAGTTCGTTACCAAAGGCTTACATAAGCAAATTAAGCGGCAATCAGCTCAAAGCGATGAGCACTTTGCAAATCACTGCGCTGAACACCGCTCAGATTGCCAACCTTAGCTCCACACAGATGGCTGCACTGCCCAGCGACGACATCACCAGTCTGAGCACACTGCAAATCGGCGGCCTGACATCGACACAGCTGCAAGGCCTCACCACCGATCAAATTCCTTATCTGACGACCACACAAGTAGCTGCTATACCCACTGCTTACATCAGCAGTTTGAGCAGTCTACAAATAAAGGCGATGAAAACAGCGCAAATCCAAGGGCTGACCACCGCGCAAATCGTCAAACTCAGTTCCACGCAAGTCGCTGCCCTGCCTGCAGATGACATCATCAGCTTGAGCAGTGCACAAATCCGCAGCTTGACTTCAACGCAGTTGCAAGCACTCACCACGGCGCAAATACCTTTTCTGACCACCACTCAAGTGACTGCTTTGCCCACGGGGTACATCAGCGGTCTGAGCAGTACCCAAATCAATGCTATGAGCTTGGCACAAATCAAAGCACTGACCACTTCACAAATTGCCAACTTCAGTTCGTTGCAAGTGGCCGCTTTGACCACGGCAGATATAGGTACCCTAGGCACGGCACAAATCAGAAGCATGACGTCAGTACAACTACCGGCGCTCACAAGCACGCAAATTCCTTACCTCAGCGAAGAACAGGTGGCGTCCTTACCCTCGGCCTACATCAGCAGCTTGAGTACTACGCAACTGAACGCCATGAGCGTGACCCAATTCAAAGCGCTAACGACTGCCCAAACGGCCAACTTCAGCAGCGTGCAAATTGCGGCTTTACCGACCGCAGATATCAGCAGCCTGAGCACGGCGCAACTCAACACCTTTGGCAAATCCCAGCTGCAAGCGCTCACAAGCGATCAACTGTCAGCCCTGTCTACAAGCAAATTGTTAAGCCTGTCGAAAACAGAACTCAGTTACCTCAGCACCAGCCAACTACCTGCGCTTTCCAGCACATTTATCAGCGGTTTGAGCGCCGCCCAGATCAGTGCTTTGAGTGCCGCTCAATTGACATCCCTGAGCAGTGCGCAAGTCGCCGTGCTGAGCGCCTCTCAATTGAATGCACTGAATGCAGAGCAAAGACAGTCGTTCAGCACGTCGCAAGTGAATGCCATGAAAGCATCGGTGAAAAACCAGTGGCTAGGTCAGACTCTTGCCGATACCGGTGTGGCCACCAGCCTGAGCGGCAATTCAACCGCGGACAACTCGCCTTCGCCTACCGGTAACACCACAGACCGCAACCCGGTGGTGCGTTTTCCTGCCACCGATGCGTCTGCCGATTTCAAAACAGTCGCAGCCAATTTTCTGACCGACAAGGACATCAAAGGCATTCAATACCTGAAAGCCGCTCAGATACCTGATTTGTCACCGGTGCAAATCACTTCAGTGAGTCTGACGCAAATCAAGAATCTCAGCAGCACGCAATTAACCAGTCTGCAAAATGAACAACTGCAAGCCTTGAACAACAGCCAGTTGAGTGCGATTTCACCCGGGCAGTTGAAAGTGCTGACCAACACACAACTTGCAGCCCTCACACCTGCCCAATGGAACGGCCTTAGCGACACGCAGACAGCCGCGTTGACGCCCTCTCAAGTCTCCTTACTCAGCGCGCCGGTATTGAGCAAATGGCGAGAAAGCCAGTTGCAATCCTTGACCACGCCGCAGCTCAGCGTTTTATCTGTCGATCAATTGACGGCGCTGAACAAAACCCAACTCGGCTGCTTTACCTGCAACCAGTTAAAAGCCTTGCAACCGCAGCAAATCGCGCAATTGCCGCTGACGGTGTTCAAGGACCTGGTCAGAAAAAAAATGGACTGCATGTCGGCTCAGCAAATGGCGGCGCTGTCGCCCGAACAATTGCAGGTGGTGCTGAAAAACCAAGGTCAGGACTTGAGTCGCGAACAATTGCAGGCACTCAATCCGCAGCAGTTCAAGCAGTTGACAGCGACACAAATACAAAAACTCACTCCTGAGCAAATCAAACAGCTGCAGCCCGTGCAAGTGGCGCAATTGCCCGACAGCCAAGTCTGGGGGATGCTGAAATATTTCACTCCGGAGCAAGTCCAAGCATTGACCCCGGCGCAACTCACACGCTTGCAAGCCGAGGACGTGCAAGGGTTCAAACCGCTACAGCTGCAAGCACTGAGCGCACCGCAGTTAGCGGCATTGCCACCGTCTTTGGTTTCAGGGCTGAATAAAACCCAGTTACGCGAACTGCTACCCGAGCAAGTCAAACAGCTACAGCTTGCGCAGTTGCAGGCGCTGGCTCCGGAGCAAATCGTCTGGCTCAATCTGGTGCAATTGAATACATTGACGCCACAACAATTGGCAGTTCTCACACCGCAGCAAATCGCCGCATTCAACCCCAAGCAACAACAAGCCTTATTGCCTGAGCAACTCACATCGCTGTCGCCGCAGCAATTGCAAGCCTTCAACAACCCCTTGCTGTTGGCCAAACCCAAAACCGCCGCTGATCAAGTGATAGACAAGGATTTCCAGCAACTCGCTGCCGATCAATTCACGCCCGACAAACTCACGCTGTTGACGCCGCAACAAGTGCGTCTTTTGACGCCCCGGCAATTGAACGGCTGGAATAAAAACCAATGGGCCAACCTGCCCCCGTCGCAGTGGCAAATTTTGTCGCCTGAACAGCTGGCCGGCATACCCCCGCAGGTATTGCGCACGCTGGATCCCGGCCTGTTGAAAAACCTAAGCAGCAGCCAGTTGGCGGCCTTGAGCAATCCGCAATGGCAAGCGCTGAGTCCGGCGCAATTTCAGGCGGTTCCGGCGACTGCACTGGCTCGCTTGACGCCTGAACAATGGCGGTTGCTCAATCCAGAGCAGACCAATGCATTGGACAAAGAGCAATTGAATGCTTTGTCGGGTCGCCAGCTGCAAGCCTTGTCTCCTCAGCAACTCAGCGCCTGGAATCCAGCGCAATTTCAAAAACTGCAAGTGACTCAGATCAGCGCTTTCAAACCTGAACAACTCAATGCGCTGAATGACAACCAGTTCAAAGCCCTACCGGCTGCACTGGTGAAAGCCTTGCAAGCCGACCAGTTGTCTGCGCTGTCGCCCAAAGCTTTGAACGCCTTTAACCCCGAGCAATGGCAGGCTTTGTCTGCGTCGCAATTGGCTGCGTTGACGCCGGCGCAAGTCGGCGGTTTGAAACCTCAGTCTTTGCAGTCACTGAACGACACGCAAATCGCCAATCTGAGCCCGACGCAGTTGCTGGTCTTGTCGGCAGACCAGTTTCGCGTCTTCAGCCCCTTGCAACTGAATGCGCTCACGCCTGTGTTGTTCAGCCAATTGCCGCCCGGCCATTTGCAAGTGCTGGACCGCAACCAGTTCACCGGCATAACGCCGCAAGCTGTAGCCGCCATGGGCGAGGCGCAAATTAAAGCTTTGACGATTGTGCAAATGGCAGACCTGAGCGCACCGCAACTGGCCGCGCTCAACGCCAACCAGTTGCAAAACCTGTCGCCAATGCAATTGAACGCCATACCGCCGCGTCAACTATGGTCGCTGACCAACGCACAACTTCAATCGTTCACGCCGGAGCAAGTGGCGCAAATTGCACCCCCGACATTAAACAGCTTGCTGCCATTGTTGACACCTTTGCAATTGAGCAACCTCAACCGCAGCCAGATGGCGGCGCTGGAACCTGCTGCTTTGCGCCTGGCACCGCCGCCGAGTCCACAGCAAGTGCCACAAGTGGCACAACCGCAGCAACGTCCTGTACAGCAGCGCCCCGCACCGAGGCCCATACCGGTACCGGCTGATGCCAGTGCGCCTTCCGCCAACCGGCCTTAACGCTCCCCCATAGATTGATTCAGGGTTTTGGTCAGCGGTTTGGTCAGGTAACTGAGCACCGTGCGATCTAAAGCCTTGATCTCCACGGTTGCCGTCAAGCCCGGGCGCAGCTTGATTTGATCGGCCTTGTGGCCCTTGAATTCTTTACCGGTGATGGTCACACGCACTCGGTAAAACGACATAGGCCCTTGTTTGGTTTCTTCGGTCAAAACGTCCGGACTGATGTAGCTCACGTGCCCACGCATATTCTTTCAATCGCTTAAGGGTTTTATCTGCGACTTTCAAGCGTTCGCGCGAAGCAATCATGTTTTGCCAGGCGATAACGATTTGCAAGAACACATCCTGCTGCTGCAAATGAACTTTGATCAGACTGATATCGGCCAGCACTTTGGACTCATTGATGCGCGCCGTGTTGCGTCCGGCATCCCACAGGGTCTGGTCGATTTGTACCGCCTGGTTAGGGTAAGAACGCAGATTGCCGGTGTCTGACTCGACAGTGGCAGATAAGGAAGGCCAGCGTAATCTTTCGCTGGCCGTCACATCTTGCGCCGAGGCTCGGGTTTCAGTGCGTGCGGCCACCAACATGGGGTAGGTGTCGGAAGCGGCTTGCAGCAATTGCGCGAGCGTCAAGCCCGTACCGGTCGAAGGCGTCAGTGCTTGCGGCAGGTGAAAGTCGGTATTTTTGGCTTGGGCAGGGTTGTCAGCAATATCTGGAATGGATGGTTTGTCTGAAGCTTTGAGATCAAGCTTGGGCACTTTCTGGTTTTGCACCTGGCCTGAGGACAAGGGCTTTAATTCACCTGTAGCGTTCAGTTTCCGTGTCCCTATCCGCTGCACTAGCCAGGTCTTTGATTGCTGCCGCCGTGTTCACCGATGCGCTGGAGAGTTGACCCAGCGCGCTGTTCATCAAAGCCAAGGCTTTGGAGGTGGTGCCGACTTTCACGCCCACATTCAAATAATCGTCAGCTGTCGGCGCACTGTCCGGCGTGGCATCGCTGGTGCTGCCGTTGGCCTCGGCCATGATGACAGCCCAACTGGTTTTCAAAGCATCTGCCAGCGCCTGCACCTGCGCTTTGGTAGTCACATCTGCAGCTTGTTTGCCGCTGATCACCTGGTTTAAGGCTGTCAATACATTGGCCGCCGTCACGCCATCGACTGTAGGCACAGTCACTCCGGCTGCCGTGTACTGCGCTGCCGTAGGTTGCACGGCCGTGCTTGAAGCACCGGCATAGCTTTTGATCACCGATAAGGCATCGGTAGAGTTCGACGAATTGGACGTACCGCCGCCGGAGCCAGTGCTTTTACCCATGGAGCCGACCGCGAAAGCGCCGCCGCCAATAGCAGCCAATCCCATCGGACTGTCAAATTTCATCAAGGTGGAAAAAGGTACCTCGCCCAGCGCCACCGCAGAGGCGCTGTCAGGGTTGAAGGCTTTCGCCGGTTTATCACCCTGCGCTGCTGGCTTGGGCACAAACATCGAGGTGTCGTAAGCCATCCATTCGCCGCTCTGGCTGATGCCTTTGATGGCACTACCCTCGACTGCAAAATAATTTTGTATCACCAGGTCGGGCATATCGGGATCCCCGCCGGGCAAAGAAACCTGCAAGTCATCGCCCTTGCGTTTGAACTGTAATTTGGCCGGTGAACTCAGCGTCACCTGGTTGACCAGTTGGTAACTGGCGGCTTCTTCAGCCTTGACCACCAGCGCCTGTCCGTTGGCACCTGCACCGCTGCGCAGTTGGCGTGCCAATTTGGTCTGCCCATGTTGTACGACTTTAAGTGTGAATTTTTCTTCCATGGAATACCTGTTTGAATGAGTGAGCGGACACCAAAAAAAGGGCGACTTATTTCTCTACCAGCAAAAAATGTTTGTCAAAAGTGAGCTTGATCTGCTCTGCATGTGCTTGCAGCAACAGATGGAACTTCGGCGTAGGTAACAGTTGCTTGGATCGGGCATCGCTGGGACGAGTGATGGTTTCAATCAATCCGTCTCGCTCCATTTCGCGCAAGCGGCTGCGCAAAGCCTTTTCTGTGAAGTGCGCGCCGCCGAACAAGTCTTTCAGTGCCTTGGTCAAAGCCTCTTCGGGATGAAAGGTTTCTTCGGCCATGCGGAAGTACAAGTGGCGACCGGTCAACGTAGAAAGCAGTGGAAGGTTGTCTAACTCCCACTCATGGAGTTCAGCCAGACTGCTGACCAAACCCCATGTGGCCGAGGCTAGATTTTCCGGGTTGTTCATGCTTGGACTCCTTGAAATAGACTCTGAATGGATTAAATATAACTTCATACCTGAACTTAATGTATTACTAAATTTAATTTTTTTGTAAATTTTAATGATTTAAGACTTATTAATTTGTGATTTTGTGTATTTAAAGCAACGCATCCTGGTCTGATAACCTAGGCACACCATGAAAAACCCACCCGTGCTCCAACTCGCTGCCCTGTCCTTTCCCTGGCAAACCATTGACCCGTTTTTGTTTTGCGTTCACCACGTCGACCATTACCCCGCCGGTAATGCGCAGATGGGCCCGGCGGCTTCGCTGGCGGGTCGGCAAATAGGTAGCGATTTCGCCAACAAAGACGGCTGGAGCATGTACCACGGCCAAACCATTCCAGGCTTTCCGTCACACCCGCACAGAGGTTTCGAAACCGTCACCATCGTGCGTCAAGGCCATATCGACCATTCAGATTCATTGGGTGCTACCGCGCGTTTCGGCCCGGGCGATGTGCAATGGCTGACCGCCGGTGAAGGCATCGTGCATTGCGAAATGTTTCCGCTGCGCCACCAAGACCAACCTAACCCTTGTGAGCTGTTTCAAATCTGGCTGAACCTGCCAGCCCGCCGCAAAATGGCCAAACCACACTTCACCATGCTGTGGAATGAACAGATTCAAAAAGTGCAACATGTCGATGCGCATGGCTTGCATACCGATGTGGTGGTGGTGGCTGGCAGCTTGGATGAAGCGCGTGGCCTGCCGCCACCGCCGGATTCGTGGGCCAGCGAAGCGGATGCCGACCTGGCCATCTTCACCATCCGCATGCAAGCCGGTGCGCGCTGGACACTGCCGCGCGCCAAACACGCAGACACCCGCAGACAGTTGTATGTGTTCCAAGGCAATGGCGTGGACATGGGCGGGCAACAGGTGGCCAACCGGCATGTGGCTGAGGTGAATACGCAAGCAGATTTGGTATTGACCAACGGCGATCAGATGACTGAACTGCTGATGCTGCAAGCCCGCCCCATCGGTGAACCGGTGGCGCAATACGGCCCGTTTGTGATGAACACGCAGGCCGAGATTCACCAAGCATTTGCCGACTACCGGCGCACCGAATTCGGCGGCTGGCCTTGGGGCTCAAACGACCCGGTGCACCCGCGCGAAGCCGGGCGTTTTGCCAAACACGCGGATGGCCGCATCGAACACGCAGACACCACTTTAAGGGCACCCACATGAACCGCGTACTCGCACACACTGGCGCACGTTTTCCCATCGTGCAAGCGCCCATGGGCTGGATTGCCCGCAGCCAACTCGCGGGCGCGGTGTCACGCGCCGGTGGCCTGGGCATCATCGAAACCTCTTCCGGTGAAACCGCCAATTGCCAGCGGGAAATACAAACCATGTTGGACAGCGGCCTGCCCTTCGGCGTGAACCTGCCGATACGGTTTTTGAAAGACGAGGCCATGCTGCGCTATGTCTGCGAATCCGGCATACGCTTTGTCACCACCTCAGCCGGTAGCCCGGCCAAGTTCATGGAACCACTTAAAGCGGCAGGCATCGTCGTCTACCACGCGGTGCCTACCTTGGATGCGGCGATGAAATGCGTGGAGGCAGGTGTGGACGGTTTGGTGGTGGAAGGCGCTGAAGGCGGTGGCTTCAAAAACCCGGAAGAGGTGAGCACGCTGGTCTTGCTGCAAGCCATACGTGAAAAAACAGACATACCCATGATCGCGGCCGGTGGCATTGTCGACGGCAGAGGCATGGCAGCGGCGTTCGCGCTTGGCGCGGAAGCCATACAAATGGGCACGCGCTTTGTGGCCAGTCTTGAGAGCCCGGTGCATGCCAATTACAAACAAGCCATCATCGATGCAGCGGCCACGGGCACCTATATGTTGAATACCAAATCCTCGCCTTGCATTCGCGCTTTGAAAGCCGATTTCACCGCCAAAATTCACGAAGCAGGCTTGATGGGGCCGGACGCGTTCACCGGCATACAAGAGGTGTATTTCGGCGGCAATATGAACGCTGCGCCCGCATTGGCTGGCCAATCAGCCGGTTTGATTCACGGGGTAAAAAGCGTTGCATCCATCATTGAAGACACGGTGGCTGAGTTTCATGCGATTGCCAAACGCATGGGCGGTTTGTCCCAGTCTTTTTAAGCTTCAACCATGTCTAACGCAGTCGACACACCAGCGCAGCCCTTGCTCAGTAATGAGGAGAACGCGTTGTTGCGTGCCCGCTCTGATGTGTTTGGCAGTTTGCTGGTATTGCACGCATGGGTGGTGATTGCGTTGTGCATGGCGGTGTTTGCGATTTGGCCCAACCCGTTCACGTTTGTGGTTTGCAGCGCCTTGATTGGCGGGCGGCAACTGGGATTAAGCATATTGATGCACGATGCCGCGCACCGGGTGTTGATGCGGCACACCGCATGGAATGATTTTTCGGGCCATTGGTTGTGTGGCGGCGCAGTCGGCGCGCATTTGTACGACTACCGGCCTTATCACCTGAGTCACCATCGACATACCCAGCAAGACCAAGACCCGGACCTGGTGCTGTCTGCACCCTTCCCTGTCTCAGCCCGCAGTTTGCAAAGAAAGATATTGCGCGACATGCTGGGCATCACGGGTATGAAACAACGCGTGGCGCAATTGCGATTTGGCATGGGCGATCAAGGCGCGTTGCTGACCCGATTGCTGAAATTGGTGCGTCATGAAAAAGCATTTATGCTTTGCAATTGCTTTGTGTTTGCTTTGCTGTGGTGGTTGAACCAAGCGATGTTGTATGTGTGGATGTGGCTGCTGCCTTTGCTGACTTGGTACCAACTGTTCAGCCGCATCCGCAATATCGCCGAGCATGCAGTCACCGGTGACAGACACAACCGGCTGCGCAACACCCGCACCACGTTTGCCAATCTGTTCGAGCGCGCATTCGTGGCACCTTATTGGGTGAATTACCATCTGGAACACCATTTGTATACCTTCATTCCTTGTTGGAAGTTGAAAACCGCCCACCGGCAGTTGATCGAACAAGGCCTAGGGCCACACATGGAACTTACCCCCGGCTATGCGGATGTGCTGCGCAAAGCTGTTCACGTTCATTGATTTTTTTCACAAAGGTCTGCCATGAAACTCCGTTTGAATCGCCGTCACCTGATTGCTTGCGCTGTGTTGTCGTTTGCCACCTTGGCATTCGCAGATTTGCCCAGCGCCCCACCCGCCTCCATGGGCATGTCTGCCGAGCGCTTGCAGCGGATCAGACCGGTAGTTCAAAAAGAAATCGACAACCAGCAAATGCCGGGGGCCGTGGTGATGGTGATGCGCAAAGGCGCTGTGGTGTTCAGCGACGACATAGGCGTGAAACACGATGCCATCTTCCGCGCGTATTCAATGACCAAGCCCATGGTGTCTGTGCTGGCCATGATGATGGTGGAAGAAGGCCAATTGCAGCTGGCAGACCCGGTGTCCAAATTCTTGCCGCAACTGGCCAAGCAAACCGTGCTGGCTGATCTTGCCGATGCCAGCAAGGGCACCGTCCCCGCCAATCGCGGCACCACCGTGCAAGATTTGCTTCGTCACACCTCAGGCTTGACCTACGCCGAATTCACCCGCTCGCCTGTGGCCCGCCAAGCCTATATAGACGCAGGCTTGTTCTCCAATGAAGTGGGTGCCAAATGGATCACTCTCACCCCTGAACAACAAGTGGAAGCCTTTGCCAAAGCGCCGTTGCAATGGCAACCCGGCAGCACCTGGGAATACAGCTTGTCCACCGACATGCTGGGCCGGGTGCTTGAAGCGGTGGGGAAAAACCCCTTGAGCGTGATGTTGGAAGAACGCCTGATCAAACCGCTGGGCATGAAAGACACCTCGTTTGTGGTGCCCGCAGACAAAGCGCACCGCATTGCTGAACCATTGGCCATCGACCCGCTGACGAAAAAACCGTTTCCGCCCATGCTGGACTTGACCAAAGCACAAGGCAATGACTCGGGCGGCGCTGGCTTGGCCACCACGGCTGACGACTACCTGCGTTTTTGCCAGATGTTGCTCAACGGCGGCACGCTGGACGGCAAACGCTATTTGAGCCGCACCACTGTGGCCTTGATGACCTCGGACCAGCTCGGCCCCAAAGTGGCCACGCCTGTGCAACCGGGTGAGTTGCTCATGGGTGTGCAAGGCTATACCTTCGGGCTGGGCTTCATGGTGCGTCAAGGCCAGGGCATGGCCAGTGTGCCGGGCTCTGAAGGCGATTACGCATGGGCCGGGGCCGGCGGCACGTTTTTTTGGATCGACCCCAAAGAACAAGTCATCGGTTTGCTGATGGCGCAGACACCCGGGCCGCAGCGCCAGTATTACCGCCGCATGATCAAGCAGTTGGTGTATCAGGCGATTGAGTGATGTTGTTTCTGCGGGTGGTTTAAGGCAGGCATTGGCTGAACCATCTGATGGGTGTGGGCGTTCCTACAGTTTGAAGACACGCTTGGCCGACCCATCCGGTGTGCTTTTTTTCTGCGCTTTCGCTGGAAAAAAACACCCCCTCCGAGTCGGCCTGAAGTGATGTAGCTCTTTTAGAACGATTGCATTTATCGAAGTTGTTATTTCTTTCGAGCAGCAGAAATGCAGTCGGAGAAAACATCGAGTGGACAAACGACATGGCGGGCGGGCCGACGCGAACGTCACGGCTTTGCCGTGGAGAGCGGCGACCGAGCCGCCGTGGCGTGAATACTTCACTAAAACAATTGGAACCTGACCCCAATTAACCAATTAAACAGATTGATAGTCGCGCAAGGTGTCAATCACTTCGGGGGACAGTTCAAATCCCGGGCCGTGCTTGGCAGCCAGCGCCGCGCAGTTGGTGATGAAGTGGTCCAAGCCTTCGGAATACACAAACTGCAATGCGCCGCCGGTCCATGCCGGAAAACCGATGCCGAAGATGGACCCGATGTTGGCATCGTGGCTGGAGGTCAATACACGCTCTTGCAAACACCGCGCTGTCTCCACTGCCTGGCGATACAGCAAACGCTGTTTGATGTCATCTTGCGCTTTCAGTGGATCAGCGTCGAACGGTTGTTCGAAATGCGTTTTCAAACCCGGCCACAAACGCTTGGGGCCATCCGCCGGGTAGTCGTAATAACCGGCACCGGCGGCTCTGCCGTGGCGGTTGAATTCTTTGACCATGCGCTCGACCAGCAACTCGCCGCTGGTGGCGGTGTAACTGCGGCCCTCAGCCGCATAGTCTGCACGCGTCTGGTCCAGCACATGCACCGACAAAGACAAGGCCGTGGCATCCAATACTTCCAGCGGCCCGACCGGCATACCGGCCATGACCGCCGCATGTTCAATCAATGGCGCGGGAATGCCTTCAGCCAACATGGCCGCACCTTCCATCACATAAGTGCCGAAGACCCGGCTGGTGAAAAAGCCGCGTGAGTCGTTCACCACGATTGGCGTTTTGCCGATGGCCAGCACATAGTCGTAAGCACGCGCCAGGGTTTCGTCGCTGGTTTGCTCGCCGCGAATGATTTCCACCAGTTTCATCTTGTCCACCGGCGAGAAAAAATGCAGTCCGACAAAATGCGCCGGCCTTGCGCTCGCCTTGGCCAAACCGCTGATCGGCAAGGTCGATGTATTGGATGCAAACACGCCGTCTGCTGCCAGCATGGCCTCGGCCTCTTGGGTCACTTGCGCTTTCAAGGCGCGGTTTTCAAACACCGCCTCAATGATCAAATCGCAGCCTTGCAAATCCGCCGTCTTGTCCGTCGCCTGAATCAACGACATGGTTTTGAGTTGCTTGGCGGCATCCATGCGTCCGCTGTCAACTTGTTTTGATGTGAGCTTGTGCGTGTAGTCGCGGCCTTTTTGCGCCTTCTCCAGACTCACATCTTTCAACACACAGGCAATGCCGCGTGAGGCATTGGCATACGCAATGCCCGCGCCCATCATGCCTGCGCCCAAAATACCTACCTTCGCAGGTTTCCACACCGGTGCATTGCCGGGGCGGGATTTGCCCGAGCGAATCGCCGTCATGTTGAAAAAGAAAGCGGTGATCATGTTCTTGGTGGTTTGACCATACATGATGCGAACCAGTTTGCGGGTTTCGATGCGTGTAGCCGTGTCGTAATCCACCTGCGCGCCTTCGACCATGGCTTCCAATATGGCCTGCGCCGCCGGGTACAAACCATGCCCTTTGTTGAACAACATGGCCGGAGCCACGGCCAGGCCCATGGCCAACGCCGGGCTGTTCACATTGCCGCCGGGCATTTTGTAGCCCTTCACATCCCAGGCTTGGGCAGACTGCGGATGCGCGGCAATGTATTCACGCGCCATGGCGTGCAATTGTTCCGAGCTGTCAGCCACACCGTGCACCAGGCCGAGTTCCATGGCATTGCGCGGCCCAAACAACTTGCCTTCCATCAGATACGGCTGCGCTGCCATCAGCCCGAGCAAGCGGGTCATTTTGGTGATGCCTGTGGCACCGGGGATCAAACCCAGCGACACCTCGGGCAACCCCAAAGAAATTTTTGGGTTGTTCAACACAAAGCGTGCGTGCGCTACCAGCGCCAATTCCCAACCGCCGCCTAAGGCCGCGCCTTCAATCACCGCGACCACGGGTTTGCCCAAGGTTTCAATCCGCCTGAACGCGCGTTTCAAAGCCTCCATGGATTCGAAAGTAGTTTTGGCGTCCGAGGCTTGAAGCGTCAACACGCCTTTCAAATCTGCGCCAGCGAAAAACGTTTTTTTCGCCGAGGTGAACAACACGCCATGCAGCTTGTGTGCGTCCTGATGCAATTGGTCAGCCAAGGCCACCATATCGGCATACCACTCGGGTTTCATGGTGTTGACTGGTGAACCCGGCTCATCAAAACACACGGTGACGATGCCGTCATCGGCCAATTGGTAACGCAACGTAGAAAAAGTCATATTCACACCCGCTCAATGATGGTGGCAATGCCCATGCCGCCGCCGACACACAAAGTGATCAAACCGCGTTTGAGTTGGCGGCGCTCAAGCTCATCAAGCAAGGTGCCGACCAGCATGGCCCCGGTGGCGCCCAGCGGGTGACCCAGCGCAATCGCGCCGCCGTTCACATTGACTTTCTCGTGCGGCACATGCATCTCCCGCATGAAGCGCATAGGCACAGCCGCAAAGGCTTCATTCACTTCGAAAAGATCAATGTCATCCACCGTCAATCCGGCTTTGGCCAAGGCTTTGCGTGCCGCCGGCATAGGGCCGGTGAGCATGATGGTCGGGTCCGCGCCCGACAAAGCAGTGGCCACAATGCGCCCGCGTGGTGTCAATCCCAAAGCTTTGCCTTTGGCTTCGCTGCCGATCAACACAGCTGCTGCGCCGTCGACGATGCCCGACGAATTGCCAGCGGTGTGCACATGCTCGATACGTTCAACCTGCGGGTAACGCGCAAGCGCCACAGCATCAAACCCCATCTTGCCCATGTCTGCAAAACTGGCTTTCAATGAGCCCAAGCCTTCAAGCGTGGTGCGCGGTTTGATGAATTCATCGCGCTCTAACACCGGCAAACCGATTTCATCGATGACCGGCAATACCGAGCGATCGAAGCGACCTTCAGCTTGCGCCGCTGCCGCACGTTGTTGTGAGGTGAGTGCAAACTGGTCCACGTCTTCGCGGCTCCAACCAGCCAATGTGGCGATCAAGTCTGCGCCTATGCCTTGCGGCGTGAAACCGATGGTGGCATTGGTCGCCGGGTCCTGCGACCAGGCACCGCCATCCGAGCCCATGGGAACGCGCGACATGCTTTCCACACCGCCGCAGACCACCAGGTCTTCCCAGCCGCTGGCGATTTTTTGTGCTCCCATATTGACTGCCTCCAGGCCGGAGGCGCAAAAGCGGTTGATTTGCACACCGCTGACCCGCACGTCCCAACCGGCTTTGAGCAAAGCGGTTTTCGGCAGCACAGAGCCTTGTTCACCCACCGGGCTCACACAACCCATGACCACATCGTCCACCTCGACCGGATCAAAGTCGTGGCGCTGTTGCAGTTGATTGAGCAAACCCCCAAGCAAATCCACCGGTTTGATGGGGTGCAGGCTGCCGTCTTTTTTGCCTTTGCCGCGCGGCGTGCGCACCGCGTCATAAATCATGGCGTGGGTCATGGAAATCTCCAAATGGGGGTTGTGCAGAACAGGCCGGGGACCGGAATAGCCTAGGGATTATCAAACAAGCCAATGATCCGTCTTTTATCCTGATTGACTTGTTGCAAGCCAGTCAATTCGCTCTGTCAATTAAAGGCATTTAATACTCAATCAACCATAAATAGATACTTTGTAAATATAATTCAAATAAATATTTGATATTTTTTGATATATTTTTCAAATCTTAAACAAGGACCAGTACCGTGGCTAAGCTGATTCTGAAATCAATTGCTTACTTACCTCAGGCAACAGCCGGGTTACCCATGTCACACAAAGACCTGGGCGTCATCGATACCGACAAGCCTTACAAAAAACTCGTCATTCCCGCACAAAACAAGCATTTATACCGGCTGGTTGATGAGCAGACCGGACAAGTTCTGAAAGCCCAAAAACTGATACGCGATCACAACGATTTGAAAGTGTACGTAGGTGATGTCATTGTTGTGGAGTTGCAAGATTTTTATTCGTTCCAGAACATCGCCTCATCCAAAGCCGATCAAGAACCGCTATACATGGTGGACGCCGGAGAAGTCTCCTGCGTCAGCGGCCTGATCGGCCCGTCTGAAGGCATAAACCTGCCTGAAATGTATGTGTTGTGGCAACCGGGCATGCCGGTACAAACCTGTCTCAACCCTAACGCCGTGTCCGTGGTGCCTCTCGCGGGTTTGGCAGGAATCAGCGGATTGACCACAGGTGGCGCCATAGCTGCCACCGGCGCAATAGGTGTCACTGTTATTCAGGCCAGTATTACCCACGGTACATCGGTGAATTTGCTACCTAAATTGATAGGTTCAGTGTTTGCAGGTCCGGTGATTGAGCAGTTGGCGGCAGGCGTCAAAGTATCCGGTCTGAGCTTACAGGCATTTGATGCCAACGGTGAAAGCTTGGGGGTGACCGATGTCAAAACTGACGACAGCTACGAGCTGAAATTGAACAGGCCTAACTACCAAGGCGCATTACTGCTGAAAGTTTTTCAAACTAAAAGTGACTTGACAGCACAGTACTTGGACGAAGCCACTCAAAAACCTATAAATTTCAGTACATTGCTGGCCGTTCTCAATTTTCAGGAAATCAACACTCAACCAGTCACAGCCAACATCACGGAATTGACCAACCTCGCTGCTGTTCGGGCCGGGGCGACAACCACAGACAGTCACGCAACCGTCCCCGGGGTTGTTGAGATCAACGATGCCAATCAAAAAGTAGCTCAAAAATTCCTGGGTAGCACCAGCTTGATTGACAGCCCTGTCATACCCACTGTAAATGCAGATGGCAGCAGCAATCTGAACAATGCAAATACTTACGGCATTGCACTGGCCCTGTTATCGCAAATCAAAAACGTGAGCGACCAATCCACAGCCGATCTGGCTAATTTGCTGGCACCTGCGTTGACAGCACCACAGCAAAATACCAACGCCATCAACTATGTCAACCAAGCCTCGGTCAATTTGATTAACAGCGGTATCAATGCCAACACGCTAAAAACCATTGTCAAAGCATTAGGTAATGATTTGGCCACCGGTACGGTGAGCCTGAGCTCGAACGCCAGCCCGGCACTCAACTTGAGTACCACTGCACCTGATGAAAACACCAAACTCACTGCGGCTGTCAGCAACTTTAAAGACACCAATAAGCGTGCAAGCCTGCCTGTGTGTCAGATACGCGCACTATGCGCACTACGCGCAGTGAGCCAGGCACAGGTCCCAAGAAACTCCACCGGCTTGCTTGTCACGCATAACTGAAACAACCTTCGCCGCCGGGTGCTACACCACCTTGTTGGTAATGGTTTGCGGGTAAGGCATGCTGTTGGCAAACGAGGGCCGCTGCTCCAAAGCAGCCGCATAGGCGGCCAGTAACGGGTGCAGAGTTTGCCAATCAAATTCCTGAAATCGCACCTTCAAATAACCCAAGGCGGCACCGGCGGCGATATCGCCCACACTGAACTTGTCGCTGACAGCAAACGGACGCTCGCCTATCAATCGCGCCAATTCGGCCACACCGGCCTCTATCTTGTGCATTTGACGTGCAGTCCATTCGGCACTCGCGCTTTCGCCACGCATGCGCTCAAAAAACACCAGCACCACCGCGTCGCACACACCATCAGCCAATACCTCCAACTGTTTGGCGGCCAACCTGCCCGGCACATCGGCCGGCAACAGCGGGGTCTGCGGATAGACCAACTCCAGATATTCCAGAATAAAACGCGAGTCGTACACGCTGCCGCCGTCCTCCAGCAACAACACGGGTAACTTGGCCAGAGGGTTGTGCTGCGGCGTGATCGCGCCTTGGTTCCAAGGCACTTCAGTGATCAACTCAAACGGAATGTTTTTTTCGGCCAAGGCAATGCGTACCTTGCGGGCATAAGGGCTGGGCGTGGCGCTGATAAGTTTCAACATAGGTATTTCTTTCATAAACTGGCCTGATTTTGCGCCAGACGGAAAAAGTGTCGTAGCGCTGTTCTCTCATAATCAAAGCATGACTTCTGACACACTCACACAAGACCCGCCTGCCATCAGCTTTCGCCAGGCACTCTGGTTTTGGTTCAAACTCGGCTTTATCAGCTTTGGCGGCCCGGCCGGGCAAATCGGCATCATGCACCAGGCCCTGGTGGTCGAGCGTCGTTGGATATCCGACAAACGCTTTTTGCACGCCCTGAACTACTGCATGTTGCTGCCCGGCCCGGAGGCGCAACAACTGGCCACCTACCTGGGCTGGCTGATGCACAAAACCCTGGGCGGCGTGCTGGCCGGTGCGCTGTTTGTGCTGCCCTCGCTGTTGCTGCTCATAGGTTTGTCCTGGGTATATGTCAGCTTCGGCGACATGCCGCTGTTAGCCGCGCTGTTCTTTGGCATCAAACCCGCGGTTATTGCGGTGGTCTTGCAGGCAGTGCACCGCATAGGCTCTCGCGCTTTGCGCAACCCGTATATGTGGGCGCTGGCGGCTTTCAGCTTTGTCGCTATTTTTGCGGCGCAACTGCCCTTTCCGCTGATCGTGCTGGCTGCTGCTGTCTGCGGTGCAGTGCTTGGCCGGTTTGTGCCGCACAGTGTGCAAACCGGCAACGCACACACCAGCGGCGGCGTCACTGAGCAACGACCGGCCATCATCGATGACCATACTCCGACCCCGGCGCATGCCCGCTTCAAGCTCAGCCGTTTGTTGCTGGTCTTGAGCGCGGGCTCAGCATTGTGGCTGTTGCCTATGTGGGCGCTGTGGCTGGCTTTCGGCGACGGCAACACCTTGCTGCAGATGGGATGGTTTTTCAGCAAAGCTGCATTGATGACTTTCGGCGGCGCTTACGCGGTATTGCCTTATGTATACCAAGGTGCGGTCGAGACTTTTCAATGGCTGACCCCGCAGCAAATGATCGACGGTTTAGCGCTGGGTGAATCCACGCCCGGCCCGCTGATCATGGTGGTGTCGTTTGTCGGTTATCTGGGGGCTTATGCCAAGCCGGTGTTGAACGGGCTGTCGGCTTATGGTTCAGCGGCACTGGGTGCAGTGGTGGCGACCTGGTTCACGTTTTTACCTTCCTTTGTTTTCATTCTGGGCGGCGGCCCGTTGGTAGAACACACGCAAAACCAGCTGCGATTCACTGCGCCGCTCACCGCCATCACAGCGGCGGTGGTCGGTGTGATGCTGAATCTGGCGCTGTTCTTTGCTTACCACGTGCTGTGGCCGCAGGGTATAGCGGGGCGGTTCGAATGGCTGTCGGCTTTGCTGACGGTGGCGTGTGCTGTGGCACTCTTACGTTTTAAATGGTCGGTGTTAAGGGTGCTTGGGGCCAGTGCGGGGGTCGGGTTGCTTTCGTTCGTTTTGATTTAAGACACGCTTAGGCCGAACCATCCGGATTGGTTGGCATTCGTGCGGTTTGAAGACACGCTTAGGCCGAACCATCCGGTGCGATTTTTTTCTGCGCTTTCGCTCGAAAAAAACGCCCCCTCCGATTCGGCCTGAAGTGATGTTGATAGCTGAAGTGCTGTTTCGTTGTAGTGGTGGCTATCTGTATCGAACCGCAGAAATACGTCGAGTGGACAAACGACACGGCGGGCGGGCCGACGCGAACGTCATGGCTTTGCCATGGAGAGCGGCGACTGTCCCGGCGTGGCGTGAGCACCTCAGTCAAAGAAATAAAGACACAAAATCGTGGCGCAAACACTTGTGCCATAGTTGATGATTCCTCACAAACGATGAAACGGTGAAGTCCATGCGAGCACTCCTTCACAAACTCAAAGGCGGCCAACCCAGACCGCCAAGTTCCACCTGGCCCCATGCCCTCAGCACTGGTGTGGCTTCATTTATCGCAGTCGGTCTGCTGGCTTGGTTGACCGAAACCGGGGTACACCCGTTGGTACTGGGTTCGTTCGGCGCGAGTTGCGTGCTCTTATTCGGTTACCCGGATTCGCCTTTTTCTCAACCGCGCAACATCGTGCTTGGCCACACCCTGTCCACGTTGATTGGCTTGCTGGTTTTGCAGCTTGCAGGCGTTCATTGGTGGAGCATGGCGCTGGCCGTCGCACTGTCTATTGCTTTGATGATGCGCGCCGGTGTGATGCACCCGCCAGCGGGCAGCAATACACTGATCGTCATGCTGTTGCAACCTGGCTGGTTGTTTGCTGTTACGCCCACGCTGATCGGCGCTTTGCTGCTGGTGGTCACGGGCTTGCTGTTGATCAATCTGCAAAAGGACAAGCAATATCCCAGACATTGGTGAGCGGCGACCGTCTCAGCGTGGCGTGAACACCTTACTCAAATACAAGACATGCATTGGCCGAACCACCTGGAGCGATTTTTTTCTGCGCTTTCGCTCAAAAAAAAACGCCCCTCCGATTCGGCCTGAAGTGATGGATTTGGTTTGCTCTCGAGGTCAGTTAAACCAAGTGAACGCCGACAGTGCCAAGCGCCCCGAAATCCGCCACGATGTCATCACCCTCATTCAACAACACCGGCACCACGCAAGTGCCTGTGATCACCGTATCACCTTGACGCAAATGCATACCGTGGCTGATCAACTCATTGGCCAACCAAGTCAGCCCAAGGCGCGGATCGCCCAGCACATTCGCCCCGCTGCCCTCGGCTTTCAATTGACCATGGCAATGCACCTGCACGGCATGCTGACTCAGATCCAATTCACGCCAAGGGTAAGTCACGGCATCGCCCAGCACCAGTTTGTTCGCACAGGCAAAGTCCGACAGCAATAGCGCTTCGCCCGCTTTTTCAAAATGCGCGTAGCGTGAATCCGGTATTTCTATCGCCAAATGCAAATCCTGCACATGCGCCATCACCTCGGCCATGCCCAAAGGCTGGGCGGATGTCGCCAGCACATCTGAACCTATGCGAAACGCAAACTCGGGTTCCATCACACGCATCAGGTTGTTAATCAGACTGACGCTTGAGCCCGGCGGCAAACAGCGCGACGCCAGCAAACGCCCGGCCAGCGGCCCGCTGACACCGATATGCGCCTGCCCGGCTTTGCTGGTCGCCGCAATCTTCCAACCTATGGTTTTTTCACCCGTGGCTTCGAACAAGGTTTTTTGCGCGGCATAACCCTCGGCACGACTGCCGGGCAAAGGCGCGGCATGCGCCACACTTTGCAAATGCTGGCCATTCAGCCAGGCGGCTAACAAAGTATCGGCCAGGGATTGAAAAGAATGACTAGACATGAGGGCTCCTGAAAAAAATAGCTGAATCAGCGTTGAGTTTAGTGAAATAGAAAATTGGTTAATTGGTTAATTGGTTAATTGGTAATTGGGGTCAGGTTCCAATTAATTGGGCAAATCGGGGTCAGGTTAATTAATTGGAACCTGACCCCAATTACCCTTGACAATAGCCTGACTGTTTATCCCAAGCGCACATGAAAAAAATCCTCGCCCTCGCTCTCTTATTGCTTACGCTGACTGCCCATGCCGATTGGCAGATGTTCCAGCAAATGGAGGACGGCACTTGGTACACCGACCCCGCCACACGCAGCGGGGATAAGCAGGTGCGTATGTGGATTTTGTTCGACCACCGGGAACCGGTCGGGGCTTTTGGCGTGCGCTCGGCCAAAACCTTGATAGAAACTGACTGCAAAGAAGGCTGGCTGCGTGAAATATCGCTGGTGGTCTTCAACGACCAAATGGCCAAGGGCTCGATATTGCGCAATGTCTCCCCCGGCACCATGAAAATTTACCCGCAACCCGGCAGCGCCTACGAAAAAATCGCCCAATCGCTTTGCAAACCCTGAAGCTGAACGCCAAGCCTGACCGGTTTAAGCGACCTGTCTGAAGCACTCTGCAGTCCAATGAATAGGGTTTTTACTTAAAAACTGACTCAAATTCATCAACCCGTGAATTTCTTGTGATTTAATTACGAAAATCAATTTATTTGTCAAATTCAACACAGGAATAGGTATGAACACAAGCCACCAGATGGCAAACCCTGACGCGGGTTTGCTGGAAAAAATCTTCACCGTCCCCACCAGCAAGGCTTTCACCCGATGGGTCGGGGTAATTAACTTTTGGATTTTGATCTCTTGTTTGTCGCTGGCCGGCGAAACCGTCGAGCCTTATGCCACCGAACACGCCAATACCTTCAAGTTGATTGAATATTTCGCGGTGTTTTTCTTCACCATTGACTACTTAGGCAACTTGTATTTCGCCAAAGACCGTGTCAAGTACTTCTTCAGTTTTTGGGGCCTGGTCGATTTGATTTCCATCCTGCCCAGCTATTTGATGCTGATGAACCTGACCGCCTTGCAAGGCAGCAAGGTGTTCCGCGTACTGCGCGTGGTGCGGGTGCTGCGAGTATTGAAAATGGCGCGCATCGCATTGCAAGCCCTGCAACACAAAGTGGAGAGCTCCAACCCCATATTGACCAACCTGAAAATCTATTTCATCGCCTTGTTTTCGGTGATCATGATTTCCAGCACGCTGATGTATTACGTCGAAGGCAACTTGTACTCACCGGAAGCCATGGCCAAAGGTCAAGCTGCTTTTGATGCCGAATTGAAAATCAACCCTTTGCCTGCTGACGCGCCTCCAGGTGCCGAAAAATTTGTCCCGGTTGACCCGATCAGCGGCAACCCGATTCCTGAAGACAAGCGTTTTTACACATCCATTCCCGCAGCCATGTGGTGGTGTATCGTGACCTTGACCACCACGGGTTACGGCGACATGTTCCCGCTGACCTTCGGCGGCCGTTTGATAGCCGGCATCACCATGTTGTTCGGCTTGGTACTGTTCGGTATTTTGTTAAACATCGTCGGCAAAACCATCATGGTGCTGTTGTTCGGTGAAAGCCTGACCGACGACAACTCAGCTCCTGCCACCCGCGAAGCCATTTTGAAAATGATGGTGCAGCGCCAGTGGATCAGCGAACACCGGGCTTACGAGCTTGAATTGATGTCTGAAGAAGAAATCAAAAAGAACTGCACCAACCTCTGACGCATGCAAAGCCGCACCAAGCGGCTGACCATGAAGCAAGCCCTGCCCCTCACCCGGCAGGGCTTTTTTATGGCAGGTGCATACTACGGACTCCACACAGGACACCGGACACCATGACATTGAAAAAATTCGCTCCCTGGAAAATCCAAGCCGCCGATAAGTTCCGCCTGGCCGACGTATCCACACGCCTGCCCAAAGACAGTTTTGCAAGCGATGACAGCAAGAAATCGAAATCGCTGTTCGAAAGATTGAACAAACTGCAAACCACTTTGTACGCCGGCAAATCACGCGGCCTGTTGCTGGTGCTGCAAGGCATGGACACGGCCGGCAAGGACGGCGTCATCCGCCATGTGTTCACGCATATCAGCCCACTGGGCGTGCGCGCACATGCGTTTGCCGCGCCGTCAGAGGAAGAAAAACGCCACGATTTTTTGTGGCGCATACACAGCCAACTGCCGGGCAAAGGCGAGATGGTGATTTTCAACCGCAGCCACTACGAAGACGTGTTGGTGCCGCAAGTCAGAGGTTGGCTGAAACCGCCTATGGTGGAAAAGCGTCTGGCGCATATCCGCAACTTTGAAGCCTTGTTAATGGATGAAGGCATCGCGGTTTTGAAATGCTATTTGCACATCTCCAAAGCCGAGCAGAAAAAACGTTTGCAAGCGCGGCTTGACGATCCGCAAAAACAATGGAAGCTGCAAGCTTCGGATTTTGAAGACCGCAAACTCTGGCCGGCTTTCATGCGCACTTACCAGCACACCCTGGCGGCCACCAGCACCCGCGAAGCGCCTTGGTACATCATTCCAGCGGACGATAAATCCGAGCGCGACCGTTTTCTGGCTGAGTTATTGGTCGCCACCATGGAAGACATGAATTTGAAAATGCCGCAACCGACTTTAAAGCCGGGCAATTTCAAGCTCGTTTAAGCAAGACCACCACTACCGCCAGCGCTGCGATGGCCAGCCAGATCGCGGTGTTATTCGCCTCGATGAATTTGAGGGCCCGGTCTTCCATGCTGGGCGGGGTTGGGTTGTCGTCTGACATCAGTTGGCCCTGGCCACCCACACCGTGGCGCCCTCGGGTCCGTAGTTTTCTATATGCGGGATATTGCGCGCCAGGCGAAACGGATCGCCTGCTTTGAGCGTAATGACTTTGTCGCCCAAGGTGAGTTTGAACTCACCGCGGACCACCAAAGCGCTGACATCGAACGGGTGGGTGTGTGTGTCCACCACGCGGTTAGGTTCCCATTCGCGCACCAGCACTTCATCAAAACCTTCTTCGACTGACACGGCGGTGAATGCTTCAAATGTAGTTGTCATGTGTTTCATCTTTCAAAAAATCAGGATGTCCAGTCAAGCATCATCTTTAGGCACAGCGGATCGGAAAAAGCCACTTCGTAGGCCTGTAGTGCCTGACCGAGTGTATAGGTGTGGGTGATCATGCCTTCCAGCGACAACTGTCCGGTCTCCACCATGCGGGTCACGGCCAGCAAATCGTGCTTTTTCCATTGGGCGGCGGCGCGTATCTGCGCTTCGCGCATGAAGGCCGGGGCAAATGCAAAACTCAAATCCTGTTTGTAAAAACCGGCTAACACCACCTCGCCGCCGGGGGCCAAGCGCATGATCAAACTATTAAGCAAACTGCTGTCGCCGCTCACGTCATACACCGCTTTGTAGTCTTTGCGTGCGTCGTCGTCGGGATGCACCACGCTGTAGCCCTCGGCGCCAGATTGACGCAGGGCATTGGTTTCCCACACGGTAGGTGCCGGGCCGCCGAGCGCCACGGTAATGCGTGCCAACAAGCGGCCCATGACACCGTGGCCGACGATGAGATCGGGCAACACCATGGGCTGACGCTCGCCGCCCAGCGCTATCGCGTGGTAACAGGTGGCGGCCAGTGCCAGCAACACCGCTTTGGGGCCAAGATCCGGTGAGACTTTGACCGCTCGGTCGTGCGACACGATGAGCCGTGAACCGGCTCCACCGAAGATATTGCGCACACCTTGAAACGTGTAAGAGCCAGGCACAAACACATGGTCGCCGACTTGAACGGATGAGCCTTCGTTCACTTTTTTAACAATGCCAACGGTTTCATAACCCGGCACCAGCGGGTAACCCAAACCGGGAAACGGCGGCATGCTGCCGTCCCACAGCAAACGTTCGGTGCCGGTGCTGATGCCGCTGAAGGTGACATCGACTTCGATGTCGTTGGCTTCGAACGCCTTGACCTCCAGCGTTTGGATACTGAGCTGCTGCGGTGCGTCGAAAACAATGGCTTGGGCGTGTGGGGTCATGGCAAAGAGACGAGTGTTTGAGCGTTAAGCAGGCAGGAAATCCAGACACAAGCGGTTGAACCGCTCGGAGATTTCTGTCATGGGCACATGGCCGCAGTTGTCAATGATTTCATAGACGGCATGCGGTAGGTGTTGCTTCAATATATCGACATGGGTCACGGGTAAAAATCTGTCCTGTCTGCCCCAAATGACCAAGGCCGGGCAGCGAACAGTGTCTACCCGTTTTAAAAATTCGGCTCTGGGCGCATCCGGAAAACCGCCAAAACCCAGCATGACACGCAAGGTTTTCAAAAACACAGCCTGTGCGTTCGGCCGACTGGCCAGTGCCACCTTCTCGGCCACCAAGTCGCGCGTGACGAAACGCTTGTCATGAAAAGCCAGTTTCCAAATCATGCCCAAACCGAAATGGCTGGGTTGGGTCAACAACTCACCCAAACCCGGCAGACTGGCCAAACGGAAATTGAACAAGGTGGTTTTGCCCACACCGGCCGGCGCGGACAAGACCAAGGACTGCACCCGATCGGCATGCATGGCAGCGCACTCCATCGCAATACGCCCGCCCATGGAATTGCCGACCATGTGCACTGTGTCCAAGCCCATGGCATCCATGAACGCAAACACGAATGCTGCTTGCGCTTGCATGTCGTAAGCAGCGTCTGTAGGCTGGTCACTCAAGCCCGAACCCAACAAGTCCAAGGCAATCACACGGTGGTGTGCGGACAAGGCCGCGATGTTGTGCTCCCATTCCAGCACCGAACAACTGATGCCATGAATCAGCAACACGGTGGAAGAACCACTGCCCTGCTCCCAATACCGGATGCGGTGCGTGGACACTTGAATGAACTGATCAGCGGGTCTGTGAGACATACGTTGGTGTCCAAATAAACGAATCTAAAAACCAATATAACCCACAACGCCCCGGTGCTCAGCGGCTGTCAGAGTTATCACGCGATGGCTGCCGCTGAAACACTGACAACGCCAAGGCCAACCAACCCAGCACAAAAGCCATGCCGCCATAAGGTGTCAACGGCCTGAACAGCTCCACACCGGCCAGATGCCGAAGTTCAATATTGAAGCTGAAGCAAAAAATACCGGCCACAAAACCTGCCGCCGCCAGGCCGCGGCCCGCGTTGAAGCCGTTGTGCAGCAGCATCCACGCCGTCAGCAGCAAAGCCAGCGCATGAAACTGCTGCAATTGCAACGCCGACTGCAAAGCACGCAAAGCGGCTTCGTCCAAACCCGGTTGGTGCGCCACATATGCCGCCGTCAACACCGAGAAAGCACCTGTCACACAGGCGAACACAAACAGCCCTAAGCTAGCGATTTTCATGAGCAAGCAACCCCGGTTCAACGTTATGATTTTTCGCATGAACATCAGCCACACACTCCACCGCGCGATTCCGACATTCAGACTGAGTTGCATGTTACTTGGCGCAGGTTTGACCGGACTTTGCACACCCGCCCTCGCCGACACCGGCCAGCCGCTACAGCCTATCTCCGCGGCTGAATGGAACGCCGACAAAGCACGCCATTTGCTGGAGCGCGCAGGTTTTGGCGGCACGCCGCAAGAGGTGGCACGCTTCGCCGCCATGACGCCTGAGCAAGCGGTGAGAACTTTGGTGCGTTACCAAAACATTCCGGACAAATTCACGCCATTTGACGACTCGGGCTCGCACGACGACGGCCTAGAGCCTTTCGCCAGCTCCCGACCTGCCGCCACCGATTTGGCCAAAAAAAGTGGCGAATCACTGGGCGTGAAAGTCAAACCCGAAGGCAACCGCCGGGCGCAACAAGTGGCCGACCGTTACCTTTACTGGCTGCGCGCTTCCCGCTTGGAAACCCATCGCCTGGGCTATTGGTGGGCCAACCGCATGCTCAGCACGCCGCGCCCTTTGGAAGAAAAACTCACGCTGTTTTGGCACGGCCATTTCGCCACCAGCGAAGAAAAAGTGCACGACTACCGCAAACTGCTGGTTCAAAACGAAACTTTGAGGCAGCACGCGAACGGCAAATTCCGTGACCTGATGGTGGCCGTTGCCAAAGACCCGGCCATGCTGGCGTTTTTGGACGCAGGCGTGAATGTCAAAGGCGCACCGAATGAAAACTTCGCCCGCGAAATCATGGAGTTGTTCACCATGGGCGTGGGCAATTACACCGAGACCGACATCAAGGAAGCCGCGCGCGCCTTCACCGGTTGGAATTACGACAAGCTCAAGTTTGTGGTCAACCCGGGCCAGCACGATGACAGCATGAAAACCGTGCTTGGCCAAACCGGGCGTTTTGACGGCGAACAAGTGATTGACATATTGCTGGCGCAACCGGCCACTGCCGACTTCATCGCCGCCAAGCTGTACCGTTATTTCGTGCGCGAAGACATCTCACCGGAACTCAAAACGCAACTCGGTCGCGTGCTGCGCGACTCCGGCTACGACATCGCCGCGTTCATGCAAACCGTGCTGTTGTCGCAAGACTTTTACAGCCCGGCATCCACCGCCACGCGCATCAAACCGCCGGTGGAGTTGTTGATTTCCACTTACAAAAAAATGGAACTCAAAGCCGTGCCCGGCATCCCCGACTTCAACGAGCAAACCGAAATGCTGGGCCAGAAATTGTTTTACCCACCTAACGTCGCCGGTTGGGCGCAAGGCCGCAGCTGGATCACACCGGGCTTGCTACTGGCGCGTGGCAATGTGATTTACGACACCGTGTATCCGCCCATCGATTTCAGCGCCCCTGACCGCACGCCCAACGGGCTCTACCAAATCCTGCCGGTGGCCGATAAGCTGGCCCAAGGCTTGGATGTGACCACCGCCACACAGCCCGAAGGCAAAACCATGGGGGATATGTCCATGTCCATGCAAGCCGACCGCGACGAGGACTTCAACACCCGCTTGGCCAGCTACCACGCCTGGCGCAAAGCAATTGAGAAAGTCAAACCCATACCGCGCGACACGGTGCAACTCAATCTGTCGCAACTGCTGCGTCAAGCGCATTGCCAAACCACCGCTCAAGCCGTCGACCATTTGCTGCAACGCTTTGTGTCTGTGCCCGTGTCTGACGCAGTCAAGCAAAAACTCACCGCCTTGATCAGCGACGACCTGGGCACCACCGACTTGAACATCGCCGACAGCTACATGGAAGACGCCATGCGCAATTTGTTGCACGTCATTCTGTCGCTGCCTGCCTACCAACTGGGATAAGCCATGAACCACCACGCCCTGTCACGCCGCGAACTGCTGCAAGCCCTCAGCGCCATGAGCGTCAGCGCCGCCCTGCCCTTGAGCGCGCATGCCAAACCTGCTGACGACAACCGCATTCTTGTGGTGGTCGAACTGACCGGTGCCAACGACGGTTTCAACACACTCGTGCCTTATGGTGACGACAACTATTACAAGCTGCGCCCCACCCTAGGCATACGCCCCAACAAGCTGCGCAAGATCGACGAGATGCACGGCTTCAGCCCCGGCATGGCAGGCTTTGAGCGTTTGTACAAAAACGGCCAGATGGCGGTGGTGCACGGCTGCGGCTATGACAACCCGTCTTACTCGCATTTCACCTCTGCGGCCTATTGGCACACCGGCGCGCCCAACGGCGGCGAGCCTTACGGCTGGCTGGGCCGATTGGCAGATGCCATAGACCCGCAATTGACCCCGAATTTTTTGATCAACATCGACGAACGCCAATCGCTGGCGGTGCGCGCTGCGCGCCATGTGCCTGTGGTGTTTGACGACCCCGAGCGTTTTGGCCGCAAAGGCCTGTACCAAAGCCGCGCCCTGTTGGACAAAGGCACGGGCGAGAACGCCGGCAACAGCAACGCGTCGCAGCAGTTTTTAGAAGATGTGGCGCAAAGCGCGCGCCAGGCATCGGTGCAAGTGCGACAGGCGTGGAACAACTACAAAACGCCTATCGACTACGGCATTTTGTCCATGGACTTGCCCAAAGTGGCCGCCATGATTCACGCGCGTTTGCCCAGCCGCATCTACCACACGGCATACAGACACAACGCGTTTGACACGCATGTGCACCAAGGCGAATTGCACCAGCGCTTGCTGACCTATGTGTCGGACGGCATCGCCGGCTTCATGCAAGACATGAAACGCATAGGCCGCGACAAAGACGTGACGCTGATGGTGTATTCCGAGTTTGGCCGCCGCCCTGCCGAGAACACCAGCCTGGGCACCGACCACGGCACTGCCAACCATATGTACTTGATCGGGCAGCCGGTGAAAGGCGGACACTACGGCCAAGCACCCGACTTCACCCGCTTGAACGCCGAAGGCAACGTCAATCCCACCGTGGACTTCCGCCGCGTGTATGCAACCGTGGCTCAGCAATGGATGGGCGCGGACAGCGCGGCTTTGTTGAATGGCAAGTTTGAAACACTGCCGGTGTTTGCGGGTTGAACTACGTCTGGGAGAAATTGGGGTCAGGTTCCAATTAATTCAGTTAAACGCTGAATGGTGAGAGCGCATCGTTGCTCAATCAACACGATGATTTGTTCAACGATTTCATGTTGCGCAAACTCATTGTTGGGATCCGCTTGGACTTGACGCGCTGTCACAGGCAAGGATTTCGCCAAATTCAAGATCCGCTTTTTGGCCTGTGGTTTGGCAAGCCCAGCCTCTTGCGCAAATTGCTCCCAGTGCTTTGCATAAACCTCTGTGAATTTGTATTTGCTGCCTATTTTCATTGCCATTTTCACTGCTAGTTTTGGATAAACAGCTGTCGAAAGCGTGTCGTAAAACGGCGATAAAACAGGTCCTTTCGGTGTGTACAACAATGAGAAATTTTTCCCATGCGCATCATGGTTACCGATCAAAGCATTGAAGATCACGTAATCAAGCAATCTCAACACATGTGGCGCACTGGGTCTCGTCACCCGTCGAACCAGATCAAAACACTGTGCCAAATTTGGACCACCTTCGTTTTGATATTTCATCTCAGAAACGACGCCTAGCGCTTGGCAAAAGTCCTCTTGATGCAAACGTTTGCGATCTCCCCCCGAATCAAGGATTCGGTCGTATCGCTCAATCAGCAAAAACTCACGATCTCCTACTTTGTGTATCAAGGCGTGAGCAGGCTTGAGTTGCATGGCCTCTGCCAATGCCATGCAAAAACCTTCGTTGGTGACACTTGCTTCAACCGCTTGAATAGCAGGCTTCAATATATGAGAGCTTGGCGTGCCGTTGCGCGGCAAACCAATGCGCGTTCCATCAAAAATAACTGGCAACTTATCCTGCGCTCCAGCGAGTGAGAGCCGCAAGCCGTCTTTGCCTGCCAGCATGGGACGATGTGGCAACTCATCCAAGATCCCTGTTAGCTCCACGTCACTTAACCACTGAACATCATCTTTTTGCGGAAGTTGAGATAGCGCTGTGCCTTGCTCCAAAAAGGTCACGGCACCCGCACACTCACCACCAAGGTGGTCCAACAACGCAAATTCATTCTGTCCTGACACATGCAACTGCTGAGCGATCAGTTGACGCATTCTTCCTTCGGGCAGCAAGCCCGCAAAGAATGGGCGGGCTATGTGATCATCAAAGGGCTGAGTTTGCAAAGGCAACGAGCAAGACAAAGGCATGGCATTGGGTGTTTGCAACCATTCATGCGCGTATGCAAATTCAAGTCGTCCATTGACCAACGCCAATGTGCCCACATGCTCGGTAAATAACCAAACATCTAATTTATGAGCCATGTGTGGAAACCTCATTCGCGGAGGCTGGCAAACCATCCAAGTTAATCACCCCACCGAGTGCATCAATCACTCGCAGTACCGAGTCAAGTCGGACCGTTGATTTTCCGCTCTCCAGATCAACGATGAACCGCACCCCGACCCCGGCAGCCAATGCCAATTGAGGCTGCGTCAGCCCAAGCTGCTTTCGTGCAGATCGAAGAGCGTCACCCAGTTCTTGTGGAGATTTGATCGTGGTCATGGTCTTCATAATTTCCCGTTCGGTAAATTATGAAGTAATTTCCGAAGTTAGGCAACTAAATATCCCGATCGGGAAACAAACGCTTCGAATCAAGGTTTCCGACAAATAAATGTACCGATCGGGAAATTGAATTGGGTCTTATGGCAAAAAACCTGAAGCTTGTTCGCCACGGTGGCCCAGCAATGGATGGGCGCGGACAGCGCGGCTTTGTTGAATGGCAAGTTTGAGACTTTGCCGGTGTTTGCTAACTGAATTTAAGAGTGCGCAAAGATGAATGATATCAATTGATATAAAATGCAATCATTGATATCACCCAAGGTGGTTTTATGTCATCCATCACTGTGCGAAACATTCCAGAGGAAACCCACCGCGCTTTGCGGGTGCGGGCCGCATTGGCAGGCAGAAGCACCGAGGCCGAAGTCCGGGCCATTTTAGAAAGTGCCACCAGGCCGCAGACCCGCATCAAACTGGGTAGTTTGCTTGCCGACATAGGCCGTGAGGCTGGCGGCGTAGACCTGGACATAGTCCGCGATAAAACGCCCTCAGAACCTTTGAGTTTTGAATGATTCTGCTTGATACCAACGTCATTTCTGAACCCTTAAAGCCCGGCGGCGACAAGGCCGTCATGGACTGGCTGGATGCTCAAGCTATGGAGACGCTGTATCTGTCGACTATCAGCCTGGCTGAGTTACGCTTTGGCATAGCCGCAATGCCAGATGGAAAACGCAAAAATATGCTGCAACTCAAACTTGAGGAAAGCATTCTTCCCTTGTTTGCTGGCCGCATTCTGCCCTTTGACGATGCCGCTTCTCAAGTCTATGCACGAATACGCTCAAGCGCACGCGTGCGAGGATTGGCCATTGCAGCTACGGATGGGTTTATCGCGGCCATTGCCGCCACTCACACCTTTGCCGTTGCCACACGCGACACCACCCCGTTTGAAGCGGCTGGTTTGCAAGTGATCAACCCGTGGAAATCGGGGTCAGGTTCCAATTAATTCAAAGACTGATTTGCAAACCAAGAACCAAGGGTAGGCCCGGTTTTGGGAAGAAAAAACCCGCCGGTGTGAAGCGGCGGGTTTGAGGTTTTGTCATCAAGTCCGGCAAACTTGTCTGCCGGACTATCTGCTGAGGGTAATTAAGCGATCAACACCCCTTTCGATATCAACTGAGTAACCATCTGATCGTAGTTGCTCATCGTGATATTGTTTTGGGTCAGCAAGTTAATACCCTCAAGAACAATTTTTTGGGTGGGCCCGCCAGGGGTATTTCCATTGGTATCAAGAGTGATAACAGTACTGTTTGCAACGCCATTCACGGTTTGTCCTGTCTGGATTAAAGGAAAAAACCCGCTTCCAGTCAAAGAGGTGTAAGTGGTGTGATCCAACAAGGCGGCAATATTTAATTTATCACCCGTACCAGTTGCAGCGTTCCAAGAGCTGAAGTTTTTGATCGTGTCGGTCACCGTACCCGTACTACCCGAGGTACCTGCATCGCCTTTTTGCCAAATATACGTATCGTTTGCTGTGCTACCGGTCATGGTGTCGTTTCCGGCGCCACCAAAGAAGAAGTTATTGGTATTGGTGCCTCCTACTAAGTTGTCATTATTGGTGCCGCCGATGATGACATTGAATGAAGGCGATTCGTTGCCTGCAACATCTTTCAAAATTACGTCTCCAGAGTCTGGCACACCAGGATTTGGATCTACATAACTTAAGGTGATTACATCGGTAGGTGCAAGGCTCCACGTGGCTAGTTGAACCCACATCGCCGACGTTTGACCATTAGAGACATCATATCCCACACCTAACACGTCTAGGGATGCGCCATTGACTTTAGCGGTGAAGGGCTCCGTCGATGGATCCCCGCCGAATTGCCAATAAGTTTCATCAAAATTATGCGAGCTATCAAAGTACAAATCAACCACAGGGCCTCCAACTTTCATGGAAACCACTTCCGACATTGATTTGGCTACGGTCAAGCCAGCAAAATTAGAAACAGTCGAATTACCAACATTATCAAAGGCTTTCACCTGAATTTGGTTGGCGGTGTATGTGCCTTCAGGCGCTACGAAACTGGTGCCTGAGCCTGTTGTCCAACTCGTACCGCCGTTGGTGCTGTACTGCCAAGACGCGGTATCAGCGCCACTTGTGGTCACATTGATTTGCCCGTTGCTTGTGATGCCGTCGCTATTGTCTCTTCCAGTGTCTGTCGCCAAGGCCAGTGTGGCTGCTACGGGGCCGGTGGTGTCCACAGTCACAGCAGTAGCAAAGCTAGTCAGCGTGCTGACGTTGCCCGCCGCGTCTGATGCTCTGACTTTTACCTGCCCAGTGGTGTAAGACCCCGCTGGCAAATTGAAACTGGTACCAGTTCCTGCTGCCCAACTCGTTCCGCTGTTGGTGCTGTATTCCCATTTCACAGTGTCAGCACTCGCCGTCACGTTGATCGTGCCATTATTGGTAATACCGTCGCTATTGTTGGTTCCAGTGTCTGCCGCCAAGGCCAGTGTGGCTGGTAGGGGGGCGGTGGTGTCCATCGTCACGTTGCTGGCCAAGTTACCGGGGCCAGAGTTTCCTGCCAGATCCGTGGCGTTGACAACCACCGCTGTAGCCCCCGAATCACCTGCAACCACTGAGTAAGTGGCTTTGTAGCTATTGCCGCCCAAGTTTGTTACCGATGATGCCGACTTACCGCCGATGGTCACGGTCGGTGTTGCTGACAAAGCCTCGCTGCTGCTAAACAGCACAGTAATCACATCACCTGCCTTGGCAAGCGTGTTTATCGCGTTGTTAGATAACTCTGAAGTAAACGTTACCGCAGGCGGCGTGCTGTCGATGGTCACGTTGCTGGCCAAGTTACCGGTGCCAAGGTTTCCTGCCAGATCCGTGGCGTTGACAACCACCGCTGTAGCCCCCGAATCCCCTGCAAGCACTGTGTAAGTGGCTTTGTAGTTATTGCCGCTCACGTTTGATACCGTTGCCGACTTACCGCCGATGGTCACGGTCGGTGTTGTAACCGCCTCGTTGGTACTGAAATACACAGTGATCACATCACCTGCCTTGGCAAGCGTGTTTATCGCGTTGCTAGATGACTCTGAAGTAACCGTTACCGTAGGCGGCACATTGTCAGCAGCATTTATCGTGCTGACACTGGTAACTTTGCAGCCGCACAAGACGTGCTGGGCTTTACCAACGTTGCTGCCAGCATGGGCAACATTGCAGGCACTTACAACACCGCTACAGGCGTGATGACACTGACCTCCTCGGGCAACACCGCCACACTGGCGCAATGGCAGGCCGCACTTCAGGCCGTGACCTACAGCAACAGCTCAGACAACCCCAGCACCTCGGCCCGCACCATCAGCTACGTGGTCAACGATGGAACAACCAACTCCAACGCAGTGACGAACACCGTCAACCTGACAGCCGTCAACGACGCGCCCACGCTGGCAGGCACACCTACTGCGCTTGCCTACACAGAGAACGGTGCAGCCGCAGCCATTCACACAGCCATCACGGTTACTGATTTGGACAACACCACCTTGGCCAGCGCCACGGTGTCCATCACAGGTAACTTTGCAAACGGACAAGACGTGCTGGGCTTTACCAACGTTGCTGCGACCATGGGCAATATTGCAGGCACTTACAACGCCACCACAGGCGTGATGACACTGACCTCCGCGGGCAACACCGCCACACTGGCGCAATGGCAGACCGCACTTCGAGCCGTGAGCTACAGCAACAGCTCAGACAACCCCAGCACCTCGGCCCGCACCATCAGCTACGTGGTCAACGATGGAACAACCAACTCCAACGCAGTGACGAACACCGTCAACCTGACAGCCGTCAACGACGCCCCAAGCATCACCACCCCCGCCACAGCGCCAGGTGCCAGTGCTGGCGCGGCGTATTCCTTGCCCACAGGTTTTAGGGTGGCGGACGTGGATGCCGGTACCAACCCGGTACAAGTCACTTTCAAAGTGGCGGAAGGTTCAAACACGGTCGGCGACACCTTGTCCTACACCCCAGGTACAGGCGTTACCTTGTTCGGCTCACCCGATACCAACAAGGTCTATACCTTCCAAGGAACATTGACAGATCTCAATAACTGGATGAACACTCCCGGCTTTTTGAAGTTCACTCCGTCAGCGGGCTTTACAGGTAACGCCAGCATCATTACCTCGGTCAATGACTTAGGCAATACAGGTGGTGCGGCATTGACCACCAACGGCACCCCATTGACAGTGAGTGTGGTCAACGACAACACAAAACCTACGATCACCGCACCCACAACGCCGTTCAGTTACAACGAAAACTGGAATGTCAATCAAAACCCGTTCCCTGCGGCGCAAGTAGTGGCATCGGACAACATAGCCGTCACTCAATACCGTTTTTCTGATGCATCAGGCACTGCGATCGGCACCACCACCAGTGACGGTTACTTCACTATCAGCGCCAATGGCAAGATCACCATGGTCTCTACCATTACGACCAACGCCCCCGTCAATGACTTCGAGTCAGGCCCTAACAGCTGGTCTTACTATGTCCAAGCGGGCGACGCAGCCAACAACTGGTCTACACCGGTGCAATTCACGCTCAATGAATTAGATGTCGCCACCGAGCCTGTGATCAGCGGTTACTCCAACCATGACGGTACCACTGCATCGGGTTCAGCTAACGTCAGTCGCTGTGTACCGCCCGTCGTGTCAACAGTGCCCACGGATTTGTCAGCAGTGGCTGAAGTGGCGTTGGCGGGTATGGCTTTGAGAATAAGTGTGGACATGGCGGACTCCTGAAAAAATGGATGGAAATTAACCCAAAATATATCAAAAAGTACTTACTATTTATAATTAATTAGCTAAATTAAGGTATTTAAATCACGCATAAATAGTTCTTATTTATATATAGAAATTTCTGTATTTGCCATCACTTTTCAAATAATCAGGGAAATCAAGGCCTTAGAGGCGCTCACAATGGCTTTACATCAGGATAAAGAAATACCGAGGGCCTGAACCGGCGGGCGGGTTTGCCGCGGAAAGATCAATGGCTGTTCTTTTGAATGAAATCCGCCATGCGCATCAAAACCGCTTTGATGGTTTCATCCCATGCCTTATGAAACGCATTATTGTTTTTCTGAGGACAAAAAAACCCGCCAGTTTTCGCTGGCGGGTTTTTGCAGAGACTGAGAAATTACTTGCTGTTCTTTTGAATGAAATCCGCCATGCGCTTCAATCCGGCTTTGATGGCTTCATCCGACGCGGCATAACTGAAACGTATGTGTTGGCCGTCGCCTTCGACGCGCTGGCCGAAGTGAATATCAGCCAGCACCGCCACACCTGCTTCCAATAACAAGCGCTTACGAAACACTTCTGAGTCCGCGCAACCGGTCAGGCGGCAGGCCTCGGTCACATTCGGCCAGGCGTAAAACGCGCCACCCGGTGTTTTGCAGGTCACGCCGGGTAAGTCGTTGAGCAAACCGACGATCAAATTGCGGCGGCTTAAAAACACTTCGCGCATGTGATTGGCATCGTCTTGCGGGCCGTTCAATGCTTCCACGCCCGCCCACTGTGTGATGTGCGACGCACACGACTCGGTGTTGGTGATCCAGTTGGTGAAATACGGTGCCAGCTTTTTATTGGCACAAAAGCCCAAACGCCAGCCGGTCATGGCCCAGGTTTTAGAACAACCGTCGGATAGGATGGTGCGCTCTTGCATGCCGGGCAAGGCGGCGATGGAATTGAACTCGCCGTCGTACACAAGCTGGCCATAAATCTCGTCGGCGAACACCCAAATTTGCGGGTGCTTGTGAAGTATGTCTGCGATGGCCTGCAAATCGGCTTTGGTCAGAATGCCGCCAGTCGGGTTTTGAGGTGAATTCAAAATCAACAGCTTGGTGCGTGGCGTGATTTTGTCGGCCAGCTCTTGCGGGTCGAAGCTGAAGTTGCGGTCTTCGCGCAAATAAATCGGCACACCGACCGCACCGTTGGCTTTGATTTGTGACTCATAAATCGGAAAACCAGGCACCGGGTAAATCACTTCGTCGCCTGCGCCGAAATCGGTCACCGACTGAATGGTGTAGCCGATGAACGGTTTGGCACCGGCGCCGACCACCACATCGTCTGCATCCACATGAATGCCACGGGTGCGCGCAAAGTAAGCGGCTGCCGCTTGGCGCAGCTCGGGGATGCCAGCGGAAGGCGTGTAGCCGTGTTTGCCTTGGGTGATGGCGTTGATACCGGCTTGTTGAATATTTTCCGGGGTCGGGAAATCGGGCTGACCAATACAAAAAGAAATGATGTCGTGGCCTTCACGGATCAGCTTGTTCACCTCGGCCAGCACCACGAAGGCGTTTTCTGTGCCCAGACCCAAGGCGCGTTGACTCAGTTGCGTCATGGCTTACACCCCTTCAACGATACGGATGTCGCGCACCACGGCGTTATTGCCCAATGCCTTCAAAGCCTCTTGGTAACCGGGGCTGTCGTAGGCGGCCAGCGCGGCTTGTATGCTGTCGAATTGAATCAACACGGTGCGTTGCATCTTGCCTTGCTCTTTGACGGCGGCCGGCATGCCGCGCACCAAAAACGTACCGCCCGCAGCGGTCAATGAAGGCAGTGCCAACTTGGCGTAGGCCGCCATTGCGTCCTGGTCGTGGATCTCGTGGTAAGCGCTGATGAGGTAGGCCTTGGGCATGGTGTTCTCCTAGTGTGTTTTTGTGGTCAAAGCCTAAGTGTAGACGCGCCAAAAAAAACCGGGCCCGAAGGCCCGGCTCACAGAGTCAAAAGCGCGACTAAGCCAGCGACTGGTACACCGCTTTCTCGAAGTCATAAAACAAAGGCAGCGCCTTCACATCGGCAAACGGCAGGATTTGCGTAGCCAACACGCCGCCCACGCCTTTGGTGCGGTCAATCCAGTAGTAACTATTGGCCAGACCGGCCCAGGCAAGGCTGCCCTTGGAACGACCGGTAGGCGCTTGCTCTTCGTTGGTCATGAATGACAAGCCCCAGCCCTTGGGCACGCCTGGAAAGAACTCGGCGTCATTGGATGCGCCCTGCCCGGCCGGTTTGAGCATGGTCACGCGGATTTTGCCCATGGCGTTTTTGGACATCAGTTGCACCGTGGATTTTTTCAGCACGCGGTTGCCGTTGCCCTGGCCGTCGTTCAAGATCATTTGCACAAATTTCAAATAGTCGCCGGTGGTGGAATACATGCCGCCGCCGCCCATTTCGAACTCGGGCTCTTGCGGGATTTCAAAATCGATAGGCACCAAACCGTCGGGTGTGCGGGCGTGCATGCGCGACAAACGCGCGCGCATATCGGCGCTGATTTTGAAAGCGGTGTTGTTCATGCCCAGCGGCGCCAGCAGGTTGTCGTGCATGTACTGGCCCAGTTTTTGACCGGTGACGGCCTCGACCATCTTGCCCGCAAAGTCGATACCGGTGCCGTATTCCCAGCGCTCGCCCGGATCGAACACCATCGGGGTGGTCAACGCGGCGTTCTGGCAGGAAATGATGCCGGGGATGTTTTTCACTTTCATGTACTGGCCGATTTGCGGGTTCCAGATGTCGTAAGAAAAGCCGGAGGTATGGGTCAGCAAATGGCGCAACGTGACTTGGCGCTTGGGTGGGCGTGTGATGGGCTGGCCGTTGCTGTCAAAGCCGGTCAGCACTTTGGACTCTTTGAGTTGCGGCAGGATTTTGGCAGCCGGTGTGTCTAAGTGCAGCTTGCCGCGCTCGACCTGTTGCATGGCGGCGGCGCCGGTCAAGGCCTTGGTCATGGAGGCGATCCAGACGATGGTGTCGGGCGTCATCGGGCTGTCCGCACCGGCTTGGCGGGTGCCGAAGCCGCCTTCGTAAATGGTGCCGCTGCGGTTGGTGGCCATGGCGACCACGCCGGGCACATCGCCCGCATCGGTGGCGGCTTTCAATAAAGCATCGGCGCTGGCCTTAAGCTTGCTCTCCTGCGCCATGGCTGTAGGGATGGCAGGTAAAAAAGCCATGGCACCGAGCGCACCGGCGGCTTTGAGGTACTGACGACGTGAGTGGGTCATTGGATAAGTCCTTGTGCGTTTGAATTGAAATACCCCGGTTGAGATATCTGAAACATCGTATGGAACGTGGCTAAAAATGACAAGGGAATCAACACTGTGACACGGGTAATCCATGAAGCTGCTTGGGCGCTGTTTTGCCGGGTGATTGACAACCACGGCGATCTGGGCGTCTGCTGGCGGCTGGCGACGCAGTTGGCCGCGCGCGGCGTGGCGGTGCAACTTTATGTGGATGATGCCAGCGCTTTGGCATGGATGGCCCCGCAGGGCTGCGCCAGTGTTTCGTTGAAGCCGTGGCCTTCAGATGGCGAAGTGTTTACGCCGTCGCAAGTGCCCGGCGTGGTGATCGAAGCATTTGGCTGCGAACTGCCTGCGGCTTACCAAGCGGCGATGGCAGCCCGCCCTGCTGCACCCGTCTGGATCAATCTGGAATATTTCAGCCTGGAAGCCAGCGCCCAACGCAACCACGGCCTGCCCTCGCCCGTGCTCAGCGGCCCGGCCAAGGGCTTGACCAAATGGTTTTACTACCCCGGTTGGGGCGAGCACAGCGGCGGTTTGTTGATGGATTTCAAGCCCGGCAACGCTCACAGCATGGACTCCGAAGTTGAATCACCGCAGACGATTTCCCCTACTTTGGGTGTTCAACAAAAGCCAGCATTGTCATCCCCACGTCAAGCAGCCTCCTCGCTGGCTGCAAGGCTTGCATCTGAAAACGAAACCGGCAACCGCCATGTTTCAAGGGCTACGCCACTGCATATCAGCGTGTTTTGCTACGAACCGGCGGGCATGTCGCTTTGGCTGAAGCAACTCAGCCAATGGCCCGGCAAAGTGCATTTACACATCACCGCCGGGCGCGCTGCGGCGGCTGTCAAACAAGCTGCTCTTTTGCAGGATGCATCCGGCTTGGGCTTGGATTTTCTGGATCACATGAGCCAGCCGGATTACGACGCGTTGCTGGCTGGCATGGACTTAAACCTCGTGCGCGGCGAGGACTCGCTGGTGAGCGCCATGTGCGCTGGCAAACCGTTTTTATGGAACATTTACCCGCAGCACGATGGTGTACATATGAAGAAGCTGCAAGCGTTTTTGCAGCAAACCGGCGCGCCGCCGGTGGTGGTAGAAGCGCATCTGGCGTGGAACACGTCGGAGGCACAGCCATTGCCCGAGTTGACAGTTGAACATCTGTCCGAATGGTCGGCCTGGGCAGCGCAATTGCAAGCTGAAATAGCCAATCAAACCGGCCTGACCGAGCGACTGATGGGCTTTGTCGCGGCCAAAGGCTAAAATAGCCGCTTTGTCCAGATTACAACCCCATTTATGAAAATAGCTCAAGAAATCCGCGCCGGTAACGTCATCATGCACGGCAAAGACCCGATGGTCGTTTTGAAAACCGAATACAGCCGTGGCGGCCGTAACTCAGCCACCGTGCGCATGAAGCTCAAAAGCCTGATCGCCAACTTCAACACCGAAGTCGTGTTCAAGGCCGACGACAAAATGGACCAAATCGTGTTGGACAAAAAGGAATGCACTTATTCCTATTTCGCCGACCCTATGTATGTGTGGATGGACGCTGACTTCAACCAGTACGAAGTGGAAAACGAAAACATGGGCGATTCGCTCAACTACCTAGAAGACGGCATGACCGCTGAAGTGGTGTTCTATGACGGCAAAGCCATCTCTGTGGAACTGCCCACCAGCGTGGTGCGCGAAATCACTTGGACCGAGCCTGCCGTCAAAGGCGACACTTCCGGCAAAGTGCTAAAGCCCGCCAAGATTGCCACCGGCTTTGACATCAACGTGCCGATTTTTGTGGCACAAGGCGACAAAGTGGAAATCGATACACGCACCGCCGAATACCGTAAGCGCGTCTAAACCGGGTTTGCTTTATACAAACCGCCTGCCCCTTTGGGTTCAGGCGGTTTTTTTCATTCCCCAAGCCAACCGGCTGCCCGCCCCCACCGTGGCCGCGCCGCACCAGAACACCGCCGCCACGCCCAGCCAAGCGCCTAAGCTGCCAAACAACATGGGCATGGCGACGCTCGACGCGTTGATCAGCATCAGCCGCAAACCCAGGCCTTCGCCTTGACGGTCGGGTGGCAACAGTTGATGCAAGCTGCTCATCACCATGGGTTGCACGCTGCCGAGTGCCAGCCCCAGCAAGGCCGACATCATGCCCATGGCCCAAGCGGCATGCGCCAGCGGATACAACGCCAACAAAACGCAAGTGAACAGCATGGCCAAAGTAATTACCTGCCATTCCTGCCAACGCTTGGCCAGCCACGGCAGCACCATGCGTATGAGCGCGGCGCTCAAGGCAAAGCCGCCCAATATCGCGCCTATGGCCGACGCGCTGATGCCGCGCTCGTGCCCGAGCAACGGAACCACAAAGGTGTGCATGTCCCAGCTGGCAGACAAAAACCAGTTCACGATCAACAGGCGTCTGAAGCCCGGCTCGGCCAGCAAATCCCAGGCTCGCTTATCGGGGTCATGGACAATTGGCTCAGCGGCAGGCATGGGCGCTTCGTGTCGCACCGCAAACCACGCGAACCACGGCAACACCGCCAGCAAAGCAAACGCCGCAGGAAAACCGGAGGCATCGATCAACACACCAGCGGCCAGCGGGCCGACCAGGTTGGAGGCCGCCGGACCAATGGCCAGCCAGCTGTAGGACAAACGCATTTCATGCACATCACGCGACAGTCTGCCCACGTGTCTTTGCAATGCAATGATGGCGACACCGGTCGCGCCGCCGCATAGCAGCGCGCTCACACACAACACGGGAAACACAGGCCATATGGCCGCCAGCAACGCACCCAAGCTGGAGGCCAACACGCTGAGCATCACCGGTCGCTTCAAGCCGTGTTTATCTGCATAGCGGCCCGAAGGCAATGCCAGAAACACCTGTGTCAGCGCGAACAGCGCCAGTAACACACCCACCAGCACCGCGCTATAACCTTGTCGCAATGCCAATAAGGGCGCAGCCATGCGCATGCCGGTCATGCATGTGTGCAAACACGCCTGCCCGGCAATCAATCGAAGCAGATTTTTTTTCAAAACGCTGTGTGTGCGGCCCGCTTAATCAGGCTCATTCGGGTCTATCACGTCCGATGTATCGTCGATGTGCAAGGGCAGTCGCGCCAGCGCTTCGGTCTCGGGCAAGGCCTCCACCACTTTCAAAGCACGGCGCATTTGCTTGCTGCGGGTGTCGGCCTTGTCCAAGGTATCAGCCGCTTTTTGTACTTGCTCGCGCACCTTGGCTACCCATTCGCCATAGCGTTCAAACTCGGTTTTGACCGCGCCCAACACCTTCCACACTTCGGACGCTTGTTTCTCTAAAGCCAGTGTGCGAAAGCCCATGTGCAAGCTGTTCAAGATGGCCAGCAGCGTGGTGGGGCCGGCCAGCGTGACGCGGTAATCGCGTTGCAAACTGTCCATCAAACCGGGGCGGCGCAACACCTCGGCATACAAACCTTCAACAGGTAAAAACAAGATGGCAAAGTCGGTGGTGTGCGGCGGGGCCAAATAACTTTCTGCAATGGTTTTGGCTTCCAAGCGAATGCGCGCTTCCATGGCTTTGGCCGCGCCTTCCGCGCCAGGTGCATCGGAGCGGTTTTGCGCTTCCAGCAATCGTTCGTAATCTTCGCGGGGAAATTTGGCATCGATGGGCAACCACACGGTGGCACCGTCTTCGCTGCGACCGGGCAGTTTGATGGCGAAATCCACGCGTTGGTTGCTGCGCGGTTTGGTCTCCACTTGCTTGCCGTACTGCTCGATGGTCAACACCTGGTCGAGCAAAGCCTGCAATTGCACTTCACCGAAGATGCCGCGTGTTTTCACATTGCTCAGCACCTTTTGCAAATCGCCCACGCCTTGCGCCAGGGTTTGCATTTGCCCTAAGCCCTGGTGCACCTGCTCCAAACGCTCGGCCACTTGTTTAAAGCTTTCGCTCAAACGCTTTTCCAAAGTGGTTTGCAGTTTTTCATCCACCGTTTTGCGCATCTCTTCGAGCTTGGCCAAATTGGTGTCCTGCAAGTTTTGCAATTGCTTATCAAGTGTTTCGCGCACCTCGGCCATGCGGCGGGTGTTGCCCTCACCCAAAGTTTGCAACTGGGCATTCAAATTGGTTTGCATCAGCGCGAGTTGTTCGGTCAGTGTTTGCTGAAACTGCGCCATGCTTTGCGACATTTCCTGTCGGTTGCCACGCAGGTTATCGCTGATCTCAAAACGCATATCGCGCGAGACTCGCTCTAGTTTTTCTTCGAGTTGCTCAATCGCGTGGTTGTTTTGCACAGGTGGCGTACCGGCAAAACGGCGCATCACGAACACAATGCCGCCTAAACCGGCGGCGAGCATGAACAGCAATACCCAATCGTTACTCATGGCTGCGGCAAGACCTCAGGGTTGAGCGGTGTGAGCGCGGTGCCGTTGTTGAAAAAGGCAATCAGGTTATCGGCAGCCAAGTTGGCCATGGCCAGGCGCGTGGCGCGGGTGGAACTGCCGATGTGCGGCGTCAACACGGCATTCGGCACTTTCAACAAATCCGGGTGCAATTTGGGTTCGCCTTCAAACACATCCAGACCGGCTGCTGCAATTTGTCCGGCAGCCAAAGCTTTGGCCAAGGCCGCATCGTCAATGATGCCGCCGCGCGCGATATTCACCAGGGTCGCCGAAGGCTTCATCAGCGCCAGTTCTGTCGCGCCTATGGTGTGATGAGATTCTTTGCTGTAGGGCAATACCAGCACCACGTGATCGGCTTGTTGCAACAGTTCATGTTTGCCGACGTAACTGGCTTTGCAAGCAGCTTCATCTGTAGCACTGAGACGGCTGCGGTTGTGATAAATCACGCGCATATTGAAACCATGCGCGCCGCGCTTGGCAATGGCCTGCCCAATGCGGCCCATACCGATGATGCCTAGGGTGCTACCGTGAACGGCCATACCGGCAAACGATTCCAAGGCCCACTTTTGCCAATGGCCTTCGCGTATGTAGCGCTCGCTTTCTGTCACACGCCGCGCCGCCGCCATGAGCAATGCAAAACCAAAGTCAGCCGTGGTCTCGGTCAACACATCCGGCGCGTTGGTGGCCAGCACCTTGTGGCGGGTCATGGCGGGCACGTCAAAGTTGTTATAGCCCACGGACAGATTGGCGCAAATGCGCAAACGCGGGCATGCAGCCAGCACTTGTTCATTCACAGGCTCTATGCCCATGGTCAGCGCAGCGTCATGTTGACTCAGTGCTTCGGTCCAAGCCTGTGGTGTCCACTCGGGGTCGGTTTGGTGTGCAGTGACTTCAAAATGGTTTTTCAGTCTGTCTATCACTTCGGGGTAGATGGGGCGAGAAACAAGGAGTGAAGGTTTCATTCGTTGAGCATTTTCAGTTTGGCCGCCCACCACGGAGTGATAGCGGGCAGCAAGGTCAAGGTCCAGATAACCACCCACGCGGTGAGGGGCATCAGCAAGGTCATGGAAGGAAATTGAGCCACGGTGATGACGGCCAGCACCACAGGGATGACACCGGTTTCACGCACCACGCACAAAAACAATTTTTCTTTCAAAGTGATATGGGTCACCAGCAAAGAGGCGAACACCGCCACCGGTCTGGCTACCAGTATGAACATCAAGGCCACCAGAAAACCCGACACCGCTGTATCAGCCAACATTTGCAGCGAGACAAACGGTCCGACCATCATGAAGATGATGGGTTTGGCCAGGCTTTCAATATGGGTCTCGGTGTGTTGCAGAGCGGCACGGAAATGCTCGTGCTTGTGGTTGAAATTCGCCAGCAAACCCGCTACAAATGCCGCCAGAAAACCATTGCCGTTGAGCATTTGCGCCAGCAAAAAAGTGGCTAATGGTATGAACAGCAGCAGTGCAAAATCAAACGCCGGATGATCCAGACCACGCTGATGTTCGCGGGCTCTGAATTTGTCGTAAGCCTGCATGACTAACCAGCCGATCAAACCGGCGACGCAGCCGAACAAAAACTGCTGTCCCAGGTTGATCAGGTTGTGGGGGCTGAACAGGGTTTGCGACAGCGCTTCCACACTGTCCATAGGGGACTTATCCAGCACCATCTCGGCCACGGCGGCGGTGAAGATGGCGCCGACGGCGTCGTTCAATGCGCTTTCTGCAACCGCCACATTGACCACCCGCTGGTATACGTGTTTGAACAACAGGTGCTTCAAGGTCGGTATCAAAGCCGCCGGGTCGGTGGAGCCGATGATGGCCGACAGCAAAGCCGCTTGTTGCCCACTCAAACCCAGCCACACCAGCAAGGGAAACATCACAAAGAAAGTGATGCCGTAGCCGACCACGGCGATCATCAGTGTCGGCCAGGCAATCGCCAGAAATTCTTTGCGGTCGATTTCATCGCCGCCGGATTTGAGTATCAAAGCGGCCAGCGCGGTGCACACCACCACCGCCAGCACCAGTTGCAACGACAAAGGTTGCAGCGCATCGTGCAACACGATGCCTATCAATAGTTGCAGAGTGAAACTGGGAAACACGGTACCGGCGGCCAAACGACTGCAAGCCCAACCGAAACCCAGCATCAGCGAGATACACCACAACGAGGTCGCCAACACCGCTTCAGCGATTTCCATGCCTTCCATTTGCACCAGCAAATCAGGGGCCGCCATATTGACCAGCCAGGCAAAGACAAACAACGCAATGAGTTTCAAATAGTTCATGACTAGCTATGAAGAAGAGGTTGCGGCACTGCCGGGCTGAGCAATGTCAAACACTTGACGCAAATAGGCCAAGTAGTTGGCATCGTCGCACATGTTTTTAGAAGGAGTGTCGGAGAGCTTGGCCACTGGCTGTCCGTTGCATTCCACCATTTTGATGACGATTTGTAAGGGCTCGTAACCGAGGTCATTGGTCAAGTTGGTGCCTATGCCAAACGCCAGTTGGCAGCGGCCACGAAACCGTTGGAACAGCTCGATGGTGCGCGGCACGGTCAGGCCATCGCTGAAGATCAGCGTTTTGGTTAAGGGGTCGACCCGGTTGTGTTTGTAATGCTCGATCATGCGCTCGCCCCAGCTGAACGGGTCGCCGCTGTCGTGGCGGGCACCGTCAAACAGCTTGCAAAAGTACATGTCGAAGTCGCGCAAAAACGGTTCGATGCCATACACGTCGCTGAGCGCGATGCCTAAGTCTCCCCGGTATTCACGCGCCCAGGTTTCGAAGCCAAACACCTGGCTGTCGCGCAAACGCGGACCCAGCGCCTGACAGGCTTGCAAGTATTCATGTGCCATGGTGCCCAGCGGCGTGAGGCCCAGGGTTTTGGCAAACAAGGCATTGCTGGTACCGGCGAAACGCCCGGCCATGCCTGAGCCCAATCTGGCGGTCAACACGCGCAACACTTCTTCGTGCCAAGACTTGGAAAAACGTCTGCGGGTGCCGTAGTCGGCAATCTTCAAATCGCCCAGATCGGCAGCTTGCAATTGCGTGATTTTGGTCTCCAGGCGCTTGCGGCCTTCGACGTAATCCGGCACCGGCTGGGTACGGCGGAAATACACCTCATTGACGATGGCCAACACCGGTATTTCAAACAAGATGGTGTGCAGCCACGGGCCTTTGATTTGAATGTCGATAGACCCATCCGGCAAAGCGCTGACGGTGATGTATTTTTCGTTCAGCCTGAACAAGCCTAAAAAGTCGACAAAGTCGCTTTTGATGAAACGCAAGGCGCGCATCCACGCCAGTTCTTGCTCGGAAAATTTCAGTTGGCACAGCGATTTGATTTCGTTGCGTATGTCGTCCACATAAGGTGCCAACTGCACGCCGGGCGTGCGGCATTTGAATTTGTACGACACCTGTGCGCCGGGAAACTGATGCAGCACCGCTTGCATCATGGTGAATTTGTATAAATCCGTGTCCAGCAAACTGGTGATGATCATGGCGGTCCTAGTGTCAATCCAACCAGCGGGTGAAGTTCTCCACCGGCTCGCGCGGTGTACGGAATGTATTGACGATGTCTTTGTCGTCTGCATAGCCCAAAGCCATGCCGCATATCAGCATTTCATTGTCGCCCGCGCCTATGTGCGGCAGGATGATGTTGGCAAAACCGTTCCACGCCGCTTGCGGGCAGGTGTGCAGGCCCATGCCGCGCGCGGCCAACATCAGGGTTTGCAAAAACATGCCGTAGTCCACCAGCGAGCCGCGACCCATGACCTTGTCCAGGGTGAACATCAAGCCGACCGGCGCGTCAAAAAAACGGTAATTGCGCTGATGCTGCGCGTGCATTTTGTCTTTGTCGCCTTTGGTGATGCCGAGCAAGCCGTACAAGCTCCAGCCGTTTTCGCGACGGCGGTCGATGAAAGGGCTGACCCATTTTTCCGGGTAGTAGTCGTAGGCCTCGCGGTAATCGGCGGCTTTCTCAGGATGGGCTCTGACCTCGTCGTGGGCGGCACACACTTTGTCGACCAAACTGTCCCGGCTGTGGCCTTGCAACACATACACCTTCCACGGCTGGGTGTTGGTGCCCGATGGCGCGCGGGCAGCTTGCGCCAGCAGTTCTGTCAACAGTTCGCGTGGCACCGCTTGTTGTGTGAAGGCGCGTGCCGACATGCGTGTGTCAATGGCTTGGGCAATGGTCGAAGCAGAGGTCATGTCAATTTTTCTAAAACGTTTAAAAGAACAGCAGGCAGTTGCGACACCGGTCTGCGGGTGAGTTTGTCTACATAGACATGGATGAAATGACCGTGCGCGGCACACAGCGACGCGTTTTCGGCAAAGATGCCCACTTCGTAGCGCACGCTGGATGAACCGATGCGCCCGACTTTGATACCGGCTTGCACGGTTTGCGGGAACGCCAGCGAGGAAAAAAAATTGCAATGCGTTTCCACCACCAATCCTATGGTCTCGCCGTGGTGAATATCCAGCGCGCCGTTGTCTATCAAATGGGCATTAACCACAGTGTCAAACCACTGGTAGTAAACGACATTGTTCACATGACCATAAGCGTCGTTGTCCATCCAACGGGTGGAAATGTCTCGAAAACTTTTAAAGGCTGAGCGTTCAAGCGCCTGCGGGCGTGCGGATGTCGATGTCATGGTGGTTGATTTTGCCAGTGTTGCCAGGCTTGGTAAGCCAACGCAAAGGTATTGATCTGCACTTGCACGGTGTCTGCGATGTCTTTGCCGTAGCCGCCCGCCATGGCCATGGCCAATGGCATGCGTTTTTCATGCGCCCACTGAAGCACCATCTGGTCCCGCTGACTAAGTCCGTCAAAGCTCAGTTTCAAACGCCCCAACCTGTCGCCTTCGTGCGGATCGGCACCGGCGAGGTAAAAAATCAAGTCCGGTTGGCAGCGTTGTTCAAGCTGTTGCAATCCGCTGTGCAGTTGAGCGAGGTAGTCGTCATTGCCGCAGCCGTCGGGCAATTCAATGTCTAAGTCGCTGCTCTCCTTGCGGAACGGGAAATTTTTCGCGCCGTGCATGGAGAAAGTGAACACGCTGTCGTCATGGCGAAAAATATGCGCTGTGCCGTTGCCCTGGTGCACATCCAGGTCAATCACCGCCACTTGCAATGGTTCACGCCGCACCCGCGCGGCCTCCGCTTGCAGCAAACGCGCAGCGACGGCCACGTCGTTGAACACACAAAAACCGCCGCCTTTGTCTGCATACGCGTGGTGGGTGCCGCCCGCCAGGTTAGCTGCCACGCCTGTTTTCATGGCCTCGCGTGCCGCGCTGATGGTCGCGCCCACCGAGCGGCGCGCCCGCTCCACCATGCCCTCTGACCACGGGAAACCGATTTCACGTTGCGCCGCATCGCTCAGGCCTCCGTTGGCTATCGCTTCGACATAAGCAGGCGAATGCACCAGCGCCAGTTCGCCGTCGCTGGCAGGCTCAGCCAGTTGAAGTTGCAACTCAGGCAGTTCAGCCGCCAGCCGCTGGCGCAGCAACTCGTATTTGCCCATGGGGAAACGGTGACCTTCCGGCAGTTTTTGTATGTGCGTAGCGGCAAAGTAAATATGCATGCCGGATTATTGGTGACTTGTTCATCTCAGCCCCAGGCTGACAGGGCCTGCCCTGCCGGGCTAAAGACCGGCAAATATATCCGACATTAGCAGTCATTTTCTGACGCAAAGCTGCAACAAATTGTATTTAGAGGTTAATTAATAAATTTATCGTTTCATTTGTTATTAACATTTAATTTATGTTTTTTTATTGTTTTTAATGAATTTGCCATGATTCGCGAATTTAGCCAGTCACCCATGTCTTGGTCGTGGGTGTGTATGTTGTCATTGACATTGGCGAAGCTGGCCCAAGCGGCCCCTCAGGGCGGACAAGTGGTCAGCGGTCAGGCGGTGATTCAAACCTCCACACAAGGCGGCAAATCCCTGATCACAGTGACTCAAAACAGCCCCAAAGCCACGCTGAATTGGCAGACCTTTAACTTGAGCAGCTCTGACACGGTGCGGTTTGTACAGCCGGATGCCAGTTCACTCGTCGTCAACCGTATCAGCGACCCTAACGGCTCGAAGATTTTGGGCAAGCTCAGCGCCAATGGACAGGTGTGGCTGATCAATCCGGCAGGTGTGTATTTCGGGCCGGGCGCACAAGTGAATGTCGGCGGCTTGGTGGCCTCCACCCTGAACCTCACCCATAACACCGACCCATGGCGACTGCAAGGCCCGGTATCGGCCGACAACAACACTGCATCGGTCATCAACGACGGCAGCATTCAAACTTCAAGCGGCGGCTACGTGGCATTGCTGGGGGCCAAGGTCGGCAATTCCGGAGACATTAACTCTCCCGGCGGTCGCATTCTGTTGCTGGGCGACAAGTTGGCCGGCGCGGTAGAACTGAGCGGTAGGCTGGATGCCTCGGGCGGACAAAACCAGAGTACGGGTTTCGTTGAAACCAGCGCCGCCAATGTGCGCATCGCCGACAGCGCCAATGTGGCCACGCGCAGCGCCGACGGCAGCAGCGGTCAATGGCTGATCGACCCGACCAACTTCACCATCAGCAGCGGCTCAGGTGTATCCACCACCAGCAGCATAGGTGCCACCACGCTCAGCAACAGCCTGGCCAGCAGTCATGTCAGCATCGCCACGGACAACAGCAGCGGCAGCGATTCAGGCAATATTTACGTCAATTCCGCCGTCAGTTGGACAGCGGCAACCACGCTCAGCCTGAGTGCATACAAAGACATTTACATCAATGCGCCCATCACATCCACCAGTACCGGAGGCGTATTGAAATTGCTGTACGGCCAAGGCGCTACCAATGGCACGATAAGCGGGGTCGCTTCGGACTACTACGTGAACGCGCCGGTCAGCTTGGGCAAAGGTGTGAATTTCTACACGCAATTGGGCAGCGACTCCGCCAACCTGAAAAGCTACCAGGTGATCACCGGCGTCGGCAGCCATGGCAGCACTACCGGCACAGATTTGCAAGGCATGAATGGCAGCCTGACCACCAACTATGCCTTGGGCGCAGACATTGATGCCAGCAGCACCAGCAACACCACCAACTGGTACACCAAAGCCAATTACTACGGGTTCACCAAAATCGGCGACAACGACAACCTTACCGGCACGGAAACCTTTTACAGCGGCACGTTTGCCGGGCTCGGGCACACGGTGTCCAACCTCTACATGTACCAACCCAACACCGGTGTCAGCGGCATGTTTGCCGGTTTATCGACAACAGGGGTTATCCGTGACACAGGTCTGGTCAGCATGGACATCACCACCGGCAGCAGTGGAGGCTTGGTGGGACGCAACCGGGGCACGGTGAAAAACAGTTTCAGCACCGGCAGCATCACCAGCAAGGCCGGTTTTGTCGGCGGGCTGGTCGGTGACAACAGCACCGGCACCGGCACAGTGAGTGACAGTTATTCCACGGCCACAGTCACGGTGTCCAACAACGCAGCCATTCCGGCAGGCGGCCTGGTCGGACGCAATTACCACACCATCACCAACAGCTACGCCTCGGGTGCGGTATCAGGCGAAAGCGGTTACACAGGTGGTTTGGTCGGTGAATTGAAATCGACTGGCACTATTTCGGCCAGTGTGTGGAACACCACCACCAGCGGACAAAGCAGCGGATATGCCAGTGTGTCGGCGGGCAGCAGCAGCGGGGTCACGGGCCTAGGCAGCAGCGAGATGAAGCTGTCTGCCAATTACAGCAGCTGGGACTTCACCACGCCTTGGATCATGTACAGCGGCTACACCGCGCCGCTGTTGCGTGCATTCATGACACCGCTGACCATCAGCGCTTTCGCCAGCGGTACCAAGGTCTACGACGGCACCACCACGACCACAGCAGCCAGCTACACCGACCCGGGCAGTTTGAGCAAAACTTTTTCAGGCAGCATCAGCTTTGCGCTTGATGGCGCCGATGTCGGCACCCATTCGGTGGTGGCCAGCGGCTTTTATTCCGACCAACTGGGTTACCAGATCAGCTATTCGTTCACCACCAACAGCGTAACGGTGACCAGCAGTGCTAGCTCTGCCATCACGTCTGTCCCCAACATCACGCAAACCTTAACCTCATTAGTACCCGCCAATAAAACCAGCAACATGGGCGAGGCAGTGATTGCCGTTGCTCCTGAACCGGCTGAAAGCAACAACCTGGCAGCTGCCGCTTACACAGGTAAGGACGACAACGCAATTCAAGCTCAACACGGTGTCAGTGAGGTGCCGGCCTCGGCAGACACGATCATTGAACCCGCCGCCAGCGCGGACAGCCAAACAAGCTTGCTCAAAGGGACTGCGTTTGGTAATGCCTATACAGCTGAGAACGCCGACCCCGTCACAGCCCAAAAACAATCGCATTTGACGCTGCCTGCGATCAATAACAAGCCGTCACACAGGCCAGTCCACGCAGATGAAACGCTACCGTTTGATCTAAAGCACACTTGGAATGCTGAAATCAGCGTTACAAACGCAGGCAGCAGCTACACCGGTGAAGTGCAAACCGGATTGCATCAGCAACACAACCGGGTATTCCAAAACGGCGATGACCTGGACTTGAACCTGATGGTCAGCTCGGGCCAAATGCAATTGGGTCACTTGGCCTATGAATGGCCAGTCGGGACAGCAGGTTGGCGCCTGGGTGGGGCCGGCACCCATATGGCCTACAAATTAGGTGGCAGCGCTGCATCCTTGAGCGCCTCCGGTCACGCCGACCAGCAAAGTGTCTGGGCCGAACAAAAGCTGACCGGCAATGGCAACTACCAGTGGAACTGGCGAACCCAGTACGACAGTGTGGCCTTGCAAGACGTCGAGGACACCAGCGGCACCAACAACGACCGCTTATTGCAAGTCTGGCACCTGGGTACTTTTATGACCCGCAATGACAGCTTAGGGCCAGGCCATGCTTGGCTGAACTTGGACTTGCTCTGGAGTTATCTGCATTTCAACAATGCCACAGCGCAAACCACGGATGCCGCGGCTGCCAATACCCAAGGCCATAACAACAAAATTGCCGTGTCTGCAGGGTGCTTGCAACCGCTTTCTCTTCATACCCAATGGGTTATGAACTGGCAGGCGCAATGGGCCCAACACAACCTGGACACCACACAAAAAATGTCATTCGGCGGAGCGCACAGCGTGCGCGCTTATGTGCCAGGGGTGTTGTCAGGTGACACCGGACACTTTCTCAGCAACGAGATCAAACACTTGCTGTCACCAGACAGTCGCACCCTGAATCTGCGCGGCGATTGGTATGCCAGCGTATTTATGGATGCCGGCTGGCTTACGCTTTACCGAAACCCGTACGCATCTGGCGACAATCAGGCACGTCTGATAGGCGCTGGCGCAGGTCTGTCCTGGGAGGGGCCGGACCATTGGAGTGCCAGCCTGAGCATCAGCCAGGCGCTGGGCAGCGCTCCTTCTCAACCCTCCGGCAGCCGTTATTTACACCCTAACGCCTGGCTGGCAGTGAGCAAAGGATTTCGCTGACCGACAGCCGCCTGGCTTTGACTGCTCCGCTTTAGAGATGGTCAATTTGTATCAAAAGCCATACTTTCTTAAAAAAACCTATTTATTTAATACTTTTATATTAAATTAAAGTTAGGTAGTCTGCTCTAATATGCTGCAATGCAACAAAAAAGGCTTGCTTAAGCTAGTGCAAACCCTATACTTCCAACCATGCTGCGGCGCAACATGAAAGCACGCAGTCCCTTGTGAATCTCTTAACTACCTTGAAGGAAATGACCATGATGACCGCAGAACAAATGATCGCCGCCCAAAAAGCCAATATGGAAACCCTGTTCGGCCTGACCGAAAAAGCCTTTGCCGGCGTTGAAAAAATGGTTGAACTGAACATGGCTGCCGCCAAAGCCGCCCTGGCCGACACACAGTCACAAGCCCACGCCGTGATGAACGTCAAAGACGTGCAAGAACTGATGGCTTTGCAAGCCGGTTACCTGCAACCCCTGAGCGAAAAAGCAGTGTCTTTCAGCCGTCATGTCTACGAAATCGCTTCTGCCACGAGCAAAGAATTCGGCGACGCTGTGGAAGCCAAAGCTGCTGAAGCACAGAAATCTGTGTACGGCATGGTGGAGTCTGTGTCTAAAAACGCACCCGCCGGTTCTGAAAGCGCCGTGGCCATGATGAAGTCTGCCATGTCTGCCAGCCAGACCGCCATCGAAAGCGTGCAAAAAGCGGTCAAGCAAGCCACTGAAGCTGCTGAAGCCAATCTGCATTCTCTGGCCACATCGACTGTTGCCACCGCCACTGCCAAGCCTGCTTCACGCAAGCGTTAATACATTGCCGTAGATTGTCTCCTCGGATCCTCAGGAACGCTGGTTCAGGGATTCGTTTACAAGGCCCGCCCACAAGGCGGGCCTTTTTTTATTCAGGGACAGCCTTCTTTAAAACAGGCAACTTTTTAAAAGAGCTTTGCATCAGGCTAAGTAACGATTTTTCAAGCCTTCTTCACTGAGCGAGCAAAGCCCGCAACTGCGGCAACGCCTGCTTCATCGCTGCGCGCCCGGCCTCTATGCTCTTCTTGCGCGCCGAAAACTCGGTGCTGCCTATATCCGGTAACAGCGGCCGCACCACCACATCGGCCTGCGCCAGCTCCAACTGACTGATACTTTTGCCCATGATGCTGAAAGTTTGCAGCAACACTTTCAATACATCGTTGGTCTTGGCATCTTCGGGACGGCTGGAAATATCTATTGCCAGCACCAGGTCCGCGCCCATTTGCCGCGCATAACGCACCGGCACCGGAGACACCAGGCCGCCGTCCACATAATCTTTGCCGCCGATTTGCACCGGCTCGAACACCGAGGGCACGGCGCTGGAAGCGCGCACCGCCGTGGCCACATCGCCGCGCCTGAACAATATGCCATCGCCGGTGCGCAAATCGGTGGCGACTATGCCCAGCGGCATCTTCATGTCCTCTATCTTCATACCGTTCAACTGGCTATTGATGTATTTGCCTAGCGCCTCGCCGCGCAACATACCGCGCCCGGAAAACGGGTTGGCCCAGTCGGTGAACTGGGTTTCGTCCATGGTGTCGGCCAGCCATTGCAATTGCTGTCCGGTTTTGCCGCTGGCATAAAAAGAAGCGACCACGCTGCCGGCCGAAGTGCCGACGACCAGCGCGGGCTTGATACCTTCTTCTTCCAGCACCTGAAGCACGCCGATATGGGCAAAACCTCGCGCCGCGCCACCCCCCAGGGCCAAACCCAATTTGAGGATTTTTTTAGGCGGCGGTGCAGGCGCAGGTGTCTCGGGCGCTGTGCTCTGGGTGACAGGCGCCACGGGTTTGGCGGGCGGCGGCACGGTGGCACAAGCCGCCAGCAACAGCAGCACACAGGTCAAAGGAAATCGAAGTCGCAGATTCATTAGATTTAGATCAACTTAGTAAGCAATAGCCGGATTGTGGCAGGCCGTCACTGCCATAATCTTTCAGTTAGCGGCTGCAGGTGCGGCCGGATGTTCATTGAAAGGCTCTTATGCAAATTAAAAACAACGTATTTATTGTCACCGGCGGCGCTTCCGGCCTGGGCGAAGGCACGGCACGACTGCTGACGCAACACGGCGGCAAAGTGGTGATTGCCGATATGCAAGACGAGAAAGGCACTGCCATCGCCGCAGAACTCGGCGGCGTGTTTGTGCATTGCGACGTTTCCAATGAAGAACAAGCCGCTGCCGTGGTGGCCAAAGCGCAGACCCTGGGCAAACTGTCCGGCCTGATCAATTGCGCAGGCATCGCCACCGCTGAACGCACTGTGGGCAAATCCGGCCCGCACGTGCTGGCAGGTTTTCAACGCACCATCAATATCAATCTGATCGGCAGTTTCAACATGATCCGCCTGGCCGCCCAGGCCATGAGCACCAACACCCCGGAAGACACCGGTGAGCGCGGCGTTTTGATTTCCACCGCCTCTGTCGCTGCCTATGACGGCCAGATCGGGCAGGCGGCTTACTCGGCCTCCAAAGGCGGCATCGTCGGCATGACGCTGCCGATTGCCCGCGATTTGTCCAAACTTGGCATCCGCAATATGACCATCGCCCCCGGCATCTTCGGCACACCGATGATGTTCTCCATGCCCAAGGAAGTGCAAGAAGCTTTGGCCGCCGGTGTGCCCTTCCCGTCGCGCCTGGGTACGCCGCAGGACTACGCCAAACTGGTCATGCACATTCTGGACAACGACATGCTCAACGGCGAAGTCATCCGCCTTGACGGTGCTATCCGCCTGCCCCCTAAATAACTTTAAAGAAAAACTTCCCCACCATGACAATGACTTCACTTCCTTTTGCCCTGCGCCTGAGCGTGCGCGCCGCTTGCGTCTTATTGCTCGGCTCGTCAGTGGCTTTTGCCAAAAACAAAACACCCCAGGCCCCGGCAGCCGTTGAAAAAGCCGGCGTGGTGTTTCAACACCGCGGCGTGGCTTCTGCCAACCCACAGGCCAGTGCGGCAGGTTTGCAAATCCTCAAAGCAGGCGGTTCGGCGGTTGACGCGGCCATCGCTGTACAACTTGTATTGACACTGGTTGAACCCCAGTCCAGCGGTATCGGCGGCGGCGCGTTTCTGGTGCACGACGACGGCAAGCAACTCCAAGTGTTTGACGGTCGAGAAACAGCACCTTTGCTTGCGCCCTCAGACCTGTTTATGTTGAACGGCAAAGCGCAAGGCTTTAACGAAGTGGTGGCTGGCGGACGCGCAGTCGGTGTACCCGGTCTGTTGCGCATGCTGGCGCTGGCGCACAAACAACACGGCAAATTGCCTTGGGCCGCCTTGTTCAAACCGGCGATTCAAATCGCCGAAAACGGTTTCCCGCTCAGCCCGCGCTTGCACGCATTGCTCAAAGCCGATCCCAGTTTGCTCAAAGACCCGCAATCGGTGGCTTACTTCTTCAAACCTAACGGCACGCCACTGCCCGTCGGCCACCGGTTGACCAACCCCGGTCTGGCCCAGGTTTACAAGACGATCGCAAAGCAAGGCGCCGAAGCTTTTTACACCGGCCCGCTGGCACAAACCATCGTCAACCGGGTACAGCAGTACGCCAACAACCCCGGTTTGCTGACCATGGCCGACATGAGCAAATACCGGCCCGAAGTGCGTGAAGCCCTGTGTTTCGTGCATCAAGCGCAAGCGTCTGATGCCAACACCGTACAAGTCTGCGGCGTCGGCGCGCCATCCTCCGGTCTGATCGCCATGGGCCAGATCTTCGGCATGCTGTCGACCCAGGCGCGTCAATCCGATGATTTGCAAAGCGTGGACTGGCTGCATAACTACAACGAAGCCGCCCGTCTGGCATTCGCCGACCGCGCGCAATTTGTCGCCGACCCGGCGTTTGTCGTAGCGCCCGGCAAAGATTGGAACAGCTTGCTGCAACCGGCTTATTTGAAACAGCGTGCGGATTTAATTTCTCCGCGCCGCATGGCCGATGCACCGGCAGGCAATCCCGGCGGCACAACCACGAGTTACGCCCCCATGGCCGACCAGCCCGAGTACGGCACCAGCCACATCAGCGTGGTCGACGCTAAGGGACGCGCCGTGTCCATGACTACTTCCATTGAAAGCGGCTTCGGCGCGCGCTTGATGGTCAGCCCCGGCCCACGCGGCGGCTTTTTGTTGAACAACCAGTTGACCGACTTCAGCTTTGCGCCGCGTGATGCCGACGGCTTGCCTGTGGCCAACCGCTTGCAGGCCGGCAAACGTCCGCGCTCTTCCATGAACCCGATCCTGGTGTACGCCAGCGACGCCGGCGGACAACGCGGCCCGTTGATGGCCAATCTGGGCAGCCCCGGCGGCCCGATGATCATTCACTACACCAGCCAGACCCTGTGGGCCATGCTGCATGGAGGACTGGACGCTCAAGCGGCTATCAAACAGCCTCACTCCGGTGTGGCCGCTGCCAACGGACCGCTGGTGCTGGAAAGCGGACGCTTCTCCTCGGCCACCGTAGACGGCCTCAAAGCCCGTGGTCACGAAGTGCAGCAAACAGAATTGCAAAGCGGTTTGCAAGCTATTCGACGCAAAGGTGAAGGCTGGCTGGGTGCCGCTGATCCGCGTCGCGAGGGTTCGGTCAGCGGCGACTGACAGCCATGGCGATTCCCCAGTCTTTTATTCAGGAGCTTATAGCGCGCGCAGATGTGGTCGATGTGGTCGGCCGCTATGTGCAACTGAAAAAAGGCGGGGCGAATTACATGGGCCTGTGCCCGTTCCACGGAGAGAAATCGCCGTCGTTTTCCGTCAGCCCGAGCAAGCAGTTTTTCCATTGCTTTGGCTGCGGCAAAAACGGTAATGCCATCGGCTTCTTGATGGAACACAGCGGCATGAATTTTGTCGAAGCGGTGAAAGACTTGGCCCAGTCCTACGGCATGCAAGTACCCGAGGACGACACCGATCCGCAAGAACGCCAACGCGCCGCGCAGCAACGCCAGCGTCAGGCCACGCTCAACGACGTGCTGGAAAAAGCCGCCGAGGCTTACCGCAAACACCTGAAAAACAGCCCCCGGGCTATCGATTACCTCAAGGGTCGCGGACTGTCGGGCGAGATCGCCAAGGCGTTCGGTCTGGGTTATGCACCCGAAGGCTGGCGCAGCCTGGCCAGCGTGTTTGCAGATTACCAAGACCCGCTGCTGGTCGAGTCCGGCTTGCTCATCAGCAACACAGAAGATGGCGGCGATGAAAAGCGTTACGACCGCTTCCGCGACCGCATCATGTTTCCCATCCGCAATGTCAAAGGCGAATGCATAGGTTTTGGCGGGCGTGTCATGGGTGAAGGCACCCCTAAATACCTGAACTCGCCCGAAACTCCAGTGTTCAGCAAAGGCCGCGAGCTGTATGGTTTGTTCGAGGCGCGCTCCGCCTTGCGCGAGGCAGGTTATGCGCTGGTTACCGAAGGTTACATGGACGTGGTGGCGCTGGCCCAATCCGGCTTTGCCCATGCGGTGGCCACGCTGGGCACGGCTTGCACCAATGAACACGTGCAAAAACTGTTTCGCTTCACCGACGCGGTGGTCTTTAGCTTTGACGGCGATGCCGCTGGCAGACGCGCGGCGCGCAAAGCCCTCGACGTCGCCCTGCCCTATGCAACTGATGTGCGCAATATCAAATTTTTGTTTTTACCGCCGGAACACGACCCCGACAGCTTTATCCGCGCGCATGGCAAAGAGGCGTTTGCCCGCGCGGTGTCGGACGCGACGCCGCTAAGCCGTTTTTTGATTGATGTGTCGCGCGAAGGTTGCGACATAGACACCGCTGAAGGGCGTGCCATGCTGGCTTCGCAGGCCAAGCCCTTGTGGCTGTCGCTGCCCGATGGCGTGTTGAAAACCCAGTTGTTGGGCGAACTCGCAGACCTGGTCGGTATAGGTACGCGTGAATTGCAAAACCTGTGGATGGGCGGTGCCAAACAGACCGCTCAGCGCAACAACGCGTCTCCTGCAAGCACGCAAGTCAAACCTTGGCAGAGCAATGTGCCGCGCAAAACAGCGCGACCCATCAACCTGCGACGCAGTGCGCCGACCCGCCAGGACAGGGCTTTGCAAATCCTGTTCACCGATATGACGCAATGGGCCGGTCTGGCCCAGTCGCAACAACATATGCTGATGGATTTACCAGTTCCGCACGGCCGCCTATTTAGCTGGCTGGATTTGCAATGGCAAGAAAACGGTGTGCAACCGTTGGCCGCCTTGCGCGAGGGCCTGCGCGGCCATGAAGATGAAAACTCACTGGTGCAATTGCTGGCTGTTACACCAGTTGACATGGATAACGACGCCAGCGAGTTGCAAAGCATATTGCTGGAACTGGAAAAAGCACATGTGGCTACGCAAATTGACGAGTTGACCCGGCGCATGGCCACCGACCCTGCTGCTTACGCGCAGATCAAGGTGTTGAACAGTCGCTTGGCCAGTCTGAAAAAATCGCCTCTGGTATAATTGCGCCAACTGACAAGCGCGACAGCAATACCTCCGGGCCCGGCCAACCGTGACACCTAACGCACGACCCGCCAATCACCGCAAGGACTGCATACCAAATGTTCGCCCCACAGCTTGTTTGCCCTCGTTGAATAGCTATCACGCGCATTTTTATGCGTGACATCACTTTTTTTGCCTGAGGATTGACATGACCGCCAAAAAACCCGCCAAGCCCGTTGCCAAATCTGCAAGCAAAGCCGTTGCCAAGCCCGTTGTGAAAGCCTCAGCCAAAACCGCTGCCAAACCGTCCGCGAAACCTGCTTCCAAAACCCCTGCCAAACCTGTGACCAAGCCCGTGACCAAAGCCTCCGCCAAACCTGCTGTGAAATCCGCCGCCAAGCCTGCGGCAAAACCTGTTGCCAAAGCTGCCGCCAAACCGGCGGCCAAAACCACCGCCAAACCCTCCACCGCATCCGCTGAGCGCGCCAAGCCTCCCAAGGCCGCTGCCAAACCAGCCGCTAAAGGCAAAGCCGGTAAAAAAGCCATTGCTGAAGACGAAGATATCGTTGACTTAGAGGCCGAGTTCGCTGAAGAAACCACAGCCGCCAGTGGTGAAAAGGTCAAGCCTTTGCGTATGAAAATCAGCAAGGCCAAAGAACGCGCCTTGATGAAAGAGTTCGGTTTAGACGAAGCCGTGCTCTCCGAAGAAGACTTGGCCAAGCGTCGCTCGCGCTTGAAGACTCTGATCAAGCTAGGCAAAACGCGCGGCTATTTGACCCACGGCGAAATCTCCGACCACTTGCCCGACAAACTGGTGGACGCAGAAACTTTGGAAGTCGTGATCACCATGTTGAACGACATGGGTGTGGCCGTGTTCGAGCAAACGCCTGACGCCGAGATGCTGATCATCAACAACACAGGCCCCACCGTGGCCAGTGAAGAAGAAGCCGAAGAAGAAGCCGAAGCCGCTTTGTCCACTGTGGACAGCGAGTTCGGTCGCACCACCGACCCGGTTCGCATGTACATGCGTGAAATGGGCACGGTCGAGTTGCTGACACGCGAAGGCGAGATTGAAATCGCCAAACGCATTGAAGGCGGTTTGATGGCCATGATGGAAGCCATCAGCGCCTCCCCCGCCACTGTCGCAGAAATTTTGCGCATGGCAGCCGACATCCGCGAAGACAAGGTGGTCATTTCCACCATCGTTGACGGCTTCACCAACGCCAACGAAGCCGATGACTACGTGGCCGAAGAAGACTTCGACGAGTTCGACGACTCGGACGACGACGATGGCAAGGGCGGCTCCAAAGCACTCACCAAAAAACTTGAAGAACTCAAGAGCGAAGCGCTGACACGCTTGGACCGCATTCAGGTGTTGTTCGACAAACTGCGCAAGAGTTTCGACAAAGAAGGCTATGGCACACCGGCCTACATGAAGATTCAAAAATCCATCAGCGAAGAAATGATGACTGTGCGCTTCACCGCACGCACCATTGAAAAGCTGTGTGATCTGGTTCGCTCGCAAGTGGACGATGTGCGCAAAAAAGAACGCGAACTGCGCCGCATCATTGTGGACCGTTGCGGCATGCCGCAGGAAATGTTCATCAAAGAATTCCCGGCCAATTTGTTGAACCTGAAATGGGTGGAAAAGCAATCAGCCGCAGGGAAAAACTGGTCGGTCACCATGACCCGCAACATTCCTGCGATTCAGGAATTGCAAACCAAACTGACAGACATACAAAACCGCGTGGTTGTGCCTTTGGCCGAACTCAAAGACATCAACAAGCGCATGAACGAAGGCGAACGCGCCTCACGCAATGCGAAGAAAGAAATGATCGAGGCCAATTTGCGCTTGGTCATTTCTATCGCCAAAAAATACACCAACCGTGGTTTGCAATTCCTTGACTTGATTCAAGAAGGCAACATCGGTTTGATGAAAGCGGTGGACAAATTCGAATACCGTCGCGGCTATAAGTTTTCCACTTACGCCACATGGTGGATCCGTCAGGCCATCACGCGTTCCATCGCGGATCAAGCGCGCACCATCCGTATCCCGGTGCACATGATCGAGACCATCAACAAGATGAACCGCATCAGCCGCCAACACTTGCAAGAGTTCGGCTTTGAACCCGATGCATCTGTGCTGGCCGAAAAAATGGAAATGCCGGAAGACAAAATCCGCAAGATCATGAAGATCGCCAAAGAGCCGATTTCCATGGAAACCCCCATCGGCGACGATGACGATTCACACTTGGGCGACTTCATCGAAGACGGTGCTAACACCGCGCCTATCGAAGCCGCCATGCAAGCCGGTTTGCGCGATGTGGTGAAAGAAATCCTCGACGGACTGACACCGCGCGAAGCCAAAGTGCTGCGCATGCGTTTCGGTATCGAAATGGACAACGACCACACCTTGGAAGAGGTGGGCAAACAGTTTGACGTGACACGTGAACGCATTCGCCAAATAGAAGCCAAGGCCTTGCGCAAACTCAAGCACCCCAGCCGCTCAGACAAACTGCGCAGTTTCATCGACACACTGTGACCTTGAACCACAACCGGCGTGGCGTGATCGCCATGTCGCGGGCATGGTGTCGTTGACGGCACAGGTTTGCTGATACAGCGCCTGAACTGGCAGATACCTCAGCCAGTCACAGATCTATAAACCCGGTTGTACTTTAGTCAGACGCGGGTTATTTCGAAAAAACCGGGCGACTTGTTTCAGTGCGGCGGCTTCCAAGACGCACCCATCAAAGCGTTAGACGGCAAAGTCTCGTCCAACAGTTTGTGCGCAGTCTCCACACCTGCCACCGGTAGACCTTTGGGGTCTAGCTTGCCGATTTGCACCAACACGCTGGCCTGGTCCCAGTAAATATGCTCGTGGTAGAGCTTGTCGCCACGGAATTTCACAATCGCAATCAGCGGAATTTCCACGCGTTTGCCGGTGGGTGCAATGCCGGGCAGCATCCACGGCACTTCGCAAGTGTGGGTAAAGCAAAACAGCATTTCATCGACGATTTGGGTGGCACCTACGGTGCGCGAAATTGGAATCAAGCTGGTGTCCGGCGGGTTGCTGTTAACGAAATGGTTTTGGTAGAAATGCGCCAACAGTTTGTGGCCCACACCGCCGGTCATGGTCGGGATGTGGTTCACATAAGGCTCATCGACCATGGTCGACATGGTGGCCGCCACATCGCGGGTGGCGAATTCGTATTCACAATGTTTGTCCCATAAGGCGGACAAGTTGTAGTTGGGACCAATGGCTGCTTTGAGTGCGGCCATGCTGCGCTGGTGCGCCATCAATGCAGCCGGTTTGTCGTAATGGTCGCCGCCGTTGCGGGCAAACGCATGGTCAACACCGGGATACACATAGGTTTCCACCTGCGGGTGATTTGCCAATGCACTGGTGATGGCGGCTTGCGCTTCGGGCGGGCAGAACTGGTCTTTTTCTGCAATGTGCAGCACCAGTTTGTGTTTAATATGACCCGCTTCATTCAATGCTTTGTCTATGCCCACACCGTAGTAAGACACGCTGACAGAAGCGTCAGTGCGACACGCTGCCAAATAAGCGAGTTTGCCGCCTAAACAAAAACCCAGCACGCCGGGTTGTCCTTGCACTTCTTTGAGAGAGCGCAATGCGTTCAGACTGGCTTGAATGTCGTCGACACCTTTGGCTTCGTCAAAGCCCTGGTAAAAACCAAAGGCGCGTTGCCAGTCTTCTGGCGTGTAACCGAGTTGCACGCCGGGCTCTTGCCGCCAGAACAAATCGGGGACCAGCACCACATAACCTTCTTGGGCGTAATAGTCGGCCACTTCGCGCATGGTTTGGTTGACACCGAAAATTTCCTGTGCAATCACCAAGCCCGGTCCGCTGCCACTGGCAGGCAACGACACATAGCCTTGAAACGTGCCGCTTTTATCGCTGGCTTGAATATCCATCATGCGTGAACTCATGGTTTGTCTCCTCATAAAAACATTGACTGGGATTTAATCACACTGTGTGCTGACCTGATGGCAACATTGTGCTCATGGCACTTTGGCCACTGCGGCTTGGGCTTCAATGGTTTGACGCAATCTCACCAATGCAGCGGCTGCGTGCTCTTGCCCGAGCAAACCGGGTGCTGCTTGCATCAACCGATCAAATTTGCTGCTGCCGCGCGCATGCGTGTCGCTATAGCCTTTGATCAAACGGCGACAACGAATCACTTCAACCGCCAGCAAATAATCTTGGACCATCAGCGTGTGGACTGTGTCTAACCATTGGTTGATGTGTGCGGTTTCCACCGCATGCCGCTGGCTGTAGCGGCGAAACCGGCGCATACCTGCCAACATATGCAATACGCAATGACCAAACACAGTGTGTGAACGCAAGCGTTTACCGTCGCCAATCAATGCCAGCAAGCATTTTTTCAATAGCGGCAAGCCTTCAATCCAACGGCTCCAAGACGCAGGCATCAAGCCGTACACCTCTTCAATGCGCGGATGGAAAAACTCCACGCTGCCCACTACGTCATTCGCCGTCGCGCCCACTTCATCGCGCAAGCGCTGTGTGCGTTGCACACGGGTTTTGAGATCAGCCACGCGAATCACATCGTCATACGCCATGGCCACCGCCACCCAACGCGCGGCCTCCAGCGTGGCCAGATGCGCGTGCTGTTCGCCGCCATGCTTGACACTGTGGCGATGCAAACCATCCATGCGGTTCAAGTATTCGTTGCCATAGGCGATGTCTTGAAACTCCATCACGCGTTGCAAACCTTCACCCAACATGGCGTGACAGGACACAGGAAATTCTTTTTCAATCCGCGCGCGCAAAGGTTCAACCCACGCACTGGCGGCTCGCGCAGGCAAGGGGCGCGCTGCGGTGGCCATGGTGTCTGGCACGGTTTCATGTTTAACGGGTTGACGCGTCGCTTGCAAACCTGCGCGAAAACACCGCAGGCTGGCTTCCACGCCTATGCCTGCGCGGCGAATCGTGTCTTCGTAAGCCGCATCTTCAAACGGCAATTCAACCGCACCGGCCAGTGCACCGAACAAAGCGGCTGACAACACACTGCGTTGCTCAATGGCAATGGCTTGCATGTCCTCGTACAAAAAACGTTTGGCATGCGTGACACCAGCGGTGAGCACCGCATTCGCATCGGCAATGCCGTTGCCCGGATTCACTTTCTCCAGTGTGGCGTAATCCCGGTGCGATGAAGTGATGAGCGTGGTTCTGTCGGCGGTGACCAAACCGCGTTGCATGGCGCGACCGGCTTCCATCAACTCAGAGGCAATCACGATGTCCACCTCACCGGGCACTGGCATTTGCGCCAAGACCGGCGACTTGCCGCTGGACGCGATGTGCACTTGCGCATACAACTCGATGTAGTAGATGGTGGCCCCGGTGCGTTGTGCCACACCGGCCACCGATGTGGCTTGTGCCAGATAGCCGTTGTGCGTGGCCAAGTCGACGATCCAATCGACCAACACACCACCGCCTTGCCCGCCCATGGCAAGAATGGCAATGGTGATGGGTGAAGCCGGGTCGCTGCCCAAAGTGCGCGGCGTGTTCATGTGCTCGCGTCCGTGTACAAAGCGCGTGCGTGCAAGCTGCGTTGTTGGCGGCGCTGCATCCAAGCCACCACGGTTTGCTGAATGCCGTGAAACCATTTTTCGAATGCACCTGCGTTGCGCACCCACTCGATGCGATAGAACGAAGGACACAACACCGCTGCATCTGCCACTTCACCGCAATGGCCGCAAGCCACGCAACCGTCGTCCACATGCGCGACCGGATCGGGCTTGAGCGGGTCGCCGCTGTTTTTCAACGTCAACGACGGGCAACCCGAGAGACGCATACACGCATGGTCGCCGCTGCACACCGATGCATCCACACCGAATTTTTCTTTCACCACACGTTCACCGCTTTTCACCGCTGCTGCGATTTGCGGCTTGACCCGCCGCTGTTTGTTCAACATGCATTCGCTTTGCGCGATCACCACCTTGGGGCCTTGGTAATCGGTGGTCAATGCCTCGTTCAGCACATCGCGCATATGGTTCACGTCATAGGTGTAGTCCACGGTCTTCACCCATTCCACACCCACACCGCGCACTGCGGCTTCAATCGGGTGTTGCATGCTGCGGTTGTCTTTGTGCGCACGTGACGACAGCAAGTCTTGTCCACCGGTGGCAGCTGAATAGTTGTTGTCGACGATGACGATGACACCATCGGCTTTGTTGAACACCGCGTTGCCTATGCCGCTGGCCAGACCGTTGTGCCAAAAGCCGCCGTCACCCATCACAGAAATAGAACGCTTGCCCGCATCCACATTCAAAGCCGCTGCACTGGAAGCACCCAAGCCATAGCCCATGGTGGTCGCGCCCAAATGAAACGGCGGCATGGCAGCGAACAAATGGCAACCGATGTCGGCTGAAATATGGTGCATGCCCAGGTCTTGTTGCACCAGGGTCATGGCAGAAAAAATCGGCCGCTCCGGGCAACCCACACAAAACCCGGGCGGGCGCGCCGGCACAACTGACGCGAGTTCGGGCGCAGCCACACGTGTCATGGCGGCCACGGCTGCCTGTGCAAGCGCTGCACCGTTGACCTGTGTTTTCGCTTGGCTGATCAGCGCATCGGCTTGTTGCACCGCTTGTGAAGGCTTGACCGGCATGCCCAATGACACCGGCTTGGCCAATGCCGCCGGGTGGTATTGAGCAAGAAAACTTTGCAAGCCGCGTTTCAAGGTTTGCACCGTGTATTCACCGGCTTGCGGCAGCATGTCTTTGCCGTGCACCAAGGTGCGGATTTGCGCCCGACCCAACACCGTGTGTATGGCTTGCTCGTGGTATTCGGGCTGGCCTTCTTCAATCACCAAGATGGCTTTCTTGCCTTGGCAAAACCGCTGTATCTCTTCGTCAATCACCGGGTAAGCCACATTCATCACATACAGCGGAATGCGCGATTTGCCAAAGATGTCGGCCATGTCAAACGCCTTCATGGCACGCATGACGTTGTTGTACATGCCGCCCAACATGACGATGCCTATGTCGTTCAGATCGCTGTCAAAAAATTCGTTCAAGCCGCGCTCTGTGATGAAGCGCACCGCCGCAGGCCAACGGTCCAGAATTTTTTCGTGCTCGTGCAAATAACTGGCAGGCGGCAACACGATGCGGCTGGTGTCGCGCACCGGCGCTTCCAAAGCCTGCTTCAAAGTGAAGGCAGGCGACCGGTTGGCCTGTGTGACAAAGCTGCCATGCAAATGGCAAGAGCGCACGCGCAACTCCAGCATCACCGGCGTGCGGCTGGCTTCGGACAATTCAAAAGCATCGTGCACGGCTTTGACAATGGCCGGTAAATTCGGGCGCGGGTCTAACAGCCAGATTTGCGATTTCATGGCGAACGCATGGCTGCGCTCTTGCATGATGGACGAGCCTTCGCCGTAGTCTTCGCCGATGATGATGAGCGCGCCGCCAGTGACACCGCCAGACGCCAAATTGGCCAATGCGTCGGACGCGACATTGGTACCTACCGTGGACTTCCAAGTGACTGCGCCGCGTATCGGGTACATCACCGACGCAGACAGCGTGGCCGCTGCGGTGGCCTCGCTGGCACTGGATTCGAAATGCACGCCGAGTTGTTGCAAGATGGGTTGGGCATCGGCGAGCACATCCATCAAATGCGAAATGGGTGAGCCTTGGTAACCGGCCACATAACCGACACCGCATTCCAGCAGCGCCTTGGTCACCGCCAATATGCCTTCGCCGTGAAACACGGTGCCGGGCTCGGCCAGCAGTTGCTGAACTTCTTTGGTGAATGACCGTTCTGCCATGTTCGCTCCTGTGTGTCGCGCTTAATTGCCTAGCGGGCTGTGCCCGCGTTCCAGCCAGCTCGCATCGGGTTCAGGCAAGGCAATCGCGTCCATCAAATCCCGGGTGTACGCATGACGTGGCTGCGAAAAAATCTGTGCGGCTGCGCCCTGCTCCATCACTTCGCCCTGGCGCAATATCAACACCTCATCGCACAAGCTGCGCACCAGCGACAAATCGTGGCTGATGAAAATCAATGCCAAGCCTTCTTCGCGACGCAAGGCCTCCAGCAGCGCGACGATGCGGGCTTGCGCCGACACGTCCAACCCTGAGGTGACTTCGTCTGCAATCAAAGCCACCGGTTGCAGCGCGAGTGCGCGCGCAATGCCGACGCGTTGGCGTTGCCCGCCGGACAACTGGTGCGGGTAGCGGGATGCCAGCTTTGTATCCAAACCCACACGTTGCAATAACTGCATCACTTTGTCGCGCCGGTATGAGGCATTCAACTCGCGCCCCATGACTTGCAAAGGCTGGGCAATGGTGTCGCTGATGCGCCGACGCGGGTTCAGCGATGACATCGGGTCTTGAAAAATCATTTGCAACTGGCTGCGGTAGTGAATGCGTTGTTGTTCATTGAAACCCAATACCGATTCACCGCGAAACAGCAACTCGCCTTCTTGCGGCGGCATGATCAAGGTGAGCGCACGCGCCAAGGTGGATTTGCCGCTGCCGGATTCACCGATCACGCCCAATGAAGAACCGGCTTGCAACTCAAAACTGATGTTGCGAAAAATGCGCTTCATGGGCGCGGGCGCAAACAGGCTTTTGTGCGCCATGTCGGGCAAGCTAAGCCCTAGGTCTTTGACTTGCAACAAAGGCGTGCTCATGCGCTCACCCCACGTTCTTGGTCATACAACAGTGCTTGTGCATTCAAGCTGTCAATCAACGCATCGTCCACTGGCACCAGCTTGTGATCCGGCCGGTCAAATCGCGGTGTGGCCGCCAGCAATGCTTGTGTGTACGCATGCTGCGGTTGAGCAAACACATCGGCCACATTGCCTTCTTCCAAAATACGTCCGGCGTGAATCACCGACAAACTGCGACACAACTTGGCGACCACGCCCAAGTCGTGCGTCACCAGCAACACGCCTTGCCCCTCACCCGCCAGACGGTGTATCAAACGCAGCACCTGTTTTTGCACCGTCACATCCAAGGCGGTGGTCGGTTCATCGCAAATGATCACACGCGGTTTGCAAGCCCAGGCCATGGCGATCACCACGCGCTGACGCATGCCGCCCGAGAGTTGGTGCGGGTAGGCCTTGAGCACCGCTTGCGGTTCACGCAGTTGCACTTGCTCTAGCAGTCGCACCAGCGTGGCTTCGATGTCTTTGCCATCGGTATGCGCGCGCAACACGTCGGCCATTTGCGCACCGATGCGACGCACCGGATTCAGCGCTGTCATCGGGTCTTGCAACACCATGCTGACCGCACCGCCACGCAAACCGCGCCATTGGTGCTCTGACCAATGCGTGACATCCTGTCCGTCAATGCAGATGCTGCCGCCGCTGATGCGTGCGGCCTGCGGCAACAAACCAGTGGCTGCTTTGGCGACCATGGATTTACCGCCGCCGGACTCGCCCACCAGCGCGTGTATGCAACCCGGTGCCACGCTCAGGTTGACCCCGCGCAATATCGGTTGCCAGTGCTGGCCACGGCGTATATCCACATGCAAATCGCGGATCTGCAAAGCGGATGTGGTCTGACTGCGGTTCATCGTGTCATCACCGGGTCAAACTCACGCCGCAAACCGTCGCCCAAAGCATTCAAGCCCAGCACAGCCAGCATCATCAACAGCATGGGAAAGACCATCAACCAAGGCGCTTGGTTCACATACAAACGGCCTTCGCCGACCATGCCACCCCAAGTGGCCGCGCCCGAAGACAAAGACAAACCGACAAAACTCAAAATGGCTTCCACCACAATCGCCACGCCCATCTCTAAGGTGAACAAAGTGATCAAGAGCGGCATGACGTTAGGGCGTATCTCGTGCCACAAAATTTGCCATGAACGCATGCCCAGCATGCGGGCTGAGACCACGTAATCCAAAGCCGCTTGGGCTTGTGTTTCGGCCCGCACCACGCGGCAAAAACGGGTCCAGTCAACAATGACAATGGCAGCGATGACCGACCACAAACCCGTGCCCAGCACCGACACCAACACGATAGACAACAGCACCGGCGGAAATGACATCCAGACATCGACCATGCGAGAGATGAGGCTGTCGATACGTCCGCCATAAAAACCTGCCAATGCACCCAGCAGCGTGCCCAACAGAGCCGCCAGCGTGGCAGAAATGACAGCCACCAACATGGCAATGCGTGCGCCATGAATCAAACGCGACAACACATCGCGGCCCAGGTTGTCGCTGCCCAGCCAATAGTTCGGCAAGCTGGCATCCGAGGCGGCATAACCAAACAGCAAAGGTTTTTCAAACGAGGCCATCAACTCCTGTTGCCCCGGGTCTTGCGGAGACAGCCAAGGGGCAAACACAGCGGCCAATAACAACAACACACACACGCTCGCACCAAACACCACGCGCGGATTGCGTCTCAGCCGTGACCACACAGACATCGGTTGCGCATCAGCCATGGCGCGCTTTCAATGACAAGAACAGACCAAGGCTCATAGGTTTCACGCTTGTTGAGACCCGCGCAAACGCGGATTGAGAAACACCACCAGCATGTCTACCGCGATATTGATGGCGATAAACAGCAAGGCAAAGGTCAACACAATGGCTTGTATCAACGGCAGGTCACGACCAATGACCGCGTCAATCGCCAGACTGCCGATACCGGGGTAACTGAACAAACGTTCGATCAACACCGTACCGCCCAAAATGAACGCGAACTGCACGGCAGACAGCGACAAGGTGGGCGTGATGGCATTGGGCAAGGCCTCGACCACCAGCACATGAAAATGCGACATGCCTTTGAGCCGCGCCAACATCACATAGTCGCTGGACAATGCTTCTTGCATGGAGGCTTTGAGCACCCGCGCCAACATGGCTGCTACCGGCAAGGCCAACGACATAGCCGGGGCCAGCATGTACAACAACAACGACTGCACCAGCTCCAAGCGCCCGTGCAACACACTGTCGATCAGCAAAAAACCTGTGCCTGCCTGCTGGCTCAAACCCGGGTCTATGCGCCCCGAAATAGGCAACCACGGCAACAACACACCGAACAACAAAATCAGCATCAATCCCCATAAAAAATCAGGGATAGATTGCACAACAGCCACCAGTGTGTCCATCAAATGGCTGAGCCAACTGCCGTCGCGCGAGGCTGACCACAAACCAATGGCCCCGCCCAAGAGCACTGCCAGCAACATGGCCACACCACCCAACTCTAAGGTGGCGGGTAAGCGTTCACCGATCAAGGCCAACACATCTTGTCGAAACGTGATGGAAGTGCCAAATCGCCCGTGCAACACCTCACCCAACCAGATGACAAACTGTTGCGCAATGGATTTATCCAGGCCGTACATGGCCCGCATGTTTTCTATGTCTTGCGGGCTTGCGCCCGGTGCAATCATCATGGCGATAGGGTCGCCCGGCACCACGCGCATGAGTACGAACACCACCACGCCCACACCTAACAGCGTGGGTATGGAGATCAACAGTCGTTTGAGAACTACCAGCGGATTCATGAACCTGCGAACCAACAAAAAACCGGTTCGGCCGCAAAGGTATGCGACTGAACCGGCGGGCAATCAGGCATCAGGCCTTTTTGACGGTTTGCGGAAGAACGAATCCTGCGCCATGTGGTGCGGCAGTCAAGCCTTTGCGGAACACCACGGTTTGGTTGTACTGGAACAGCGGGATCACACATGCGTTGTCAGCAATGTATTTGTCGACCTTTTTGTAGCCTGCGATGCGCTTGGCTTCGTCTTTCTCGCCCCACAGCGGGCCGATCAGGTCGTCCACTTCCTTGGTCTTCCAGGCAGAGTGCGGTGAATGCGTGAACATGGCAAAACCGGTGGAGGTGGACGGGTCGCCGATGGCATTGCCCCAGTTGTAAAAAGCCGCAGGTGCCAGTTTGTGCTGGGCGCGCAATTCGTAATGCTTGGCGATTTCATACACCTCAAGTTCAGCTTCCACGCCAATGGCCTTCCACATACCGACCACAGCTTGCATGACTTCGAAATCTTTGGGCTTAAAGCCGCGTGTGGTTTGCACTTTGAAGCGCAACGGGTTGTCTTTGGTGAAACCGGCTTGCTTCATCAACTCGGTGGCCTTGGCCACGTCATAAGGCACTTTGGTGGAGGGGTCGTAAGCGGCGTAAGACGGTGCTTGCAGCGTGTCGATGGGTTGAGCCGCACCTTTGAGCAATTTGTCGGTGAGTGCTTTTTTGTTGATCGACATGGCCAGCGCTTTGCGCACCCGCACGTCGAGCATGGGGTCCAGACTGGTGAGGAAAATCATGCCAATGTCAGTCACCGGTGCATTGGTGCCGCCGAAGCCTTTGGCTTTGAGTCGGTCGTATTCCTCGAAAGGAATTTCCATGGTCATGTCTGAACGGCCGGATTCGATTTCAGCAATGCGGGCCGACGGGTCGGTCACAAATTTCACGATCACTGTGTCAAACGCAGGCTTGCCACCGAAGTAGTCTTTGAACGCCTTGAGCTTCATGTGTGAACCGGCGACAAATTCTTCGACCATGTAGGGGCCGCTGCCAATGGGTTTTTTCTCGAAACCTTCTTTACCGACTTTCTCAAAATACGCCTTGGGCAACACGTAGCCGGTGAGGAAGGCCATCCACTTAAAGAAGGCGGGTTCGAATTCTTTGACATCGGCGGTGACGGTATCGCCCTCGGCTTTGACATTGGTGACCTTGCCCCAGACGAATTGAATCGGGTTACCGGTTTTCGGGTCTCCGGCGCGGATCAGCGACCAAGCCACGTCTTCGGCGGTCACTGGCGTGCCGTCATGCCATTTGGCGTTTTTGCGAACGGTCATGCTGATCTTGCTGCGGTCGGCGTTCCAACCCCATTTGGTCAACAAGTCGGGCTTGAGGCTCAAGTCGGCGTTCTGGTCGATGTACTGCGACAACACGGCTTTGTACAAAGATTGGATGGTCGGGTTCACAGCGGATGGGCCGACTGTGGGGTCCCACGAAGGCAAGCCGACGTTGTAGGCAATGGTCAAGGTGCTGCTGTTTTGGGCCAGCACTTGCAAGGGGCCGCTGGCACCCAAGGCGGCCAAACCTAAACCGGTGTGACGCAAAAAGGCGCGGCGCTGTTCGGCAAACTCGGGGGTGTCGATGAAGTTCATGCTTGTGTCCTAGAAGTGAGGTGAAACAAAAATCAGCTGGCAGGAAGGAAAAAAATTTAAGCAGGCAACAAAGCCAGCACGCGCAACGGACTGCCTGAGCCGCCTTTGATTTTCAAAGGGGCCGACACAATCATCGCGCCAGTGGCGGGCAATTGGTCGAGGTTGGTCAGGCATTGCAAACCGAAGCGGTTGGCACCGTGCATCAGCGTATGGCAGGGGTAAGGCATGGGCCAGGCGTAGGACTGACCGGCATCGGTGTTGATGGTTTCCACCGCGAAACCATGCACATGGCGCTCTTGGATCAACCACTCCACAGCCGCTTGGGTGGGGCCGGGGGTGTGGGCACCATCTTCGCGCATGTTCACATAAGCCACAGGGTCGGAAATGCGTTTGGACCAATCGGTGCGAAACGCCAACCAGGCACCTGCGGGAATCTTGCCGTGCTTGGCTTCCCAGGCTTGCAAAAACTCTACGGTCAGCAACCAATCAGGATTGGCTTTGACTTCGGCGCTGGCATCCACCACCACCACCGGCGCGATGAAGTTGTCCGGTGTGATGGTGTCTACGGTGTTGTTCGGGTGGTCCTTACCGGTGATCCAATGCACCGGGGCATCAAAGTGGGTGCCGGTGTGTTCGCCGCAACTGAAGTTGTTCCAGTACCAGCCCGGGCCTGCATCGTCGTAGCGGGAAATTTGCTCCATCTTGAACGCGGCCACCTGACCGAATTGCGGCGGCAGTTGCAAAGGAGGAAAGTCGGACGACAGCGGGTGCGTCAAATCGATGATGCGTATCTTGCCACTGGCAATGTCAGCAGCAAAAGAGGCCAGGGTGTTGCTCATTGATATCTCCTGAATACAAATGCAAAGTCCATTATGGGCAGGGTGCGGATATTTGGCTATCCGACATCCGTTGAACGTTATCCGAAAAACGCCACCGCCACCTAGCAACTTCCCTGCCCCGTCGGCCTGCGCGCCCTGTCGTCAACGGCTTGTTTATACTGGTTTCTTACTCAGGGTTTGTATCAGTATGACTTACCAGGCGTTTCCTTTGCCCCATACAGATGTCCATTTGCTGGACAACTACCCGCTGATACGCACGCGCAAACTGGACGAAGCGCGTGAGTTGATCGGTCTGGCTTTATCGCCGCATCGCTTGGACATCACGGCGAATGCCCACCGGTTTGAAGCCCGGCACAACCAAGTGCGCTTGAACCAAGTCTCTTTGAATGTGCTGGCTTATGGCGCTGATGTGACCATCGACCCCGGCGTCAGAGGCGATTTTTATTTGTTCCAACTGCCATTGCGCGGCACTGCAACGCTGCAATCCAATGGCCAACAAGCCCAACTCGACAACCGCACCATGGGTGTGCTGCTGCCCCGGGCACATACCACCATGGCATGGAGCAGTGATTGCGTCATGCTCATGGTGTTGGTGCCCAGCAAACTCTTGCATCAGCGCTTACCTGCTGCCAGAGGCCAGGCTTGCTTGCCGTTTCCCTTGACCCAATCGCTGAACAACCCTGCGGTGTCGGCCTGGTGGACCACCTTGGTGGACATGACCCGCAACCTGGACCGCCACGGCGAACAATGGCTGACCTTGCCAGCGGCCCCATCGGCCATGGAGTCCTTGTTACTCAGCGGCGTGTCCTTGCTGCATTCGCCCGGCAGCGAAAAACAATTGGCCGGTCAGCAAAAAACCAAATTGGCTTTGCAACGTGCTTTGGACTTCATCCATGCCCAAGGCCACCGCAGTTTGAAATTGCATGAAGTGGCTGAAGTGGCATGCGTCAGCCCGCGAACGCTTGAACATATTTTTCACAGCCGCTTTGGCATGTCGCCGCTCACCTACGGACGTTGCATGCGACTGGATCAGGTACACCAAACCTTGTTGGCCATGGCCGCCACCGGCGAGCAAACATCAGTGACACAAATCGCCTTGCAAAACGGCTTCATACACATGGGCCGGTTTGCGGCTTATTACAAAGCGCGTTTCGGCTGTGCGCCTTCAGACACATTGCGGTTGGTGTGATGCTTCAAAGCTGAAACGGGCGCTTTCAGCAAAACGAGATTGGTGTTGCTTTGGCTTAATCCAACTGATGTTTACAACACAAACTGTGCGACTCAGTATGACTCTGTATCGACTTCCTTAGTCACCGCTTCGTTATAGCGGTTACCCGCCACATTGTGTTGATTGATGGCGGCGTTCAGACGCTGCAAAGTTTCGGTGGACAACTGAAGAGTCAAAGCGCCCATGTTGTCTTTCAAATGGTCGATGCGCGAAGTGCCGGGGATGGTGACGATATGCGGCGCTTGATGCAACACCCAGGCGATGGCGAGTTGCGGAGGTGTGCAACCGACATCGCGCGCAATCTGTTGGTACGCATCCAGCAATTGCAGATTTTTCGGGTAGTTGTCGGCGTTAAAGCGCGGCGATGTGTGTCGCCAATCGGTGGGCGACAAACTGCCCGTGTCGCGCAAGTCGGCGCATAAAAATTTGCGGGCCAACGGACTGAAGGACACGAAGGCCACACCCAGTTCGCGGCAAGCATCCAGCACAGCAATTTCAGGGTTGCGGGTCCACAATGAATATTCGGTTTGCAAAGCTGTGATGGGATGCACCGCATGTGCTTTACGCAACGTGACCGCAGACACTTCTGACAGACCGATGGTGCGTATCTTGCCCGCGCGCACCAAGTCACTCAATGCACCCACGCTGTCTTCGATGGGCACTTTTTTGTCCAAGCGGTGCAGGTAATACAAATCGATCACATCGGTTTTCAAACTGCGCAAACTGTTTTCGCAAGTGGCGCGAATGGTTTCGGGACGGCCGTCAATCACCCGCACTTTTTTACCATCGCCGTTCAAGTCCACACCATGCAAACCGCATTTGCTGGCCAGGGTGAAACGGCTGCGGTGCGCCGACAAAGTCTTGCCGATGATGCGCTCGCTTTCGCCAAAACCATACAAAGCAGCGGTATCGAAAAAATCCACGCCTTCATCCAATGCGGTGAGCAATAAACGCTGTGCGTCAGCCTCGGACGGCGGCGGCCCGTACACCGGGCAAATATTCATGCACCCCAGGCCAATAGGGTTGATGGTGAAGGGGCCGACTTGACGTGATTTCATGCGCGCATTCTAGGTCTTGAAAAAATGAGCCAAGGCAGTTGTGTGCAATGCCCAACTTAAGCGCTTAACTGCTGTTCTAAATCGTGCAGCACCTGGTAGCAAGGAAGCACTTGCGCCACGCTGCCGTTCGGCTCGCGACCTTCGCGTATGGCGGAGAAAAATTCGCGGTCTTGCAACTCAATGCCGTTCATAGACACCGCTACTTTGGACACATCGAGTTTTTCATCTTTGCCGTTGAACAAATCGTCGTAACGCGCGATGTAAGTAGCGTTGTCGCCGATGTAGCGAAAGAACGTGCCCAAGGGACCGTCGTTGTTAAAGCTGAGCGACAGAGTGCAAATCGCACCATTGGCCGCCTGAAGTTGAATGCTCATGTCCATGGCAATGCCAAGCGTCGGGTGAATCGGACCTTGCAAGGCGTTGGCTTTCACAATCGGGCTGCCCGCTTGGTAAGCGAACAAATCCACCGTATGCGCAGCGTGGTGCCACAGCAAATGGTCGGTCCAGCTGCGCGGTTGACCCAGCGCGTTCATGTTGGTGCGACGAAAGAAATAGGTTTGCACATCCATTTGGTAAATGTTGAAATGACCTGCTTGAATCTGCTGATGTACATATTGGTGGCTGGGGTTGAAGCGACGCGTGTGACCGCACATGGCGACCAAACCGGTTTGCTTTTGCAACTCCACCACTTGCGCGCCGTCACGGTACACATCGCAGAGTGGAATTTCCACTTGAACATGCTTGCCCGCATTCAAGCAAGCGATGGACTGTGACGCGTGCATTTGCGTGGGCGTACACAAAATCACAGCGTCCACTTCTTTGATGGAGAGGCTTTCATTTAAATCGGTGGTGACGTGGGCGATGCCGTATTTGTCAGCCACTTCTTGCGTTTTGGCCAGTTCGCGCCCGATCAGCGACACCACCTCCACGCCGTTGATCAACTTGATGCCGTCAAGGTGTTTGATGCCGAATGCGCCGGCACCGGCCAAGGCTACTTTGATGGTCATGAAAATCCTTTGTTGTTGTAATGAATGGGTGTTGCGTAAGTCAGTGGCTGGGTTTAAATAACTCAAGCACTCAAAGGAGAAACCAGTTTACAGCTAAACGCTCTGGTTTTTATAAGTGAAAAGTTGAATTCAATCATTTGAGTTTAAAGAGGTTTCGAAGAGCGACACCTACAAGAAAAAGTGTGACGATGCTGAGGGTTTTGTGCAGGATCACTAAAACAGATAAACACAAACCCCACCAAGCGCCAATTGGCCAAAACACTTTGCTGGCAGCTTCACGCAATTTGTCTAAGCCGGGCAAGGGCAGTGTCTGAAGAAGTGAGAATTCCAACCACTCAGGTGCAAACCGGCAGGCCTGAACTTGCAAACCGCATTGTCCCAGCCAGGAAATAAGACCATAAATCGCGGTTAACCCAAGCACACTTGAACCACCATATTTGAGCGGGCGTTCAATGCTGAACCCGTAATCACTGAACGTCTTGTAGGACTTGAACAACCACCGCTTCAACCCCTTTTCCCTCAGCGTCTCCTCCTCCATTTCCAATTTAAAAAAACGCTGCTCTTCCCGTATGGCTTGTTGTTTACTGAATGTAAGTTTGAGTGTGCGATAGGCTCGAGCTGCTTCTTCACTTCCTGATGGCTCCGGAAAAACGGCGCCTTCAAAACTGGTGTCTTGGTTGAATTCGCAGCCGTGAAAAATAGGGGCTGCACCAAACACCACGTGCAAGCGCTGGTCAGGGTCTGGTTCCCACTCCGGTTCTTCACCATTGAAAATTGCATTTTTATTGTTGTCGCGTTTAATCCTTTGAAGTTTGCCGTCGGCGCTTAATTCCTTGGTTTTTTCGCCCGCTACTGAATGAAAAAAACCAAAGTTTGTCGTAGCTGAAAACCTGCGGCCACTGAAGATCACATGGCCTGCGAAGCGAGCACCTGAAAAATTGATCGCAGGAAAATAGTCAGGCCCCATACCTCTATCGTTAGCCCATGATTTGGCTTGCTCATATATTTCTTTGCTTTGGTAACGTTGATACCGGTTTTTTAAATAATTCCAATCAGAACCAGAGAAATCAATGCAAGCACCCCAGGAAGAAGTCTGAAAATCTGCAATTCCACCAAACTGAGTACCTTTTAAATTGATACCGCTTCCCCATTTGGCTCTGCGAAATACATTGTTTCTCCCCCATTGAGCTCCTTCAAAGATATTTTCATTTCCCCAAACAGCTCCTGTGAAATTGGCTGATTCCCAGCGAGCAATTCGAAATAAACAATAGTTGCCCCAAGTCGCTCCAACAAAATATGAGTTCCCCGCCCAATTCGCTGCATTGAAATCTGCCCTGTCTCCCCATCGGGCGGCTCTAAAAATCGATTCAGTCCCCCATTTCGCACCTTCAAATAAAGCTCCCTCTCCCCAAGTGGCATGACTGAAATTGGCGTAACTTCCCCACTTCGCGCTCTCAAAATCAGCGCCATCGCCCCATACTGCTCGGCTGAAATTGGCGTGACTACCCCAATTTGTTTGTTCAAAATCGCAATCATCACCCCATTGAGCAGCTTCAAAATTAAATCTGTCTCCCCATTCGGAATGTTCAAATTTAGCGCCATGGCCAAATTTGAAATTAGATAAGCGTAATCTTTTACCAGTCCAATCGGCATTTGAAAAATCAACGTGATTACGCCATTGTTTGGTATTTCTAACTGCGGGAAATATCTCTCTCCACGCATTCCAAACCACATGCCCCTTACCCGCCCCTCCCGCCTCATTGCTCTTTAAAGCCAAAGCAAAGCACCCGGCCTTGCTGATGTTGTCGGGTGTGCCGTTGGCAGGGTTTCTGAATAACTGCCGAATAATCTCCCGCACAGAGATTCCATCCGCGTCAATTAGCAGTTTTTCTATATCCGGGTGATCATTCATAGACAACCTCATGCCACAGCGATCCATTACCGCTGCTTAATAAGATTGTATTTTGAACTATTTTGTATCGATTAAATTATTTATATTAATACTCAAGTAACATATTCATCACAACCCCAATCAGCCGTCCGTGTTCTCCAAAATCAAATGTCCCACCGCCGTGTTACTGGCCGGCACATGGTAGAAACGGTGTTTCACTAGCGGGGCTGCGCCGCCAGTCACATCGCTCATCGCGCCTCGCGCGATCAGCCACATCACCAGTTCTATGCCTTCGCTGCCCGCTTCACGCACGTAGTCGATATGCGGCATTTGCGCCAAGCCTGCGGGGTCTGCAATCAAACGGTCTAAAAATGCGTTGTCAAACTGCTTGTTGATCAGGCCAGCACGCGGGCCTTGCAACTGGTGGCTCATGCCGCCGGTGCCCCAAATCTGCACATTCAAATCGGCATCGAAACTGTGAATGGCTTTGGCAATCGCTTTGCCCAAATTGAAACAACGCTGCCCGGAGGGCACAGGGTATTGCACCACGTTGACGGCAAACGGAATCACCGGGCAAGGCCAGGCTTGCGGCTGGCCGCACATGAGTGACAGCGGCACGGTGAGGCCGTGGTCTACATCCATTTTGTTGACGATGGTCAAATCAAAATCTTGTTGAATCACCGACTGCGCGATATGCGCGGCGAGCTCGGGATGGCCTTGCACCACGGGCACCGGGCGCGGGCCCCAGCCTTCATCGGCAGGCGTGTATTGCGCGGCGGTGCCTATGGCGAATGTCGGAATCATGTCCAGACTGAAAGCGGTGGCGTGGTCGTTGAACACCAGAAAAATCACGTCCGGTGTGTTTTGCTTCATCCACGCTTTGGAATACTCGTATCCGGCGAACACGGGTTGCCAATAAGGCTCTTGCGTTTTGCCCATGTCCAGCGCCGCGCCGATGGCGGGCACATGCGAAGTGAAAACCGATGCGCTGATGTGTGCCATGTTTATGCGCCTGCTGTGATGTTTGCGCTGCCTGCGCTACCTTGGGGCTGCTTGTGCGCTTGTGCACTACCGTCTTCGCCGATATAGCGGTTGCCCTCGACAGAGCGACCGCCGCTGATCATCATGTTTCTGTATTCGTCTTCAGTCATGCCGGTCATGCTGCCTGCCATTTGCTGAAAGCTTTTGCCATCTGTCGCGCCAATCTTGGCTAAGAAATAAATATTCCCACCAGCCGCGATGCATCGGTTCAAATCGCGTGCCAGCACGGCTTGCTTTTGTTCTTCGCTCATGTCCCATTCATCCAAGTAAGCACGCTCATTTGCTTTGAAACGTGCGCGGTTCTCCGCCTTCATCAGTGACATGCAAAACTGATTTAAGCCATAACCTTTGCGCGATTGTTCGGCATCAAAAATGGTGGTGCCAGGTACATCCAGGTAAGGTTTATCGAGTGCCATGTTTTTCTTTCATTTCAACTCAGGCCAATACAAACGCGTCGGGTTGTCCACCAACAACTTTTGTTGCAACTCAGGTGTGACCGCAATTTGCGGGATGAAATCCACCAGCAAACCGTCATCCGGCATGTGGTCTTTCAAATTCGGGTGCGGCCAATCTGTGCCCCACAAAACTCTGTCAGAAAAACTCTCGACCACGTGGCGCGCAAAAGGAACCACGTCTTGGTAAGGTGAAGTTTCGGCATGCAAAGCCTTGGGACCGCTGAGACTGAGTCGTTCCGGGCAGGACACTTTGCTCCACACATTCGGGTGCTCGCGCATGAACTGCATGAACAGGCTGAACTCAGGGCCGTTCAATGGTTTGGACACATCGGGTCTTCCCATGTGGTCCACCACCACGGTGGTGGGCAAGGCGGAGAAGAAATCCCACAACTCGGGCAAGTCCACGGCTTCAAAATAAATCACCACATGCCAGCCCCAGGCTTTAATGCGGGAGGCAATTTCCATCAACTCGTCTTTGGGCGTGAAGTCCACCAAACGTTTGACGAAGTTGAATCGCACGCCGCGCACACCGGCATCGTGCATGGCTTGCAGTTCTGCATCACTGACGCTGCGCTTGACCGTGGCCACACCCCGCGCTCTGCCCTCAGCGCGCATCAATGCATCCACCATTGCACGGTTGTCTGCACCATGGCAAGTGGCTTGCACGATGACGTTTTTGTCAAAGCCCAAGTGGTCGCGCAAGGCGAACAATTGCGCGGCTGATGCATCACACGGTGTGTACTTGCGCTCGGGCGCATAGGGAAATTGAGCGCCTGGACCAAACACATGGCAATGCGCGTCCACCGCACCGGCGGGCAACACAAATCGTGGCTTGGCGGGGCCGTCGTACCAATCCAGCCAACCGGTAGTCTTGGTGAATTCGCCTGTCGTGGGTTTGCTCATGGGGTGTGCTTTTTTGTGTTGTTTTTCATAGTGCGTAGGCGATCTGCCTCGATGCGCCAGTCGGCGCTGCGTGCAAAACTTGTTTCACCGCGCGTGCCAAACACAGCGGCATCTGCCAGATCGGCCATGTGCGCTTGACGTTCTGCGCTGGCCTGAGCCAGCCAAGGCGATAGTCCTGCTTCTTGCACCGTCACTGCGACTTCGCGCATTTCTTCGCTGCGGCGGCGGCCGTGTTCGATGACGCGCTGGAAAAAATACGTGGCTTGCTTTTCCCATTCAATGCCCGGGAAAGTTTCGTACAAGGATGCAATGACTGCGTCTTCCACGCCGTAATGGCGTGCCGTGGTCAGGCTTTCAATCACCATGGCTTCCATGCCTTTGACCATGATGCTGCGCGACATTTTGGTGGCAGAGGCCACGCCCAAAGTTTCGCTGGCAAGCTTGGCGTTGAACCGGAGTTGCTGCAATGTAGGCAACAAAGCAGCGGCATGAGAACCACCCAACAACATAGGCACTTGGATGCGATGCGGCGGCACACTGGTCATGACCGCGGCTTCTACATACCTCGCACCGGTACCGTCAATCAAAGCCGCCGCTGCCAATTTGGTGCCCGGCGATGCAGAGTTCATGTCCAGAAAAAAAGCTTGCGGTAACAGATGCGGCGCACAGGCTTGGGCTGCGGCCAAGGTTTGGCTGGCGGTGACCGCGCAAATCACCAAGTCGCTGTTCGCACAAACTTGGGCATGCGAGTCATGCAAAACCACAGACAAACGCTGTGCATGTTCTTGCATGGTGTGAGCTACAAGCGCTGCATTTTTCGAAAGCGCAGTTTGCGCATCAGCTGTAGCCGTTAATAAAAGCTTGCTGTCAAATGCACTGACCTGCAGACCTTGTGCGCACAAGTCCTCGGCCAGGATGCGCCCAACTTCGCCATAGCCGATCAGGCCCACACGCCAAGTCTGCGGCAATGGCGAAGTTGGTGCAGTCATGCCTTCACCTCACGGCACACACATGTAGGCCTTGAATGCACAAGGACTGAATGCAAGGCAAATACCGTCATGCTGGGATATCTCATCAATCGATGTACTTCAAACCGGCCTTCTCTAAGCCCTCGCGCATTTTGTACATGTCCAAGCCCAGCACGCCCGAAGCGAGCTTGGCGCGCTTCTCGCCTTCAAGCGCTTCGCGGGCTTCAGCGGCATCTGCCACTTGCTGTGCGATAGATGCAGGCACCACCACGACGCCATCGTCATCGGCGACGATGACATCGCCGGGGTTGACCGCTGCGCCTGCGCACACCACCGGCACATTGGCCGAGCCCACGGTGGCTTTGATGGTGCCTTTGGCGCTGATGGCGCGGCTCCACACGGGAAAGCCCATCTGCGTGAGTTCTGCAATGTCGCGCACACCTGCATCAATCACCAACGCACGGGCACCACGCGCCATGAATGAGGTGGCTAGCAAATCTCCGAAATACCCATCGGTACACGGCGCGGTAATCGCAGCCACCACGATATCGCCGGGTTGAATCAATTCGGCCACCACATGCATCATCCAGTTGTCGCCGGGGTGCAGCAACACGGTGACCGCCGTGCCGCTGACACGCGCACCGGCGTAAATCGGGCGCATGACGGTATGCATCAAGCCCAAACGCCCCATGGCTTCGTGCACCGTGGCTACACCGAATTTCGCCAGTTGTTCTGTCGCTGTTTTATCCGCGCGTTGAATATTGCGCTTCACTGTGCCTAAGGGGTAATGCATGTCACACACCTTTCTGTTTCAAACGCGCATCCAGGCGCGAAAACACACGCCGTGCGTTGGCTTCAAAAATCTCATGTCGGTCGGCCTCTGACAGCAAAGTGCTGTTGGCAATATAGCGTTTGGTGTCGTCGTAATAGTGACCGGTTTGCGGGTCTATGCCGCGCACCGCGCCAATCATTTCAGACGCAAACAACACGTTTTTCACGGGGATGACGGTGTTGAGCAAATCGATGCCGGGTTGGTGGTAGACGCAGGTATCGAAATAAATATTGTTGAGTAGGTGCTCTTCAAGCAAGGGTTTTTTCAACTCTTGCGCCAGACCGCGAAAACGACCCCAGTGGTAAGGCACGGCACCGCCACCGTGTGGAATCAAAAACTTCAGCGTCGGAAAATCTTTGAATAAATCGCTGGTCAGGCATTGCATGAAGGCGGTGGTGTCGGCATTCAAATAATGCGCACCGGTGGTGTGAAAACACGCATTGCAACTGGTGGACACGTGGATCATGGCGGGCAAGTCGTACTCGACCATTTTTTCGTAAATCGGGTACCAGTGTTTATCACTCAAAGGCGGGCTGGTCCAGTGACCGCCTGAAGGATCGGGGTTGAGGTTGATGCCGACCGCGCCGTATTCTTTGACGCATTTTTCCAACTCTGGAATGCAAGTGGCTGGGTCTACACCGGGCGACTGCGGCAGCATGGCCACGGGCACAAAGTGATCGGGGAACAAAGTGGAAACGCGAAAACAAAGCTCGTTGCAAATCGCCGCCCAAGTGGATGACACCGCAAAGTCGCCAATGTGGTGCGCCATGAAGGAGGCACGCGGCGAGAACAATGTGATGTCACTGCCGCGCTCGCGCATTAAGCGCAATTGGTTGGTTTCAATGCTGTGGCGCAAATCGTCATCGCTGATCTTCAAGTCGGATGCATGCGGCATGCTGGCCGGGTCTTTGATGCCTGCGATTTGGCGGTTACGCCAGTCTTCCAGCGCTTTGGGCGCGGTGGTGTAGTGGCCGTGGCAATCAATAACTAAACTCATACTTTGTTCACTCCAGAAAACCTATTGCTTGAATGAATGGGCCATGGCGCACCCCGCCCACCGATCAAAAAAAACCATCCACACCCGATTTAAACGCACACAGCAATCCCGCAAAAACCAGTTGTGGACCAAACGGCATGGGCTCACCTGCTTGCAAGCGACCACGCCAGCGCCAAAGCAGTGCCAACAACACGCCGCTGACCGAAGCTATCAACACCAACACAGGCAATGCCATCCAACCCAACCACGCGCCCAAAGCGGCCAGCAGTTTGAAATCTCCTGCGCCCATGCCTTGTTTGCCGGTCAATGCGCCGAACACACTTTGTATCAGCCACATCACGCCATACCCGAGGGCCGCACCCCACACGCTTTGTTCCAAGGTCAAATTAATCACGCCAACCGAGGCCAGCAACACACCGGCCCACACCAAAGGCAAGGTCAGGCTGTCGGGTAACAACATGGTGTCTGCATCGATCAAGCCCAGCGCCAGCAGCGTGGTGGCAAAACCGGCCCAGGCCAACGCGGTCCAACTCAAGCCCCAATGCCAAGCGCAAAAAGTCCACAGCAATGCCACAGCCAGTTCTACCAACGGATAACGCCATGACACTTTGGCGTTGCAATAGCCGCAGCGACCTTTGAGAAACACAAAACTCAACACGGGCACCAGATCGCGTGCACGAAGCGGTGTGTGGCATGAGGTGCACTGCGATCCCGGCGTGGCCAGATTGAACACAGGCGTATCGGCTGTTGAAGCGCCTTGAAGCTCAGCGCATTGCTGCTCCCAGTCACGCTGCATCATTTGCGGCAAGCGCCAGACCAACAGGTTGATGAAGCTGCCAATTTGCAAACCGATCAGACCGAAGATCACAGGCCACGTCCACGCAGACGATGTAAGTGCATCATGCAGCCCGGACAACTCAAGCATGGCTTTTCACACCGAGTAACTGATCCAAGCGTTCAGTTTGTTGCAACAGTTCAACCGCACTGCCGCTGTGAATCACTTGGCCTTGGTCCAACACCACGGCTTGATGGCTGATGGCCAGAATGGCTTGCGGGTGTTGCTCGACGATGATGGCAGACATGCCTTCTTCACGGGTGATGCGCTTGATAGCCCGCAACAACTCTTCCACAATGATGGGGGCCAAACCTTCCAAAGGTTCATCCAATAAAAGTAATTTCGGGTTAAGCACCAACGCACGACCGACCGCCAACATTTGTTGCTCACCGCCGGACAACTGGTTGCCCATATTGGCTTGGCGCTCTGCCAAGCGCGGAAACATTTCAAACACGCGCTTCGGGTTCCATGCACCTGGACGAGCCACTGCGGTGAGGTTTTCCAACACGCTCAGTGATTTGAAAATATTGCGCTCTTGCGGCACCCAACCAATGCCAGCGGCTGCACGCGCGTGTGAAGGCAAGCGATGCAAAGCCACGCCATCTAAGGTGATGCTGCCTGCATGCTGGCTCGTAGCCCCGGCGAGTGTATTGATCAAAGTGGTTTTGCCCGTGCCGTTGCGCCCCAGCAAGGCCAGTGTTTCACCTGCGGCCAAAGAAAAGTTGACCTGGTTCAACACCACGGCTTCGCCATAACCGGCGGTGACATTTTCTAATTGCAAAAAATCAGCCATGTGCATCCCCATGCCCCAGATACACCTCACGCACGCGCGGGTCGGCTGCAATTTGCTCGGGCGTGCCCTCGGTGAGAACCGCACCGTTCACCAATACCGTCATGCGGCTGGCAAAACTGAACACCAAATCCATGTCGTGCTCAATCAAGAGCACGCTCACATCCGCAGGTAAGTTGGCAACGGTTTGCAGCAATTCTTCACGTTCACCCGCTGGCACACCGGCCACCGGTTCGTCCAACAACAACACGCGCGGCTCGCTGGCCAAAGCAATCGCCATTTCCAACAAGCGGCGTTTGCCATATGCCAATTGCGGCGTAGGCAAATCCATCACTTCTGTGAGATGAAATTGCGCCAACAATTGTTCGCAGCGCTCTGTCACTCGTCTGTCTTGTCCGAGCGCACTCCACAATGATGCACCCAAACCGAGTTGCTGCGACACCGTCATTGCCAAGGTTTGCAATGGTGTGAGTCCATCAAACAATTGGTTGATTTGAAAAGTGCGCACCAAGCCGCGTTGCACGCGCTGGTGAGGCAGCAAGTGGCTGATGTCCTCGCCCAACAAATCAATGCGCCCGGCGGTTGGTGTCAACACGCCGGTGAGTAAATTGATCAAGGTGGTTTTGCCCGCCCCGTTGGGTCCGATGAGCGCATGGCGCGCACCGCGCTGCAATTGCAAACTGACGTTGTCGGTGGCGGTGATGCCGCCAAAAGTTTTCAGCAATCCACTGCAAGAGAGCACGGTGTCTTGGTTCATGAGCGCTGCCCCCAGGTCCACGGGCGCAACAATTTTTCACGCCCGACCAACATCAACAACACCAGAAACAAGCCAATCCAAAACGTCCAATACTGCGGTGTCAACGCAGACACCAGACTGTGCAGTGTTTTAAACACCACGGCACCGATGAGACCGCCCCACAACCAACCCGTGCCGCCTATCACCAACATCAACAACACATCGGCAGAACGGTCGAAACCAAAAACATCCAATGACGCAAACCCGGTGGTTTGCGCCTGCATGCCACCGGCCAAACCGGCAATCGCGGCAGCCAGCGTGTACACCGCTACCAAGCGGGCATGCACAGGTATGCCAATGGCTTGTGCGCGCAAGCGGTTATCGCGAATGGCTTTCAAGCTGAAGCCAAAGGGCGAATGCACCAAGCGGCGCAGCAGCAAAAAAACAAACAAGGTAATCGCCAACGCATACCAAGCCGCTGTTTGACCCATCAAATCAAATTCAAACCGGCCCAGCACCGGCCCCATGATCACACCTTGCAAACCATCGGCACCACCGGTGATGTGGTCCATTTTGTTGGCCAGTTCTTGCAAGATCAAAGCGATGCCCAAGGTCACCATCAAACGGGTCAGGTCAGAGCCACGCAAGATGCCCGGACTGCACAGCAAACCCAGCACTGCGGTGAGCGCAGTGGCCACAGCTAAGCCGAGCAAGGGATCCGGGTTGATGTGTTTGGCAAACAGCGCAGCAGCATAAGCACCGGCACCGAAAAACGCTGCATGTCCCAGCGACACAATGCCGCTGTATCCCAACACCAAATCAAGCGACATGGCGAACATGGCAATGATGGTGATTTCGCTGATCAGCAGCGAATGCTGAGGCAGCAGCAAAGGCAAGGCCAGCAGCAGCAACCAGATGGCAAATTCCCACCAACGAGCGCGTGCACCTGAGCGAAGACTGTGTGCCACTGAGCTCATGCATTGCTCCGCGAAAACAAACCTTGCGGTCGCCACATGAGTATCAACACCATCAAGGTGTACACAATGAAAGCACCGAGCTTGGGCACATAGTATTTACCAGCCACATCCGCTATGCCGAGCAACAACGCGGCCAACAACGGGCCGGTGAGTGAACTGGTGCCGCCCACAGCTACAACGATGAGAAAGTAAATCATGAATTTCAAGGGAAAGATGGGATCGAGTCCCAGCACTTCAGCACCCAATGCCCCGCCCAAACCGGCCAAGCCTGAACCCACAGCGAACGTGGCCATGAAAATGGTGTTGACGTTGATGCCCATACCGGCTGCCACGCGTCTGTCGTCCACCGATGCGCGCAGTTGCGCACCAAATCGTGTGTGAACAAGCAACCATTGCAACCCGAGTGCGAGCAAAGCACACACCGCGATGATGGCTAGCCGGTAATGCCCCATGCCCAAGGCACCGTCCCACAGTTCGGTTCGGCCTTTCAAATACTCGGGCAGTTGCACCAGTTGCTGGGTGGAGCCCACAAAGTAATCTACTGCTGCCACGGCCATGAATGTCAAACCAATGGAGAACAGCACCTGGTCTAAATGCGGCTTGCTGTACATGCGCCTGTAAAGCGTGACCTCTAACATCAAACCCAAAACCGCGCTGACCACAAACGACATCAGCACACTGGGCAAAAACGGCCAACCTGCTTTTTGCATCAGCAACACCAAGGTGTAGCCGCCAGCCATGGCGAAAGCGCCGTGCGCTAAGTTGATGAAGTTCATCAAACCCAGCGTGATGGACAAACCGATAGCCAGTACAAACAGCAACATGCCGTAAGCAACGCCATCAAACAGCAGTGTCAACATGGGCTTTACTTGGTTTTGCCGGGGTCTTTGACTTCTTTGATCACATCGAATTCGACGTTATAGAGTTCGCCGTCTTTTTTCTCGACGCGACGCAAATAAATGTTTTGCACGATGTCACGGGTTTGTGCATCAATGAATATTTGTCCGCGCGGGCTCTCAAAAATTTGTCCCTTCATGGCCGCCAGCAAAGCATCGCCGCCGCCCTGTCCGCCTTTGGTGTTTTTCAAGGCTTCGTAAATCACGCGCATGCCGTCATATCCTCCGACTGCCATGAAATTGGGACGCATGCCTTTATTGGCTTTCTTGAAGGCATCCACAAATTTCTTGTTCACAGCAGAAGGATGAACTGTTGAGTAGTGGTGGCTGGTGACCACGCCCAACGCACCATCGCCCATGTCGTTAAGCTGGTCGTCGTCAGTCATGTCGCCAGTGCCAATGAGTTTGATACCGGCCTTGTCCATGCCGCGCTCTAAAAATTGCTTCATGACTGCCGCGCCTGCACCTGATGGGACGAACACAAACAATGCATCGGGTTTGAGGTCACGCACTTTTTGCAAAAAAGGTGCGAAGTCGGGGTTGCGCAAAGGCACACGCAAACTCTCGACAACCTGTCCGCTGTTGAGTAAAAAACGTTCTTTGAAAAAACGCTCAGCGTCAATGCCGGGGCCGTAATCACTGACCAAAGTCACCACGCGCTTGATGCCGTTTTTCGGTGCCCAGTCGCCCATGGCCACCGAACATTGCGCCAGCGTGAAACTGGTGCGCACAATATAAGGAGAGGCTTCTGTGATGATGGAGGTGGCAGCGGCCATGACCACCATAGGTGTTTTGGATTGCGTGGCAATGGGTGCGGTGGCCAGCGCCAGCGGTGTCAAACCAAAACCACCGAGCACACCGACTTTGTCATTCACCACCAACTCTTGCGCGATGCGTTTGGCCGCATCGGGCATGCCGCCATCGTCTTTGATGATGAGTTCAATTTTGCGACCGGCTACTTTGTCGCCGTTTTGTGCCATGTACAAGCGGGCTGCTGCTTCAATTTGCTTGCCGGTAGTGGCTTGCTGGCCTGTCATGGGAAGTATCAAACCGATTTTGAAAACTTCTTGAGCCTGTGAAGCCAACGCGCTCATGCCCAAAGCCACGATCAAGGCACGCAAATTAAACAATGTTTTCATTCAAAAACTCCGGGACGAATACAAAAGAGAAGCTTAACCGAGTGTTACTGGGAGTGGCCAAGCGTGTGTGATGTGCAGGCAATGCTGTATGTACCCATGAAATTTTAGGTGCAACTCCATTCATTGCTTTCGGCGAATCAGCCTGACACCAGGCATTTTGTCCAAATCAGTTTGACGCATGGCATCGCTGAGGTTGCGTTGGGCCAGTCGTGAATGCTCGCGCATGATGGATTCAGCACGCGCACCTTCGCGATGTTCAATCGCTTGCAGCACTTGGCGGTGCTGGTCCTGCGCAACAATCAGCATGTCACGCGATTGAGAAGTGTGAGCCTGACTCAACACGAAACCGGAGGGCGAAGCAAACGGCAAACCCACCACGCGCTCCCATTCACGGCGCAACACATCGCTGCCGGCCATTTCCTGCAACAAGGCATGGAATGTTTCGTTGTGAGCCACATAGGCGCTGAACGCTTCCTCGTTCAAACTGTCGGTGGCCAGCAATTGGTCAATCTTGGCTAAACACGCACGCGCTTCGCTCAATAAGACTGGCGCACAACCGCGCTCTGCGGCCAATCGGCTTGCCAGACCTTCTAAAGTACCGCGCAATTCAATCGCATCTGACACATCGCGCTCAGTAAACGTGCGCACTGCATAACCGCCATTGGCCAGCGCTTCTAGCAAACCTTCTTGCTCCAACTTCATCAACGCAGTGCGTATAGGTGTGCGTGACACGCCAAGTTTGTCAACCAAGGTGAGCTCTGCAATACGCGCACCTGCGGGGAGTTCTGCGGCCAGAATCATTTCGCGCAACCGCAGTTGGGCGCGTACGGCTTGTGAATGCGCGGGGTTATCGGTGGGTGTATTCAAGCTGGTGGGCATGGTCATGCCACTTCACGAATGGGAATCACCGCATGGCTTGATGCCTCTTTGTCGATCATTCGATCGATCAGTTGGCGTGAGCGCACCGCGCCCGCATCTATGTTGAGGTTATGAAAGCCCAAGTCCGGATGATCCACCAAGGCCTGCTGCTGGGCTTCAAGCACTGCTTCATCCTCACGAAAAATACGCGCCACGCCTTCGCGCAACTGGTGTGTCAGCGCTTGTTCACCCAAACAGTAGTTGCGCGCAAACGCCCAGAAATAGTGGCAACTGCCATCGGTTTGCGGCGTGATGGTGTTGAGCACAAAGCCGTTCACGCCAAGGCTACGGTCCCCAGCGTTGCCCTCTGCGGGAATTGCGCCACTGCCCGCAGGTGCCACACCAACATCGATGGTCACAGTTGCGGGCGCTTCAAATCGGATGATTTGCCAGCGGTCCACAACCCCGGTGTACTTTCTGGCATGTTGAATTTGCGCTGCCCAAAACGGTGGCGCTTCGATGTAGTCCATCCAGCGTGTGACGGTGACGTGCTTGTCATCGTGCGTGACTTGAAACGGCGCTTCCACCACGGCTTCGTTGCCTATGCTTGAACCATGCACATAGGTTTCGTGGGTCAAGTCCATCAGGTTGTCTATCACCAGCCTGTAATCACATTGCACAGTAATTAATTTGCCGTCGCCCGCCCAGGCCGGGTCGTCGTTCCAATGCATGTCAGGCACCAGCGCCGGGTCTGCCAATGCCGGGTCACCCATCCATAACCAAATGAATCGGTGCTTCTCCACCAAAGGAAAACTGCGAACGCACGCAGACGAATTGATTTTTTGCAAACTCGGCATGCGTATGCACTTTCCGTCGGGGTTGTAGACCAACCCGTGGTAACCGCAGACCACATCATCCCCTTGTAAACGGCCTTGCGACAACGGCAACAACCGGTGCCAGCAAGCGTCATGCAATGCCACAGCCTGTCCATCAAGCCGCCGGTACATGACGATTTTTTGATTGCAAATGGTTCGGGGCAGCAACTCACGACCGATTTCTACGTCGTAGGCCGCTGCATACCAGGCATTGAGTGGGAATGTGGATTTCTCGGTCTTCATGCATACGCATTGTATACATCGACAGTTGAAATTCAGCTTATTCGGAGTTATTCATGCGGCTTTCATTCATTTTTGTATACCTGAGCAGCGGTTACCATGCTTCAAACCCCATCAGGAGACTTCATGAGCACACCCCATATCCCCGCCCGCTTCGACCATGTCGGCAGCTTTTTGCGCCCCGCTTATTTGCTGGAGGCACGCGAACAAAAAGCCAAAGGACAAATCACACCCGAGCAACTGCGCGTGGTGGAAGACAAAGCCATCACCGAGATCGTGAAATTTCAAGAAGACGTGGGCTTGAAGTCCATCACCGACGGCGAGTTCCGCCGCACCTACTTCCACATCGATTTCTTAGAGCAAATGGGCGGCGTGAAAACCGACATACCGGTCACCATCGAACGCCCCGACGGCACGCAAGAATTGGCGCCTCCAGTGATTCGTGTCATCGATAAAGTTCGCCATGTCAAAGACATTCAACTCGCCGACTTCAATTACCTGAAATCGCAAATCGCCGCAGGCAGCACACCCAAGGTCACCATCCCCTCACCGACCATGTTGCACTTTCGCGGTGGTCGCGCCGGTATCAGCAAAGACGCTTACCCTGAACTCGACCCGTCTTTTTACGACGACGTGGCCAAGGCCTATGGCGACGAACTGCGTTCGCTGGCCGCTGCTGGTTGCACTTATGTGCAAATGGACGACACCAACCTGGCCTATTTGTGCGACGACAAAATGCGAGAAGCCGCACGCGCACGCGGTGACGACCCCAACGAATTGCCGCACCGCTATGCGGCATTCATCAACAAAGTCGTGGCACATAAACCAGCGGGCATGACGCTGGCCATGCACTTGTGTCGCGGCAATTTCAAAAGCACACACGCTGCCGCCGGTAACTACGAACCCGTGGCCGAAGCCCTGATGTCAGAGATGAACATCGATGCGTATTTCCTGGAATACGACGACGACCGCAGCGGCGACTTCCGGCCTTTGCGTTTTCTGGCCAAGGACAAACTTGTTGTCTTGGGTTTGGTGACCACCAAATTCGGCGCCATGGAAACCAAAGACAGTTTGAAACGCCGCATCGACGAAGCCGCCAAATACGCGCCCTTGTCGCAACTGGCCTTGTCACCGCAATGCGGTTTTTCCAGCACCGTGCACGGCAACAATATTGCAGTGGAAGACCAGCGCAATAAATTGCGTCTGGTGGTTGAAACCGCGCAAGAGGTGTGGGGCAACACTTAAGCCAGCGACACCAAGAGAATACATCGCCCGGCTGAACCACCCCACTGCCGGGCGTACACTGATTTCGGTTTCTCATGACAAGGATGTTTCATGTCGCTTGCTGCCGATAGCAGCCGCCAAGAAAAACAATGGCTGCTGCAACAGGAAAACAAAGCGCTGCTGGCCGAGGTGGACCAGTGGCGTTTAGCCGCAGAACTGGCGCGTGACCAATCGGCCATGCTGATTAAATCGCTGGACATTCTGACCAGCGATTCCCCCCTAGATACTTTTTTGGGCCACGTGCTCAAGACCACAGTCGATCAACTCGAAGCAGTCGGCGGCACGCTCTGGTTTCCTGACCAAGCCAGCGGCACTGCGCGACTGCATCTGGAATACGTGCAAGGCCAGATGGTGAACGCGCGCAACTCCAGCCACCCGGCGGTCTTGTTTCCGCCGCCCATAGGCGGCGTGCCGCTCTCCACTTTTCCCGACCGGCGCGCCGAGACTTATTTGCTGTGCTACGAAGTCGCCGGTATGCCGGATGAAAACCGCGCTTACATCATGTCGCTGGGCGTGAAATCTTTGCTCACCGTTCCCATGGTGCTGGGCCAAGAAACCGTGGGTTGGATTTGCATACGCAGCACCCGCGTCGACCACGACACCATGAAAAGCCAGATACGCGTGGCCGAAGCGCTGGCTGGCCAGGCCACACTCGCCATGCAAATGGCGCGGCTGTCTGAAACCGCACGCCAAAGCGCGGTGCTGGAAGAACGCAACCGCATTGCGCGCGATATTCATGACACGCTGGCCCAAGGCTTTACCGGCGTGGTGGTCAACTTGGAAGCCTCCTCGCGTGCATTGAAAAAAGACGATCACGCTCTGGCTGCGGTTCATATCGAGCATGCGCGCGAACTGGCGCAACACGGGCTGGCCGAAGCCAGAAACTCGGTACAGGCTTTGCGACCGCATCCGGCGGACGGTGCCTCCATACAAACTGAATTACAGGCTTTGGCTGCACTTCTGCAAGAGACAGGTGCAGTGCAGGCGCAATTTGTGTGTACCGGCGAAGCCCGCAGCATCGCGCCTGAAGTCTGGACCGAGATGATTCGCATCGCGCAAGAGTCCACCACTAACGTGCTCAAACACGCGCAAGCACAACATATTCAAATCACGCTCGCGTTTGAACACGACGGCTTGAGCCTGTCTGTCAGTGACGATGGTTTGGGATTTGAAGTCAATCCGCAGTCACACGATGGCTTCGGTTTGATCGGCATGCAAGAGCGCGCCAAGCGCATTGGTGCGCGTTTGCAAATACAAGGCAGACCCGGGCAAGGCACACGCATTTTGTTGACGGTGCCACTGGACTGACACCTTGCACTGTTAGAGTCGTACCCATGCCCTCCTCCAAACCCATACGCGTATTGATCGCCGATGACCAGTCACTGGTTCGCCGTGGCCTGGTGGCCATACTCAACATGGAAGACGGTATCAAGGTGGTTGGTGAAGCCGGTAATGGCCTCGAAGCCATAGAACTGTGGCGCAAGCTCAAACCCGATGTGGTGCTGATGGATTTGCGCATGCCCGAGCTGGGAGGCTTGGACGCGCTGCGCAAAATGCATGTTGAAGACCCCAAGGTGGCCGTCATTGTGCTGACCACCTTTGACCATGACGAAGACGTGTATTCGTGTTTGCGTGCAGGAGCAAAGTCGTATTTACTGAAAGACGTGCAACCCGAAGAACTGTTTCGTTGCATACGCGCGGTCAAAGCCGGCGAAGGTTATTTGCAACCCAAAATCGCCGCCAAGTTGGTGCAACGTGTGGGCGAAGGCACGCCGACCGAGCGGGAAATCCAAATCCTGCAATTGCTGGCCGAAGGGTTGAGCAATAAAGCCATAGGCCTGAGTTTGCACATCAGCGAATCCACGGTGAAGAGCCATTTGAAAAGCCTGTTCGCCAAGCTTGACGTGACTAGCCGCGCCGAGGCAACCGCGCTGGCGGCCAGGCGTGGCTTGGTGCATTTCTAGGGTCCACCCTCTCCCCCTTTAGAGGGAGGCCTCCTCACTCTAGAGGCAGGCTCAATTTCATCTCTATGCCTGATGCGCCGCACGGCATGTGTTCCCAAAATGCAAAGCACCGGCTACCAAACCGGCGGACCCCGATTTCTTGCAAGTTTTCACTACACAGAGGAACACCATGGCGCAACATTCGATCAACGGGCAAAGTTACTTTGCCGATGCCCCGCCCGACACCCCTTTGCTTTGGGTGCTGAGAGAAGATTTACGACTGACCGGCACGCGCTTTGGCTGCGGCAAAGGTTTGTGCGGTTCATGCACCGTTCACATTAACGGTCAATCTGTGCGTTCATGCCAGGTGCAAATCAAAGACGTGGCTGCCGATGCACAAATCACCACCATCGAAGGCCTGAGCACCACCCACACGCACGCTGTGCAACAAGCCTGGATCGAACACCAGGTGCCGCAGTGCGGCTACTGCCAATCGGGTCAGATCATGCAAGCCGCCGCTTTCCTGGCGCTCAACCCCAACCCGACCGAAAAAGAAATCGTCGACGCGATGAACGGCAACATTTGTCGTTGCGCCACTTATTCACGCATTGTCGGCGCCGTCATGCGCGCTGCCGAAATCGCACGCGGAGGTGCCAAAAATGTCTAAAGTCACTCTCGACAACGAATCACGCCGCAATTTCCTGGTGCGCTCTGTGGCCACCGCAGGCGGTGCGTATTTCAGCATTGGTCTGGGCGTGGGTTTGATGGGCGAAGCCAACGCGGCCATCGCCACGTCTGCTTACACACCGTCCATTTGGTTCACCATCACGCCCGACAGCAAGGTGACCATGCACATCGTCAAAACCGAAATGGGCCAGCACATCGGTACTGGTTTGGCGCAAGTTATCGCCGAAGAACTCGAAGTGAAATGGGAAGACGTGCGTTTGGACTCACCGCTGGAAAGCGTGGAGAACTTCGCCATTTACGGTCTGGCCTACACCGTCAACAGCGGCAGCATGACGACAGAGTTCGACCGCATATCACGCGCCGGTGCCGCCGGTCGCATGGCCTTGATTGATGCCGCCGCCGGTTTGCTGGGTGCATCCGTGAAAAACTGTACTGCGTCTAACAGCCGCGTGACAGACTCGGTGTCTGGCAAGTCTTTGAGCTACGGCGAAATTTTGCAACGCGCCAAGATCAACCGCCAGTTTGCCTACCCGAACGACTTCAAAAACATTCCGCTCAAAGCACGCGGCACCTACAAAATCATTGGCAAATCCATCCCTGCGTTGGACATCCCAGCCAAGACCAATGGCTCTGCCAAATACGCCATGGACGTGTTCCTGCCCAACATGGTGTACGGCGCATTGGCCATGCCGCGTACCCGCTATGCCTCTAAAGCATTGAGCGTGGACGACAGCGAAGCGAAAAAAATTCCCGGCTTTATCAAAGCAGTCATCGTCAACGACGGTTTTGGCAAATGCACCGGTTGGGTGGTGGCGATTGCCGACCGTTTCCCCACCGCCATGAAAGCGGCCAAAGCATTGAAAGTGCAATGGGACAGCGGCCCTTATGCCAACCTGGATTCAGCCGGTTTGCGCGCTGAATACAAGGCCTTGGCCAAAGACGAAAGCAAGGGTGCCAACTGGGTGCTGGAAGGCGATGTGGACAAAGGCTTTAAAGCCGCAGACAAAGTGCTGGACGTGGAATACACGACTGAAATGGTGGTTCACGCCACCATGGAACCGTTGAACGCGACCGCGCAATTTGTGGGCGATGAATGCCATATCTACACAGGCAACCAAAGCCAGTCGTTTGCCCGCATGACCTTGTCGGCCTATTTGTCCAAGATCATGAAGATCGAAGCCAAGGTCTACATACACCAGCACCTGGTGGGCGGCGGCTTCGGCGGCAAACAAGACTTTGACGAAATTTTGGCAGCTGCCTATTGCGCACACGATGTGGGCCGTCCGGTCAAGCTGATTCAAACTCGCGAAACCAATTTCGCCACCAGCTTTGCCCGCACACCGACCTACCACCGCATGCGTGCGGGTTTGAAAAACGGCCAGCTGACAGCAGTCAACCACGACATCGTCTCCGGCTGGATGGGTGACCGTTTCGCAGTGGGTAAAAAACACGGCTCCGACTGGTTGCAACTCGATTCATGGGACGAGAAGAAACAAGATATCGACCAATGGTCTATCGGCGGCAGCGACCACTGGTACGACATGCCCAACCACCGCGTGCGTGCATGGAACCATGAGAAAACCACCTGGGCGGTACAAGCCAGTGCCTTGCGTACCGTGTCCAACTCGTACAACATCTTTGTCGTTGAGTCGATGTTGGATGAGATTGCCCACGCAGCAGGCCGTGACCCGCTGGACATGCGTCTGGCCATGTTGAACGGCAAAGGCGGTAACCGTGGCATTCCCAACACCGGTTACGCGCCAGGCACACCGTCTGACTACTACCTGGACCGTTTGTGGATTTCTCTGCCTTGGGCCAAAGAAGATTCATGGATTCCCTATGAGTCAGCCACGGTCGGCGGCGCTTTGCGTCTTGCCAACTGTCTGCGCGTCGCCGCCGGTAAAGCCGGTTACGGCACCAAGGTGTTGCCACCGAACACAGCGATGGGCGTGGCGGTCACTGCGGCTGAAGAACGTCAAAGCCCGACCTGGGTAGCGACCGTCGCCGAAGTCACTGTGGACCCAACGACGGGCATCTTCAAGATCAACCGCCTGACGATTGCCATGGACTGCGGCACCATCGTCAACCCGGTCAACGTCGACGCGCAAATCAGAGCATCAGCGCTGTGGGGTGCCAGCCAGATCATGCAAGAGCAACTGACGTTGAAAGACGGTGCGTTTGCCGAAACCAACTTCGACACTTACCGTCCCATCCGTCTGGCCGACATACCGCAAATCGATGTGCACCTGGTGCCGTCCGAACACCACCCCTCCGGTGTCGGCGAACCTGCATCGACTACGGTTGCTCCTGCGGTTGCCAATGCCATCTTCAAAGCCACCGGCGTGCGAGTGCGTCAAATGCCGCTGCATGCCGCGACTTTGCTCGAAGGCATACGCAAGAAAAAGGCCTAAGGCTTTCAATAGCTTTAAGTGCTTGTGACAAACACCTCTGCCTGGTTTCAGTGCAGAGGTGTTTCACGCCATGATTGAAAAATAAAAACCGGTTTCAACCGGTGCTACCTAACGCTGGGAAACATATGGTGATCAATGATTTGCTCTCCCTGTCGGCAACGCGTTTGCTGGCGCTTTACCGCACGCGGGAAGTCTCGCCGGTGGAAGTCACGCAGCAGGTGTTTCAGCGCATCGCCGAAGTCGATCCGGTATTCAATCTGTTTTGCATCACTGACGAAGAACGCGCCATGGACGCGGCACGCGCCAGCGAGCAACGTTGGCTCAAAGGCCAACCCGCAGGTTTGGTCGACGGCATTCCCACCACGGTCAAAGATTTGATACTGGCCAAAGACTGGCCAACATTGCGCGGTTCATTGACCATAGACCCAAACCAAGCATGGACAGAAGACGGCCCGCCTGTTGCTCGCATGCGAGAGCACGGTGCCATCATCATCGGCAAAACCACAACACCCGAATTCGGCTGGAAAGGCGTGACCGACAGCGCCTTAAGCGGCATCACCCGCAACCCGTGGGACCCGGCCATGACCACCGGTGGCAGCAGCGGTGGCGCAGCTGCTGCCGCCGCGTTGAATGTGGGCCCCATGCACATCGCCACCGACGGCGGCGGCTCCATCCGAATTCCATCCGCGTTTTGCGGCGTGTTCGGTTTCAAATCGACCTGGGGTTTGGTGCCGGTACATCCGCACTCGCCCGCGCTGAGTTTGTGGCACCAAGGCCCTATCACCCGCAATGTGGCCGACGCCGCCTTGATGCAAACCGTCATCGCCGCACCCGATGCACGCGACTGGTACCACACACCCATGCCCGGCATAGACGTGCAAACCGGTTTGAACGACGGCGTGCGCGGCTGGCGCATCGCCTATAGCCCTGACATGGGATTTGCGAATGTAGACAGTGCGGTTGCACAGGCGATTGAACAACAACTGGATGTGTTTCGCTCGCTGGGCGCGCAAGTTGACACCATTGATTTGAACTTGCAAGACCCGATCAGCATCATGCAACCGCTGTGGGCCGTGGCACTCGCCTTGGCGATTGAACCCATGTCAGACGCACAACGCGCGCTGGTCGAGCCCGCCATGTTGGCTCTGGCCGAACCCGGTTTTGGCCTGTCGGCATTGCAATACCGGCGCATAGAACGCGAGCGCGAAATACTGGGACGGCGCATGAACCAGTTGCACCAGACTTACGACTTGCTGATCACACCGCAAATGCCCATCACCGCGTTTGAAGTCGGCCACGAAGTGCCGCCGGGCGGGCCGCGCAAACGCTGGTGGGAATGGTCACCGTTCACCTACCCGTTCAACCTGACGCAACAACCCACCGCCACCGTGCCTTGCGGCTTTGTCAACGGCTTGCCGGTGGCCATGCAATTGGTCGGTGGCAAATATGCTGATGCCAAAGTGTTGCGCGCCGCGCGGGCATATGAATCGGTGCAGCCGTTTGTGATGCCTGTGTTTAACGCGGATTCATGAGTCAACGACTCATCACAACCCCAACAACCTCACCGCATTGCCCTTCAAGATTCCGGGCATCACCTCGGGCTTGAAGCCTGCCACTTCAAAGTCTTTCATCCAGCGCTCCGGCGTGATCAATGGGTAATCGCTGCCAAACAGCACGCGGTCTTTCAGCAAAGTATTAGCATACTGAATCAAACTTTTCGGAAAGTATTTCGGGCTCCAACCGGAGAGGTCTATCCACACATTCGGTTTGTGCATGGCGACTGACAGTGCTTCGTCCTGCCAAGGGAAGCTGGGGTGCGCCATGACGATTTGCATGTCCGGCCAATCAATGGCCACATCGTCTAAATGCATGGGGTTGCTGTAGGCTAAACGCAGGCCGCCACCGCAACGCATGCCGCTGCCAATGCCGCTGTGTCCCGTGTGAAAAATCGCGGGCAGTTTGTGTTCGTTGATCACATCGTAAATAGGCCAGGCCATTTTGTCGTAGGGGTGGCAGCCTTGGGCAGTCGGGTGAAACTTAAAACCTCTGACGCCCTCTTCTTTGATCAACCGCTCTGCTTCGCGTGCGCCAAATTTGCCTTTGTGCGGATCGATGCTGGCAAATGCAATCATCATGTCGCTGTTGTCGCGCGCGGCCTTGGCGATTTCTTCGTTCGGTATGCGTCTGCGGCCCATGTGCGATTCGGTGTCCACCGTGAACATCACCAGACCGAGTTTGCGTTCGCGGTAATAGGCCACGGTTTCTTCGATGGTAGGCCGACGGTCAGAGCCGAAGTATTTGTCAGCGGCACGGTCGTACTCTTCGCCGTAGTTGTCAAACGGGTTCCAACAACTCACTTCAGCGTGGGTGTGTATGTCGATGGCAATCAGGTCTTGGTGTTTCATGGTCGATTAAGATAGTTTCATTGACTATAGCCCGTCTTTTTTGCAAGCAGTCTCATGGCTGAGTCGACATGGCGGTTTGCCAGACACCAACCCTTTTTCCATACCAACATGACCAGCCCCAACCCTGATCTCCATTTAGAAATGCACAACGATATCGCCGTGGTGCGACTCTCGCGACCGGCCAAACGCAACGCATTGAACGATGCACTGGTGCTGGCTTTGCGCGACGTGTTCGCCACCCTACCTGCCAACGCACGCGCTGCTGTGCTTCACGGTGAAGGCGAGCATTTTTGTGCCGGTCTGGATTTGAGTGAATTGCAATCGCGGGATGCAGGCGAAGGCATGCTGCATTCGCGCATGTGGCACCAGGCGTTTCAGCAGATTCAATTCGGCACAGTGCCTGTGGTGGCTGCTTTGCATGGTGCGGTGGTCGGCGGCGGGCTGGAGTTGGCAGCGTCCTGCCACATACGAGTGGCTGATGACACCACGTTTTACGCCTTGCCCGAAGGCTCACGCGGTATTTTTGTGGGCGGCGGTGGCGCGGTGCGTATTCCTAAATTGATTGGCGTGGCCCGCATGACCGACATGATGATGACCGGTCGCGTCTACAACGCAGTTGACGGAGAACGCGTCGGTTTTGCGCAATACCTGGTGCCTGCCGGCACTGCGTTGGATAAGGCCATGGAACTGGCCAAACACATTGCGGGCAATGCACCCTTGACCAACTATGCGCTGATGCACGCATTACCGCGCATCGCCGAGCAAGCCGCAGACCACGGCTTTGTCACCGAGTCGCTGATGTCCTCCATCACCCAAGCCGCACCCGAAGCCAAAGCACGTGTGGATGCATTTTTGCAAGGCCGCGCCGCCAAAGTTGAAAAGAAATCATGAGCGCACCCAAGTACCGCGCCATGCGTTATGGCGTCACCAGTGTGCAGGTGCAAACCCGCGACGACGGTGTGCAATATGTGCTGGCCGATGTGCCCTTGGGCGCTTACCCGACACGCATGACCGACAAGTTGTTGCATTGGGCGCGGGTCACGCCCGAGCGCACCTATGTGGCGCGTCGCAAGCGTTTGAGCGATGGCAGCACTGGCGACTGGGAACACCTGACCTACGCACAAGCGCTGACGGCGGCACGTCGCATCGGCCAGGCATTGCTGGACAGAGGTTTGAGCGTAGATAAACCGGTGCTCATCCTCAGCGAAAACAGTTTGGAACATGCCATGATGGCGCTGGCTTGCATGATGGTCGGTGTGGCGCATTGCCCGGTGTCGCCCGCTTACTCCACGGTCAGCAAAGACTACGACAAACTCAAACACATCATTCGCACGCTCACACCCGGCATGGTGATGGCGGTGGATGCAGAACGCTACGGCCCGGCCATGAAAGCCTGCGTGCCTGAAGATGTAGAAATCGTGCTGGGCAATGGTCAGATAGAGGGCAGAACACACACTCGGTTCGCTGAATTGCTTGAAACTGAAGACACCGCTGCGGTAGATGCGGCCATGCAAGCCACCGGTCCGGACACTGTGGTGAAATTTTTATTCACCTCGGGTTCAACCAACATGCCCAAAGGTGTGGTCAACACGCACGGCATGTGGTGCGCCAACCAACAACAAATGTTGCAGTCCATGCCAGTGCTGGCCGAAGCGCCACCTGTGTTGGTCGATTGGCTGCCGTGGAACCACACCTTTGGCGGTAACCACAACATTGGTCTGGTGCTCTACCACGGCGGCTCCATTTACATCGATGACGGCAAACCTGTGCCCGCACTCATGCACGAAACATTGCGCAATTTGCGCGAGGTAGCGCCCACGATTTATTTCAATGTGCCCACCGGTTTAGAAGCGATTGCCAACGCCATGCACACCGACGATGTGCTGCGCCGCAACCTGCTGAGCAAAGTGCGCATGTTTTTTTACTCGGGCGCGGCGCTGGCGCAACCCATTTGGGATAGCTTGCATGCATCGCAAGAGCGCGAAGTGGGCGAGCGCATCGTCATGGGCACCGGTTTGGGCATGACAGAAACCGGGCCGTTTGGTATTTTTGTGCCGCGTCCCGAAGTCGAGTCCGGCGACCTGGGTTTGCCGGGTGCAGGTTTGCAGTTAAAGCTGGTGCCGGTCGGCGACAAAGTGGAAGTGCGCTACAAAGGCCCCAACGTCACACCCGGCTATTGGCGCGCCCCGGAGGCAAACGCTGACAGCTTTGACGAAGAAGGTTTTTTGAAAAGCGGCGACGCTGTGGTGTGGCGCGACCCTATGCAGCCCAACTTGGGTTTGCGCTTCAACGGTCGCATTGCTGAAGACTTCAAACTCGCTACAGGCACGTTTGTCAGCGTCGGACCTTTGCGCGGGCGCATCATCGCTGCTGCTGCGCCTTATGTGCAAGACGCGGTCATCACCGGCCTGAACATGAAGGAAGTCGGTGCGATGTTGTTCACCACTGCGCGTGTGCGCGAGTTGTGCGAATTGCCTGCGAGCGCACCTCTCGTTGAAGTGTTGCAACACCCCAAAGTGACAGCGTATTTCCAACAACTGCTCAACAGCTTGGCCGCGCAAGCCACCGGCAGCGCCAACAGAGTGGCGCGCATGGTGCTGCTTAGCGTGCCGCCGTCCATAGACAAAGGTGAAGTCACTGACAAAGGCTCTATCAACCAACGCGCGGTACTGAAACACCGCGACGCGCTGGTGCAGGCTTTGCACGATGGCACAGCCTCTGGCATTTTGCAGCCGCAATCAAAACCACCAGTTTCTACCCACCCTTGAACAAGCCTAGGTCCTACACCATGAAGACACACACGTTTGAAATCGCCGCCTCACGCCGCCTGGCATTGCAAACCATGGCCTTGCCCGCTGCCACTGCTGCACTGTCGCCGTTGTCGGCATGGGCACAAACGGGCGGACTGCCTATCGACCAAGTCAAAATCATTTGCGGTTTTCCGCCCGGCGGAACAGCAGATATCACCAGTCGCCGCGTCGGCGATAAATTGGCAGGCAGCAACTACACCCGCAATGGCGCAGTGGTAGACAACAAAACCGGCGCAGGCGGTCGCATTGCGATTGAGGCGGTGAAAAACGCAAACCCCGATGGCAGCACCTTATTGCTCAGCGCTTATTCCATGTTGCTGATTTACCCGCACATCTACCGCAGCCTCAACTACGACCCTTTTAAAGACTTTGCCCCTGTGGCCATGGCATCGGTGTTGTCCCACGGTTTGGCGGTCGGCCCCATGGTGCCCGCGTCTGTGAAAAATGTGAAAGACTTTGTGGCTTGGTGCAAAGCCAACCCTGATCGCGCCAACTACGCTTCCCCCGCCGCTGGTTCTACGCCGCATTTTTTAGGTGCATTGCTCAGCTTGAACAGCGGCATACCCATGCAACACGTGGCCTACCGTGGCTCTGTGCCGGGTGTCACAGATGTGGTCGGTGGCCAAATCGCCGCCATGCTCACACCGCATGGCGATTTTCTGGCCAACCACCGCGCAGGCAAATTACGCATATTGGCCACGTCAGGCAAAACCCGTTCACCGTTTGTGCCCGAAGTCGCCACCTTTGCAGAGCAAGGATTTGCTGATTTAACCGTTGAAGAATGGTTTGGATTTTTGGCCCCGGCCAAAACTCCCGCCAATGTGGTGGCAGCTGCAAACACTGCGATTAACCATGCATTGAAAGACAAGTCGCTGATTGAAGGCTTGGGCTTGCTAGGCTTGCAACCGCTTGGCGGCAGCAGCGAGGACATGGCCAAAGACATGCGCCGCTTGTATGACCATTGGGGGCCCATCGTCAAACGCATAGGCTTCACGGCGGAATCTTAATCAGCAGCATCGCCTATAAACTCAGACATCGCATTATCAAATTCAAGGAATACACATGATCACTACAGACAGCGGCTTGCAATACGACGACACACACACCGGCGACGGCGACTTGGCAGTGGCCGGTCAATATGTATCGGTGCATTACACCGGCTGGTTGTGGCAGGACGGCGAAAAAGGCGAGAAGTTTGACTCCAGCTTAGACCGCAACGATCCGTTTGAATTCGGCCTGGGTCAAGGCATGGTGATCAAAGGTTGGGACGAAGGCGTGCAAGGCATGAAAGTCGGCGGCAAGCGCACCTTGTTGATTCCCCCGGAGCTGGGTTACGGCGCTTATGGCGCAGGCGGCGTGATACCGGGTAACGCTACGCTGGTGTTTGAGGTGGAGTTGCTGGGAGTGGAAGACTGAGCTTTTATAGGCATTGTTTTTGGGTGTAAACCGATCTGAGGGACAATCCCTCCATGTCAGAACGCGTCATCCCCGTCATCGATCAGCGCAATTTGCGCGCCACCATCCCCGCCCAAGCTATTCCTGCCAACGGTTTGCTCGGCGACCGGCTCGGTCGCCCGCTGCGCGACTTGCGCATCAGCGTCACCGACCGCTGCAACTTCCGCTGCAACTACTGCATGCCCAAGGAAGTCTTCGACAGCAATTACAAATACCTGCCGCACTCCTCGCTTTTAAGCTTTGAAGAAATCACCCGCACCGCATCCATTTTTGTGGCGCACGGCGTGCAAAAAATCCGGCTCACCGGCGGCGAGCCTTTGCTACGCAAAAACCTCGAACTCTTGATCGAACAACTGTCATTGATTCGCACGCCTGAAGGCAAACCGCTGGACCTGACTTTGACCACCAACGGTTCTTTGTTAAGACGCAAAGCCGCTGCGCTCAAAGCCGCAGGTTTGCAACGCGTCACCGTCAGCCTCGACGGTTTGGACGATGCCATCTTCCGCGCCATGAACGATGTGGACTTTCCCGTGGCCGATGTGCTTGACGGGATTGAAGCCGCCAAAGAAGCCGGTCTGGGGCGCGACGCCAAAGGCAATTTCAGCGGCTTGAAAATCAATATGGTGGTGAAGAAAAGCACCAACCTCAGCGAAATCATTCCCATGGCGCGCCACTTCCGTGGCAGCGGCATCACGCTGCGTTTCATCGAATACATGGATGTCGGCGAAACCAACGGCTGGAAGATGGACGAGGTGTTGCCCTCTGCCGATTTGATCAAGCTGTTGCAAACCCAGTTCCCGCTGGTGCCTTTGGAAGCCAGTGCCCCGGGCGAAACCGCGCAACGCTGGGGCTATGCAGACGCTTCAGGCCAATTCGATCCGTCATTGGGCGAAGTCGGTGTCATCAGCAGCGTGACGCAAGCGTTTTGCAGCGATTGCAACCGCGCCCGCTTGTCCACCGAAGGCCAGTTGTATTTGTGTTTGTTCGCGGTGCAAGGCCACGATTTGCGCAGCCTGTTGCGCGAAGGCGCAAGCGACGCAGACATCGCCTCGGCCATAGGCCTGATCTGGCAACAACGCGACGACCGTTATTCCGAGTTGCGCGGCTTAAACCAATTGCCCGCCGTCGAGCCCGGCAAGAAACGCGTGGAAATGAGCTACATCGGCGGCTGAGCATGCGGCCCGCTGTGTTTCACCCTCCTGCTAAACACCTAATCACCGGCTGCATATTGGCCGGCGGCAGAGGTTCGCGCATGGGCGGCGTGGACAAAGGTCTGCAATTGTTTCGCGGCCAGACCTTGGTGCAACACGCCATCACGCGTTTGCAGTCGCAGGTATCAGAGACCATCATCAACGCCAACAGGCATCAGGCCGACTATGCGTTAACCGGCTGCAAAGTAATCGCCGACACAGCGTTTGCCGACATGGGGCCGCTCAGCGGTTTTTTCACAGCGCTGCAACATTGCAACACCGAATGGCTGGTGACCGTGCCTTGCGACAGCCCGTTTTTTCCGCTGGACTTGGTGGAAAAACTGTCTCAAGCAGCTATAGAACAACAAGCATTGATAGCCATGGCGCAAACGCAGCGCTCAATCGATAACACTTGGGAATTGCAACCGGTGTTTTGTTTGATGCACCGCAGTTTGCTGGATTCTTTGCGAGACTATTTGCAAACAGGCGGCCACAAAATCAGCGCTTGGGCACAGCAACACACGCCCTTGGCCTTGTGTGAATTTGCCAAGAACCCACAAGGCGCAGACCCGTTTGCCAACGCCAATACGCTGCAAGAACTTCAAGACTTGCAGTCATGAAGTTCGTCATGCGAGAGAAGACGGTGAGTCTTCAACCATCAGGCCATAGATCAACCTGCTTGAAATAATTTCACGCCCTCGTTAGCCAGGGCGTCTGCCCGGTCATTGCCCGGGTTGCCTGAGTGGCCTTTGACCCAATGCCAAGTGATGCTGTGCTCGCTGTTGGCCAGCGCGTCGTCGAGCAAACGCCACAGGTCTTCGTTCTTCACCGCTTGCTTGGAGGCGGTGCGCCAGCCGCGTGCTTTCCAGCCGCTCAACCACTCGGTAATGCCTTTTCTGACGTATTCGCTGTCAAGGAAAAAATCCACCTGACACGGTCGTTTCAACGCGCGCAAAGCCTCAATCACCGCCTGTAATTCCATGCGGTTGTTGGTGGTCTGACCTTCGCCGCCGTACAAGTCTTTTTCGCTGTCGCCGTAGCGCATGTATACGCCCCAGCCGCCCGGCCCGGGGTTGCCTTTGCAAGCGCCGTCGGTGTAAATCGTGACCCGGCTCATGCCACATCCTCTCTGTTTGAATGCATATCCCGGCTGGATGTGGAACGCCCCGAATTGACCGAAGGCACGGCCGCTACCGCGCGGGTGCTGGCGCGTTTCCACACCGGACCAAGCAAGCGCATGCCGCGCACTCTTTTGACCGCCACCAGAAAGTACACCGCCCCCAAAATCGGCCACCAGCGGTCTCCAGCCTTGTCCATCCAAGCGAAGCGCGACAACCAGGCCGGCGACTCGACCGCCGGGCGGTAACAACCGAAGCGCCCGCCTGCAATCTCAAAACTCAGCAAACGCAACCAGTCGCGCAAGCGCCAGTAGCCGATGAAGTCCACTTGAGGCGGCAGAAAAAATCGCTGCACACCCAGCCGTGCATACCACTGTGCGCGCCGTTGACGCTGGCCCCACAGGCTGAGCGGATTGAAACCGCTGATGATCACCCGGCCCTCGGGCACCAGCACGCGCTCGACCTCGCGCAAAGTGGCATGTGGGTCTCGGCTGAGCTCCAAGGTGTGCGGCAACACCACCAGATCCAAACTTTGATCGGGAAAAGGCAAGGCCTCGCAGTCCATCAACAACGAAGGCTGAGGTACGGCTTGCAAGCCGTCACTGTCGCACTCTGCCACCCAGCAATGGCTGATGCGACTGTTACGCAAACTGTTGATAGGCGATAAACCTATCTGCAAACCGTGGTAGCCGAAAATGTCGGATACGGCGTGGTCAAACTGTTCGGTTTCCCAGTCGCGCAAGTAAATACCGGCCGGGGTTTGCAGCCAGCGCGAGAGGCTGTCAGGGCTTCCTATAATTTGTGAATTCATGAATGTGGTTGTCGAATGCCTGCCTGCAAGCGTTTGTTACCCTAGCAACAACCATTCTATTCATCCCTTTGTTGTCTGCATGTCATTCGAATTGACAGCATCACCTCGAACTCTTCACCACACATGCGCTTGCGAACCTTTAGTTTTTGCCTTTACGCTCTGATTGTCTTGACAGGCCATGTATCGCCTGCTTTAGGACAAGTCAATACGCCTGCAGTTGCCAACACCGGCACTTCAACGGCGGCAGACCTCGAAGCCGATGAGCTTGATTCGCCCGACATACAGCCCGATATCAGCATCGATTTATGGGAACGCATACGCCGGGGCTTTGGCATGCAGGATTTACAAATCGATCTGGTGCAAGACCGTGAACGCTGGTATGCCCAGCGACCCGATTACATACAGCGCATGACAGCGCGTTCCAGCAAATACCTCTACCACATTGTGGAAGAACTGGAACGCAGAAACATGCCCTCAGAGTTGGCGCTGCTGCCGTTCATTGAAAGCGCTTTCAACCCGCAAGCCGTGTCATCGGCGCGCGCCAGCGGCATGTGGCAATTCATGCCGCGCACCGGCAAAGACTTTGATTTAAAGCAAAACGCGTTTCGCGATGACCGCCGCGACGTGCTGGCCTCCACCCGCGCAGCGCTGGACTATTTGCAAAAACTCCACGCCATGTTCGGCGACTGGCATTTGGCACTGGCCGCCTACAACTGGGGCGAAGGCAATGTCAGCAAATCCATCACACGTAACCAGCGCCAGGGTGCGCCCGTCGCGTATACCGAATTGCGCATGCCGGCCGAAACCCGTTTGTACGTGCCCAAGTTGCAAGCCATGAAAAATGTGGTGGCCAACCCGCAGGCTTTGGGCGTGACCTTGCCCAGCATTCCCAACCACCCGTACTTTCAAGCGGTGCGACTGCCGCGCGACATGGACGTGGCACTGATCGCCAGACTGGCCGAAGTACCCGTTGATGATTTCAAAGCCCTCAACCCGTCGGCGCACCGCCCCGTGATGCTGGCAGCAGGTACGCCGCGCATACTGCTGCCCTGGGACAACGCAGAGATATTTCAACGCAACACGGACAAGTACGCCGGGCGGCTGGCAAGTTGGACCGCATGGGTGGCGCCCAAGACCATGAAAGTCTCGGAAGCGGCGCAACGGGTGGGTATGTCTGAAGAGGAGTTGCGCAGCATCAACAAAATACCGCCGCGCATGCTGATCAAAGCCGGTTCTGCGCTGCTGGTGCCACGCTCCTCCAAACAAGTGGCGGATGTGTCCACCAAGGTGGCTGACAACGGCCAACTGACACTCACCCCTGAACAGGTGTTGCGCAAACAGTGGATCAAAGCACGCAAAGGCGACACGCTGGCCCTGGTGGCCAAACGCTACAAAGTCAGCGTGGACCAATTGGCGCAATGGAATAACTTGAGCAAATCAACCCAGCTTAAAAACGGGCAAAAACTGATGCTCATGGTGTCCGGCAAAGCCCGTAAATCCGTGGCTGGCGGCGGCCGTCATAAACACCGAAAAACGGCTCACTGAAGTGCGCCGCAACAACCGCACACACAAGCCGGTGGCGTCTGCCTTTCAGTGATTACACATTGAAACGTTTTTTGGCTTGAAGCACGAATTCGTTGGTGTAGGGGTTTGTGTTTTTCTTGCGTTCCCCGGCCAGCACTGGGTCTAAGGTGTTGCATACCCGCAAGGCCGTGGCAAACGCCTCGCTGCTGAGCACGCCGTCAATGGCGTAACTCTCGCGCATATTGTCAACAGCATTCAGGTAGATAGCGCGGTCGGTCAAGTAAGTGCTATCCAGCATAGAACCCAGCAAATCCGACGGACCTGCGGTTCGCAACCATTTAGCGGCCCGGACCACCCCGTTGACCAGAGACTGGCATGCCGCCGGGTTTTTGGCAGCCACGCTAAGCGGAACCAGCAAACTGTTGCCCGGCACCAGTCCGCTGAATACTCGCTGGGTTTCTTTGAGTGAACGGAAATTGCGTAAGGCTTCAAACTCGCCTTTTTTTTCCAACACAGTCACCAGAGGATCGCCGGCGCATAACAAATCGATGCCGCCGCCGCGCAGCATGGAGGCGGCGTTCAGTGGATTGCCCAAGGCTATGTAATTGATATTTTTCGGGTTAGCCCCTGCCAGCAAAACGCTGTAATCGACACACAACTGAGCCTGTGACCCGAGTTCCAGCACGCCGATTTTTTTACCCTCTAAATCTTTGAGCGATTTGATGCCAGCCAGTACCTTTCGAGGACCGCCCAATGCCAGCTGCGGGGTACGTCCGGTTTGAACCACCGACACCCAAGGGTCAGCCACCCGGCTGGCGTACAGGCTTTGCAGCAGAGGTGCAGACCACACGTGCAACACTGGCGCCGCAGGGGGTGCAGCTGCGACAGCTGCAAACGGCTGTTCCACCACGTCCACCTGCAAACCTTCGGCTTTGAAATAGCCCAGATGTTGGGCCAGCAACACCGGCAGGTGAAGCATGCTGGATGCGTCGTCCAACATCAGGTTGATACGGATTTTGTCGCCGGTCTGCGCCAGCGCAGCAGACGGATTGAAGACCAGAGCGGCGGTGGTCGCCAGCAAGCCTTGGACCCAGAGGCGCCTGGGAAGCTCGCCAGGACGGTAACGCTTATCGTCGTGAAAATACATGCGCAAGAGCTTAGGCTCTAGCCTTACAGCACGCATCGGTAGCTTCCCCCACGGTGAAACCCCGAGATGCGGACTTAAGTGCTGCGTCTGTCTACCAAAGCGTGCGCAATTGTTCCCAGATCAACGAATTCGAGCTCGCTGCCCACCGGAACGCCGCGAGCTAAACGCGTCACCACCAGGCCTTTGCGCTTGAAGATTTCACTCAAAGCATGTGCAGTGGCTTCGCCCTGTGCTGTGAAATTGGTAGCCAGAATGATTTCCTGCACCACGCCGTCACCGGCTCTTTCTATCAGTTTTTTTATGCCTATGTCGCCCGGCCCGATACCTTCGATGGGGTTGAGTTTGCCCATCAAGACAAAATACAAACCCTGGTAGGCGAGTGTTCTTTCGACCGCAGATTGGTCTGACGGTGTTTCCACCACGCACAGTCGGGTGGCATCGCGTCCCTCGTCCCGACAAGTGGCGCAAATCTCCAATTCGGTGAGCGTGTGGCAGCGCTGGCAATGCTTGACGGCCGCTACAGCGGCGTTCAACGCCTGTGACAGCAGCATGGCGCCTTCACGGTCGTGTTGCAGCAAATGAAAAGCCATGCGTGACGCTGAACGCTGCCCCACCCCCGGCAGGCGTTTGAAAGCCTGCACCAAGCCTTCAAGTGCGCTGTGGTCGCGCATCAAAAAGGCAGTTTCAAGCCGCCGGGCAAGCCCGGCATGCCACCGGTCAATTTGCCCATCTTGGCCTCGCTGGCCTCGTCCGCTTTGCGCGCCGCGTCGTTGAAAGCGGCAGCAATCAGGTCTTCGAGCATGTCTTTGTCGTCTGTCAACAAAGAGGGATCGATGGTGACGCGCTTGACCTGGTGCTTGCAGGTCATAAGTATGCTGACCATGCCCGAACCTGACTCTCCGGTGACTTCGATGAACGCCAGTTCCTCTTGGGCTTTTTTCAAGTTTTCCTGCATCGCCTGGGCTTGTTTCATGAGACCGGCGAGTTGACCTTTGTTAAACATATGCTTCTTTCATGGGGCTAATGGTTTGATGGAACCGGGGACGATTTTCGCGTCAAATGTTTGTATGAGTTGCTGCACCAGAGGGTGGCTCATAACCTCTTGTTCGGCCAGTTGCATCCGCAGTTGCTGTTCGCGCGCCATGCGCTGCGCCGGGCTGTCGCTGACCGGGCCGATTTGCACTTTCAACGCAGCCTGGTGACCGAGTGTTTGTAAAGCGGTTTGCAATCGCTCCAGATTGGCGCCGGAAGTCAGCGATTCGCGTTCGACTTGCAATAGCCACACGTCAGGAGCGCGCGTGATCAACTGCGATTGCATGGCCAGTTCGCGCGTCATGGCCTGGATTTTCTGGGCTTGCAGCAATTGCTGAACTTGATCGTTCCACCAGTCTGATTCGGGACTGGCCAGGCTGGGGGCAGCAGGCGCTGGTTCTTTATCCTGCGTGACGACAGCTGCGCTTAGCGGGGGGGTGTCGGGTAGCGAGACCAGCGTGGCAGGTAAAGCTGGCGGGGCCACTGTCGGCGCTTGCGGCAGCACAACTGCGGAGACTGGCACTGCAGGCCGGGACAGCGCCTCAATTGTTGCCAAAGGCGCTGCAGGCGGGACAGCCGGGGACACCGCCACTGGCGGTGCTTCAGCTGTTTTCAGTGTTTTTTTTTCAGCCGATGCGTCTGGTTTGAAGGCCAACAGGCGCAGCAACACCATGGTGAGCGCAGCGAATTCGTCAGGCGCCAAGCCCAGCTCTGTGCGGCCGTGCAAACACAGGCTGTAAAGCAATTGGGTTTCATCGGAGGGCATCAAGCCTGACAACGAAGCAATACGCAACGCATCAGGGTCTGGGTCGGACGCAGCCTGCGCGGTAGATCCCACCGCCTGGTTGACCGCCATGCGCTGCAACACCATGCACATTTCCTCCAGCATGGAACTGGCCGACAAACCCAGCACCCGGAGTTGCTCGCAGGTTTGCACCACGGTCAAACCGTCGCCTTCGGCCAAAGCCTGAATCAATGTGAATACATGACTGGTGTCAACGCTGCCCAGCATGTCGCGCACCGGCGCTTCCAGCAATTGACCGTTGCCGAACGCAATCGCCTGGTCGGTGAGCGACAAAGCGTCGCGCATGGAGCCTCGCGCCGCACGCGCAATCAAACGCAAGGCCTGCACATCTGCGTTGATACTTTCAGCGGGCAACACCTGCTGCAAGTGTTCAACAATGGTTTCAGCGGCCATGGGACGCAGATTGAATTGCAAGCAGCGCGACAACACAGTCACAGGTACTTTGTGCGGGTCGGTGGTAGCCAGCACGAATTTGAGGTAATCGGGCGGCTCCTCCAAGGTCTTGAGCATGGCGTTGAACGCATGACCGGTGAGCATGTGCACCTCGTCGATCATGAACACCTTGAAACGGCCTTGCACCGGCTTGTAAACCGCTTGCTCCAGCAATTGCTGGATTTCATCTACGCTGCGGTTGGATGCCGCATCCAGCTCGGTGTAATCGACAAAATGACCGGCGTCGATATCGGTACAAGCGGCGCACACGCCGCACGGCGTGTCGGTGATACCGGTTTCGCAATTGAGCGACTTGGCCAGAATACGCGACACTGTGGTTTTGCCGACACCGCGTGTGCCAGTGAATAAATAGGCATGGTGCAGGCGTTGCGAACGCAAGGCATTGGTCAGCGCCTGTACAACATGCGACTGACCGACCAGTTGTTCGAAGGTTTTGGGACGGTATTTGCGGGCGAGCACCAGATAGGACATGTCGCTGATTCTACGGGGCGTACAATTTCGATTGACGGGCCTTCCCGCATGGTGAAGCGGCCAACCGGGTCAGGTGGGGAACCAAGCAGCCCTAACTGTGGAGCCAGTGCCGGGGTCAAGGCTCGTCAACTTTCCCACCGGTACACACCTAACTACCTGCATCGCAGGTGTCAAAATTCCGTTTGACTGTATTTTTTACGCTTCATTTCAAGCGTTTTTTAAACCAAAAATAAACCATTTACAGATGGTGCATTTCTTGCTGACTGGCTGTGTTTACACCACTCAGTCATTGCGACAAGAAATGCCATGTTGTCCTCCAGCCAATCTCTTCACACCTCTGCCCGAACTCCCGGCGCCTTAGCCACGTTGCCTAATTTTCGCGCTTTGGCCACACCAACCCTTGCCAAAGCAGAGTCTGTCAATGCGCTTAACTTGGTATTCCAAACTTGGCATCACGAGCCCGCGCAATTTGTTGAGCCTAATGAGCTTGAAGGGCTTGATTCAGCTGCAGAGAACACACCGAATAAAGAATTTCTTTTAACTAGCGAGAGTGACGCTGTTGCATTTGGAGCTTCAACACAGGCCAGTCAGCATGCGCGCGACATTGTGCAAAGCATCATGGAGTCCGCGGATGCCCTAGAGATCATGTTCGGTGGTTCAGCCGCATGCATGAGCACAGACTTGAGTCCAGTAAGCGCAGATGCGTTTCAATATGAAAAAAGCGTGTTCGTCGAAGACAGCAAGCTCAAACTGAGCGCTTTGCCGTTTGACCACATGTATTGAAGGCCTTGGCCTTGAAAGACGGGCTTGGTATACAGGGCTTGCAGAACAGCACGCTGTGTTATTTGTTGTCGAAGGTATAGCCTACGCTCAACAGCACTTCGTTAGACCACAAATTCTGGCTGGCGGATCCACTGGGTACGGGGATATTGCTCATGGTGGTGAAAATGGTTTTGTCGGTCAGTTCCAAGTACCACGGCTTGCTGATGACGTAGCGAAAACCGGCTTCCACGCTGGTTGATACGCCCACAATACGCCACCAGCCGTTGTTAAAGCCGATCAAATTGTTCAGCGACTTTTCGCCCACGTTGCTTGATACACCGTTGATATCGATATACGGGTGAACGTAGGCGATACCGGCACCGACTTTGCCTATGAACGCCAGACTGGAACTGTCGTTCACGGGAGCAGCTGTGATGGGGCGGCGGTACACCAGATCGACCATCAAGTGGTTCAAGCCGTTGTGCAACATGTAAGAGAACTTATCAGACGAGAGAACGGTAGATCCCGTACCGATAGGAGAAGTGCCCGTGATGTTTGCCGTTTGACCCAAGGTGCCGGTGTATTTGACGTGGTCCAAGCCGAGTTCAATCGCCCACATTTTGTCGTCATCGATAAAGCGGCCGATGCGAACAATGTCCGGCTGAAAAATACTGACGTCGTCGATTTCATCGTGACCTTGGACATCGTGGACCGTGAAGTCGTAATTGGTCTGCTTCACACGGATGTCGGAATTGGCGTAGTAGGTTTTGGCAACGCCCAGCGAAAAATACCATTCCGCGTCTTTGGTGAAAAACCCCTTTTTAGATATATCCCGGCTGAACTTGAATGGCATAACTGAAGAACTGCCGGCCTCTGCAGGCTCGGTTGCCGTTTGCGCAAAAACAGATGATGCGCTCAGCACCAACACAGTAAAAAGCAATCGGGGCGTAGTGAATGTAAACATAATTGTGATGAAAATTTGAGGAGTACGGATCTTTGAGAATCACCGGGATCAAAGGCTTGTGAGCTATTTTCCAGGCCCTGCATTGCGCAGATTTGACGAATGTCAAACAAAGGGTAAGTTTATCTCAGTTACCGTCATCAAATACGTTCAACACATCCGAGTGAAATTCGCGGTTGTACAAAATCGCCACTATCAACAAGGTGGTCAAGACGAAGAAAAGCGGCGAAAAAAACCAGCCCATGGCGGCGAATGAAAAGTAATAAGCCCGCAATCCGTCGTTAAAGGTTTCTGCAGCCAGTCCGGTCATGGCGGCCACGCGCAAAGCGTAATCGTCCTGCTTGAGCGGGTTGTCGTGAAAAAACTGTGGCGAAGGCAATGCGCCGATCATCAAAGCCACAAAAGTGTATTGACGCATAGACCAGGAAAAACGGAAAAACGCGTAAACAAATATCGCAATCAGAATCAATACTTTGAACTCAAACACCAGCAGCGGCGTGGCTTGCGAAAACGGGATTTCGCGCACCAACTCGGCCGCCTTGTCGGTGGTACCCAATAGCGCGAGCAAACCACCGATGATGATGATGGTCGTGGAGGAAAAAAATGAAGGTGTGTGCGACAGCGTTTGCGTGATGATGCCGTCCAGCACGCGCGGATCCCGGGTCAATGACACCTTGATCCAGCGCAAGCGAAAACGGTTGCTGGCCGCCAGTATGGAATGCTTGTGAATGGCCAGCCTGCGGGCAAACCAAGCATAACCTACCCACATAGCAAGGAAAAAACACAATACCGCCCAATCCAGCCACGGTAACAAGCTCAGTATTTTCATGGCTTCATGCTAACGCATGGTTTAGACAAATAAGCGGCTGGCTTAAGCAAACCGCAAAACTGCGGCTTGCTCAGATCGCTTGTTCAAGCCAACGGCAGTCAGGCGTGCAATTTGGCTGCAATTTCAGCCACTCGCTGGCCATAGGCTTTGGCGGTGTCCAAATCGCCTTGCGGAATGTCTGAAGCGGGGCTGGTCGGGCCGACTTGCGCCATGACGCCGGAAGACGATCCCAGGCGGTTCAGCGAGCCGTTGTTGGCTTCAGATTGACCGACCCAAATCATGCCCAGTTGCATGGACAAAGTGATGAAGTACTGGATCGTGGACAGCTTGTCGCCGCTCAGGTTGGCAGAAATAGTGAAACCGCCTGCCACCTTGTTTTTCCAGGCGCCGCTCATCCATTGCTTGGAAGTGGCATCCGCGAATTTTTTGAACTGCCATGACACCACGCCCATATAAGTGGGCGAACCGAAGATAAGCGCGTCTGCTGCATTGATGACGGCCCAATCGGCTTCGCTGACATTGCCATCTGCATCGATGGCCACCACATGCGCGTTAGCACCTTCAGCCACGCTTTGCGCGACACGTTGGGTATGGCCGTAGCCGGAATGGTAAACAACTACTGTTTTGCTCATTTGATACTCCTGTTGAAAAAATCGATCAAGCTGCCAGATCAAAAACCAGCACCTCGGCATTCTTACCCCGGCTTAAATGCAGCCCGGACTCTTGCGCCAGCATGACGGCGTCGCCTGCGTCCAGCGCCAAGCCGTTGACGGTCAACCCACCGCGAACCAAAAACACATAGGCCTTACGCTCGGGGTGCAGCACCAGTTGTGTTTCCTCCGCGCCGTCAAACAAGCCGGCGTACATAAGGGCATCCGCATGCAGTTTGACTGCTTGTGTGGACGGCTCAGGGCTGGCCACCAGGGCCAGTGCACCACGCTTGGCGCCTTCGGGAATGGTTTTTTGTTCGTAGCCGGGGGTGATGCCTCGCTGCTCAGGCAATATCCAGATTTGCAAAAAATGGGTTTCCTGCTCGGGCGCGTGGTTGAACTCACTGTGACGCACACCGGTGCCTGCGCTCATGCGCTGCACATCGCCGGGGGGAATGCCTTTGACATTGCCCATGCTGTCCTGGTGTGCGAGTTCGCCGCTCAACACGTAACTGATGATTTCCATGTCCTGGTGACCATGGGTACCGAAACCGGTGCCGGGAGCGATGCGGTCTTCGTTGATGACACGCAGATTGCCCCAGCCCATGTGCGCCGGGTCGTGGTAACCGGCAAACGAAAAACTGTGAAAGGATTTCAGCCAGCCGTGGTCGGCAAAACCCCGCTCTGCGGATTTACGCAATGTCAACATGACCGGCTCCTTTTTGTATTTCTGTTACTTTAGTGCGGCTAAAGGGAAATCAAGTCAACTTGAATTGATGGCATCATTCAATTAATTTGATGAATAAGGCCTTATATGAACTTTGCCCGCGACGTCTTAACACCGGATGCTCTGAACATGTTGCAAAACATTGCCAGACTGGGCAGTTTTGCCGCTGCCGCGCGCGACATGGGGCTAGTGCCCAGCGCCCTCAGTTACCGCGTCAGGCAAATGGAGGACACGCTGGATGTACTGTTGTTTGACCGTTCCTCGCGCCAAGCCAAGTTGACCGCCGCCGGCCAAGAATTGATCAGCGAAGGCCTGCGACTGCTCAACGATATGGACAGCATTGCCCACCGCATCAAGCGTGTAGCCACCGGGTGGGAAAGCCAGTTCACTATTGTGGTGGACACGGTGATTAATCACCACGTGGTCATGGATTTGTGCCAGCATTTTTACGACGGCAACCCGCCTACCCGCTTACGAATCAAAGAAGAGGCGCTCAGCGGCACGTTGTATGCACTGACATCGGGACAAGCCGATCTAGCCATAGGCGTGATGGTTATGGACAACGTGTCGGCGGGATTGCGGTTTGAAGAATTGGGTCCATTGATGAAATTTGTGTTTGCTGTCGCACCCGGCCACCCGCTGCTGTCCGCACATGAACCGCTCAGCGATGCAGACATTCGCGCGCACCGCGCAGTCGCTGTGGCTGACTCCGTGCCGCAAGGCAATGGCACCACCATCGGTTTGCTGGCAGGGCAAGATGTGTTCACCGTGCCCACCATGGCGGCCAAACTGGATGCGCAGTTGCGCGGCATGGGCGCAGGTTTTCTCCCTGAGACCATGGCCCGCCCCTACTTGGATCGCGGTGAACTGGTGGAACGCGGGGTGCAACGCCCGCAGCGCAGCGGCCATATCGGATATGCGTGGCGCGAGAGCAGCGGTGGCCTGAGCGACCCCAACGGCAACCGTGCCTTGCAATGGTGGCTGAACCGGTTAAGCCACCCGCAAACCCGTCAGGCCTTATTGGGACAAGCCAGCAAGACAAACAGCGGCACAACAGTGTAGAGTCGGCCTATGAAAACAATTGCTGTCATAGGCGCCGGCATGGCCGGCATCACCGCCGCCCGCACTTTGGTGCAGGCGGGTCACCAAGTCAGCATTTTTGAAAAAAGCCACGGTGCCGGCGGTCGCATGGCCACCCGCTCATCTGCCTACGGTGGCTTTGACCACGGGGTGCAGTATTTCACCGTGCGTGATCCTCAGTTCATGCAAGCCATCATGGAAGTGCCCGGCACCCAGGCCATTTGCCGTGCCTGGAGCGCCAACGCGGTGCGGGTGCTTGACCCCTTGGGCCGCGTGATCGAAGCGCCGTTGCCGCTGCGTGAACCCCACTTTGTAGCCACCCCGGGCATGAACACTTTGCTCAGGCATTGGGCACAGCCTTTGCTGGACGCCGGTTGTTTGCACGTGCAGTCGCAAGTCCAGTTTTTATTGCGCAAACACGGTACATCAGGCCCGTGGCAACTGGTGTGCAGCGACGGCAGCGAGCACGGCGGGTTTGACCACGTGGTGTTAGCCATTCCGCACGTACAAGCCGATTTTTTATTGCGTCAATCCGGTGCGCCTGCTGCAAGTTTCAGCGGCTTGGATGACATGTCCAAAGTGCAAGTGGCGCCTTGCTGGACCCTGATGCTGGCTTACCCGCTGGCCAATCAGCCAGGCCTCAGTCATCTGGGGCCGCAATGGAACGCAGCCCGCAGCACCCACCACCGCATCGCCTGGATTTCCCGCGAGTCGTCCAAACCGGGGCGCAGCTCCACCGAACGCTGGACGGTACAAGCCAGCGCCGAATGGTCGCAAGAGCATTTGGAAGACGATGAGGAGCGAGTAACCGCGAAACTGTTGAAAGCTTTCGCTGAATTGACAGGGATACGCGCCGAACCCGGGTTCACGCAATCGCATTTGTGGCGTTACGCCAAAACCCTGCAGCCCATGGGCAAAAAGCATCACTGGGACGCTAAATTGAAAATAGGTGTGTGCGGTGACTGGCTGCTGGGTCACCGGGTGGAGGATGCTTTTGTCAGCGGACTCAGCATGGCACTGAGCTTGGCTGACAAAAGCTAAGCCTTGTCATCAGGAACGCGGCTTGTTAAACCAATTCGCCAGCAGAAAAATCATGACGACGATCCACATAATAAATAAAACGGTTTGAACTTTCATGCTGCTTTCTCCTTGTGTGTTGATTCGACATTATCGCCTTTGCGGCGCTCAAGACTTGGTTTTCACCAAGGGATTCATGATGAATACCGTCAGCAACAGCAACACCACTTCCAAACTATAGACAGTGGAATACGCCATCGCTGAATGGGTGAATTGCGCAGCAAGATCGCGGATGATGCCACCCAATGCCATGGCGGCGCCAGCCGTCGAAGCCTGAACCGCCCCCCAGGCGCCCAGCGCCAAACCGGCCTGACCGGCCGGTGCACTGTTCATCGTGGCAGTCAAAGTACCGTGACCGAACAAGCCGGCACCAAATCCGATGAAAAACACCCCGCAGATGAATAAGACAGCAGAAGCTTGAGGGGCGGACAAAATCACAGCGCAAAAAGCAGGTATGCCCACCAAGGCGCCACGGCTGGCCATTTTGAATGGGTCACCCCCTTTGCCGAGCACATGCGAAGCCCAGGCAAAACCGATTAAGCCGCCCATGGCCAGCATGGCGGTCAGGTAGGTGGTCTGGGCAACACTAAAGCCCAGTATTTCCCCGCCGAACGGCTCCAACAAAATATCTTCCATGCTGAACGCCATGGTGCCCAAACCTATGGCCCACAACCTTCGCATGGCGTTCTCGCCATTGCAAAACAATTTGAAAGACGACATGAAATCGGGATCGGGCTCGTCAGCCCCCGGTTGGCGCGAACGCGATCTGCCTTCTTGTTTCCACAAAGCAATCACATTCAAAGTGATAGTGAGCACAGCCGCACCTTGCACGGTGCGTATCAGGTTGCCCGGGGAGAAGTCTTCCAAGACATAACCAAAGACCACAGAGCTCATGATGACGCCGAGCAGCAGCATGACATACATCAGCCCCACGACTTTGGGACGGTCCTCAGGCGGGGCCAAGTCGGTGGCTAACGCCAGCCCGACGGTTTGGGTGGTGTGCAAACCTGCACCCACTAACAAGAAGGCCATACCAGCACCGAGATCGCCTACCCAAGCGGGTGCATGTGAGGCTTGGCCCAGACCGCCCAGCACCAGCAATGCGAACGGCATGATGGCAAAGCCGCCGAATTGAAGCAAGGTACCCATCCATATGTAGGGTACGCGGCGCCAGCCCAAGTGAGAACGGTGATGATCGGAACGAAAACCGATGATGGCGCGAAACGGCGCAAACAACAAAGGCAGCGATACCATGACAGCAACCAGCGCTGCCGGCACATGCAGTTCGACAATCATGACGCGGTTCAGCGTGCCCACCAGCAAGGCTAAAGCCATGCCTACAGAAATTTGAAATAAGGACAGGCGCAATAGCCTGCTTAAAGGTAATTCATCAGAGGCTGCGTCTGCAAAAGGCAGAAACTTCGCTCCAATTTTGATCCAGTTTTTAGACGCTTTGGCGACAGAAGTGTTCATTTGAAAAATGGACCGGAATTGGATAACTCCGGCCCATTAAAAAGAAATTTTCTGGGTGTCAGGCAGTAGGCGTTTTGACAGTCTGAATGACTGCTGCGCTTGCTGCACTTCCGTTCAAAAATTTCTTGACCCATGTGGTGTTCAGGGTCAAAGCGAGGTGCACCGAAAAGGAACCGATGGCAACTGCTGCGAGGAAGATGGGAATGCCGACAGAAGGTTTGACCACTGTCCAGATTTTTCCGTAGATCATGTGGTGCTCCTTTTATTTCAGCCAAGGGGAATAAATGTACGCCAGCAGGTGTGCTAACGCTGCAATCATTCCAAAGATTTGCGTCCCTTGGATGAGGTGCCGATGAATTTCTTCTGACTCGGCTTCTGTCAGGCCTGTTGGCCCTACTTTATCTGACATGGTGTTATCTCCTTGAAAGATTTTCACGTCCGTGCAAAACCCGCACGAGGGTTATTTATGGCCCCCATGGCCACAAATTTTTAAAAACCATTTGGTTTTAATGTGATTTTAAGTTGACACATCATTCTGTCAATATATATTTACATCTAATGTCTGCAAGCATGAGTTACATTGCGGAAAACTCGCAACCCATTGAATTCATTGGATTTTTAATTTGAAACCCAGCTTTGTTCGCTACCGTGGCCGGTTTGCGCCCTCTCCCACCGGCCCTTTGCACGCCGGTTCTCTGGTCGCGGCACTGGCCAGTTGGCTGGATGCGCGGGCCCATCAAGGCACTTGGCTGGTGCGCATGGAAGACGTGGATACGCCGCGTTGTTCTGAGTCGGCGGCACAAACCCTATTGGTGCAATTGGCCGCATGCGGATTGACCAGTGACGAGCCGGTGCAATGGCAGTCTGCTCGATCAGCCCTGTACGAATCGGCTTTGCAATCTCTGTTGCACTCAGGCGCGGTTTACGCCTGCCGCTGCTCGCGCACAGACATAGCCAGGGTCTTGATGGCGCAAGGCTTCGCCGCTGAACGCCACCGTGATTTGCCCTATCCGGGCACTTGCCGCTCTTTGCATTTGGCATTCCAACCGGGCATGTCGATCCGCTTACGCACATCCATCGGGAGAGTTGATTGGCATGACCGACGACTCGGCCCGCAACAGCAAAACGTCGCCAGCAGCGTAGGCGACTTTGTGCTCAAACGCAGCGATGGCTTGTGGGCTTACCAACTCGCCGTGGTGGTCGACGATGCCGCCCAAGGCATCACGCATGTGGTGCGCGGTGAGGATTTGGCGGACAACACGCCGCGTCAAATTCTGTTGCAACAAGCCCTGGGACTGCCTGCACTTATATATATGCACACGCCGCTGGTGATGGCGGCTGATGGACAAAAGCTGTCCAAACAAAACGGTGCCCAAGCTGCTGACACCTCAAGCCCGGCCAAAGCGCTACAGGTGTTACAGGCCGCTGCCTCGGCCTTGGGTCTGCAAACGCCTGCCCAAGAAAATGGTGCGCAGACTTTGGCGGTTTGGGTCAATGAATGGCGTGCGCGCCTGGCTTAAAGCGCTGCATAGCCAAGTGACTGTGGCAATCCGCAGGTTCTTTCTGACCGGCCACCCGCGCAGGTCGGTGATTGCGCGATGCGTGCCTGCCATCCACCTGTGCACAGGCACAATCAGCTGATCTTTCGAACAATAAGCCATGAACAACCAAGCCCCTGCGCACATCGCCCACCCCAAAACCATCAAAAGCTTTGTCACCCGCGCCGGCAGAACCACCAGCGGCCAGGCCAAGGCGTTGGCAGATTTCGGGCCGCGTTTTGTATTACCTTTCGCCCGCCATACGTTCAACGCTGAAGCCGCTTTCGGTCGCGTTGCCCCGTTGATTCTGGAGATTGGTTTTGGCATGGGGGATGCCACCGCGCACATCGCCTCCGTCAGGCCGCAGGACGATTTTTTATGCTGCGAAGTGCACGAACCCGGTGTGGGCGCATTGCTCAAACGCATGGGGGAAATGGGGCTGGACAACATACGCATACTGCAACACGACGCGGTCGAGGTGCTTGAACACATGCTGGCCGCAAACAGCCTGGACGGTGTGCATATTTTTTTTCCCGACCCTTGGCACAAACTGCGGCACAACAAACGCCGCTTGATACAAACCGCTTTTGTTGAAGAGCTGGTCAAACGGCTCAAACCCGGCGGCTACCTGCATTGCGCCACCGACTGGCAACCGTATGCAGAACACATACTCAAAGTCTTGCAAGCCGAACCCGCTTTGGTCAATGCCAGCCTGCGTGCTGACGGCTACAGCGAGCAACCTGCTTACCGCCCCTTGACCAAGTTTGAAAACCGGGGCTTGAAGCTAGGCCACGGGGTCTGGGACTTGGTGTTCAAGCGGGCTTGAGTGCACTTGCTTGCAACGGCTTCATTCACGGCAGCGTTTGATTGAACATGAATGCGCCTCAAACATTGCCCATGCATTCGGGCGTCAGTGCGTCGCGCGTGAGCTTGCCAAGCGGGCATTGGCCAACCGTGCTGGCTTTTTTGTGCGAGCGATTTCCGGCTATTACGCGTGAGGAATGGCTGAACCGTTGTGAAACCGGTTTGGTGATGTTTGCGGATGGTCGACCGGTGTCGCCGCTGGCGACTTACCAAGCGCACCAACATGTGTTTTATTACCGCGACGTACCGCAAGAAGCGACTCTGCCGGAAACCGCTGATGTGCTGTTTGAAGACGCGCATCTGCTGGTGGCAGACAAACCGCATTTCATGCCCGTCACGCCGGGCGGGCGCTATTTGCAAAGCTGTTTGCTGGTGCAACTCAAGCGCTTGACCGGTTGCGATTCACTGACCCCGATTCACCGCCTGGACCGCGAAACCGCTGGCCTGGTGGTGTTTTGCAAACGTGCCCAAGACCGGGACGCTTACCACGCCTTGTTTCGCCACCATCAGGTACGCAAGTGGTACCAAGCGGTGGCGGCATTCAAACCGGAGGTGGATTTGCCGCTGGTACATCGCAGCCGTATGGTGCAAGGGGAGCAGTTTTTTCTGTCCAAGGAAGTCCCTGGTGAACCCAATAGCGAAACCCGTGTGTCGCTGTTAAAAAGAGTGGAAGATTGGGCGCTCTATCAACTGCAACCGCTGACCGGGCATCGCCATCAATTGCGAGTGCACATGATGTCGCTGGGCTTGCCGTTGGTGGGCGACCAGTTCTACCCTCGCGTGTTGCGCGCACGGAATGAGCCAGAAGATTTCAGCCACTGTTTGCAACTGCTGGCAAAGCGCATTGCTTTCACAGACCCGGTGACGGGTGAGGAACGCGATTGGCAAAGTCGGCGTTTATTGCGGATCACACAAGCTGATTGAAAAGGTTTGCACAAGGGCAAAACCTCAAGGCTCTTGGCTGTTTACAAACGCTCATTGACCCAAGCCTGCACACTGGCCAGCGCCTTGTCCAACCCGGCCGGTTGCGTGCCACCCGCCATGGCCATGTCGGGCTTGCCGCCGCCCTTGCCACCGACTTGCTGGGCGACAAAATTCACCAGTTCACCGGCTTTGACTTTGCCTAAAGTGTCTGCGGTCACACCGGCGGCGAGTTGCACCTTGTCGCCGTCCACACTGGCCAACACCACCACCGCAGTTTTGAGTTTGTTTTTCAACTGGTCCAAGGTGTCGCGCAAAGCTTTGGCATCAGCACCGGGTAACAACGCTGCCAGCAATTTCACGCCTTTGACATCGATGGCTTTGGCCAGCAAATCACCGCCTTGCGAAGAAGCCAATTTGCCTTTCAACGCGCCCATGTCTTTTTCCAGACTGCGCATTTGCTCCAGCAATTGCGCCAGCCGTTGATTGAGTTCGGCGGGAGTGGCTTTGAGCGCGGCGCAAGCCTGATTGACCGTGTCTTCCAATTCCTGCACATAGGCCAGCGCGTGTTCGCCGGTCACGGCCTCAATGCGGCGAACGCCTGCGGCCACGCCGCTTTGCGCCACCACTTTGAACAAACCTATGTCGCCAGTGCTGTGCACATGCGTGCCGCCGCACAACTCGCGGCTACTGCCTATGTCGAGCACGCGCACCGTGTCGCCGTATTTCTCGCCGAACAACATCATGGCGCCGGTTTTTTGCGCGGCCTCAATGTCCATGACCCGCGCTTGCGTGTCGGCATTGACCAGTATCTCGGCATTCACCTTGTGTTCAATTTCGCGGATTTGCTCATCAGTGATCGGCCCGGTGTGCGCAAAGTCGAAACGGGTGCGCTCGTTGTTCACCAAACTGCCTTTTTGCTGCACATGTGCGCCCAGCACTTCGCGCAAAGCCTTGTGCATCAAATGCGTGGCCGAGTGGTTGCGCACCGTGGCAGCGCGCAGCGCGGTGTCCACGCGTGCTTCCACGCTGTCGCCAACTTTCAAACTGCCCTTGGCGAGTACACCATGGTGACCGAACACATCAGCTTTGATTTTGAGCGTGTCTTCCACCGCAAACATTGCAGCGCCGCCGCTGATATGGCCTTGGTCGCCGACCTGGCCGCCGCTCTCGGCGTAAAAAGGCGTGTGGTCTAAGACCACCACACCGGCTTGACCGGCTTGCATTTCTTTCACCGCAACACCATCGACATACAAGGCCGTCACTTTGGCTTCGGCGCTTAAGTGTTCGTAGCCGACAAATTCGTTGCCAACACCGCTGTATTCCAGCGCCCTGTCCATTTTGAATTTACCTGCCGCACGCGCTTGGGTTTTTTGTTTTTCCATCGCAGCTTGGAAACCCGCTTCGTCCACCGACACATTTCGCTCGCGGCAAACATCGTTGGTCAAGTCCAAAGGAAAGCCGTAGGTGTCGTGCAATTTGAAAGCCACCTCACCTGAGAGCACACGCGCACCTTGCGGCAAACTGGCATCCAAGATTTCCATACCGGTTGCTAGCGTCTCATAAAACCGCTCTTCCTCGGTCTTCAACACCGCTGTGATTTTGTCCGCCTGCGCCGCCAAATTCGGATACGCTTGGCCCATGAGTGCGACCAAGTCGGGCATGAGTTTGTGGAAAAACGGTTTCTTCTGACCGAGCTTGTAACCATGGCGAATGGCGCGACGGATGATGCGCCGCTGCACATAGCCGCGTCCTTCGCTGCCGGGGATCACGCCGTCGCTGACCAAAAACGCGGTCGCGCGAATGTGGTCGGCGATCACGCGCAATGAGTTGTTGTGCAAATCAGCGCAACCGGTTTCGCGCGCAGCGGCTTTGATCAGCGCGTCAAAAATATCGATCTCGTAATTACTGTGAACGTGTTGCAAGATGGCGGCCAAGCGCTCCAAGCCCATGCCGGTGTCCACGCAAGGCGCTGGCAGTTTGTTCAAGCTGCCGTCGGGCTGCATGTCGAACTGCATGAACACATGGTTCCATATTTCGATGAAGCGGTCGCCGTCTTCGTCCGGGCTGCCGGGCGGGCCGCCGGGAATGTGCGCGCCGTGGTCGTAAAAAATTTCAGAGCACGGGCCGCAAGGGCCAGTGTCGGCCATCATCCAAAAATTGTCTGACGCGTATTTCTTGCCCTTGTTGTCGCCGATGCGAACAATGCGATCGGCAGGCAAACCAATTTCTTTGTGCCAAATGTCGTAGGCCTCGTCGTCGTCGATATACACCGTGACCATCAGGCGCTCGGGCAGCAGTTTGTACACCTGGGTCAACAACTCCCAGCCCCATTTCAAACTGTCGCGCTTGAAGTAATCGCCAAAACTCCAATTGCCCAGCATCTCGAAAAACGTGTGATGCCGCGCGGTATAGCCTACGTTTTCCAAGTCGTTGTGTTTGCCACCGGCGCGCAAACAGGCTTGCACCGAGGCCGCGCGCACATACGAGCGCTTGTCTTCGCCCAAAAACACGTCTTTGAACTGCACCATGCCCGAGTTGGTGAACATCAACGTCGGGTCGTTGCCCGGCACCAAAGGGCTGGAGGCCACCACGGTGTGTCCTTTGTCGGCGAAAAAATCCAAAAAGGTTTTGCGTATGTCGGCCACCGACAGTTTGGGCAATGAAGAGGTGCTTGCGTTCATGGTGATGAGAGGGTCGGTAAGGCTTTGATTCGAGGCGATCAGCGCGGGGCTGATCTAAGGCGCCATAGCTTTGGCGAGCAAGCGCTAATTATAGGTTTTCACCCCTGCATAAACTGCTGAGGCGAGCTAAGCATGGCAACGTCAGCTTTGCCCGAAGATTCATGGTCATGCAAGTTCACCCTGATATTCAGACGCAACAACGCAAAGGGCATAATTTCCCGCTACCCCACCCCACCCCGTACCTTTGAAAGTTGCCCCATGGACATGAAAACCTCTCCGCTTGCTTTGCTAAAAGACCCGTCCTTGCTGAAAACCGATGCATTGATCAACGGTGAATGGATCAAAGGTGGCAGCCGCTTTGATGTGCATGACCCGAGCACCGGCTTGAAGCTGGCGGATGTGGCCAACCTCGGTCCTGCTGACTCGGAAAAAGCCATCGCCGCTGCCGATGCCGCCTGGCCTGCCTGGCGCAACAAAACCGCCAAGGAACGCAGCCAGATTTTGCGCAAATGGTTTGATTTGCTCATGGCCAATGCCGACGACCTGGCCCGCATACTCACGGCAGAGCAAGGCAAGCCCTACCCAGAGGCCAAAGGTGAAATCGCATATGGCGCGAGTTTTGTCGAGTGGTACGCCGAAGAAGCCAAACGCGTGAATGGCGAGACGCTGCCGCAGTTTGACAACAACCGCCGCTTGCTGGTGATCAACCAACCTATCGGTGTGTGCGCTGCCATCACGCCTTGGAATTTCCCGCTGGCGATGATCACCCGCAAAGTCGCGCCAGCACTGGCCGCCGGTTGCCCGGTGGTCATCAAGCCCGCCGAACTCACACCGTTGACCGCGCTGGCCGCAGCCGAGTTGGCGATACGCGCCGGTATTCCCGCCGGTGTGTTGAACATGCTCAGCGCCGACAGCGATAACAGCATTGCCATAGGCAAAGTGTTTTGCGCCAGCGACACGGTGCGCCACATCAGCTTCACCGGCTCCACCGAAGTCGGTCGCATATTGATGGCGCAATCCGCGCCCAGCATCAAAAAACTGGCTTTAGAGCTCGGCGGTAACGCGCCTTTCATTGTGTTCAACGACGCAGACATCGACTCTGCCGTCGAAGGTGCCATGCTCAGCAAATACCGCAACGCCGGTCAAACCTGTGTGTGCTCGAACCGCTTTTATGTGCAGTCCGGGGTGTACGAAGAGTTCGTGCAGAAATTCACCGCCAAAGTCAAAACGCTCAAAGTCGGTAACGGCTTTGAAGACGGCGTGTCACAAGGTCCTTTGATTGAACCCGCCGCCTTGTTGAAAGTGCAATCGCATGTGGCCGATGCACTGGCCAAAGGCGGCAAAGTGCTGACCGGTGGCAAGGCCTTGCATGGCCAATTTTTCGAACCGACGCTGGTGGCTGATGCCAGTGCCGATATGTTGTGCGCCAACGAGGAAACCTTCGGCCCGTTCGCGCCGGTGTTCAAATTTGAGACTGAAGCTGAAGTGATTGCAGCAGCGAACAACACAGAATTCGGCCTGGCCAGCTACTTTTACACCCGCGACATAGGCCGCATTTACCGCGTCGGCGAAGCTTTGGAGTACGGCATGGTCGGTGTCAATGTCGGCATCCTGGCCACCGAACACGTGCCCTTCGGCGGCATGAAACAGTCAGGTCTTGGCCGCGAAGGTTCCAGACACGGCATGACCGAATACCTGGAAATGAAATACCTTTGCATTGGTGACGTGTTGAAATAACACTTTCAAAAGAAAACATTCTTCAAATTTAGATTTTTCCACCGCTTTAGTGATATATTTCTTTTTGCCTAAGAAATTAATTTCTTTTCATTTAAAGCGCCATGGAAAATCAAAAAATTTACCTACGTTTTCTCAGCTTGATGCATGCCATTGAAGGCAATGGTCAATTACCCGCACTGGATTTGGACGCCAAACGTTTGTTGGAAGTGATTGCGGTCAAACAAAGCCAGAACAAAGCCATCACAGTCACTGACGCCATGGCCATGTCGCAGATAGCCTCTCCGGCCACCATACACCGCAAACTTGACCAATTGCGTGAATTGGGGATGATTGACAGCCATCATGAAGGCACTAACCGGCGGACCAAATACCTTAAAACCACTGACAAAGCACAGCATTATTTCAGTACGGTAGGGTCATTGATCATTCAGGCCAGCAAACATCACTGAGCTAGCATCGCAGAATAAAAAAGCACCCTAGGGTGCTTTTTTTATGCCGGCATGAAAGGCCTCAACCGTTTGGGTAATCAGATAAGTGGTACACCGGTTTTACTTTGTATGAATTCACGGCTTACACCGTCAGCCAGTTCTACCAGCGCCAAACCTTGAGGTGTGACATCCATCACACCCAAATCGGTGATGATGCGGTCGACCACAGCCACGCCAGTCAGCGGCAAAGTACAGGCGGGCAAAATTTTCATATCCTCGCTGCCGTCTTTTTTGCGGGCCACATGTTCCATCAATACGATGACGCGTTTCACACCGGCCACCAGGTCCATGGCGCCGCCCATGCCTTTGACCATCTTGCCGGGAATCATCCAGTTGGCCAGATCGCCAGTTGCGCTGACTTGCATCGCCCCCAAAATGGACAAATTGATTTTGCCGCCGCGAATCATGGCGAAACTGTCGTGACTGCCAAAGATGGATGAGCCGACGATGGTGGTGACTGTTTGCTTGCCGGCATTGATCAGATCGGCATCTACATGTTCTTCATTGGGGAACGGGCCTATGCCCAACATGCCGTTTTCAGACTGCAACCAAACTTCGATGTTGGAAGGCACATGGTTGGCCACCAGTGTGGGAATACCTATGCCCAGGTTGACATAAAAACCGTCCTGTAATTCGTGGGCAGCGCGGGCTGCCATTTGGTCTTGGGTCCAGGACATGGTCAGACTCCTGCTTTCTCTGTGATAGTGCGTTTTTCGATCCGCTTTTCGGGGTGCGGGTTGTGCACGATGCGGTGGACATAAATGCCGGGCAAGTGGATGTCATCGGGTTGCAATTCACCGACCTCCACCACATGCTCAACTTCAACCACACACAATTTGCCGGCCATGGCGGCGGCCGGATTGAAGTTGCGCGCGGTCAGTCTGAATTGCAAATTACCCGCCTTGTCTGCGGTATGCGCTTTAACCAAAGACACATCCGGTACGAGTGAACGTTCCATGACATAAGTTTCACCGTCAAACTCGCGCAATTCCTTGCCATCTGCCACCACGGTACCGACCCCGGTTTTGGTGAAGAACGCAGGAATACCTGAGCCACCTGCACGCAGCTTTTCTGCCAATGTGCCTTGGGGTGTGAATTCGAGTTCGAGTTCACCGGCCAAGTATTGACGCTCAAACTCTTTGTTTTCACCGACATAGGACGAAATCATTTTTTTGATTTGGCGGGTCTTGAGCAAAATGCCCAATCCAAAGTCATCCACACCGGCATTGTTAGAAATTACGGTCAGGTTTTTCACGCCGCTGTCGCGCAAGGCATCGATCAACGCTTCCGGGATACCGCATAAACCGAATCCGCCGACCGCCAGCAACTGGTTGTCATGCACCACGTCTTTGAGTGCAGCGGCCGCACTTGGAAACAGTTTGTTCAATCGATTCTCCCTTAGACAAGCATTTGATTCTAAGGCGCCGCCCTTTCGCCAAGCTGATAGAGCTAGTGATAATGGTTTGCAAAGGAGACCTCATGTCACGTTACCCAGCCCCTGAAATCAAAGACCTGCCCGATGACATACGCGCCAAAATTCTGGAGGTACAGGAAAAAGCCGGTTTTGTACCCAACGTCTTTTTGACGCTGGCCCGACGACCGGCTGAGTGGCGTGCATTTTTTGCTTATCACGATGCCTTGATGTTGCGCGAGGATTCAGGCTTAAGCAAAGGCGACCGCGAAATGATCGTCACCACCACCAGTGCGGCCAACAACTGCTTGTATTGCGTAGTGGCACATGGCGCGATTTTGCGCATTTACGAAAAAAAACCGCTCGTCGCAGATCAGGTGGCTGTGAACTACCGCAAGGCCGACATCACAGCACGCCAGCGTGTCATGCTGGACTTCGCCATGAAGGTTTGCCTGCATAGCGACAAGATTGAAGAGACTGATTTTGCTGATTTGCATGCCCATGGTTTCAGCGATGAAGATATCTGGGACATTGCAGGCATCACCGCATTTTTCGGTTTGTCCAATCGCATCGCCAGTTTTTCCGGCATGATGCCCAACCCTGAGTTTTACACCATGGGCAGGCTGCCCAAAAATCAAAAGTAATACACCTTATCCGGTGACCCGGTTCAGTTCTAACTGGCTGACCACCATATTGACCAAGGTATTGGTCAACTCTGACACTGAGGACGGGTCAAGCCGCTCGAGCGAGGCGCTGCGCAAGCATCCGATGATGGTGCGGCTCAGTACAAAACAGCGTGTTTCAGTCAGCAGTTTAAGTTGCGGGTGCTGTATGTAGTTGACAAACTGAATCAAGCGCATCACAAGCGCCTGCATGGTGTCTGCGGTTTCCTCAGGGCTCTCTACCATCCAGCACAATCGGGTGACCATGCGACGTAACGGCGGTCCGAAGGCAAAGCCGTCTATCAAAATGCAAATATAGCCACGTATAAAGACTTCCAAATCCAAATCGGACGGCACTTCGAGTGACTCGAATTCATACAAATAAGTATTAACTTCTGCCAGTGCTGTCACGCGTGAATGCTTTACCATCGCGCGAAATAATTCGTCCTTGCTTGAAAAGTACTGGTAGATGGTACCTACAGAAAAACCAGCCTTGTGGGCTATTTTATTGGTACTCAAACCTGTCATGCCCTCTTTGTCAACTAATTGGGCTGTGGCTTGGTAAATAGCTTCGATCGTGAGTTGTGCTCTTTTTTGTGTGGGTTGCTTGCGCATGTCATTTGAAGCCAGCGGTCAGCGTTAACCGACAACTTGTACCTGGATGTTTGGATGAATGTAAAAATCATCGATATTAGCCATTAATGCTAAAAAAAAATGTTTTATTAAGTTTATTCAATTAAATATGAATATTTTTCGGCTTATGTCATACCGCTATGGTTGGCAGGCAATGACTAATAAAAATCTTCCGCGTGCACACGCCAGACCGCTCAGAGCCTTGCAGGAAACAGTCAGCGCAGCACGTCAAGCAACCATTGAGGCATAGGTGAAGATTTTTGCGCAGGAAAATTCACCCACACCGTGGTGGCACCACCGGCAGCGTGTATCACCCCCGGCATGTCGATGCGTTCTATCGTGGCCCAGGACTCGAAACTGCTGCGACCGGGTTGGCTGACATACATTTTGATCAGCACTTCGCCCGGGTACTCGAGCTGTTTGTAGAAATTGCAAAAAGCATTGACGATGACAGGACCTTCGCCATCGGGCAAAGGTGGACAGCCCAGGGATGAAAACCAGTCAATGCGAACAGTCTCAAGGTATCGGAAATAGCTGGTGTTGTTCAAATGCCCCATGGCGTCCATGTCGCCCCAGCGTATGGGCAACACTTGTTCATACACCCATTTCTTATCCTGCGGCAACTCGAGTTTCATACGCCGAAACCGTCATCGGCGCTGATCACTGCGCCATTGATGAAATCGCTTTGCGGGCTCGCCAACATCACCAGCAAAGCATCCAAGTCCTTGGGATGACCAACCCGTTTGCGCGGCAACATATTCACCAGCTTTTGACCTTGCTCGGTCTGCCAGTGGTGGTGGTTGATTTCGGTGTCTATATAGCCCGGGCAGATCGCGTTTACATTGATGCCGTACTTGCCCCACTCCAGCGCCATGGCCTTGGTCATTTGCACTACCGCAGATTTGCTCATGCAATACACACCGATTTGCGGCAACACGCGCATGGCTGCCATAGACGCAATATTGATGATGCGCCCGCCTCCAAACGTGCCCGGCTCCAAACCCTTGGCGCGCGCTAGCATGCGTGAGCCTACTGCTTGCGCGACAAAAAATGCGCCGCGCACATTGGTGTCGAAAATAAAGTCGAAATCTTCTTCGCGCACATCCACCAGACGTTGGGTGGTGCTGACACCGGAGTTGTTCACCAAGACGTCAATGGGCCCTACTTCCTTCTCAGCTTGTTTGACGGCGGCTTCAATGCTGCCCCGACTGGTGACGTCTAGGCTGACTACGTGCGCGTCGCCGCCCTCGGCTTCAATCTCTGCGCGCAACGACTTGAGCATTTCAACCCTGCGACTGGCTAGGACCACGGCGGCACCGGCAGACGCCAGCGTTTTTGCAAACTGCGCGCCCAGGCCGCTGGAAGCTCCCGTTATCAATGCAACGCGACCGGATAAATCGAGGCTGTAGGCCATGCTGAACTCCTAAAAAAGAAAACGGTGATGATGTGTGCGCACAAGGAATGTGTAGCCCGTGGCTGTCAGACGCATTATCACGATATGCGCAAAGCCGGCGGGCATAGAATCTGTCGCACCATTGACAATGCAACTTCATACGCTATGACATCCCCTCAATTGATAGAACAATTCGGTCCGCGCGAGGCCATGGATTACGACGTGGTCATTGTCGGCGGAGGACCTGCTGGCATGGCAGCCGCTATTCGCATCAAACAACTGGCTGCGGCGCAATCCAAAGACGTGTCCGTGGTGGTGATTGAAAAAGGTTCTGAACCTGGCGCACACATTCTGTCCGGTGCGGTGATGGACCCACGCGCAATGAACGAATTGTTTCCCGATTGGAAAGAACTCGGTGCACCTTTGTCGCAAGCCGTGAGCGGCGATGAATTGCTGGTCTTGTCGGAAACAAGTCATACCGCCACACCGGGCTGGCTGATGCCACGCAATTTCCACAACGACGGCTGCTACGTGGTCTCGCTCAGCAATGTGGTGAAGTGGATGGCACAGCAAGCAGAAAACTTAGGCGTAGATATTTTTCCAGGCTTCACCGCAGCTGAAATTTTGTACAACAAAGCTGGTGCAGTGCGCGGCGTGGCCACCGGTCATGTGGGATTGGGCAAAGACGGCGAGCCGACTGACAACTTCCAACTCGGCATGGAGTTGAACGCCAAATACACCTTGTTCGCCGAAGGCGCACGCGGCCACTTGGGCAAACAACTGATTCAACACTTCGGCTTGGACAAAGGCAAAGACACACAAACTTTTGCCATCGGCATCAAAGAACTCTGGGAAGTAGACCCTGCTTTGGCAAAACCCGGTTTGGTGGTGCACACCTCCGGCTGGCCTATCGCTGATGAGAGTTTCGGCGGCGGGTTTCTCTATCACTTGGAAGACAACAAAGTCACCTTAGGTTTTGTACTGGGGCTGGATTACCGCAACCCGTACATGAGCCCGTTCGAAGAAATGCAACGATGGAAAACACACCCCTCGATTGCCAAACACCTCAAGGGCGGCAAGCGCATTGGCTACGGCGCACGCGCTATCAACAATGGCACACCACAAGCACTGCCCGACTTGGTGTTTGACGGCGGCGCATTGCTAGGCTGCGACGCTGGCTTTTTGAATGCGGCACGCATCAAAGGCAGCCATGCAGCTATCAAGTCCGGCATGCTGGCTGCAGATGCGGCGTTTGAAGCTTTGCAATCCGGACGCGAGCACGACAAGTTAAGCGCCTACCCCAAAGCATTTGAAAAGAGCTGGCTCCACACCGAACTGCACCAGACCCGCAATTTCAAAAACTGGTTCAAAAAAGGCAAGCTCATTGGCACCTTGATGACTGGCATAGAGCAATGGTTTTTGCCGAAAATCGGCATCAGCACACCGCCATGGACGATTCACAACCACAAAGCCGATCACCAGTCTTTGAACCAAGCGGCGCACAGCACGCGCATTGCTTATCCCAAGCCTGATGGTGTGTTGTCGTTTGACAAACTCTCCAGCGTGTTCATCAGCAACACCAACCACGAAGAAAACCAACCGGCGCACTTGACCTTGAAAGACGACAGCGTGCCTGTGTCCATCAACCTCAGTCAGTATGACGGGCCCGAAGGTCGCTATTGCCCGGCAGGTGTGTATGAATATGTGAAATCAGACGATGGCGCAGACCGCTTGCAAATCAACGCACAAAACTGCGTGCATTGCAAAACCTGTGACATCAAAGACCCGACGCAAAATATTGTGTGGGTCACGCCCGAAGGCGGCGGCGGTCCTAATTACGCAGGAATGTGACCATGACGAAATACCATTCAGAACATACGTGGGTACGGGTTGAAAACGACACCGCATTCGTCGGCATCACCGTGCATGCGCAAGACACCTTGGGGGACATCGTGTTTGTCGAACTGGCCGAGATTGGTAAAGCTTACGAGCAAACCAGCGTGGCCGGTGTGGTGGAGTCGGTGAAAGCCGCAGCCGATGTGCACATGCCGGTGTCGGCCACGGTGATTGCGGTGAACGAAGAATTGCGGGCCGACCCGTCCCTTGCCAACAGCGACCCCGAAGGCGCTGGATGGTTTTACCAAGTGACACTCAGCAACCCGGCGGAGTTAGATGGCTTGATGGATGCCTCGGCGTACCAATCGTTTAGCGGCTAATCACGCAGAGTCATTACAACGTAAAGGCTGCTTGCAAGCAGCCTCTGGATTTCATAAATAGTTTATTCACACGATCAAACTGCTGTTTCGCGCAAGGCCTGCCCCAACCTCTCAATACCCTCTGCAATCTTGCTTTCATCAGCAGTCGCAAAACTCAAACGTATGGTGGCGTTGTCCGGGTTATTTGCAAAAAACGGCGCGCCGGGGACAAAGGCCACACCTTTTTCAATCGCACGTTTGGCCAGCAGATTACCGTCGGTGGTGAAGCCGGTTTTGCCGGTGAGTTTGGCCCAGACAAACAAGCCTCCCATAGGTTCATGGAAGGACAAACCCTCGCCTAGGTGCAAACGCAAAGCTTCACACATGGCTTTCGCACGTCCTGCGTATACCTGACGGACATTCTGCAAAGTGGCCGGCATGCGCCCGGCTTGCAAATACTGCGCTGCGGTGGCTTGGGCAAACGTAGAGGTGTGTGCATCGCTGAATTGCTTGCACATGGTGGCGCGTGCCAGTAAAGCAGGTGGCGCCACCATCCAACCTATGCGCAAACCCGGCGACAACACTTTGCTGAGCGATCCGCAATGCACCAGCCAGTCGCGGCTGCCCGGCACTTGCGCGCTCAAAGCCAGCAACGAGGGCGGTGGCGCATCGGCGAAATACAAATCGCCATACGGGTCGTCTTCAACCACCACGGTTTGGTATTTCACCGCCAACTCCAGCACTCGCAAACGCCGCTGCAAAGAAGTCATGGCGCCGCTGGGGTTGCCGAAAGTCGGCACCAAATACACCAGCTTGGGGCGGTGTTGTTGAATCATTTGCTCCAGCGCAGCCACATCCACACCGTCGACATCAATTGGCACGCCCATCACCGTCGGACCGTACAAACGGAAACATTGGATGGTGGCTAAAAAAGTGGGCGACTCAACCAGCACCGTATCTTGAGGATCGAGCAATGTTTTACCGACCAAGTCCAACGCTTGCTGACTGCCTGTGGTGACTATCAATTCATCGGCACGCAAACCGGCCACACCTTTGGACTGCATGAAAGCCGCGAGTTGTTCACGCAACGGGTTGTAGCCTTCGGTGGCGCCGTATTGCAAAGCTGCACCGGGTTCATCGCGCAGCGCGCGTTCACTGGCTTCACGTATGCCTTGCACATCAAACATGGCGCTGTCGGGAAAGCCGCCGGCAAAACTGATGATGCCGGGCTTGCCCAGCAATTTAAAGAGTTCGCGTATGGCCGAGGTTTCGACCTTGTCTAAACGTTGGGCAAATTGCATGAAGATAATCAAGGCCTAAACCCAGTGAAGTGAATGATGAAAAAAGAGCAGATCGAACCGTTTTTTGCCACGCTGAAAGCAGCCAATCCGCAGCCGAATACTGAATTGGAATATACCAGCGTGTTTGAATTGCTCACCGCTGTGCTGCTCAGCGCTCAAGCCACGGATGTGGGTGTGAATAAAGCCACGCGTCGCTTATTTCCAGTTGCAAACACACCGCAAGCTATTCTCAATTTAGGTTTGCCGACGCTTGAGTCTTACATTCAAACCATAGGCTTATTCAGAAGCAAAGCCAAACATTTGATGCAGACCTGTCAGATTCTGGTGGAGCAACACGGCAGCGAAGTGCCGCGCACCCGCGAAGCCCTGGAAGCACTGCCCGGGGTCGGTCGCAAAACCGCCAACGTGGTGCTGAACGTGGCCTTTGGTGAAGCCACCATGGCGGTGGACACGCATATATTCAGGGTCGGAAACCGCACAGGTTTGGCCCCGGGCGACACGCCTTACGAGGTCGAAATGGGTTTACTCAAGCGCATACCGAAAGACTATTTGGTGGATGCCCACCACTGGTTGATATTGCTGGGGCGTTATGTGTGTCAGGCGCGCAAACCGCAGTGCTGGCAATGCCAGGTGTCCCCATGGTGTGACTTCAAACCCAAAACACCCAGGCCTTCATAGACAGCAGAGGCAGATACTGCAAGCCTTGTTCAAGCTTCAGGCAAACGCGCGGCTTCAATCGCTTGCTTCAATACATCCAAGTCACCGATATGGTTGGCCATGACCAATATCAAACGCGCATTCAACAATTGGCTTTGCGATTCGTCCAAACCTTCGTGGGCTTGCATCAAGGCTTCGTAAAACGCATCGCCGGGCTCGAAATCGCCGCGCACCTTGGAGCCGCTGTGGTGAAAATTGGCCTGTGTATTAAGTTGGTTCATAAACTGCCTTGCTGATTCATGACAAGCTTAACAAAAGCTTTCGGCCTGCATGACTGGCAAATTTAGACAGGTAAAACCAGCCACTGACCTTGCACTTCGTGAAACACAAGTCGGTGTTCAAACACTTCTTGCAAACAATCACGCAAAACAGCTTCTTGTGGCGAAGACTGCATCACCACCTGGCCTTGGTGCATGACCACTACCCTGTCGGCTCGCAAGGCCATATTCAAATCGTGCAAAACGCTGACGACGGTTTGCCCTTGTTGCGTAGCAGCTTTGACTGTGTTTAACCAATCTGCCCGATGAGGCGGATCGGCATTAGCCACTGGCTCGTCCATCAGCATCACCGGCGCCTGCACTGCCAAGGCTCTCGCCAGCAACACCCGCTGTCTTTCACCGCCTGACAAGCTGCCTAAACTGCGCTCTCGCCAAGGCGTGAGTTGCAAGTCATGCAAACACTGTTGCACCACGGCATGGTCGCGTGCATCTGCACCATGCCACCCGCGCTGGTGCGGCAAACGACCGAGCATAACCACGTCGTAGACCGTCAAATCATCGCCTGCCAAGTCTTGCTGTCCCAGCCAAGCGAGTTGCTTAGCGCGCTCCTGATCACGCCACGCCGACAAGGCCTTTCCTTGCAAATTCACCACGCCTTGGCACGGCATCAAACCGGCCAGCACCTTGAGCAAGCTGGTCTTACCCGCGCCGTTGGGTCCGACGATGCAAGTCCAATGAGCGGCTTCAAATTCCACATTCACTGCATGCAATACCTGACGCTGGCCATGCCAGGCACTTACCCTATTAGCTTGTAAAGCAGCCGGGTTGCTCATGCGTTCACGCTTTCATGCGCACTGTGTGAGCGCAAACGCCACATCAAATAAGCGCCGCCCATCACGGCGGTCAATACGCCTACGGGCAATTCCTGAGGGGCTGCCAAACTGCGCGCCAAGATATCGGCAAGGCACAACAACACACCGCCCATCAAGCAAGACAACAAACAAGCCCATGAAAACCGTGCGCTCACACGTGAACGTACCAGGTGTGGCGCGACCAGACCGACAAAGGCAATCAAACCGGTTTGCGCCACAGCGGTGGCCGTACACAAGGCCATCACCGCGAGCAACAACATGCGCAAGGGCACGACTTTTAAACCCAGGCTTTTGGCGGTGTCTTCACCCAGACTCAGGCCGTCAAGCAATGGACTAAAACGCCAGGCGATGAACCAGCTCACGCACAAAACCGTCGCCATCAAGCCGCATGAAGCGCCATTGACCATGCCGGTATTTCCCAGCATGAATGACTGCATGGCCGGTAACAACTGCGGTTGCGTGGCGCTTAGCAAGGACGTCAAAGCACCCAGCACCACCCCGACCACTACTCCGGCCAGCAACAAGCGCAAGGTGTGTTGCACGCCGTGCGCCAGTAACAAGGTCAACAACACCGCACCCCAGGCACCGACGAAAGCTGCACCGGTCAAACCCAGACGCCAGGCCCACGGGCCTACCCATTGGATATCGACCGGCAATTGCGCCCCACCCCAAGCGCCTATGGCCAGCGTCAAAGACACGCCCAATGCCGCACCCGAGGCGCTGCCCAGCAAATACGGATCTGCCAAAGGATTACGGAACAAACCTTGCGCGAGTGCTCCAGCCAAGCCGAGTAATGCACCCGCTAACCATGCACCCAGTGTGCGCGGCAGTCGTATGTCTTGCACGATAGGATTGCTCCAGCCCAGATCGAATTCAAAACCTCTGCTGCCTGCGCTCAAGCCGAGCACACACAGCAACAGCGTCAGCCCGCACAACACCAGCGCGAATGACAGACTGCGTTGCTCAGAGCTCTTCATAGCGCAGAGGCTTTTTGCAAACAAGTCACAAGCACCTCAGCCGCTTCACCGATGCGTGGTCCTGGCCGGACCAACATATTGCCTTGCGACGCACTGAAAGCGCAAACATGCCCTGACTTCACCGCCGACATGGCAGACCACCCCGGTCGCTTGTGCAAAGCAACAGCGGTAGGCTCGGCCAGAAACAACCAATGCGGCGAAGCGCGCACCACAAACTCTGGGTTGATTTGCGGAAAAGCACCCATGCTGACGCCAACGATATTGCGCAAACCCAGTCGCTGCATCACGCCGCCGATGAAGGAAACTTCACCAGCGGCGTAACCGCCGGTGCTGGCTTCGAAATAAAAGCTCACGCCTTGTGAATCCAAGGGAATTTTTTTCGCAGATTGATCGATGGCCTGCATGGCCTGTTGCCATAAACGGTCAGCAGCTGCATCAGGTTGCGGCAATTGCAACACCTTGGCAATGGTATGCATGCCGCGTTCTACATCTTCCAAAGACTGAGGTTCAAGCGCCACCACTTTGATACCCAACGACTCCAGCCGCCCGATGATGCGGGTGGATTTGCCAGCCAGCACCAGGTCAGGCTTGAGCCTGAAGATGGCTTCGACAGACGCATCGTACAAACCGCCGAGTTTGGGCAAGGCTTTGACTGACTCGGGCCAATCCGCGTAGTTGTCAGTACCGACCAAGCGGCTGCATGCTCCCAACTCGCAAACAGTTTCTGCCAGCGACGGCAACAAAGTGATGATGCGCATCGGTGGTTTGTCGATGACCACGGAAACCTTTCGTTCGTCGACCAGGGTCACAGCACCTGCAACCTCCCAAAGACACAGCAAGAGCAAGCAAAGCTTATGCATATTGTTTGGACCAATCATTGATGATGCGATGCAATTGATCGACACCGTCAGTCAAAGCTGCCGGGCCGGGCTGCAATATGTCGGCCGATTTGATTTCAAACAACTGCTTGTTTTTGACCGCAGGTACATCCTGCCAACCCGAGCGAGCGGCCACGTTTTGTGCACGAAATTTCTTACCGCACCATGAGCCGATGATGATGTCGGGGTGTCTGCGCACAATCTCCATCGGGTCGGCAATGATGCGATTTTTACCCAGCGACTCTTTCGCTAACTCGGGAAAACAATCATCTCCGCCTGCCATGCTGATCAACTCTGACACCCAGCGAATGGCGCTGATTGGCGGCTCGTCCCATTCTTCAAAATACACACGCGGTCGGCGTGGCAAAGCTTTGGCAGTTGTTTGTATAGATTGCAAATGCGCTTGCATCTCTTTAATGCGACGCATGCCTTGCTCCGCTTCGCCCACCATCGCAGCGACTTGGTACAGCATGCTGAATATCTCGTCAATGCTGCGTTGGTTGAACACCGTGACCTGTACGCCGTGACGTATCAAGGCCGCTGCAATATCCGCTTGCAAATCTGAAAAGCCAAACACACAGTCGGGTTGCAGCGCCAGAATTTTGTCTATCTTGGCGCTGGTGAATGCGCTGACCCGTGGCTTTTCAGCGCGGGCGATTTTCGGCCTGACCGTGTAACCCGAAATACCCGCAATGCGATGCGATTGCCCGAGCAAGTACAACCACTCTGTGGTTTCCTCGGTCAGGCAAATGATGCGTTGCGGCAGGTACAGTGACATGAAAAAGCTATCCAATTAACGCAAATAGTATTTGAAATTCAAAAATAGATTTCGCTTCATATCCGGATACAAGGCGGTATACCGGGTGGAAGCAACCTCATAGCTACTGTAAGCATCTGTTGCATAAGCGTAGTAATCTTGGTTAAACACGTTTCGAACAGCCAGTTGATATTCCCATTGTCGTGTTTGGTACTTGTAGAAGATATCTGTCACTGTATAGGCAGGCATGGTGGTTCCGTTTGAATAGTCACCGGCTATTTGCTGTTCTCCAACATAAGAGACACTCAAGCTCACCGTCTGCTCTGGACTGAAGTTCCAAGCTGTTCTGAGGTTGTAAATATTTTGTGCAGCCATTGGAAGTTTGTTTCCAGCATAGCTCCCGGAAGCAAAAGTTGATTTCTTGTAAGTTACATAAGCTTGTACTTCCAGTTTGCTTGTCATGTTGTGTCTGACATTAGCCTCAATGCCTTGACGCCTGGTCGGGTCCAGATTCACATTGGATTGATAGTAAGAATCGTAGGAAATTTCATTGGTGATTTCGCTTTGAAACAGCCTGGCATCTATTCTGGTGTCAGTGGATTTGTATTTCCAACCTATGTCAGTGTCAGTGGATGTCTGTGGATTGAGATTTTTATAGTTACCGATTGAATCATAGGAGGTTGAGAATTCATCAATATTGGGTAACCGGTAGTGGGTGGAAGCTTTCGCCCACAGAATATTTTTTGAGTCAATCGCTTTGGATGCGCCCAACTCCCATGCTGATAGCGTTTTATTGCTGGAATACGGAGAATACGAATCCGTAGTCCCCGTTGAGTTTTTCACCATGTCTTCTATTCTGTAACCGGTTGTAAGCCGTGTATCCCAGCGATCAATATCCATATCATTTTTTATAAAAAAGGCCTTTGTATTTGACAGATTGGTGTAGTCGCCAAAACTGGAGGTCACTCTGGTCTGGTTCCAATCGTTTTTTTCTATGCCTGCAATCAACCGATTCACGCCGGAATCCAAGCTCCACTTTTTATTGGCCGTGAAGGTGTAACTGTCGTTTGTCGTGTTGTGGGTGGCGGAACTTGCCGAGCCACTGGTTTGATCCAGGAAATAATAATTTCTTTCTCTTCTCTTCAAATCTGCACGCCACAGAATATCTTTGAATTCGGTTTCAACAAAAAAACCGTAGTGATTTGAAGAAGCCTTGCTGTAAGTACCCACCGATAAATTGTCAGCGTCTGCTTGATTTCGGTTTGACTGGTACTGACTTAGAGTCAATGAACCCGGAGTTTGAGCATACTCATCGCTTTTTGTATAACTACCGCCGAGTCGCGTGTTATCTCCAGTCAATTGCAAAGACAGGCTGGTGTTACCTGCATGACTGGCCGAGTTCGAACGAAAACCATCCGATTCGGTTTTAGCGGATGAAGCAAACAAATGCAGGCCTTGATTGCCATAGGTGGCGCTTGCTTTCACATCACGGCTTGCGTAGCTGCCAAATCCTGCCTCAAACTTTCCGGTGTTTTCAACTTTGCCGCGCAAACCTGATGCATGCGTCACGATATGGATGACGCCGGCAACTGCGCCCTCGCCGTAGAGCACACTGCTACCGCCTCGCTGGATTTCAATTCTTTCGACCTCATCTAAAGAGATATTTCCAAGTCTTATCTCACTCGCGTCACCTTGCTTGAAGGTCACGCCATCAACCACAAACACCATGTTCGATGAAGCTGTATCGCCGAAACCCGACATATCCAGCGAATATTCATTGCCCCCATATAGGCTTGGCCGACCGACAATGCCGCCCAATCTCATGATGGCCTCATTGACTGTTCTGGCGCCTGATTTTTGTATGTCCTGTTGAGTCAATACGGTGATGAAAGCAGCCACTTTGGCAGACTCTTCAGGGTAGCGGGTAGCGGTAACAACAAAGGGTTCTAAAGCCAGATTTTCGATTTGATTAGATTCTGTATCTGCAAATGCAGTAGCAACGGTCAAACAGCCGCACAGTAATGCCAAGTGATTTTTCATGAGATCTACCAGCCAAGTGCCCTCACCGCCTTCCCCGACAGTGCATGGACGTAACGCAGTCGCGACTTACGCGACTACACCTTGTTGGCCGGTATCCGGGCTGGCGAAAACAACCTTGTCCGCCTTCCCAGTCGCTTGTTCAAGGCAACCAGTGGCTATGTGGGACAGGGCGGAAACACGTTGCCGCGTTTCGTTCACTTGACCGTTGCGGGGGCAGCGCAGGCTGGTGATCTGCTCAGGCCATGTACCTAAAAGAAGTACTTGGTAGAGAGAAAACTTCTGCTTCCCGTTGAACTGCGGTGTGTGAACCACACCGCGAGCACCAACAGAATCATTCTAGCCACAAGCCGCAAGCTCACCCGTAAAATGCGCGACATGTCTGAAAACAACCCACTTGATGCCGTACTCGAACGCGTGGAACATTTGCTCGTACGTTACGAAGAACTCAAACGCACCAACGCATTGCTGGAAAGCCAGGTCGATACGTTGACGCAAGAGCGTGATTCACTGAAGTCCCGCTTGCAAGCCGCCCGCAGCCGCATAGACGGATTGCTGGATCGGCTGCCGCTGGACATCAAGGACGGCGCATGAGCCAAGTGGAAGTACAAATCATGGGCCAAAGCTATTTGCTGGCCTGCCCGCCCGGCGCTGAAGAACGGTTTCATACTGCTGTTCGCAAGGTTGACACCGCCATGTGCTCCATCCGCGATGCCGGCAAAATCAAAGCACGAGACCGCATCGCCGTGCTGGCAGCGCTCAACTTGGCTTTTGAGCTTTCAGATTTCTCCGCTGCCCCGACAGAGCCCGGCAGTTCCAGCCACAACCTGAACAACCTGCTGCATCGGCTGGACGCAGCTTTAGGTCAGGACGGGCATCTTTTATGACACATGCTCCTACAATGGACGAGTCTGCAAGTCTGCCGGGTTTATATTTCTTGAACCAATGCTCTATGGAGCCCCGGGCTTGGAACATCGTCTTGTGAGCGTGATCATCTCGCGTAGATGAACCCAACACCTGACTGACCTCGCCCACCTGAACCTTTTGTTCAGGATGACAGCCCGGCAGAACCTTGCAGACACCTTTTCAACCTCTACTTTGATATTCCCATGAGTTTGCGCATTGCCATCGTCGGAGCCGGTGCCATCGGCGGCTACCTCGGCGTCAAACTGGCATTGGCCGGTCATGACATCACTTTCATTGCACGCGGTGCCAACCTGCTGGCCATTGCAGAACACGGCATGAAACTTCAGTTGGACGATGGCAGCGAGTTGCACGCACGCGATGTCAAAGCCTGCGACATCGCCAATGCTTCCACTTACGACTATGTGCTGGTCACGCTCAAATCACACCAAGTGGCCGCAGTCGCTGCTGACATTGCGGCGCTGTGTCATGAGAACAGCTGTATCGTCACTATGCAAAACGGTTTGCCCTGGTGGTACTTTCATCAATTGCCCGGCGAGTACAACGGCAAGCAACTCTCAACCCTCGATCCGCAAGGACAGTTATGGAGCTTGCTCAAGCCCGAACGCATCATTGGTGCTGCCGTCTACCCTGCGGCTGAACTGATTGCACCCGGTGTAGTTCGCTTGATTGAAGGCAACCGCTTCACCTTAGGCGAACCCGGCGGCGAAAAAACCGAACGCGTCACACAACTCGCGCAAGCCATGATAGGCGCCGGTTTCAAAACACCGGTGTCCAACGACATACGCGCCGAACTCTGGGTGAAGTTGTGGGGCAACCTCAGCTTCAACCCGGTGTCGGCGCTGACGCATGCCACCTTGGAAGACATCGCCAGCTTTGCGCCTTCACGCGAACTCGTCAGCTTGATGATGCAAGAAGCGCAAGCGGTGGCCGAGCGCACCGGCATCCAATTCAAAATCAGCATAGACAAACGCATCGCCGGTGCACAAGCGGTGGGCGCGCACAAAACCTCCATGCTGCAAGACATTGAACAAGGCAAAGCACTAGAGCTTGATGCCTTGTTAGGCAGCGTGATCGAGTTGGGTGACATCGTAGGCTTGCCCACTCCCACATTAAAAACCGTACATCAACTGTGTTTGTTATTGCAGCAATCGGTGCTGCGCAGCGGACACGGACTCTCTTTGAATTAAACAGGACATACCCATGCAAACATTGACCGAATGGCTGGCCGCTGGCCTTGACTCAAACACCTGCCTGAGTGCCAGCGGCGCAGCGCCTTTAACTTATGCCGGTTTACGCAAACTGTCTGCTTATGTCGAGCAATCATTGAATGCTGTCGGCATTGGCCGCAACGATCGCGTGGCGCTGGTATTGCCCAACAGTGCCGAGATGGCCGCGTCATTTGTTACTGTGGCGGCATGCGCAACCTCTGCGCCATTGAACCCTGCGTACCGCGCTGATGAGTTCGAGTTTTATTTGAATGACTTAAATGCCAAGGCTTTGATTGTTGAAGCAGGTTCTGCATCTCCCGCCATTGAAGTCGCACGCAAACTAGGCGTGTCTATTTTGGTTTTGCATCCCACGCCATCGAATGGCGCAGGTTCGTTCACCTTAGACACCTCGGCACGCGCAGCATTAGCACCGGGTCACCCAGGCGCGGCATTGCCTGACGATGTAGCACTGGTGTTGCACACCTCAGGTACCACTTCACGCCCGAAGATAGTGCCTTTGACCCAGCGCAATGTGTGCGCTTCTGCCAAACACATTGCTGCAAGTACGCGCTTCACTTCAACAGACCGTGGCTTGAATGTCATGCCTTTGTTCCATATCCATGGCTTGATCGCAGGCATATTGGCGCCGCTGTCTCAAGGTGGTGAAGTGCATTGCACCGGTGGTTTCAATGCATTGAAATTTTTTGCGCAAATGGATGAAGTCAAACCCACTTGGTATACCGCTGTGCCCACCATGCACCAAGCAATTTTGTCGCGTGCGGCAAACAACAAAGACGTGATTGCACGCGTGCCTTTGCGCTTTATCCGCTCTTCGTCTTCATCATTGCCGCCGCAAGTATTGGCAGAGTTAGAAGCCAGGTTTCATGCGCCGGTGATTGAAGCCTATGGCATGACAGAAGCCGCTCACCAAATGGCTTGCAACCCGCTACCCCCCGCGCAACGCAAACCCGGCACCGTCGGCATTGCCGCAGGCCCTGAAGTCGCCATCATGGACTTGGATGGCAATTTGCTCAAAGCCGGTGACACAGGGGAGATCGTGATTCGCGGGCCTAACGTCACGCCCGGTTATGAAAACAACGACAAGGCCAACGCAGAAGCATTCACACACGGATGGTTTCGCACCGGCGATCAAGGCATCATGGACGCGGACGGTTACATCAGCATCACCGGTCGCTTGAAAGAAATCATCAACCGGGGCGGCGAAAAAATCAGCCCGCGTGAAATCGATGAAATATTGATGGACCACCCTGCCGTCGGTCAGGTCGTGTGCTTTGGCATTCCACATGACAAACTCGGCGAAGAAGTCGGTGCGGCAGTGGTGTTGCGCGAAGGCACGACTGCAACAGAAAAAGAACTGCGCGATTACGTTGCCACACGTGTCGCGGATTTCAAAGTGCCGCGCAAAATTTTGTTGCTGGAAGAAATTCCCAAAGGCGCAACCGGTAAATTGCAACGCATAGGCATGGCACAAAAACTCGGTTTAGCCTGAGCATGTTCACTTGGCCGTTGTTGTTGCTGGCACTGGCCGCACTTGGCTCTTTCGCTGGTTTTCTGGCAGGGCTATTGGGTGTGGGCGGCGCGCTGGTGATGATTCCCTTTCTCACCTTTTTGCTGCACCATCTCGATATACCCACAGACATGTCGGTGAAGATGGCGATTGCCACCGGCATGTCGACCATCGTCATCACCTCGCTGGCCAGCACGCGTGCACACCACAAAGCCGGTGCTGTGCGTTGGGATTTGTTCAAAGGCATTGCGCCCGGTTTGGTGCTAGGTAGTGCGCTGTCCAGCCTCTGGTTGTTCGCGGTCATCAAGGGCTCGGTACTGGCTTTGCTGTTCAGTTTTTTCACCGCGTTTTCCGCCACGCAAATGCTGTTGGACAAAAAACCCAAACCCACGCGACAGATGCCCGGGCCTGTGGGTCAATCGCTGGTCGGTGGATTGATTGGTATGTTTTCCGGCCTGGTCGGTGCAGGCGGAGCATTCATCAGCGTACCGTTCATGACTTGGTGCAACGTGCCTTTGCGCCAAGCCGTGGGCACGAGCGCGGCTTTGGGTTTTCCGATTGCGCTGGCCAACGCCATCGGTTATGTGATCAGCGGTTGGTCGGTGACGAACACCCCGCCGCACAGTTTTGGTTTTGTCTGGCTACCGGGCTTTGTCATCATATGTATGTGCACGGTCATCACAGCGCCCATGGGAGCGAGGTATGCACAGCGTTTGCCTGTGGCCAAACTCAAGCGCGGGTTTGCGGTGCTACTGTATTTGCTGGCTTGCACCATGCTTTATAGGGGTTTATCGGCAATTTAAATTAGGCTAATTCAAAATAATGAGCTCTTTATTACTCTTTATAAATCTTTTGTGAAGCCCTCTTTTTCTTCCCCCACCTCTTGAAATCCCGCAAAACCCTCCCAATTACAGGGCTGTATCCGTACCTGCACTCTTAATTTTCTATGTCAGACCCCCAACCAACCCCTCCGTCCGCTACACCGACGGGTCAACCCGAGCCCGCCGCCATGGACGAACACTTTCAGCCTGAAACCCCGCCAGCCGATCCCTTGATGGACGCGCTAGCCGAACTCGCCCAGGTCAAAGCCACCAATACCGATTTGGCCGATCAATTCTTGCGTGCCAAGGCCGAGGCGGAAAACGCCCGCCGCCGCGCAGAAGAAGAAATCTCCAAGGCCCGCAAATTCGCAGTCGAAGCCTTTGCGGAAAGCCTGTTACCCGTGGCCGACAGCCTGACCGCCGGTCTGGCCATTGCCGATGCCAGCGCAGATCAATTGCGCGAAGGCTCTGAAGCCACGTTGCGTCAGCTCAAAAGCGCGCTTGAGCGCCACAAAGTTATTGAAATCAACCCCGAAGCCGGTGCCAAGTTCGACCCGCACCAGCACCAAGCCATCTCCGTTGTACCGGCCGAGCAAGAGCCCAACACCGTGGTCAGCGTGCTTCAAAAGGGTTATTTGATCGCCGACCGGGTGTTGCGCCCGGCACTGGTCACAGTAACTGCACCCAAGTGATACAGGCTTACACACACAGCTTGCACTTGAAATCCACCGACTTATCCACAACTGTTCAACATCGCTTTTAGGAAATGAATCAGCTGCCTTCGGGGGCTGAATCGCACAGGAGAAAAAAATGGGAAGAATCATTGGCATTGACCTCGGCACCACCAATTCATGCGTGGCCATCATGGAAGGCAACACCACCAAGGTGATTGAAAACGCCGAAGGCGCGCGCACCACGCCATCCATCATTGCTTACCAAGAGGACGGTGAAATTCTGGTTGGCGCTTCCGCCAAACGCCAGGCCGTCACCAACCCGCGCAACACGCTTTACGCTGTCAAGCGTTTGATCGGCCGCAAGTTCGACGAAAAAGAAGTACAAAAAGACATCGACTTGATGCCTTACACCATTGCCAAAGCTGATAACGGCGACGCTTGGGTGGAAGTGCGCGGTCAGAAAATGGCACCGCCGCAAATCAGCGCTGAGGTGTTGCGCAAGATGAAGAAAACCGCCGAGGACTACCTGGGCGAAGAAGTCACCGAAGCCGTCATTACAGTACCCGCTTACTTCAATGACAGCCAGCGCCAAGCCACCAAAGATGCCGGTCGCATCGCCGGTCTGGATGTGAAACGCATCATCAACGAACCTACAGCAGCTGCGCTGGCTTTCGGTTTGGACAAAACCGAAAAAGGCGACCGCAAAATCGCCGTGTATGACTTGGGCGGCGGCACATTTGACGTGTCCATCATCGAAATTGCAGACGTTGACGGCGAAAAACAATTCGAAGTGTTGTCCACCAACGGCGATACCTTTCTGGGCGGTGAAGACTTCGACCAGCGCATCATCGACTTCATCATTGCCGAGTTCAAAAAAGACTCCGGTGTCGATTTATCCAAAGACGTGCTGGCCTTGCAACGCCTGAAAGAGGCCGCAGAAAAAGCCAAGATCGAACTGTCTTCAGCCACCGGCACCGACATCAATCTGCCTTACGTTACCGCTGATGCTTCAGGTCCTAAACACTTGAACATCAAACTCAACCGCGCCAAGTTGGAAAGCCTGGTCGACGAGTTGATTGAGCGCACCATCGCGCCTTGCCGCACCGCCATCAAAGACGCAGGCGTGTCTGTGGGCGACATTGATGACGTGATTCTGGTCGGCGGTATGACCCGCATGCCTAAAGTGCAAGACAAGGTCAAAGAGTTCTTCGGCAAAGAGCCGCGCCGCGATGTCAACCCGGACGAAGCCGTGGCCGTCGGTGCTGCAATTCAAGGCCAGGTGTTGTCCGGTGACCGCAAAGACGTGTTGCTGCTTGACGTGACACCTTTGTCTTTGGGCATCGAAACCCTGGGCGGTGTGATGACCAAGATGATCACCAAGAACACCACCATCCCAACCAAGTTTGCGCAGACCTTTTCTACCGCTGACGACAACCAGCCTGCGGTGACCATCAAAGTGTTCCAAGGTGAACGCGAAATGGCCAGCGGCAACAAAGCATTGGGTGAATTCAACTTAGAAGGCATCCCGCCTGCGGCTCGCGGTACACCGCAAATTGAAGTGAGTTTTGACATTGATGCCAACGGCATTTTGCACGTCGGTGCCAAAGACAAAGCCACCGGCAAAGAAAACAAAATCACCATCAAAGCCAACTCAGGTTTGAGCGAAGCCGAGATTCAGCAAATGGTCAAGGACGCGGAACTCAACGCGGCTGAAGACAAGAAAAAACTGGAAATCGTGCAGTCTCGCAACCAAGCCGAAGCCTCTGTGCACAGCGTAAAAAAGTCGCTGACCGAACACGGCGAGAAACTCGACGCGGGCGAAAAAGAAAAAATCGAAGCCGCTGTCAAGGACGTGGAAGAAGCATTGAAAGGCGAAGACAAAGCCGAGATCGATGCCAAAACAGAATCACTGATGACTGCCGCGCAAAAGCTGGGCGAAATGGTGTACGCCAATATGCAGGCCGAACAGGCCGCAGCTGCCGGCCCTTCAGCCGCAGAGGCTGGCAATGACAAGCCGCACGACGACAATGTGGTCGATGCCGAGGTCAAGGAAGTCAAAAAGCCCTAAGCCTTCAACCCCTGCCCCGCCGCGTTCTGACCTGAAAAGGCCGACGCGGCGTTGGCACTTTAATCAGCAGCAAAACCATGGCCACTAAACGCGACTTTTACGAAGTTTTGGGAGTACCCAAAAACGCCAGCGAAGACGAAATCAAAAAGTCGTACCGCAAACTGGCGATGAAATACCACCCGGACCGCAACCAGGGCGATGCCACAGCCGAGGTGAAATTCAAAGAAGCCAAAGAGGCTTATGAAATGTTGTCCGACGCGGAAAAACGAGCGGCCTACGACCAGTTCGGCCATGCCGGTGTCGACCCGAACATGCGCGGCCCGGGCGGCGGTGGCGGCGCAGGCTTTGGCGGATTCGGCGACAGCTTTGGTGACATCTTTGGCGACATCTTCGGCCAGGCGCGCCGACAACAAGGCGGCGGACGTCAGGTGTTTCGCGGTAACGACCTGAGCTATGCCATGGAAGTCACGCTAGAAGAAGCAGCGGCTGGCAAAGAGAGTGAAATTCGCATTCCCAGCTATGACGAATGCGACACCTGCCACGGCAGCGGTGCCAAGCCCGGCACCTCAGCGAAAACCTGCGGCACCTGCCAAGGCCAAGGCGTGGTGCAAATGCGTCAAGGTTTTTTCAGCGTGCAACAAACTTGTCCGCATTGCAGAGGCACGGGCAAGGTCATCACCGATCCATGCTCGCCTTGTCACGGTCAAGGAAAAATCAAACGCCAAAAAACGTTGGAAATCAAAATCCCGGCAGGTATTGATGACGGCATGCGCATACGCAGCACAGGCAACGGCGAGCCCGGCACCAACGGCGGCCCGCCCGGCGATTTGTATATTGAAATCCGCATCAAAAAACACGATGTGTTTCAACGCGACGGCGACGATTTGCATTGCGCCGTGCCCATCAGTTTCACCACAGCGGCCTTGGGCGGTGAAATCAGCGTGCCCACGCTCAGCGGTGAAGCTGCCATCGACCTGCCTGAAGGCACACAAACGGGCAAGCAATTCAGGTTGCGCGGCAAAGGCATCAAAGGCGTGCGATCCAGTTTCCCCGGCGATTTGTACTGCCACATCACGGTGGAAACACCAGTCAAGCTGACTGAGCATCAACGCAAGTTGCTCAAAGAATTGGATGAGTCACTGAAAAAAGGCGGTGACAAACATTCGCCTTCAGAAGCCGGTTGGGCGGACAAGCTGAAGAACTTATTCAACTAACGGTGCCGCGCAAATACGCAGCAATGACTCGCCCTGCTGCCAGCAGTAACGCGGCTTGGCTGACTCAGGGCGGGGCGTACCGCGCTTATCAATACGTGCTTCGTGCACCGTGGCCGAGGTGACGCCGGTTGTGTTCATGTTCAAGCGCACCACCCAGCCGGTGTTGTTGTCTTTGCTGCTGAACCCGTCAAATACAAAATTGCCCAGGCTATAAAAAACCGGCTTGTCTTTGTAAACCGCCATCTCCTGCGTTACATGCGGGTGGCCGCCGATCACTGCATCTGCGCCTGCATCAATCATCAAACGGGCGAGTTGTTGCTGACGTGCGTTGGAACGTGTTTCATTTTCAAAACCCCAATGCATGAAGGCGATGACCAGATCGGCACGGTGTTTGTCACGCGCATCGCGAATATCGGCTGCCACTTGCTCGTCATCGCTCCATGCATGGCCGGGCTTGTCCACATCCGCTTCAAAACTGCGCGGGAAAAATTCGTTGTAAGCCAGCAGTGCAATCCGTAAACCCTGTCGCTCAAACATCAAAGGCGTGTGTGCTTGTGTCAAATCCATGCCGCCGCCCACATAGGGCAGTTTGGCTTGTTGCAGCGTTTGCAACATCTGCTTGAAAGCCACATGCCCGAAATCCCCGGTATGGTTGTTCGCCACAGATACGGCATCCAGATGCCGTTTTAGCAATGGAACGACGCGCGGATGCGCACGAAATGTGTAGGGCTTGTCCACTGCTTCACCGACAGTGGCGACCACACATTCCAAATTGCCTATGCGTATATCGCTTTTGTTCAGAATGGATGCGAACGGCTGTAGCGGATCGTGACCGTCACGAATGCCTTGCCCGACTTTGTCGGCCAGCATGATGTCTCCGACAAACACCATGGACACTGAACGGTCATCAGCCAAGGCCTGCAAAGACAAACCCATCAGGCCTGCATATGCCAGCCTGACAAGCCAACGTTTGGGTGCGTGACATTGGTAAGTGTGAGCCAGGCTCATTCCTGCACCAAGTGACAGTCGTAAGTGAAAGGACGGCCTTTGTCAGGCGAGTACACAGTTTGAACGCCGGTCAAAGAAGGGCCGAATACAAACGGCGGCGTGTACATGGTCATGTGCATCAACACGGGTTGATTGCGTGTCTGGTGATACACATGAATTTTCACGTAGGCCAAAGCACCGTCTTGCGCGACCACCACAGGCTTGAATCTGAAATGCGCATAGTCGTGAGCGTAGGCAATATAGGCAGAAGACAACACCGGTGAATCGACAAGATGCAGTTGGTCGCGCTCGTAGATCTCGCATTGCAAATGCTGGGCTGATACAGGCAAGGCCCACATACTGATAGCGACCACTGGCATGAGGAAACGAATCAGTCTATGCATAGGGTTTCCACTTCAGGTCAAAGAAACCGGTCCAGCAACTTGCGGCTGTGCCGGTCGAGTGCAGGCAAATCGCGGATCAAAAATTGCACGCCATGCTCATCGGCAACGATCAAAGTTTTGCTGCTGATGCGACGTATGTCTTCTTCGCCGCGCAACACAAACTGCGTCAAACCTCTGTTGGTTTGCACCGACCAAGTCGACGGCGTGGTGAAGCTACTCACCTCATCCACCCGTTGAATTTCAGGCATGAACTCACGCGCTTGCAAAGCCTTGAGCACTGCTTCTTTTTGCGGATGAGGCAATTGCAATGGCTGCGGCAACCACAAAAGTTCGTGACCTTCAGCGCTCAAAACAGACACAGCTTCATCAGGTGCACCGATGGGAAAAGCTCTCACCACCACCACACCTTGGTGCAAACCGCTGTCGAGTTGAAGCTGCCAATGACCGGCCGCGTTTTGGGTGAGTTCAAAAGTAGCCTCACTCATACCCGCTCCTCTCTGGCCGCACCCAAAGTCAAGCCGTTTTCTTCGGCTTCTTTTTGTCGGGCTTGCGCTTCATACAAACGCCAGTAAGCGCCTTGCCGCGCCAGCAATTCATCATGCTGGCCTTGCTCCACCAACTGACCATGTTCCATGACCACAAGACGGTCTGCACGGCGCAAGGTGGACAAGCGGTGCGCAATCGCTATCGTTGTGCGTCCGCGCACCAGGTTGTCCAATGCTTTTTGAATTTCTTGTTCGGTTTCAGTGTCCACAGATGAAGTGGCCTCGTCCATGATGAGTATGCGCGGGTCAATCAACAAAGCCCGCGCAATCGAAATGCGTTGACGCTCGCCGCCGGACAAGCCTTGGCCGCGTTCACCGACAAGCGAGTCGTAGCCTTGGGGCAATCGCAAAATGAATTCGTGCGCGTGCGCGGCGCGCGCCGCAGCGACGATTTCTGCACGCGTGGCACCCGGTTTGCCGTAGGCAATGTTGTCGGCGATGGTGCCGAAAAACAAAAACGGTTCTTGCAGCACCAGACCGATGTGGCGGCGGTAATCGGCGATGCGCAAATCGCGAATGTCGATGCCGTCAATACGGATAGCGCCTTCGCTCAGGTCGTAAAAGCGGCAAATCAAATTGACCATGGTGCTTTTGCCCGAACCGCTTTGACCCACCAAACCAATCATTTCACCGGGCGCAATGTCCAAGGTCAAGCCTTTGATGACAGCGCGGTTGCCATAGCGGAAACCTGCGTCATTGATTTGTATGCGGCCCACCACTTCATTCAAAGCAACCGGATTGACAGGCTCGGGCACACTGGACACATGGTCCAGAATTTCAAAAATGCGCTTGGTGCCGGCTGCCGCCTTTTGTGTGTGCGACACGATGCGGCTCATGGCATCCAGGCGCGCATAAAAACGAGTGCTGTAAGCGAGAAACGCTGTCAACACACCAACCGTCACCTGATGGTGCGCCACCTGCCAGATACCAAAAGCCCAGACCACCAGCAAACCGATTTCAGTGACCAAGGTCACCGTGGGTGAAAACAGTGACCACAAAAAATTGATGCGGTCGTTCACCGCCAAATTGTGTTTGTTGGCTTCCTGAAAACGCCGTGCTTCGCGGTTCTCTTGGGCAAAGGCCTTGACCACGCGTATGCCGGGAATGGTGTCGGCCAGCACGTTGGTGAGTTCTGACCAGACGCGGTCGATTTTTTCGAAGCCTGTGCGCAAACGGTCGCGCACGATGTGAATCAGCCAAGCGATGAACGGCAAAGGCAATAAGGTGGCACATGCCAGCCAGGGATCGATGGTGAACAAAATGATGGCTGTCATCAGAATCATCAACACATCGGTGGCGAAGTCGAGCAAGTGCAAGGATAAAAACACGCACAAGCGGTCGGTCTCGCTGCCGATGCGGGTCATCAGGTCGCCGGTACGACGGCCACCAAAGTATTCAAGTGAGAGCTTCAACAAATGTTCGTAAGCGGTGGAGCGTAAATCTGCGCCTATGCGTTCTGAGGCCAGCGCCAGCACATAAGTTTTGAACCAACCCAGCCCCCAGGCCAACAATGCGGCAGCGAACAAACCGCCTAAATACATGGCCACCAGAGAAATATCTATTTGTTGACCGTTTTGAAACGGAATCAACACATCGTCCATCAAAGGCATGGTGAGGTAAGGCGGCACCAGCGTGGCCGCCGTGGATGCCAGCGTCAAGCAAAAGCCCAACAGCAATTGGCCTTGGTAAGGCTTGGCAAATCGCCACAGGCGAAACAAACTCCAGGTAGAAGCAGGTGTTTCCTCCTGCGCTTGCTCGCAATTGCGGCAAGTCTCATCCGCGTCATTCAAGGGTGCATGGCACTGGGGGCACCAGGTTTGGCCGGGTTGCTGGCCTTGGCCGGCCATTTGCTTATCAAAGCGCGCTAGCAAAGCTGCCGCTTGCAGGTTGCGTCCCAAGGTAAACCGCCAATCGGCCAGTTGCCTGCCATCGCTCAGCAGCCGCAAATGCCCGACCCCGGCGTGGTCGCTGAGTTCCAACTGCCAACCGGGTTGTATCTCCAGGCTGTGCCAGACTTTTTCAGCGCCGGGAGCGCACCAGATCAGGCGGCGCTGGGTCAAAACCAACAGGCCATGCGCGAAATACAATCTGGCATCGAGGTCAACCTCCAGCCAGGCTGAAACGTTTTCTTCTGATGACAATTGATGCTGTACATCCTCCCGCCATATGGCTGGCACATCCAGCAGCACTGGCGCAACTTGAGAGGGAATATTCATTCTTATAACTATGACTTACAGTGAAACGATTCTAACCCTCTGCCCCTGGCAAGGCATTCACCGTCATACTTCACCAATCAATTTATGACCTTTCCCGATATCGCCTTATTGCGCATGCGTTATTTGCGCGGACCGAATGTGTGGACCTACCGTCCGGTCATCGAAGCCTGGGTAGATCTGGGCATTCTGGAAGACCACCCTTCCAACACCTTGCCAGGTTTTGTCGACCGCCTCACTGCCTGGCTGCCCGGCATGGTCGAGCACCGCTGCGGTGTTGGCGAGCGCGGCGGGTTTTTGCTGCGCCTCAAAGAAGGCACTTGGTGCGGCCACATCATGGAGCACGTGGCCATCGAATTGCAAACCCTGGCCGGTATGCAAGTGGGTTTCGGCAAAGCGCGTGAAACCAGTCAGCGCGGTATTTACAAAGTAGTGATTCGAACGCGCCAAGAGGAAGTCGGACGCGAAAGCCTGGTGGCCGCGCGTGACCTGGTGATGGCCGCCATCAACAATACGTCTTTCGACCTCAAGGCCACGGTCATGCGTCTCAAAGCTATGGTCGACCGCATGTGTCTGGGCCCGAGCACCGCTTGCATCGTCGATGCAGCCACCGAACACCGCATCCCCTCAATCCGCCTGACCTCGGGCAACCTGGTGCAACTCGGCTACGGCTCCTTGCAGCGCCGCATCTGGACCGCTGAAACCGACCGCACCAGCGCCATTGCTGAAAGCATTTCCAGCGACAAAGACCTGACGAAAATCCTGCTATCCCAATGTGGCGTGCCCATTCCTACTGGCGAGGTGGTCGATTCACCCGAAGAAGCCTGGGAAGTGGCGCAAGACATAGGTTTGCCGGTAGCAGTCAAACCCACAGACGCCAACCACGGCCGCGGCGTGGCTCTGGATTTAAGTAAACGCGAAGACATTGAAACCGCTTTTTTGATGGCGCAGCGCGAAGGCACCGACGTCATGGTCGAGCGCTTCATCCCCGGCGACGAGCACCGCTTGCTGGTGGTCGGCAATAAAGTCGTGGCGGCGTCGCGCGGCGAGACCGCACGCATTACCGGCGACGGCATTCACACTGTGGCAGAGCTCATCGATTTGCAAATCAACTCCGACCCGCGCCGCGGCGAAGAAGAAGACTTTCCGCTGGATACCATACGCTTGAAAGACTTGCCAACCGCGGTGCTGGAGTTACAGCGTCAGGGCTTGACGGCAGACAGCATTCCGGAAAAAGACCGTGTAGCTGTGGTGCAGCGCACCGGGAATATGGGCATAGACGTGACCGATCTGGTGCACCCGGAAGTCGCGGCGGTCGTGGTGCTGGCCGCGCGCGTGGTCGGCCTGGACATCGCCGGTATCGATCTGGTAGCGCAAGACATCAGCAAGCCCTTGCTGGCGCAAGGCGGCGCCATCGTCGAAGTCAACGCCGGACCCGGTTTGCTCATGCATTTAAAGCCGGCCATCGGCCAGCCGCGTCCTGTGGGTCAGGCCATCGTGTCGCATTTGTTCGAGCCGCAACAAGCCACGCGCATTCCTGTGGTCGGCATCATGGGACGCAGCCGCACCACCGAACTCGCGCATCTGGTCAACTGGTTGATTCATCTTTCAGGGCGTCGCACAGGCCTGGCCTCTGCACGTGGCTTGTTCATGGACCAACGCCTGGTCGACACCAAAGACGCGCGCGTGTTTGAAGCTAGCCAGCGTTTGCTGATCAACCGCGCATTAGACGCAGCCGTGTTTGAAAACACACCGCTTCAGGTGCTGGATGAAGGCCTGCCCTACGACCGCTGCCACGTCGGTGTGCTCACCGACATGCCGGACCACACCGGTTTGCAAGACCACGACATACTCACGCCCGAGCAAGTGCGCAATGTGGTTCGCACCCAGATTGACCTGGTGCTGCCTGAAGGCGCTGCAGTGTTGAATGCCGAAGACGCCGCCGTGGTTGATCTGGCAGATTTGTGCGACGGCGAAGTGATTTACTACGCCGCCGATGAACACAACAACTGCGTGCAACAGCATCTAAAGAAACAAGGGCGCGCGGTGTATTTCTCCAAAGGCCAGGTGATGATGTCGCGCGGCACGCATGAGCACAGTCTGTTGCAACTGGATTTTCCAGCGATTGCCAAGCATCTGAGCGAAGGCACACTGAGCCTGCCCAATCTGCTCGCTTCAGTGGCCGTCGCCTGGGCGTTAGACCTCTCGCCAGACTTGATACGCGCCGGCCTGAAAAATTACGGGCAACCGTCTGCGATTGCCAATTTAGATTTAGCAAGGATGAAAGCCTGATGGAAGTCTCCCGCATTCGCGCCTTGCGCGGCCCCAATTTGTGGACCCGCCATACCGCCATCGAAGCCATGGTGCGCTGCGCACCCGGTCTGGAAAGCGACCTCAGCGCCGACCAGCAAGCCTTTGAAAAGCGCCTGCGCCATTTGTTCCCCGGCTTGGGCCGTTTACAACCCGGTGAACGCGATGCTCACTTGAGCATGGCGCACACGCTCGAAGCCGTGGTCTTGCATTTGCAAATCCAAGCCGGTTGCCCGGTCACTTTCAGCCGCACCACGCCAACGCCCGAAGAAGGTTTGTTTCAAGTGGTGGTCGAGTACACCGTGGAGCAGGTGGGCAAACTCGCCATGCAACTCGGTGAGCAATTGTGTCTGGCGGCTTTTGATGCCAGGCCATTTGATGTTGACAAGGCATTGCATGAATTGCAAGAGTTGGATGAAGACATTCGACTGGGCCCTTCCACTGGTGCCATCGTTGACGCGGCTTTAGCACGCGGTGTTCCTTACCGTCGCTTGTCAGATGCCAGTCTCGTTCAGTTCGGCTGGGGCAGCAAACAACGGCGCATACAAGCCGCCGAAACCGACGCCAGCAGCGCCATCGCCGAATCGATTGCGCAAGACAAAGAACTTAGCAAAAAATTGTTGATGGCCGCAGGCGTGCCTGTGCCTCAAGGGCGTCCGGTGAACAGCGCCGAAGACGCATGGGCTGCAGCACAAGAAATCGGCTTGCCGGTGGTGGTCAAACCGCGCGATGGCAACCAAGGCAAAGGCGTGGTGGTCAATATCCGCACCCGCGAAGAAGTGATGGAGGCTTACAACAATGCGCTCGAATACCGTGACGACATCATGGTAGAGAGCTTTTTGCCTGGCAGCGATTACCGTTTGCTGGTGGTGGGCGACCGCATGGTGGCCGCCGCACGCCGTGAACCGCCGCTGGTAGTGGGCGATGGTCAATCGACAGTGCGTCAACTCGTTGACAAAGTGAACGCTGACCCGCGCCGTGGCGACGGTCATGCCACTTCACTGACCAAAATCCGCTTCGACGACATTGCTCTGGCGCGATTGAAAGAACAAGGCTATGACGCCGACAGCGTGCCGACCAAAGGCGCCCGCGTCGTGCTGCGCAACAACGCCAATTTATCCACAGGCGGCACCGCCACAGACGTGACCGACGACGTTCATCCCGAAGTTGCTGCGCGTGCTGTCATGGCCGCGCAAATGGTCGGGCTCGATGTCTGCGGTGTCGATGTAGTGTGTGAATCAGTACTCAAACCATTGGAAGAGCAAAACGGCGGCATCGTCGAAGTCAACGCAGCGCCCGGTTTGCGCATGCATTTGCAACCCTCGTTCGGCAAGGGCCGCGATGTAGGCAGCGCCATCATCGACACCATGTTTTCCAACGGACACGACGGACGCATTCCACTGATTGCCGTCACCGGCACCAACGGCAAAACCACCACCGTGCGTTTGTGCGCGCACTTGTTGCGCACCAGCGGTTTGCGCACCGGCATGACCAACACCGATGGCGTGTTTGTCAACGGTTTGCAACTCGACACCGGCGACTGCAGCGGACCGCGCAGCGCACGCAGCGTGCTCATGCACCCTGACGTGGACGCAGCCGTGCTAGAGACCGCGCGCGGCGGCATGTTGCGCGAAGGACTGGCATTTGACCGCTGCCAAGTGGCAGTTGTGACCAACATCGGCGCAGGCGATCACTTGGGCTTGAACTACATCAGCACAGTCGAAGACCTTGCGGTACTCAAGCGCGTCATCGTGCAAAACGTGGCGCCCAACGGCATGGCCGTGTTGAACGCCACCGACCCCATGGTGGCTGCCATGGCGCCTAATTGCCCGGGCCAGGTCACATTTTTTGCAGTCGACCCGCACCACCCGGTGCTGGCCACGCACCGCGCCCAAGGCAAGCGCGTACTGTATGTGCAAGACGGTCATATCGTCGCGCAAGAAGGCGCACAACAAGTGCGTATCTCCTTGAAAGAAGTACCTTTGACACAAAACGGCGCCATCGGTTTTCAGGTGGAAAACGCCATGGCGTCCATCGGTGCGGCCTGGGCGGTCAATTTGTCATGGGCCTCCATCTGCCAAGGCTTATCGACCTTTGTCAGCGACACCCAAGCCGTGCCGGGTCGCTTCAATATGTTCAGCTACAAAGGTGCCACCATCATTGCCGACTACGGCCACAACCCGGACGCCATCAAAGCCCTTGTGCAAGCCGTTAGCAATTTGCCTGCCAAACAACGCAGCGTCGTCATCAGCGGTGCCGGTGACCGGCGCGACGAAGATATACGCGAGCAAACACGGGTGATCGGCGGCGCGTTCAATAGCGCAGTCTTATTTGAGGATGCTTGCCAACGCGGGCGCGCTGACGGCGAAGTCATTGCTTTGCTGCGCCAGGGCTTGAAAGACGCTGCGCTGACGCGCGATATCGTTGAAATACAAGGCGAGTTCATCGCCATAGACCACGCACTGGCTAAGTTAAACCCAGGCGATTTGTGTTTGATACTGATTGACCAGGTGGAAGAAGCACTGGCGCATATCGGTAAAAGGGTGTCGGAGCAGGCTTAACCCATGAAACCCATCTCTCAGCGTCACTTCTTCCTGATATTGATCTGTTGCGTTGTCAACACCAGCTGGGCCGGCATGGACTTGGTCGGCGAAACCAAAGAGTCCATCATTTACATCAACTTGGACACGTCCGAAACCCATGGATCGGTGGTTAAAGCAGACGGCTCGCAAGACTTCCACCGGCAACAGCGATTGGGCGATCTGGTCTATTTATCCTCCCGATTTGTCAATGAATACGACTGCGTAAAAAAGCAAGTTCGTCAATTGGCCTTGAGCATTTACCCCGAAAACATGGCCAATGGCGGCGAATTATTGAACGACACCCAAGCCAAAGATTGGCTGACCCCTGGCGCTGGTTCGGCCTTGTCCATGCTGCTTCTCAAAGCCTGTCAAACACTTCAAAAGTAATGGCTGATTGCTGGCGCGGTGTATTCACAAATGCTTATATCGATGTTGCATACATATGAATGATGCCGACTTACTGCAGATCGCTCGTGCCCAATGGCGTTGGCGAGGTAAGGAGCGACCGCCATTTGCAGATACTCCTCGGGAAGGCCAAATATCAGTGTGGGATTTTCCTCGTCCACCTGAACTGGTTCTTGACAAACGGGAAATCGAGATCTGCTGGGGCAAGACATTGATTGCTAGAACGCGAAGTTCTTGGACAGTAAGAGAGACCTCACACCCTCCCACCTTTTATCTTCCCATGTCCGATGTCAACCGGACCTTTTTGCGAGCTGCCGGCAGAGGCTCCTTTTGTGAATGGAAAGGCCCTGCCCTGTATTGGAATCTGCTGGACGGCGAGCGGTGTTTACACAGCGTCGCTTGGAGCTATCCACAACCCTTGGCAGGCGCAGAGCCACTGGCTGATTGCATTGCTTTTTATGCTCACCATCTTGACTGCAAAGTGGATGGAGCACAGGTTGTTCCACAGTCTGGCGGGTTCTATGGGGGATGGATCACACCGGATCTGTCCGGGCCATTCAAGGGTGAACCTAACAGCAACGACTGGTAACGGGTATCTAAACTGAGTTATCAAGCAAGGCCCTGGCCCTGCGTTGCAGCCAAGGGCGTAAAGGCAAGAAAGCCCGGTAAGCAAGCTCTAACAATAAGGTGACAGGCCGCCATTTAGCAATATGGCCTGCATATTTCCACCCGCCAGGAAGCAGTGTCCACATGATTGCAAAACCCGCAGCACCGCTGAAAACCTGACCATCATTTGTTCTCACATGAAAGCGCTTGAGCAAATCTTGCTGGCAGTACCCATCGGGACAAACAGCTTGTGTTTGCGATACATCAACCCATGCCAACTGGCGGGAAATATCGATTTTTTGGTAGTAGGCAATTTCCCGTCGGCACAACGGGCATGAACCATCAAAAAACACTTCCAATGAAAAATTCATACGCAGAATCTCATTTGGAAGGCAATTGAGTTGTGGGTCAATCAAATTCCCAGGATCTTTTTCGCTTCGCCAAGCGCTTTCATGGATTCTTCGTGCTTGCCGGCCTTGTGAAACTTTTCGCCCTCTTCGCGCAAACTTTTCACTTTTGCCATGTCGGCATCAGATAACTTTGCCGAGGTCATCTTGGCATCAATGGCTTTTATTTCATTAGGACAGTTGTGCGCGAATGCCAAGTTGGCACTAAGAGCAACAGCAGTAATCAATAATTTTTTCATCGTTTTTCCCTTAAAAAATACAAGCCAGATTCAACTCTTTGGTATGAAACTTTATTCAAGCAATTCAATATCCAATAAAATTATCAGGCAAAACAGAAAAAGCTCAACTCATACCCAAAAATTAGGGGTATGTTGACTTTTCATCCATAACATAAACAGTATGTAGCCAAATTGTTCAGCCTAACCGATTCAGCAAATACCCATCAGCCTTCAAAGACTGCCCTGCTACTCGGCTACGGAGGCTTGATTCCTTTTGTCGGCCTATCAGCTTCTTCAGTTCTGATAGATGGAATTCACCAGGCCACACTTTTGTTATTTCTTTTGGCATATGGCGCCACCATCATCAGCTTTTTAGGCGCCATACATTGGGGTCTTACCATGAGGGAAGATTCACCCAAGCATCTGCAACTTGTTTGGGGTGTCATTCCAAGTCTGGCCGCATGGTTAAGCTTGATTTTCAATGCACAAGCAGGGCTCGCCATTCAATGTTTAATGCTTTGGGTCTGCTTTGGGGTTGACTATCGAACTTACCCGTCATTCAATTTAGCGGCCTGGCTGAAGATGCGTTTTTTCCTGACTCTCATTGCCAGTCTAAGCTTGTTGACACCACTGATTCACAGGGCTTGAATAATGCCCTTAAGAAGACTTACTTCATACGTTTAATTTCTGCGCCACAAATTTAACCAGGCCTTCGCTGGCCTCCTCTATCAAATCCAATACGTGTTCAAACCCTTGAACACCGCCATAGTAAGGGTCTGGTATGACCTGGGCTTGGCTGGTTTGCAGGAATTCAGTCAGGCCGCGGATCTTATGCAAATGCATGGCCGGGCATCTTTCTTCAAGCAGCGCTCGATTGTCCCAATCCATAGTCAGCAGCAAATCAAATTCTTCAAAGTCTTGGTCGACAACGGCTCTGGCTCTTAACTTAGAAAGGTCGTACCCGCGTTTCAGAGCATGCTTTTGACTGCGCTCATCGGGCGGCGAGCCGGGATGAAAATTGTGTGTGCCGGCTGAATCAATTTTGATTTTTTGCAAAAGATATCGCTCAGCCAAGCGCTTATAAAAAACTGCTTCCGCAGTAGGACTGCGGCAGATATTACCCATGCAAACAAAAAGAATTTTGTATTCAGCTTCATTCATTTGGCTCTTTTTCATGGTTAGTCACTTTACGTTAAGACACTGTAGACGCCAAGGGCCTAATAGACTATAGAGACACCAAAATAAGGTTGCGGGTTGATCAGTCCGTACACGTGCGAAAAAATTCCTTTTGCATGCAAGCTTACAACTTCTTGGTGAAACAGCTTATTTGTTATTGCGTCTGGCCTTGGCGCCCTCGGCGCTCAATAAACTGGTGTAACGCTGGTAAAGCATGAACAAAAATGCCACGCGGTCTGCATCGGTCTTGTAGCTGGATGCACCGCCACAGGTCTGCGCATAGGCTTTATCCACTACAGCGTCCAGCAACTGATGCGCTCGCAGCAAGGGCGCAGGCATGGTGGTCGGATCGTACAAATCGGCGAGCGAGGCAGCGTGCTCGCCTTGCTGAAACAGCGCGCGGGCGTCGAGCACGGCTTGCGCCGCTTGCTCGACGGCGGTTTGCAGTTTGTTCGCCAACGTTCCTTTGGGCGCATTAGTGGCCACAGCAGGCCAGGGAAAATTGTTGTAAACAATACTGGCTGAATATCTGTAGCGACTTTCTAATCTACCGCAGACGGTGCGCATCCAGGCGTTGTGCATGCTGCTGGTCATGATGCCAAAGTGGTAGAGCGAGGCATCAGCCACTAATGCATTTGCATTGCCGCAAATAACGATTGCGTCACAAAACCCAATCGGAATGAATGCACGGTTCTCAGATGAATGCAAGGGAACCAACAGGTAATTTCCCGTTTTAGGCTGCCTGTTTTCTCCAAACAAAGCCGGTGTGTTTGCCAATACCTGCGTGGGTATCTTGGGGCTGGCCAAGCGCATCTCTTTCACAGCCAGTACACGCTTCATCACATGCGGCATTTTTCTCAAGTTTTGCGGCGGGCAATCGACCAGCCACAAGCACCAGCGTTGGATGCTGTTGATAAATTCTTCTGCCCCTAAAAACGGGCGAATCCAAATAGCTGCCTCAGGTTCTTGTTCCAGCAATTCTTCTTTTTCCAGGTCGCTGAGTAACAAATAACCGCCATCCGTCGGCTGGCTGCCCTTGCTCATGGCAGGTACTTGGTTGATAGGCGTTCTGCGTTTTTCCAGCAACACTGTGGGTGCATCCACCAGGTAAGGATTGATCTGATTGACCAAAGTCAACAGGGGTTCTCCAGTGACTGTCTCGTAATGAAACAGTTGCTTGGGCCGCTTGTCTTGCAAACCGAATCCGATGATGACGCAATGCACCGCCGCTATGCCGCGTGCTTCGTTGCTCCATTTGAAACTGCGGTGCGCAAAATGGATGCGCACGCCTTTCGACTGCAAATACGACCACAGCACACCGACTTGCTCGCCCTGAACCACACTGTTGGTAGACACAAAACCGCAGCGCGGTAGTCCGGGCTCGCTGCCGGTGAGAGGCGCAATGAATTTGGCCATCAAGCCCAAGGTGTTCGCAGGAACTGGAGGCGCATCGGTCAAACCCTGTTCACTGTCCCGGTAGTTTTGAGCCTGTTTCATGTATTGAGCAGCCAGCACGTACCAGGCACACACCAGATCAAGAACACCTGCGCCATTCAGATCGCGCATCACCCGCACCATGTCTGCTTTTTGTTCTTGACTACGAATGCTGTAACCGTGAAATGGCGGATTTCCCAAGACGAAGTTGCATTGGTTCGCCGGTAATACCTCGTCCCAATCCAGACTGAGTGCATTCGCATGGGGGTAAAAACATCACACCCAGCGAATGGGAAAACGAGTTGAAGTTTTCACCCTACGTCACTGACGCTGTCGTCATCGGCGACAAACGTCCTTACTTGACGGTCATCATCATGATCGATTTGGAGAATGTCGAGAAATACGCCCAGGACCACGACGTGCCGTTTTCAAACTACGCCAGCCTGACCCGCACGGCGCAAGTGCAAGCTTTGATTCAAGCAGAGATTGAAAAGGTCAACACCAAATTCGCGCGTGTCGAGCAAATCAAAAAATTTAGACTGCTGGACACTCAGCTCACCGCCGAAGACGATGAACTGACGCCGACGATGAAGCTCAAACGCAAATTCGTCGAAAAAAAATACGCGGACATGATCGAGTCCATGTACCGCGCCTGAGTATCAACGCTTGGTCAGCGCAATACCAGCACCGGAATTTTCACGTGCGTGAGCACCGCCATGGTTTCGCTGCCCAACAGCAAGCGCTTAATACCCTTGCGTCCGTGTGAAGCCATCACTATCAACTCGGCTTTGAACTGCTCGGCCTGGTCGATCAAACCCTGAGCGATGTCATCCGACTTGATCACCAGTGTGCTGGCGTTCACACCCTGCGCTGCCGCCTGCGTTTGTACTTTGTCCAATCCCTTTTGTGCCGTCTGCACCCATTCAGCTTCAATTTTTTTACTGTCTACATCTGTCACTGCAAACGAACCTTCGAAATAGGTTTGTATGTAATGCGGCACCACTTTGACCATCAGTAACTCTGCATGAAACGCAGCCGCCATGGCGATGGCGCTGTGCTCCGCTTTGTGTGAAAGGGAAGAACCGTCTGTGGCTAACAAAATACGTTTGTACATGGTGTGTTCTTTCTAAATATGACCCTTCATCCGATTGATGAAGAAAGACAGCCACAGCTTAAAAGCCCCTCACCGAATGCATATTGACAATCGTCAAACAACCCGCAATCAATCGCATAGATCAGACCGGCAAACACCACGGAGATGCAGTGTGGGTCAAGCCAGTCCATAAACCCCAACCAGCAGTCACTGTCAACAACAGACCCGATACGCGTGTTCCCAAATGAAGAGAGTTTTTAATTGGGGTCAGGTTCCAATTATTCCAATTATTAATTGGAACCTGACCCCAATTAAAAAGTTGACCCCAATTAAAAATCCAGTGCTTTAACTGCGACCAGAACCAAGGAAACACGGTCAGCGCCAATCCGCCGCCCAATGCAAACGCAGCCATGACCATGGCACCTTGCAACGCACCTGAGGTAAATGCAGCCACCAACAATGCGGAATACAGCAAGCCACAAGGCAACAAAGCCCAGGCCATGCCCAACCACAAAGTGGACAAAGAATGGCTGTCCGCTCGACCTGCATGGCGAGAGACCCTTTTCCAAATGGCGTTTGCAGTTCGGCTCAACCACAAGGGCTGTTCTGCATGCCAAATCAACCACAAGCCCCACAACACGGCTGCCACATGCATCATGCTCCACATAGGACGCAGCACAGGGGTTTCAGAAGCCAACCAACCGACGGTGTTCATAGACATTGCTGCAATCGCACCCAGTGCGGCATAACCGATCAATCGACCGGTTTGAAACAAGCACAGACTGCGCGCCGCAGACTGCCCCGGCCAACGAGTCATTCCCATGCAAGCCGAACCGCACATGGCCAGACAATGCGGACCGCCAGCGATTCCCATCAGCAAAGCGCTAAACAACAAACTGCCCAGCATCAGAGAATTTTGGAGAAATGCGCACGCTGACCATCGGCTTGCGCGTATTTATCAAACACCATGGCGATAGCACGCACCAGGTACCACCCCACAGGTGTCACCTCAATCGCATCGGCATTCAAGGTCACCATACCCTGCAACACAAAATCCTGAAACTGAATTAACTCTCGGGCAAAGTAAGTGTTGAAATCCAGCAAATGGGATTGTTCAATCTCGCGCAAGTCCACCCTGCCCTGACACATCAGCGCCATGATGATGCTGCGCCGCACCAAATCGTCACGGGTCAGCGACAAACCTTTGACCACCGGCAATCGCCCGTGTTGCAACATATCGCTGTACTCATCCAAGTTTCTGGCATTTTGCACATAACTCGCGCCCATGCTGCCAATGGCAGACACGCCCAGCCCGATCAAATCACCATCCGGTCGGGTGCTATAGCCTTGAAAATTTCTATGCAAACGACCTTGCCTTTTTGCTACCGACAAGCTGTCGTTAGGCAACGCAAAATGGTCCATGCCTATGTACACATAACCGGCATCTTGCAAAGTTTGCAAGGCTAATGACAACATGCCGGTTTTGTCTTTGGCACTCGGCAAGCTGTCCAGCGCAATATGTCTTTGCGGTTTGAAACGCGCCGGTAAATGTGCATAACCGTACATGGCCAGCCTGTCGGGGCGCAGAGCTAAAACGCTGTGCAATGTGCGCTCCCAACTTGCCAGTGTCTGCAAAGGCAAACCGTAAATCAAATCCAAATTGATAGAGCCGAAACCTATGCCTTTGGCGTTTTGTATCAAACGGCTGATCTCATCAACGGTTTGCACCCGGTTCACTGCTTTTTGCACCTGGGGATCAAAATCCTGTACGCCCAGACTCACGCGGTTGAATCCCATGGACCACAAACTATTCAAGCGTTCTTCATCGACGGTGCGCGGATCCACCTCTACCGCAAACTCACCGCCGACTTGCCAGTGAAACACAGTTTGCAATAGGCGCACCAGGCGCTGCAAGTCCCGGTCTTTGTAAAAAGTAGGTGTGCCACCGCCCAGGTGCACTTGCGACACAGTCTGCCCCTCACCCAAGTGAGGCATCAGCAAATCGACTTCGCGCTGCAAGTCGTCCAGATAGTCCAAGGCCCGCTGGTAATTGCCTGTGATGATTTTGTTACAGGCACAGTAGTAGCACAAAGATTCGCAAAACGGCAAATGCACATACAACGAAAGTGGCGTGCTTGCCGCACGGGGGCTAAGCCGGCGTTCCTGCAAGGCTTGCAGGTATTGCGGCTCGCCGAAAGCTTCGACAAAACGGTCTGCCGTCGGGTAAGAGGTATACCTCGGCCCCGGCGTGTCGAATTGCTGAAGAAACTCGGACGAAATGATCATATTTTGCATGTTTAGCACCCATAATGTGCCATTGATGAAAGACTTCAGCATTGAGCTAGGTCAAACAAAGTTTTTTAAAGCTTAAAAAGGTTCTAAGACTTCCATGAACCCGCAAACCATCAAAGTCGCCTGCTCCAACTGCAATTTGCGCGAACTGTGCATGCCGGTGGACCTGAGCGCCCAAGACCTGGACCGGATTGACGCACTCGTAGGCACACGTCGCAAAGTCAGTCGCGGTGATTCTCTGTATCACAACGGCGCTGAATTCAATTCACTGTTCGCCATACGCACCGGTTTTTTCAAAACCAGCGTCACCTTGGAAGACGGTCGCGAGCAAGTCACCGGTTTTCAAATGGCTGGGGAAATCATGGGCCTGGACGGCATCGTCAGTGACCTTCACACTTGCGATGCGGTCGCACTCGAAGATGCCGAAGTCTGCGTCATGCCATTCGACAAAATCGAAGAACTCTCACGCGAAGTCAACGCACTCCAACACCATGTGCACAAAATCATGAGCCGTGAAATCGTGCGCGAGCACGGGGTGATGATGATGCTGGGCAGCATGCGGGCCGAGGAGCGACTGGCTGCGTTCTTACTCAATCTGACCACCCGTTTGCATGCGCGCGGCTTTTCCCGGTCTGAACTGGTGTTGCGCATGACGCGCGAGGAAATCGGCAGTTACTTGGGTTTGAAAATCGAAACCGTCAGTCGCACTTTCAGCAAGCTGGTTGAAGATGGCGTGCTGGAAGTGAAACAAAAAAACCTGCGCATCCTCAAACCCGAAGCACTCAAAGAACTGATCAACGCACCCGCTTGTTGATGGCCAGGCCTGTGACGTTGAATGGTTATTTAGGTCCGATATGACCACGCAGCATCGCCAGTCCCAGCATAGACACGATCATTGAGCCACCCAGCAAATTCAAATACGCATTCGCACCGCCAGACGTGATCATGGCCGCGCCTGCAAATGCACTGACAAACGCCCCTATCCTGCCAAATGCCATGGCACTGGCCGCGCCCGTGGTTCTGATTTGCGTGGGATAAATATGTGCACACAAGGCAAACATGGCGCACTGCAACGCAGTGACAAACAAGCCATGCAAACCCAGTCCCCATAAAAAAGTCTCGGGAGAAGCGGTCAGATTCACCAGCTTCAAGCCAAAGGCCGTCACCGCTGACATGGCCGCCCAAAAAACCATAGGTCTGCGTGAACCAAAACGATTGATGGCGGCAGCGCAAAGCACTGCACCGAATATTCCGCCAAAGTTATATGCCGTCAAACCCATGCCCGACAAGGCAGGCGACAGTCCCTCCGTGGTCAACATGGTGGGCAGCCAACTGTAGGCGGAGTAAATCGACAACTGAATCATGAAAAAGGCCAGCCACAACCATGAGGTGTCAAACGCCCTGCCCTCCCGGAACAGTTCTGCCAGTTGGCCGCGCCCGGTGTTTGTGAGGATGCCGTCGGTGAATTGACGGACCTGCCCCACCTCATGCGACATTTTTTGCATGAGTGCACGCAACTCTTCCCAGCGCGCTGGTTGACGTGTCAGAAATTTAGGCGATTCACGCAATGTGAAAAATAAAAAAACGGCGAAGGTCACGGCCATTGCGCCACCAACAAAAAAGAACACGCGCCATCCCTGTGTGGGCAAAATATTGGCCGCCGCCAAGCCTGCCAGCATGCCGCCAGCCGGATAACACACAATGGCCGTCGTCACCGCCATGGTTCTGTTTCGTAAAGGGATGAATTCAGCTGTTAATGTGGTGGCAGCAGGCAATGCTGCACCAATACCCAAACCTGCAAAAAACCGGATGACTGCAATATCGGTCACGCCTGTAGAAAAGCCAATCAGCACAGTGGCTGTGCCAAACAACAAGATGCTGGCGACCAAGACGGGTTTGCGACCGAATTTGTCAGCCAACACACCTGCACTCAAACTGCCCATCGCCATGCCTGCCAGTCCGCTGGCCACCGCCATAGAAAACGCTGCGCGGGTGGTGCCCCATTCCTTCATGATCAAAGGAATGGCATAACCAATCATTTGACCATCAAAGCCGTCAATGATGATGGCCAAGGCTGCCAACACATAAATCAATTTCTGTAAACGGCTGAGCTCACCGCTGTCAATGGCGTGTGAGACATCGAAATGCGCGGACGATGCCGTGTGGTCTGAGGTGGTCATGGTGTCTCCTGTGACTGGGCCAGTGCTGTATGCACTTGTATGTATCAGTCAGTGTAGGGAGACAGCCCTTATTTAGATATAGGCTTTGGCGAATATGACAGATTTAGCGCGTGAATATTGCTGCCCACCCAAGCATTAGAAAAGTTTCATGGATGCTGCGCAGAACTGGCGGCGTGGTTGCGCCCTTGTATCGCAGGTGTCAATGCTTCCCGCTGTGAGGGGCTGGCATTTTGCAAATGCTGCTGCACAGTCTCAGCATCTTTTTTAAAGTCGGTGTCATTGCCTTGCATAGCAATCCAGCCGGACACAAAACTGGCGATCACCACCAATAAAGGGCCGGAGATCACCAACCACACATGACCAAACTGCCACCACGGCTGATCGACTGATGTTTTCTCTGTGTTCATATTCACTCCTTGAAACTCAACGCGGCACCAGAAACACGGCTTTTTCAGTGACGTGCAAACTGCCGTCGTCATTGGACACATCAAACCAGATCGGGTAAGAGCCTGGCTGCAGGTTGTCATAGGGAACACCAATCCGCACTGGTAACCATCTTGATTGCGCTGCATCGACTTGCATTTCGTCACTGGCAAACACGGCCATGCCATCCAATCCCCGTACTTGTATATGCAGGCCTTGCTTTACTTCTGTGGCATTCATGATTTGCAAACGATAAACATTTTCAATTTCACCTTGCTGCGTGATGCGCGGCATGCCTCTGTCGCGAATCACATCGACTTTCATAGGCATGCGCAAAAACAAACTGAAGCCGAGCAACAAAATCAAGGTCCACAACACGCCTGTATAAATCAAGACACGCGGGCGAAAAATACGTTTCCACATGACCGCTGTAGACCAGCCGTTTTGCATGGCGTTTTGCGTGGCATAACGTATCAAGCCCTTGTCGTAGCCCATTTTGTCCATCACGCCATCGCACACATCCACACAAGCTGCACAACCAATGCACTCGTATTGCAAGCCTTTGCGAATATCAATTCCAGTGGGGCACACATGCACACACAAATCGCAATCTACACACGCACCCAAGCCGCTGTCTGCCAGTGCCACATGGCGTGAACGTGCGCCACGCGGCTCGCCGCGTTGTTCGTCGTAGGTGACGATCAATGTGTCTTTGTCAAACATGGCGCTTTGAAAGCGCGCATACGGGCACATGTATTTGCACACTTGCTCGCGCATGAAACCGGCATTGCCGTAAGTGGCAAAACCGTAAAAGAACACCCAGAACACTTCCCATGAGCCCATGCGGGTTTGGAAAAACTCCATGCCGAGTTCATGAATCGGCGTGAAGTAACCGACAAAGGTAAACCCGGTCCAAATGGCCAAGCCTAGCCACAAGATGTGCTTATAAGTTTTCTTCACCAGCTTTTCTAAAGACAACTCGCCGTTATCTAAACGAATGCGCGCGCTGCGGTCACCTTCTACTTTGCGCTCTATCCACATGAACAATTCGCTGTACACGGTTTGCGGGCAGGCATAGCCGCACCACAAACGCCCGGCCACCGCCGTGAATAAAAACAGCGACAAAGCACTGATGACCAATAAGCCAGTCAGGTAAATAAAGTCTTGCGGGTACAGCACCAGACCGAATATATAAAAACGCCGTGCGCCTAAATCAAACAACACCGCTTGGCGCTGCCCCCATTCCAGCCAAGGCAAACCGTAAAACACCAACTGCGTGATGAACACACCTATCCAACGCCAACGCGCAAACAAGCCGTGCACCGTGCGCGGGTAAATTTTCGGCATGGACGCATACAGAAAAACAGACGACTGCGCGTCGTCTGCTTTTTCAATGGGTATGACTTTGTGCAAGCTGTCTTCTTTGTTCAAGGTTTGGCAGTCGCAGAAGTTGAATGAGATAACGACCAGACATAGGATGTCAACACATGGATTTGCGATGTGCTGAGCCGGTCTTTTTGCGCTGGCATCACATTCACTTTGCCGTTGTTCACCATGTTGGCAATGGCTTGTTCACCCCAACCGTGCAACCAGATTTTGTCGGTCAGGTTGGGCGCGCCAATGGTTTGGTTGCCTTTGCCGTCTATGCCATGACAAGAAGCGCAAACAGTGAATTTGGCTTTGCCTGCTGCGGCTTTGAGTGAATCATGCGGACTGTTTGACAGGCTGAGCACGTAATGCGCTACTTCAGACACTTCTTTAGGGCTGCCAACAGCTTGCGCCATAGGCGGCATCATGCCTTGTCTGCCGTTGGTGATGGACGCTTTGATGTTCTCCGGTGCACCGCCATGCAACCAGTCGCCATCGGTCAAATTCGGATAGCCTTTGGAGCCTTGCGCATCTGAACCGTGGCATTGCGAACAATTGTTCATGAACAAACGCTCGCCAATCGCCATGGCTTTGGGGTCTTGTGCCAGTTGCTCGGCGGGCAATGCGTCAAATGCCACATACAAAGGTGCCAGCGCTTTGTCTGCGTCAGCCATTTCGGTGTTGTATTCGGCTTGTGAACTCCATGACTGGCTGCCTTTGTAGCTGCCCAAGCCGGGGAAGATCCACAAATAACACAAACCAAAAATCACGCTGATGATGAACAAACCCACCCACCACATGGGCAGCGGGTTGTTCATTTCGCGCAAATCTTCGTCCCACACGTGTCCGGTGGTGTTGTCGGCATTGCCTATGGATTTTTTATGTGCAGTCACCCACAGCAACACCAGACAGGCCGCAATGCCCAGCAAAGTCACTGCGGTGATGAACACCGACCAAAACGAACTGTTGAAATCACTCATGGCAATCCTTACTCATCCAAAAAAGGCAAACGCGAGGCTTCTTCAAACCGGCGTGTTTTGCGACGGTCGATGGTCCACAGCATGATGCCGATGAAAATCAAAAAACTCAGCACAGTGGCAGAAACACGCAATGTGGTGATGTCATCCATGGTGGTCTCCTTTATTTGAGCGCGCGGCCCATGGACTGCAAATAAGCAATCAACGCTGTCAACTCGGTTTTGCCGCGCACTGCATCAGCCGCACCTGCGATGTCGGCATCGGTGTAAGGCACCCCCACCGAGCGCAAGGCTGACAAATGGCGCGGCAATGCATCTGCATCGATCAGGTCTTTTTCCAGCCACGGGTAAGCAGGCATGTTCGATTCAGGCACCAAATCGCGTGGATTGATCAAGTGCACCTGGTGCCAATCATCGCTGTACTTGCCGCCGACGCGGTGCAAGTCGGGCCCGGTGCGCTTGCTGCCCCATTGAAACGGATGGTCGTAAACAAATTCACCAGCCACCGAGTAATGGCCGTAACGCAATGTCTCCGAGCGAAACGGCCGGATCATTTGCGAATGGCAGTTGTAGCAACCTTCACGAACATAAATATCGCGCCCGGCCAACTGCAAGGCATTCAAAGGCACCACACCTTCCAAAGGCTGAGTGGTGGACTTTTGAAAGAACAAGGGCACGATTTCCACCAGACCGCCGAAGGCGATGACCAACACAATCAACACCACCATCAAAAAGCTGTGTGTTTCGATTTTTTCGTGGCTGAAGCCGTTTTTATCAGACATGTTTTTCTCCTCAGGCGTGGGCCACAACAGCAGGAATGGGTACGGGCTGCACATTGCCTTTGAAGGCAGTCATGAGCACATTCCACAGCATGATGAGCATGCCGCCCAGGTACAAGGCACCGCCAATCACACGCACCACGTAATACGGGTAGGTGGCTTTCACGCTTTCTACAAAGGTATAGGTGAGCGAACCGTCTTCGTTGATGGCGCGCCACATCAGGCCTTGCATGACACCGGCAATCCACATGGCCGCGATATAGAGCACGATGCCTATGGTGGCCATCCAGAAATGCCATTCAATGGCCGGTACGCTGTGCATTTTTTTCTGACCGAACAAACGTGGAATCAGGAAATACATGGCACCCATAGACACCAGTCCCACCCAGCCCAATGCACCCGAATGCACATGGCCGACAGTCCAGTCGGTGTAATGGCTGAGTGCATTCACGGTTTTGATGGACATCATCGGACCTTCGAATGTGCTCATGCCGTAAAAGGACAGCGAGACGATCAAAAAGCGCAGCACCGGATCGTCACGCAATTTGTGCCATGCACCCGACAAGGTCATGATGCCGTTGATCATGCCGCCCCAACTTGGCGCCAGCAATATGAGTGAGAACACCATGCCCAGCGACTGTGTCCAGTCCGGCAATGCGGTGTAGTGCAAATGGTGGGGGCCGGCCCACATGTAAGTGAATATCAAGGCCCAAAAGTGCACGATAGACAAGCGGTAGGAATACACCGGACGACCCGCTTGCTTGGGGATGAAGTAATACATGATGCCCAGAAAACCGGCGGTCAAAAAGAAGCCAACCGCATTGTGTCCATACCACCATTGCACCATCGCATCTTGCACACCGGCATACACAGAATAGGATTTCATCCAACCCGCAGGCACGGCCGCACTGTTGACCAAGTGCAGCACCGCCACGGTCAATATGAAGGCCGCATAAAACCAGTTGGCCACATAAATATGCGACACCTTTCGCTTGACGATGGTGCCAAAAAACACCACGGCATATGACACCCAAACCAGCGTGATGAGAATGTCAATCGGCCATTCCAGCTCTGCATATTCTTTGCCGCTGGTGTAGCCCATGGGCAAGCTGATGGCCGCCGCCAGAATGACTGCTTGCCAGCCCCAGAAAGTGAACGCAGCCAACTTGGGGGCAAACAAACTTGTTTGACCGGTGCGCTGCACCACGTAATAACTGGTGGCGAACAAGGCGCAACCGCCGAATGCAAATATCACTGCATTGGTGTGCAAAGGACGCAAGCGCCCGTAACTCAGCCAAGGTATGCCGAAATTCAATTCCGGCCAGGCCAATTGCGCTGCAATCACCAAACCCACCAGCATGCCGACCACGCCCCAGACCACCGTCATGATGGAAAACTGGCGCACCACGGTGTCGCTGTAATTGTTGTTAACCAAACTCATGTCAAGCCTTTCACATAACTGGCTCAAGTATGGGTTTGCTCAATCGAACGCGCCTTGATGTAAATCAATCCTCCCGCAAAATACGCTCGGCTTCTCCATCTAAGCGGTCGAATTGCCCGCTGTGTATGGCCCACCACAGGCCTATCAATATCAGCAGCACCAGCACCACCGACAAGGGGATCAGCAAATACAAAATGTCCATGTCAGCCAGCTGCAAGTAAAGCAGTAGGCGTGCGCTTGTTCGGCAAAGCCAACTGCAATGAATACAACACCACCACCACCGAACTGAGCGCCATGCCCAGTCCGGCCAGCCATGCAGGCAAATAACCCATGACGGCCAGCGGCACACACACGGCGTTATAGGCTGCTGCCCACATCAGGTTGTGGCTGACCACGCGCATGCTGCGTCTGGCCAGCACCGCTGCATCCGCCACTGCCATCAAGTGCTGACCCAGTATCACCACATCCGAGCGCGCTTGCGCCAGTGGCACCGCTTGGCCAAAAGCAAATGAGACATGGGCACCGGCCATCACCGGCATGTCGTTGAAACCATCGCCCACCATGGCCACGCGTTTGCCACTGGCTTGCAAATCTTTCAAATAACCCAGCTTGTCAGACGGCGTGCACGCGCTGTACACATGGACCGGATCAAGTTGCAAGCGGTGGGCAATCGCATCCACTGCAGGACGCTTATCACCTGACATGAGATAGACATCGATGCCGAGTTTTTTCAATGTGTCCAACGTGGTTGCTGCATCTGCACGCAATACCTCACGAAACAAGAAAGAGGCCAACCAACCGTTGTGATCAAACACATGGACTTGCGCCGCCTCTGCCGCATGCGGCACGCCATTGACCATCGAACCATTGCGGCAAAAGGCCAATGAACCCATGCGCAATTCGCGTTGACCTTGACCATCGACCATGACCGCAGATACACCTTGACCGATGTGTTCCTGCACTTGTTGCAACACCGGTTGGTGGGCGTGTGATGTTTGGATTTGCAACACAGCGCGGGAAAAAGGGTGCCATGAATGTTCAGCCAACGCAGAGGTCAAAGCCAACAGTGATTGCACCGATGCAGAACTCAAATCGGTGGTGCCAGCGGTATGTTCCAAAGTAAACAAAGCTTGCAACTCCATGCGGTCACTGGTGAGCGTGCCGGTTTTGTCGAACACCACCGCATCCACCTGCGACAGTGTTTCCAATGTCTGCACGTCGCGCAGCAATACGCCTTGCCGCGCCAAGTTACCGGCTGCAGCCAACATGGCCGCAGGCGTGGCCAAAGACAAAGCACATGGACAGGTGACGATCAACACCGACACCGCCACCATCATGGCTTTGCCCGGCGATTCGCCCCAGGCCCAGACAGCGGCTAAAGCTGCAACCACCAACACCGCCAGCAAAAACGGTTTGGCGATGCGGTCTGCCAGCGCGGCCAGACGCGGTTTGTGCAGCGATGCGGTTTGCATCAAATTCACAATCGCTGCATAACGTGTCGACTCACCCAAAGCCGTGACTTGCAACCTCACAGATTCACGCAAGTTATGCGAACCGGCGAGCACCGTGTCACCGGGACGTCGCTCCAAAGGCTCGGACTCGCCGCTGAGCAATGCCTCTTCCACCCAGGTATGACCGCTCAGCAATCTTCCGTCAGCGGCAAACACCTCGCCGGGCAACACTTGCAGCACATCGCCAACTTTCACCATGGCCAGACCCACAGTGTCGAACTGACCGTCTCCACGCATGCGGTGTACCGATTGCGGCAAGCGGTTGATCAAGGCTTCCAGCGAACCCGCAGTGCGCTCGCGCAAACGTGCCTCCAGCCAGCGACCCGTGAGCAGGAAAAACACAAACATGGTGATGGAATCGAAATACACCTCGTTGCCGAAGAAACCATCGGGGGTGAACATGGCAGCGCTGCTGACGATAAAACTCACCCAGATGCCAATGGCCACGGGCAAATCCATGCTGATGTTGCCGTGCTTCAAATCACGCCATGCGGCTGAGGTGAACACATCGGCAGAGAAAAACATCACAGGCAAGGTCAACACCCAAGCCGCCCAGCGCAACAACAGCAACATCTCAGGCGTGATGTCCGGCGATACATAAGGCGGTAAGGCGTACATCATGACTTGCATCATGCAAAACCCGGCCACGGCCCAGCGCCATAACTGACGCCGCACTTCGAGTTGACCTGCGTGACGCGCTATGTGGTCATTGGCAGGCACTGCCTCATAACCGGCATCGTGCAATGCATTCAACCATTGCGATGGCTTGACTGTGTCCGCCGACCAAACCACTTCAGCGCGGTGTGTGGCACCGTTGACCGTGGCCTGCTTCACACCCGGCACAGCACGCAATGCTTTTTCCACATTGAGTGCGCATGAGCCGCAGTGCATGCCCTCAACCACCACTTGTGACTGCCAAATCCCGTTTTTTTGATCAGCGGATGGAGTGGCTGGGGAAGGAATGCTGAATGCAGACCAAGTGGCCGGTTCGTCAAGCAAGGCGTAGTTTGAGCTCATGCGGGCTAGCTTAAGTCCGACCGACAGCCGCTTGATTGACGCAGGTCAATGCTTGCGCGAAACCTAGCCCATGTGTGAAGAATTCTTCTACCCGCTGGTTTGCCCTCCTGATACCAGTAAGCCCCATATCAATAAGCAATTTATGCCTATAAAACCACCTAAAACCCTGTTAAATTTAACTACAAAAGACGCAGGAATTGCAATAATTAACATTTAGAAATTAAAAAATACCAAAAAGTAAAAATTTATGAAACTGATCAAACTTATCGCTCTTTTGTGTAGCACCTTGACTTGCACCGTTTGTCTGGCTGACGCACCAGGCTCAAACTACCAATTCAATCTTGGCGTCATAGGGTTGGAAAAAAATAATCTGAACGATTCCGACAACACGCTGAGGCCTATGGCAGTGCTGCAATATTTCTTCAGTCCCGTGAACAACGACCCGCAGCAAGCTTTTGATCAGCACGAATTCATTCAACGTAAGAGCAATATTTACTTTGGTACGGTTCCTTCAAGGGTAGAGACCAGCAGTTACAAAAGCATAGTGAACACCGGCATAGCCTCCGGCTCCTACTATGTTGGCGATTGGTTGTTGGGTTTGGGTTATGGAAAGAGCAGCGGCAAACTGACCTTGAACACCTCCTCTTCCTATTATTGGGATGTCGATACAAATACATACTTTTTCCGCTTAGGCTATTTCTTTGTACCTTCCAGCCTGCTGACTTTAGGTGTTGATGATTCAAACGTCACCGAAACAGCCCGTTATACGGGCGGAAAAGATGTAGCACAAAAAATCAACACGACCAGTTTGAATTCGCGTTCTTTATGGAACTTGAGGGATGAAAAAGCTGTGGCGCTGGAACTCACAGCTAAACATATCAAACAGGAGGACACCTCCATCAAAATCAACCGGGAATCCACACTGTCACTCAAGTACTACCCCAGATCTGATATGTATGCGCAATGGGCGATCACACGCAATCAGGGCGATGAAGACAGCGCTGTCGGCAACACCACTTTGCTATCTGCAAGCTATGCCATCAGCCCGCGTTTTTCAATGGCGGTTTGCTACCTGGATTTCAGCAGCGGCGGCACTGGTCTGGGTTTCCACAGCTTGTTGTTCGGCGGGAACGTCCGCTTTTAAAACCGACGGCTTTAAACAGAGTTCTGCTCAAGACCAGGGCCACCGTTTTCTCGTCGTTGGCAGCAGAAACTATCTATGTTGCTAAGGCAGACGCGAGTGCCCACACCACACTTTCTGCAACTACCTCGCTGCCATGCCCGGCCCACATTTGTAGCGCGCTGCGCAAGGCCTGCTGTTCGGGTTCAGGCAAAGCCGGATCAGCACGCAACGCGTTACCGATGGCGATCGCCAGATTGCGCAGCCAACGCACATGGCCAATACGGCGTATGACACTGCCCTCGGTCATTCGCAAAAAAGCAGCTTCGTCCCATTGCATCAAATGAACCAGCTGCGCTGCACCCAGACCGTGTCGCTCGTCGAAGTCAGGCAAAGCGCTGCGCTGTGCAAACTTGTTCCACGGACACACGAGCTGACAGTCATCACAGCCATAGATGCGATTGCCCATCAAGCCGCGCAATTCAACCGGAATCGGTCCGTCATGTTCTATCGTCAGATAGGAAATACAGCGTCGCGCATCCAATTGGTAAGGCGCGACGATGGCTTGCGTTGGGCACGCGCTGATGCAAGCGCTGCAACTTCCGCAATGTTCACTCACCGGCTCAGTGGCGCTCAACGCCATATCGATAAAAATTTCGCCCAAAAAAAAGAACGAACCCGCATCGCGGTGCAAGACCAGCGTGTGTTTGCCGCGCCAGCCCAGTCCGCTTTTGACCGCCAGCTCAGCCTCCAACACCGGCGCCGAATCAGTGAACACGCGGTGCCCCAAAGGGCCAACGGTTTCTTGTAATGTGTTCGCCAGTTGTCGCAGCCGTTGGCGCATCACCTTGTGGTAATCGCGTCCTCTGGCATAGACAGAAATAACAGCTTCGGCTGGTTGCTGTAAGCGGGCTAACTCGTGTTGAATCAAACTCTGCGTATGGGAAGCGCTGCGGCTTGGTGAATCAGTCAAAGCACCTGGTACTGTTTCAGCATATGTTTTTACCGGGCTTGCAGGCAAGTAATCCATGCGCGCCGTGATCACACTTAAAGTGCCGGGCACAAGCTCTGCAGGGCGCGCGCGCAGCAAGCCGTGTCGTTGCATATAGTCCATGCTGCCGTGGTGTCCGGCGGCCAGCCAAGCCAGCAATCCGGGCTCGGCATCCGACAGGTCCACCGGGGCCACGCCAATTTGGGAGAATCCCAGTTGCCGCCCCCAAAGCTGTAACTGCTCTGGCAACCCCTGCTGTTGAATGGACACATTTTTCCTTTGAACCAAACGCCGATTGTAAAAACCCTGCACTGGCCTGATGAACAGGCTTGTCAGGCCTACGCCGCCAGCCTGTCTGAACTCAATGAACTGGCCGCCGCTGTGCTGTGTTTGCACGGCGACCTCGGCAGCGGCAAGACCAGTTTCACCCGCCACTTGTTACAAGCCCTGGGCGTGAGCGGGCGTATCAAAAGCCCGACCTATGCTGTGGTCGAGTCTTACGAAGTCACGCATCAGAGTAAGCCGCTGTTTATCTGGCATTTTGATTTTTACCGCTTCAAAGATCCGCAGGAATGGGAAGATGCAGGCTTCAGAGAAATGTTTGCTACGCCTGGTTTGAAGATTTGCGAATGGCCTGACAAAGCCGCAGGTTTTTTGCCGCAAGCTGACCTGGACTTGGACTTACAAGTCAACCCTGACGACAGCCGCAGTGTGACGCTGACGGCACATACCGACACCGGCCGGAGTCTGCTGAAATGAACCCTTTGTGTTTTTCTGAATCAGACCCCGCATGAATAAGCACAGACGCACACTGTTGCAATCCGGCGCGCTGGTGTTGTTACTTGGGCGCGCCCAATTGGCCAGAGGAGCCACCATACTGGGTGTGCGGGTCTGGCCGGCCAACGATTACACCCGTGTCACTATCGAGTCTGATACCGCACTGGTGACCAAATACACCATGGTCGCTCAGCCGCCGCGATTGGCCGTCGATATTGAAGGGATTGAATTGAATACGGCATTGCGCGAACTGGTCGGCAAAGTGCGCAGTGACGACCCTTACATCACCGGTGTGCGTGTAGGTCAATTCACTCCAACCACGGTCCGGTTGGTGCTGGATTTGCGCCAGGCAGTCAAACCACAGGTTTTCAATCTCGAGCCGGTACTTGCCGCACAAGCCAGCTTTCAACACCGGCTGGTGCTGGACTTGTACCCCTTGCACGCCATGGATCCGCTGGAAGCCTTGATTGCAGAAAAACTGAAAGACGAACACAAGCCAAGTCCTGCACATGATGCGTTGGAAGAATTGATCGCCAGCCATTCCAACGAGGGCACGCCCCGTCCTTCTCCCCACAACAGCAGCACTGTCAACGCCGGTTCACCGACCACCGCCCCGGCGCTTCCCCTAACGGGCGTGCCATTCGCTGCAAACGGCAAGCCTACAGCGGTGACATCAACTGCAAATGGACCTGTTGCCCCGCTCAGCACACCGCCTGCCCCATTACCCTCCACCGCGCCATCCACCTCGGCCACACCACCTCACAATAAATCTGCAACCAGCCCCATACCCCCGGGCAACCCTGCATCCGGCAATACCACTGCCGCGGTGCCTGTGTCCCCGACCGCACCCGCGCAGCGCAACGACATACGAAAACCTGAAAGCGAGGCGGTGGTTGACCGGTTTGCCGTGGTGGCGCTGGACCCGGGCCACGGCGGCGAAGACCCGGGCGCCATCGGACCGAACGGCACACGCGAAAAAGACGTGGTGCTACAAATCGCCAACCGCTTGCGCGAACGCATCAACAAAACCGTGCTGAAAACCCGTCGCGGGGATTTGCCGCTGCGCGCTTTCATGACCCGGGATGCGGATTTTTTTCTGCCGCTGCATGTGCGGGTGCAAAAAGCACAACAAGTGCAAGCCGATTTGTTCATCAGCCTGCACGCCGATGCGTTTTTGACGCCACAGGCAAGTGGTGCCAGTGTGTTCGCACTCAGCCAAGGTGCTGCCTCCAGTGCCGCAGCGCGCTGGATGGCCAATAAAGAAAACGGCGCGGATGCAATTGGCGGGCTGAATATCAAAGTCCAAGACCAGCATGTACAACGCGCCTTGTTTGACATGAGCACCACGGCGCAAATCAATGACAGCTTGAAACTTGGCGTGGAAATGCTCGGACAGATACGTCGCGTAGGAAAACTGCACAAGCCGCGTGTTGAGCAAGCCGGTTTTGCCGTGTTGAAAGCGCCGGATATTCCCAGTCTGTTGGTGGAAACTGCATTTATCAGTAACCCGCAGGAAGAAGCTCTGCTGATCAGCGAGACCTACCAAAACCAATTGGCCGATGCATTACTGGCAGGCATAGAAAATTATTTTTTACGCAACCCGCCAATGGCGCGCAACCGGTCTATGTGAACTACCGCTTAAGGAGAAGGTTGAAGCCTGGACCTGACCACACCCCATACTGCTACCAAACCGGGCAACACAATCAAAGCCCAGATGAATTTTTCAAAGTGCTGTTGCACCCAGGGGATGTTGCCAAATACATAACCGACGACAGACACACCGATCACCCACAACAACGCCCCTGAAACATTGAAAAGGGTGAAACGGCTACGGTCCATGTGCGACACACCTGCGACAAACGGCGCAAAGGTTCGCACAAAGGGCAGAAAGCGCGCAGCGATGATGGTCAGGCCGCCGTATTTTTCGTAAAACGCATGCGCCTGGTCATAAGATTTGCGATTAAACCAGCGGGTATCGCTGTCTAATAAACGTTGGCCGAAATAGCGTCCGATCAGGTAATTGCACTGGTCACCGGCAATAGCGGCAACTACCAGCAAACCCATGGCTAACGGCAGGTTGAGCAATCCTGCGCCACCCATGGCACCGACCACAAACAACAGCGAATCACCCGGCAGCAAAGGTACCAGCACGAGGCCGGTTTCGACAAACACAATGACAAACAACACCAGGTAGACCCAGGCGCCGTGCTCCTGCACCAGCAAGGCCAGATGGCGGTCTACATGAAGAATCAAATCAAACAAACTGGTAAGCAGGTCCATGTGGCCATTATCCACTCCGGCCATGTCTCTGTGGTGACTTCACTAAGAGTGAAACCGCCTGAAAGCAAGACGCCTCTCAACTCCTGCCCCCAGCCTTTGTAAATCCTGCGTGTCACCTAGAATTGAGCAGTGAATTCCTCCCCTACCCCGCCACGCGCCATACGCGAACTCCCCGACGAACTGATCAGCCAAATAGCCGCAGGCGAAGTGGTGGAGCGCCCGGCCTCGGTGGTGCGTGAACTGGTAGATAACGCACTGGACGCCGGTGCCACGAATGTGGTGGTGCGATTGGTCGAAGGCGGTGTGCGTTTGATCAGCGTAGAAGACGACGGCAGTGGCTTGCTGCCTTCAGAGATGCCGTTGGCACTCAAGCGCCATGCCACCAGCAAAATTGCCAGCCTGCACGACTTGGAGTCCGTGTCCACCATGGGCTTTCGCGGTGAAGCGCTGGCCGCTATCGCTGCGGTGTCTGAGCTCAGTCTGATGTCGCGCACCGCAGCACAAGAACACGCCATGCAACTCGATGCACGCAGCGGCGAATTAAAACCGGTGGCCAGAAGCCAGGGCACCACGGTGGAAGTGAAAGAACTGTTTTTCAGCACACCGGCTCGGCGTAAATTTTTAAAGTCCACCGCCACCGAACTCGCGCATTGCCTGGAGTCGCTCAAGCGCCACGCATTGGCGCGGCCTGATGTAGGTTTTGCTTTGTGGCACGACGGCAAAATCATTGCGCAATGGCGGGCGCAAGCGCATGCACAAGGTTTAGACCAGCGCTTGGCCGATGTGTTGGGTCAGGAATTTTTAGACAGTTCTTTATGGATAGTTCATCAGCACGGCGCAGTGCGGGTGCGCGGTCGCGCCGGTGTGCCGGATGCCGCCCGCGCGCGCGCCGACCACCAGTACGCCTATGTGAATGGCCGTTATGTGCGCGACAAAGTCTTGTCGCACGCGGCACGCAGCGCCTACGAAGACGTGTTGCACGGGCAACGCCAACCGGTGTATGCCTTGTATGTAGACATTGACCCGCAACGCGTGGATGTGAATGTGCACCCGACCAAAATCGAAGTGCGATTCAGAGACAGCCGCGAAGTACACCAAGCGGTGCAACACGCACTCTCGGGTGCACTGTCAGTGTCACGCGCCGGTCAACCTGCAGGTAATGCGGCAGACAGCGATGCGTCTGCCAGATCCGCATTCGTGCAAGACAGACAACAAGCGATTTCCAGCTTGCAACAGTTCGGCCACACAGCGCCGCGCACCGAGCAGCAAACACGCCTGCCTTGGCAAGCACAAGCCGGGCAACCGCTGAAAGACCTGGGTCAACTGTGGCAACCCTCAGTCGTCAACACATTTGAAGTACCGCACTCCCCGGCAGTCACACCCATGCCGACAGTTGCGTTGCCTGAAGGCGAATGGCCGCTGGGCAAAGCCTTGGCGCAATTGCAAGGCGTTTACATACTGGCAGAAAACGCACAAGGCTTGGTCTTGGTGGATATGCACGCAGCACATGAACGCATCGTTTATGAGCGGCTCAAAGTGCAACTGGCCGAACATTCTTTGCAAAGCCAAAACCTGTTGATCCCCGCCACATTCACTGCCACAGCGGAAGAAATCGCTACCTGCGACAGCCATGCGGAAGTGCTGTCTGCATTGGGATTGGAAATTTCCGTGCTCACCGCCAACTCATTGGCGGTGCGATGCGTGCCTGCGTCGTTGGCCCAAGGCGATGCGGTGGCGCTGGCGCGCAGCGTGCTGGCAGAACTGGCACAACACGATGCCCACCATGTGCTGCAACGCGCGCGCGACGATGTGTTGGCCGCCATGGCCTGCCATGCCGCCGTGCGGGCCAACCGACAACTGACGATAGAAGAGATGAATGCATTGCTCAGACAAATGGAAACCACAGAACGCGCCGACCAATGCAACCACGGCCGACCCACTTGGCGACAACTCAGCATGCGCGAACTCGACGCCTTGTTTTTACGGGGCCGTTGATGCACGCTAATTTGGTGATATTGCTGTTGGCCTTGTCCATCGGTTTGCAACCGGTGTCCACCGATTTGTATTTGCCCGCCCTGCCCGGCCTGGCCGCTGATTTGCAAGCAAGCGTCGGCATGGTGCAGTACACCCTCACCGGTTTGTTGCTGGCGTTCGGCACTTCTCAGTTGCTATGGGGACCTTTCTCTGACAAGGTAGGCAGACGACCGATCATGCTGCTGGGGTTGGGTTTGTACCTGATCGCGGCCATCGGTTGCGTGCTCAGCACCAGCATAGAAATTCTGGTGGCATGGCGCATTCTGCAAGGCGCGTCTATGGGCGCTGTCATCACCAGCGCACGCGCTGTGGTGCGTGATTTGTACGAACCTGCAGCGGGTGCGCGTGTCATGTCCAAGTCCATGACCGGTCTGGGCTTGATGGCCTGCACCAGCCCGCCGCTCGGTGGTTTTCTCAGTCAGCACTGGGGCTGGCAAGTGGCCTTGGTGTCGGTGGTGCTGTATGCAGTGGCCACCTTGGCTTTGGTGGCTTGGAAGTATGAAGAAACTTTGACCCGACCCAACCCGCGTGCCATGCATTTCCCCACCATGATGCGCATTTGGTGGCAGGTGTTGTGCCACCCTACCTTCCGCGCATTCGCCTTGTTGTCACTCTCCGGCTATGGCGTATTGTTTGTATACCTCGCCACCTCGTCGTTTGTGTTCATACAGGTGTTGCATTTGTCCAGTTTGCAACTCGGCTGGATACTGTCTTCCATGTCCATCATGTACATCACCGGCACCATCATTTGCCGTTACCTGCTGCGCAAAATAAGCATGCGCCGCACCATCATGCTGGCCGGCACACTCAGCGCCAGCAGCAGTGCCCTGTTGTGCTGGATGGTGTATGGCGGCTGGGCCAGCGCCACCAGTCTGGTGTTGGCCATGTACCCGATGGTGATTGCACACGGCATACACCAGCCCATCGGTCAAAGCGGCGCTGTCGGCCCATTTCCGTTGTCCGCCGGTGCGGCCTCGGCATTGAACGGTTTTTTGATGATGTTGGCTGCCTTCGGTACCGGCTATTGGCTGAGTCACAGCATTGACGGCACGCTGTTTCCGTTGGTGCACGGCGTGGCTTTCTGGGCCGGCCTGCTGGCGCTGACAGCTTGGACTTTGGTGCAATGGCATGGTGAACCCGTCAAAGCTGACTGAGCCTGCGCACGCGGCCCTCGCGCTGGTAGGCCCGACCGCCAGCGGCAAAACCGCGTTGGCTTTGTCGCTGGCAAAGCAGCTCCCACTGGAAATCATCAGTTTGGATTCAGCCTTGGTTTACAAGGGCATGGACATAGGCACGGCCAAACCTTCGCGCGAAGAATTGCAAGCCGTGCCGCACCATTTGATTGACATACGCGACCCGTCGCAAAGCTACAGCGCAGCCGAGTTTGCACGCGATGCCACACGTTTGATTGCGGAGATTCGCGGGCGCGGCAAACTGCCCTTGCTGGTCGGCGGCACCATGTTGTATTTAAAAGCCTTGGTTGAAGGTTTAGATGATTTACCGCTGGCCTCGCCCGCTGTGCGTGCCGATATTGAAGCGCAGGCCATGGCGCAAGGCTGGCCTGCTTTGCACGCAGAACTTGCCAAGGTAGACCCTGAAACCGCACAACGTTTGCCACCCAACGATGCGCAACGCATTTCACGCGCTTTAGAAGTGTGGCGGGTCAGCGGCAAGCCTTTGTCCTCGTTTTTCGGGGCCACGCGTGTGGCCGGACCCAACATCGCCGTGGTGTCACTCGAACCTGTGCAACGGAGTTGGCTGCATCAGCGCATTGAGCAACGCTTTGATGACATGCTGCAACACGGCCTGCTGGATGAAGTGCGTGCCTTGCGCGCGCGCGGTGACTTGCATGCGGATATGCCGTCTATGCGCTGCGTCGGTTACCGCCAATGCTGGGACATGCTTGAATCCATCAAAGACACACTACCCGCCGTGCACGATCTGCGCAAAATGCGTGCGACAGGCGTGGCCGCCAGCCGCCAGCTTGCCAAACGACAACTCACCTGGTTGCGCAGCATGCCGCATCGCCATGTCTTGGCGTGTGATCAACCAGATTTGCAAGCGCAATGGCAAGCCTTGCTGCACCGTTTGTCTGTGCTGTGAAACGCTGATGCAACTGGTTTACGAAGACGCGTATTTGGTGGTGTTGAACAAACCCGGCGGCGTGCTCAGCGTGCCCGGTCGCGGTGAGGACAAACAAGATTGCATGCTCACGCGTTTGCAAACCACACACCCCACAGCCATGGTGGTGCATCGCTTAGACATGGCGACTTCCGGTTTGATGGTGTTTGCACTTCACAGCGACAGCCAGCGTGCATTGAGCATGTTGTTTGAAGCACGTCAGGTGCAAAAGCAATACATGGCTTGGGTAAATGGTTTGCTGCCGCAGTCCGATGATTGGCAAACCATCAACCTGCCCCTCATTGCCGACTGGCCAAACCGGCCTTTACAAAAAGTGGACGCCAACGGCAAACCCAGCGTGACGCAATGGCGCTGTTTGAAACACGCTTTGCACCTCAATGCCTCATTACTCGCACTGCAACCGATGACCGGGCGCAGCCACCAGTTGCGGGTGCATATGCTGGCTATCGGTCACCCCATCATCGGCGACGCTTTGTATGCACCCGAGCTGACCAGCGAACACGGCTTGCTGCTGCATGCCAGCGAACTCGGCTTTGTTCACCCGGTCACGCAAAAGGCTATGAAATGGCACTGCACACCACCGTGGGCGGTGTGAACTGCGGCCAGCATATATCAACCGTGGTGGTTGTAAGAGTCAGTCAAGGTGTTGTAGGTATTGTTCAAATCAACCGTTGAAGGGTGAGTTAACAAAGCGTCATAGCCGCGAGCCACAGACACAAAGACCGCCTCACCCGAATTGATATGCGACTTGTTAACAACATTCGTCGCTTCGGCCACATCTTTGTAACCGTCAGCGCCGATGATGCGAACCAGTGCATCGTTGAACTGCACCGCTTCCACATTGCTCAACAGTTTCAGTGTGGACGCATCGTGGTTGAAAGTCACTTCCACGTGGCGGCCGTCAGCACTGGTCTTGAAGTCGGCATTGGCCAAGTTGAAGTCCAGTTTGACCACATCCTCGCGCGCGTTCACCAGCAAACCGACGTCATCAAATCCGCCGTTGACTTGCTGCACACCTGCTGTCGACAAATGCACCAGACTGTTCTCTGTGAAAGTGGTGGGGACATTCACTGCTGCCGTGCCGCTGTACAAGTCGTTATTGGCTTCTGTCGTACCGATGATGTTGACCTTCACCGTGCTGGTCGTGCCGTCTGCAGCGGTTACCGTGAAAGCGTCAGTGTACAAACCGTTGATGATGAACTCGTTATGCGCTGAGCTTGCCTGGTAATTCCATGCGCCGGCGCTGGTCAGCGTCAAGGTACCGTAGTTGCCCTTGAAACTTCCCGCGACAAACTGCGCGCTGTTGTCAAAGTCGTAGATATCTAACTTACCGGTTGCGGTCAAGGCTGCATCGGTTTCAAACAACACCACCTCGTTGGAAGTGATGACCGCCGCATCGTTGGTACCGGTGATCTCCACTTTCAAGGTCAGCGAAGTGCCGTCTATGGTGGAGACCGTGACGTTATCCGTATACACCTGACCTGCGACGAACTCGTCGTGTGAGGTGTTCATGGTGTAGGTCCACTGACCGCTGGTGTCGATACTGAAGGTGCCGTAACCACGGTCGCCGTCCAAGCCGCTGCGGGCCACAAATGTGTTGGCGTTGTCCGCATCCGTAGCAATCACCAAGGCAGATGCAGTTTGGACAGCATTGGTTTCGGTCAAACTGATCTTGGTCGTGCCGCTGATCACGGCTGCATCGTTGGTCCCGAGGATATTGACTTGTAAGCTGCCGCTGGTGCCATCGCTGGATGTCACCGTGAAACTGTCTACATAGGTTTGGTTAGCAACAAACTCGGTATGGGCAGTGCTGGTGACATAAGTCCAGTTACCGTCAGCCGTCACTGTCAAGATGCCGTAAGCGCCGGTGAAATTTCCTGCATTCAACAGCGCGGAGCTGTCTGTGTCACTGACTTCTATCTGTCCGCTGGCGGTGATGGTTGAACTGCTCTGCGTCAAATGACTGGCGGTCGGTGAGATCACGGCGGCATCGTTGGTGCCGAGGATACTTACCGAAATATCTTGCTGTGTACCGTCAATCGAGGTCACGGTGGCAGTGTCTGTGTACAGCTGACCGGCGACGAACTCATTGTGTGCGCTGTTCATGGTGTAAGTCCACAGGCCGCTGGCATTGATACTGAATGAACCATAGCCGTTGTTACCCGCCACCCCGGATTGCGCTGTGAAGCTGGTAGCTGCTGAATTGTTCGATGCAGCGATGGCCTGAAAACCGGTCGTCAAATCCACACTTGCCAATACTTGACGGTCAAAATACCAGGATCCCAGATCGATCTGGTTGTTTCCGATCTGATCGAATGCCGCCCAACCTCCCGGGACCACGCCGTCGTGCGCAGAAATGAAATACTGTCTGGCGCCCGGTAACGCCACCATGCCACCATAAGTCACAAAAGGACCTTCGTTGGCGTAAGGCAAAGTTGACGTGTAGTCAGGAATATTGCTGAGGTTGACTTCCTTCAAATCCAAAAAGTCCACCATGTTGCTCACACCGACCAATGCAGAAGCGTCTTTGACTTGACTGAAATCGCCGAGAGTGGCATTTGCACTGAATTCGCCTGTCACCGCAGCCAAACGCTGATCGGCCGTGGATGTAGCCGCCAACACTGCCTGGGTATGCTCCAAGGTATAAACGCTGGTGATGGTCTTATTAGCCAGTTGATTGGATTGCAAGGTGTAACCCCAGCCGCCCATGCCGTCCGAAACACCTTTGTACCAACCGGTCGTTCCGTCAGAGGCCTTGGCGATCAAGAATTCATATTGGTGGTTATCACCATTGATGACAGCCGAGAAGTTAGAGGGTGTAGTGCTTGGGTTGTCAACATCTGTACCTAGCAATTGTCCGCTGACTGTCTGCGCGCCATCAGTTTCAGTGATACTGGCTGTAGTAGCACCGGTGATCACTGCTGCATCATTGGTACCTGCGATTTGCACCGTCAACACCTGTGTGGTGCCGTTAGTGTTGGTCACTGTGGTTGTATCTGTGTAGGTGGTACCTGCTACAAACTCGTTATGCGCCCCGTTCATGGTGTAGGTCCAGGCACCTGTAGCGTCCACGGAGAATGTGCCGTAGCCTTGGTCACCGGTGCTAGTCTGAGCGATGACATCCGCAGTTATTTTGCTGTCAGCGTCCAACAGAGCCAATTGGCCAGTCACTCTGCCGGCGCTATCCCCCTCAGTCATTTGTTTGAGAATTTCGCCTTGGAAGGTAGATGCAGCGTCGGCGCCGTTGATAGTGACAGTCACCAGTTGCTTGATGCCATCAACCGTGGTGAATGTGGTGCTGTCGGTATACACCTCACCTGGCTGGAATTCGTTGTGAGCCGAACTCATGGTGTATGTCCATTTGCCCGAAGCATCCACGCTGAAACTGCCGAATTGACTGTCACCCAGCACCGCAGTCTGCGGAACAAACGCCCCCGCGCTGTCCAGGTCTGTGGCGATCAGATTGGCAGACACCACCTGGGCATTGTTGTTCTCTGTGATCGTGATAGAAGTGGTGCCGCTAACCACTGACAAATCATCGGTGCCAGTGATATTCACTGTCAGTACCTGTGGCGTGCCATCTGCTGCATACACGGTCGCTGTATCTGTATAAACCACACCCGCTTTGAACTCGTTGTGCGCGCCATTCATGGCGTAAGTCCAGTTGCCGCTGGCATCCAAGGTGAAGCTGCCGTAGCCTGCCACGCCAGTCACTGTATTTGCTGTGAAATTCGCAGGACTGTCAATATCAGTGATGGTCAGATGTGCAGCGCTGGTGGCCTGTGCTGCATCACTTTCTGTCAAAGCCATGGTCTTGGTGCCGCCAATCACCGCAGCGTCGTTGATGCCCATGATATTGACAGTCACAAGCTGTGTGGTGCCGTCTGTGGTTTTAGCGATAAAACTGTCGGTATAGGTGGCACCGCCAATCATTTCATCGTGCGCGCCGGTCATTGAATAGGTCCAATTGCCGGATGTATCCAAAGTGAACAAGCCGTAGCCGTGATCGCCTTGGAAATAGCCCAAACCATCGCTAGAAGGCAAGGTGTAGGTCACTACAGCTTGCGTGCCGTCCGCATAAACAACGTTGTAACTGAACGAGTATTGAACGCCAGGCATATATTTAGGCACCTCAAATTGAGGTGTGAAAGGACTATCAATGTCAGTGACAGTCAATTTACCGTAGGTGCTGGCGTACCCGGGATTGACCGGGTCAATAGGATAAATGGGATTGAATGGATTGATAGGTTGAATGCCGATCCTCGACGTCAAGCCGGTAGCGTCAGTTTGTGTACTGATGCCAGTGATGACGGCTTGAGGTTCTAATATGCCCGGGTAAAAAATACGCGGATACACATAATTCGGCGGAGTAAGTTCGTTACCTTCAATCACAGTGCCTGTGGTAGTGCCGCCAATGGTTGACTTGTCATCGGTTCCAAGGATGCTGACCGTGACCACCTTTGAAGCACCGTCAATCGTTTTGACAGTGGTGCTATCGGTATAAGTCACACCGCCGACAAATTCATCGTGGGCGGTGTCCATGACATACGTCCATTTACCTGCGGTATCCACAGTGAATTTACCGTAGCCGTTATCGCCGGCAACGGCCGTCTGGGCGACAAAAACATTGCCATCAGTCGGCGTTGCAATGCTTGCAGTTGGCGTCGTAGCGCTTGAAGCAGCGCTTAAAGGTGTGACTGAAAAATTATCAACATACCCTTTGAAATTGTTATCGGTCAGGTTATTGCCCTGCCAACGGCCTATGGTCAGACCGTTCAAATCATAAGTAGCACTTGCGGAAATCTGGGCTTTGGATACTTCTACGCCATCAAATAAAAACGAAATATTTTGACCATCACGCACAAAGCCGACTTTATGCCAGGCGCCGTCATTCACACTGCCATTGGTAACAGTAGCGACTGTTGAATTCAAGGTGCCCCAATTTCCACGGCTATTGCTATTGGCCCATCCGTTTCCGAACTCTAGGATCGATGAATAATTGGCAGGCCAAGCGCCTGTACCCTTAGACAGAATGACTGAATAAGGATCTTGTGCACCATCAGCCTTCACGTCAAATGAAAGCTGAAAGCTTTTGGTTCCCAGATTCAAATTGGTGTTCTGCACCACCAAGCCATCGCCATCACCATCGAAATAAACTGCGCCGGTACCGCCTACGCCGGCACCGGTTTTGATCAAGGTATTGCCTTGCAAAGTGACGCCATCACCAAACACAGTATCGAAATTGTTGGTGTAAAAAGGTGTTGTTGAAGTTGCAGATACTGCTGTCGCTGGCAAAGTACCGTCTGCATCTGTCACGCTCAAACTGCCTGAGGCGCTTTGTGCCGCATTGGATTCAGTCAAGGCTGCGGTGTTAGCCCCGCCTATCACAGCCAAATCATCTGTGCCGGTGATAGTGACAGTCACGGTTTTGGTCGTACCGTCAGCCGAGATCGCTGTGAAACTGTCGGTATACGTCTGACCGGCGGCAAACTCATCATGCGCCGAGTTCATGGTGTAAGTCCATTTGCCGGTGGTATCCAGACTGAAACTGCCATAACCGTGGTCACCGACAGCCGAGGTTTGGGCCACAAAGACAGCTGGACTGTCCACATCGGTAACGGTCAATTGACCGGTAGCGGTTTGAGCCGCATTCGATTCTGTCAATCCTGCGGTGTTGACGCCGCTGATGACTGCGGCGTCATTAGTACCCACGATACTCACCTTCAGTAACTGAGAAGTACCGTCTGCTGAAACAACTGTCACTGAATCGGTGTAAGTGACATCTTTGACAAACTCGTCATGCGCAGTGTTCATCACGTAGGACCACTTGCCGGTTGCGTCCACGGTGAATTTGCCATAACCAGCCGTACCCGCAACCGAGGTTTGCGGCACGAAGGCGGCCAAACTGTCCACATCCGTGATGGTTAACTGCCCCGTGGCAGTTTGCACAGCATCTGTTTCTTTGATAAGCGCTGTACTCACACCGCCAATGACGGCTGCATCGTTGGTACCCAGAATATTCACCGTCAGCACCTGGACAGTACCATCGGCGGCAAGCACATTGAGTTTGTCTGTGTAAGTGACATCCTTGACGAACTCGTCATGAGCCGTGTTCATGGTGTACGACCACTTGCCGGACGCGTCCACCGTGAATGTGCCATACCCAGACAGACCGGCAACCGAAGTTTGCGGCACAAAGGCGGCCAAACTGTCCACATCCGTGATGCTTAACTGCCCCGTGGCTGTGAGCGCAGCATTTGTTTCCGTCAAGGCCGCAGTTGTGACACCACCGATGACGGCAGCGTCATTGGTCCCCGTGATGGTGACTGTCACCACCACCTTGGTCATCGCATCCACAGCGCTGACGGTGATACTGTCTTTGTAGATACCTCCGCCGATAAACTCATCATGCGCCGTGTTCATGGTGTATGTCCACTTACCGGTAGCGTCCACCGTGAATTTGCCATACCCGGCAGAACCGGCAACCGCTGTCTGCGGCACAAACGCGGACACATTGTCGACGTCTGTAATGGTCAACTGACCTCCGGCGGATTGCATCACGTTGGACTCGGTGATCGCGCCGCTGCTCACACCGCCAATCACAGCCGCGTCATTGGTTCCGAGAATATTGACCGTTAACACTTGCTTGGTAATACCGTCAATGCTGTTCACAGTCACTGTGTCGGTGTAGCTGACATCTTTGACGAATTGATTTTGGGCATTGTTCATGGTGTAAGACCATTTGCCCGTCGCGTCCACTGTGAACTTGCCATAACCGGCTGTACCTGCCATTGCAGTCATTGGTACAAATCCGGCCACGTTGTCTACGTCAGTGATCGTCAATTGACCGTTTGCTGTTTGAGCGGCATCAGTTTCAACCAAGTTGGCCGTATTCACTCCGCGTATCACCGCAGCATCGTTGGTGCCGACAATGGTCACAGTGATCACTTGTAAAGAACCGTCTGCTGTTTTAGCTGTGAAACTGTCGGTGTATTTCACATCTTTGACAAACTCATCATGGGCTGTGTTGGTGGTGTACAGCCAATGACCATCGGTACCCATGTTGAAGCGACCAAAGCCGTTACTGCCCAGCACATTGATTTGCGATACAAACGGTGCGGTTGCAGAGCCATCAGGATCAACGTATGTCAACGTACCTTCAGCAGTCAAGATGACATTGGTTTCTGTCAATGCGGCAGTGCTCACGCCTGCGACTACCGCCTTGTCGTCGGTACCGGTGATGCTTACCGTGACCAGTTTGCTGGTGTTGTCAGCCGTGGTGGCTGTAAAGCTATCCGTGTAGACCAGCCCCGGCTTGAACTCTTTGTGCGCGTCATTCATCACATAGGTCCACTTGCCCGTAGCGTCTATGTTGAAGTTACCAAAACCGTTGCTGCCCTTGACTGCGGTTTGCACATTAAAGACTGCGGCGCTGTCAACATCAGTGGCAGTCAATGCGCCGGTCGCCGTCAATGCCACTTGCGATTGAATCAGTGCGGCTGTGCTGGTACCGGTGATCACGGCTGCGTCATTGGTACCGTTGATAGTCACTGTCACCGACTGCGTTGTCCCGTCCAGCGTTTTGGCAGAGAACGTGTCAAGGTAAGCCTTGCCAGCTGCGAACTCGTCATGCGCGGTGCTCATGCTGTAGTTCCAGGTACCGTCACTGCCGAGATTGAACGTACCGTACAAGCCCTTGACCGCAGTCTGGGTCACGAATGCGGGTGAACTGTCTACATCGGTGGCGGTCAGTTTGCCGGAGGCCGCTTGAATCGCATTGGTTTCGGTCAGGGTCGCCGTGCTGACACCACTGATCACCGATTTGTCATCTGTACCATTGATAGTAACAGTGACTAATTTGGAAACGCCGTCAGAGGTTTTGACTGTGAAGCTGTCGTTGTAACTTTTGCCTTCTGAGAATTCATTGTGGGCACCGTTCATGGTGTAGGTCCACTTGCCAGTGATGTCTACGTTGAAAGTTCCGTAGCCGCCTGAACCGTTGACATTGGTTTGCGCCATAAACACTGGCTTGGCACTGTCGGCATCGCTGACAGTCAGTTGACCGGAAGTGGTCAGTGCTGCATTGGTTTCAAGCAAGCCTGCCGTGCTGGTTCCGCTGATCACCGCCACATCTTCGGTGCCAGTGATGGTGACTGTTACTACTTTGACTGTGCCGTCAGCACTGGTGGCATTGAAGCTGTCGGTATAGGCTTTACCAGCCAAGAACTCGTCGTGCGCCGTGTTCATGGTGTAAGTCCACTGACCAACAGCATCTATGCTGAACTTACCGTAACCGCTGCTGCCGTTGATATTGCTTTGCGCAGTAAAGCCGGCACCGTTATCCACATCCACCGAACTCAGTACACCTGTGGCGGTTTGAATGGCGTTGGTTTCGATCAAATTAGCCGTACTTACACCGCTGATCACAGCAGCATCGTTGGTGCCTGTGATGTTCACTGCAATTTTTCCGCTGGCCGTACCGTCCACGCTGGTGACTGTGATGATGTCACTCACCTGTTGTCCGGCTTTCAACTCGTTATGCGCACCGTTGCCGGTGTACGTCCATGACCCGTCACTGTTGACATGGAAGTTACCGTAAATGCCTGCTACATCCCGGGCCACAACCATGGCTTCGCCGGTGTCTGTATCAGCGATGGTCAGCTTGCCGGAGGCATTCAACGACGCTGCCGCATTGGTTTCGGTGACAGAGGTAGCGGCAGAACTGACAGCGGCAATGTCATTGGTGCCCGTGATGTTCACGGTGATGGTTCCGCTGGATAAGCCGTCAGCGCTGGTGACTGTGATGCTGTCGACGACCTTTTGGCCCGCAGTCAATTCATCGTGCGCGCCATTACCGGTATACGTCCATGAACCATCCGTGTTGACGCGGAAGTTACCGTAAATACCGGCCAATGTTTTTGCAGCGACGAGGGCTTCGCCTTTGTCCGCATCAGCAACGGTCAGCTTACCGGATGCATAAAGTGAAGCGGCTGTATTACCTTCGGTGACCGCCGTTGTGGCTGAGCTGACAGTGGCAATGTCATTGGTTCCAGTGATGTTCACGGTGATCGTACCGCTGCCTGTGCCGTCCGCGCTCATGACCGTGATGCTGTCGCTGACTTTTTGACCAGCGGTCAGTTCGTCATGCGCGCCATTGCCGGTGTATGTCCATGAACCGTCAGCGTTCACATGGAAATTACCGTAAGTACCAGCAAAATCCTTGGCAACTACCCATGCTTCACCCGCATCTGCATCAACAATGCTCAACTTGCCAGCGGCATTCAATGCCGCGGCGGTATTGCCTTCGTTCACCGCAGTTGTGGCTGAGCTGACAGTGGCAATGTCATTCGTTCCTGAGATGTTCACAGTGATCGTGCCGCTGGCAGTGCCGTCGACACTCTTGACCGTGATCATGTCGTAAACCTTCTGACCTGCAGTCAATTCATCGTGCGCACCGTTACCGGTGTAAGTCCAGCTACCGTCTGCTGACACATGGAATATGCCGTACTTACCTTCAACATCCTGCACAACTAAAGCTGCTTCGCCTGCGTCTGCGTCAGTGATGGTCAGTTTGCCACTTGCATTCAGTGACGCCGCTGTATTGCCTTCGGTGACCGCTGTCGTCGCTGAACTCACAGTGGCAATGTCATTGGTTCCTGTGATATTCACAGTGATCGTGCCGCTGCCTGTGCCGTCCACGCTCTTCACAGTGATGGTGTCGCTGACCTTTTGACCCGCCGTCAATTCATCGTGAGCGCCATTGCCCGTGTAAGTCCAAGTGCCATCTGCTTGCACACGGAAAGTACCGTATGTGCCTGCAACATCTTGCTCCACCACCAAGGCTTCACCTGTATCTGCATCAGCAATGGCCAGCTTTCCAGAGGCATTCAGCGCTGCGGCTGTATTGGCTTCAGTGACTACGGCAGTAGCTGAGCTCACGGTGGCAATGTCATTCGTTCCCGTGATATTCACCGTGATCGTGCCGGTACCGGTGCCGTCCACACTGGTCACTGTGATGGTGTCACTCACCTTTTGACCAGATGTCAATTCATCATGCGCACCGTTGCCGGTGTAAGTCCAGGTACCGTCTGCCAGCACATGGAAGGTTCCGTAAGTGCCTGCTACATCCTTGGCAACCACGAATGCTTCTCCAGCATCTGCATCAGTCACGAGTAACTTGCCTGAAGCATTCAGAGCGGCAACTGTGTTGCCTTCGCTGACCGCCGTCGTCGCTGAACTCACAGTGGCAATGTCATTCGTTCCTG